>JAEYYX010000019.1 GCA_023428245.1 Pseudomonadota bacterium
CTGAGTGTGATTCGAGGAATTCTCTTCAGGCCTGACACGATTGTGATAGCCTCAGTTGCTACTGAGGACTCAATCGTCCCTCGTTCCTTGAAACCTCGAAACATCACCAGCGTCGCAGGCGCGGGGCAAGAGCACTCAGTCGCACAAAATACCCGACCCGATCCCCGGGCTCGAGATTGCAAGCGTAGCCTAACGCAGCGCCTCGCGGACCCGAGCGACCGCTTCCTCCAAGTTTCGCTCGACGAGCGAGGCGGGAATCCTCACGACGCGGTAGCCAAGTCGGACGAGCGTAGCATCGCGCCGAGCGTCCTGCCGCTCTCGACCGACGTGGGAGGCGTCATCGACTTCAACGACGAGCTTCCGAGACGGAGCACAGAAGTCGACGATATAGAGCTTCTTAGTAGCGTCACCGAGAATCACCTGGCGGCGAAAGCCAACGCCGAGCTGACTCCCTTTCAGAGTGGACCAGAGCTTCGCCTCGAGAGGCGAAGGAGCGAAGCGCATCCGAGCAGCAAAGAGCTCGAGACGAGCGCGGTAGCTCTCAGCGGCGCTCCGCGCCGCAGGAGAGAGGGAAGCGAGAGGAGAAGAGCGAGGCACGGACAACCTTTCCGCCCGGCAAGAGGGCCGGGCACGACCACACCTGGCGCAGGCGCCGTGCCAGAGGCGCGGCCCAAGGAGCCGAGTCCTCCCCGAGGCGCCGCTGGCGCGGGGCGTGCGCCACTACTCGGGCCTGGGCCTCTTGCCGGGCGAGAAGAGAGAGCTCGCTTCAGACATCGCTCGAGGAGCAACCTGTGATAGGCTCCAAACTACGTGGAGAGCATTGCCACCGAGGAAACGCAGCGCTCCTCGCGAGCGCCCGTGCCGGAGCGCGCGCAACGCGAGCGCGCGCGGAGGCCCAAACGAAGTGGCACCTTCTCAGGGAGCGCAAACTCAAGAGTACATCGCGCTGTACATAAAGCCCCGCGCCCATTCCCCCATCCGCGCGGAGCTTCCTGCCGAAGGCAGGCAGCGAGCACGGATAAGGGGGAATCAACGGCCCCCGAGGCGAAGCCGAGGAGCCGTTGCAAGGGGGCCTCAAGAGTCACCAAGCACATCTATGCAGGGGGAGAGCGCCTCGCGAGCAAGATGCACGCAGCTTGGTTCAGCGAGAGGCCTATCCAGTACTATGTGAGCGACCACTTAGGCTCCGCGCATTACACGCTGGACGGTCACCAGAACCTGCTCAGCCATACGGAGTTCTTCCCGAGCGGAGAGCTCTGGATCGACCAGCTCAATCAAAACTACACTCAGACGCCGAGGTGGCTATTCACGGGTAAAGAATGGGACGCGGACACGCAGCTCTATGATTTCGGAGCGAGGCAATATGACCCACGCGTTGGGCAGTGGCTGAGTCCGGATCCGATTCTTCGGTCGTACATGGGAGGTTCTCCGAGCTCCGGAGTGTATCGCCCAGCGAACTTGGCGCTATACGGAGAGCAGAGGATTGCGATGAGGCTCGCCGTGCGAGCGAACTCCGAGATGCGGCTCATTTCGTTGAGCTTCGTCGCTCGGATCGCCCAGGAGGGCAAACGGAACCTGAACGGCGCCTTAACTCAATCGCCCCTTCTGGGCGGTCGTGAGCTACCGCGACGACGCGAGCCCTTGAACGAGGCCGGTGCAGGGTGTCAGGGTAAGGCGTGAGGAAGAGCGCCATGAAGGGCTCGATCACATTTGCTGTGTGCCAGAGGCCCGAGGATTGATGATGGCTTCATGTGGATAACGCGGCTCTCTTTTTCGGTCTCCCGCGGGATGCGACTCCCAAGCTTCCCAATCGGCTTTGGTCTCGTAGAGACAGACTCGTAGAGACAGACGAGCCTTCCCGGATCTTGTTCGGAGCAAAAGCCCTGAACGTACTTTTCATAGTCGTGCCTGAGGCGGGAGAGCTCATCCTTCAGGTCGCCGGGCCGGCCGCGGACGATGCGCGCTAGGAGGACCACGCGGCTGCCGGGAACTCGATGGGGCTGATGGCCGAGCGGGCGCCGAAAAGATGAGCGGCGTCCTCGATGAGGTTCAGGCCAAGAGACGAGGCGGAGCTGGGCGAGCAAAAAGCTGAGCCTTTTTGAGGCCTTCACGTAGAGAGAGCGGGATCGGAGAAAAAAAGCGACCTGGGGGGAGAAGAAATATTTTGGATCGCGCTCGGAGCTGGCTCAGGATGAGATAATCATCATCCTATGAGCCTACGATGAGCAGAGGTAGGTAGATCTGCGCTTGGTTCGGGCTCTCGCGCGGGAGCAGCACGCACTCGGAGTGCCCGGAGGATTTCGCAGGCTCTCAGTACTATGGCTCTGACGCGCCAGCGAGCCCCGAGTGCCGCAGTGAGGTGGCGTGCGAGGGGACCGTCCGGCTTTACGGCAAATAGGGCTCAATCGCGGCGTACCATTTTTCAGCCATGCGGCCATAGCCGGCCTGGTTCGGGTGGACCCCGTCGCCGAGCTCGCCCGCCGGGAAGTTCGCGAACTGATCTACGAAGAGAATGTGAGCGCCCTGGCCTGCTCGCTCCTCGACCATGCCCTGGATCGGCATGTTGAAGCTCGTCACTGTCGAGGCGGACTGGGGGAAGGGGATGATGTTCGAGACGACGATGAGGGCGTCTGGGGCTTCATCGATCAACTTGTCGATGAGCATGCCGAGGCGATCGGTCGCGCCCTGCGGCATCTGGTACATGTCGTTGGTCCCAGCGTGGAGCAGGATGATGTGAGGTGTGTCGTCGCGAAACGCCGGCTGGGGAACGCGACCTGCGATCTGCTGAATCGTCTGGCCACTGATGCCTTCGTGGTTCTGAGGGAACGGCTTGCCAGCGACCATGCTCGGGCCGTTCGGGTTCTGCGTCCCGGTGAAGGTGATTTCGTGGCCATCTTCCGTCGCAAGGCGGAAGAGCTCGACGCGATAGCCGCCGTCAAAGCCGAGACCGAAGGTGATCGAGTCGCCAAGAGGCAAGATCTTACAAGGGCCCGTCGCGGGACAGGGCTGAAATCCTGCGCTTCCCCCCGAGCCATCGCTGCCTCCGCTGCTTGAGCCTCCGTCGGCGGAACCTCCCGTGTTCGCATCTCCCGTAGGTGAGGCGCCCCCGCTCGTCGACCCACCGGTAGCTGGTTGTGACCCACCGCTCGCCGCGCCTCCCGAGATTGCCCCTCCTCCAGCTGCTGCTCCACCGGAGCTCGCCGCGCCGCCTGAACTCGTACCACCCGCGCTTGCGCCTCCAGCTGCGGCGAGACCACCGCTTCCCGGGGCACCATCGTCCGTCGCGGAACTCAGCCCGCTGGAGCACCCTGGAGATGAGAGAAGTGTGAGCGAGAGGAGCGTCAGCGAGCTGAAAGAGAAGCCACGCATCTTGAGGGAGGAAAGAGTGTGCATAACGCGATGACCTTCGGGAGCGGACTTGGAGGGAGGTGTGCATCCCGAGCGGCTGAGACGCGGGTCGAGCCTAAAGTTGGCTCGCGACCGTGGCTTTCTCGTTTTCGTCCAAGTTTTTCGGGAACTCGGGGTTCGAAGGTGAAAAATTCCAGGGTTTCCCGGGGAGCGAGAAATTTTTGACCCCATTTTTGCGTTTGACGCCGAACGCTCAATGGCGTGGCTCCGCTCGAGGTTTGACGGAACCCGGGCCCGCGGGGACATCAATGGTCTCGTTACTCATGCTCATGGAGATTGAACGTCCTTCGAAGTACGGCGCCGCGCTGACCGGATCGGATTGGCCAGGACTGCCGCTGCGTATTGGGCACCTTCCCGAGAGCGGGAGCGTGGAAGAGCTCTCGACCGATACGGACGCTATCCTCGTCTGGACCGGTGGACCGTCGGAGGTGACCGTGGTGTATCGTGAACCTCTCACAGGAGAGGAGCGCGAATATAGCTTCCAGCGCCGCTCGGGCACGATCGACCTGCTCCCGGCCGGTACGTTCATGAAGAGCGTTCGCTATCAGGGAGCGCCGTCGACGAGTGTTTCGGTGAACTTGCCTACGAGCTGCCTCGAGGCGCTCTGCTCAGAAGAGATGTCAGGCATGGATCAGGATCGTGGTCCACAGTTTGGCGTCATTGACGCGCACGTTCTTGATCTCGTTCAGAGGCTCCAAGGACAAGCAGAGGGAAGGACGCCACTTGGCGCTCTCTACACACAATCGCTCTCCCTCGCGCTCGCTTCCTACATTTCGGCGCGTTACGGTCCGAAGGCAGAGGCTCCCGCGCCTCCGAGGACGCCGAGCTTGACTCCGGCCCAGAGCGAGCAGGTGAAGAACTTCATCGAGCAGAAGCTTGATAAGAACTTCGGCCTTCTCGATCTTGCGAGTGTGGTCGGATATTCGCCGGATCACTTCTCGCGCCTCTTCAAGCAGGCCTTCGAGCAGTCTCCTCACCAGTACGTGCTCTCGCGCAGGATCGAGCGCGCGCGCGCTATGCTGCGGGACGTTCGAATTCCTATCGCCGAGATCGCCTCCGCCTGTGGGTTCTCGAACCAGGGCCATTTCACGACTGTCTTCAAGCAGCGCACCGGCATCACCCCGGGCGTCTACAGAAGAGGTTGAGCCTTACCTCTGGGGCGCTACATGGGCGCGCACGCGAGGGTGGCGCCGCCCGAGCGGCAATCTAGGAGCGTGGATCGATGGACGCGTGACCAATGCTCCCCGGAGGGTTTTGTGAAACGCTCGAGGACATGAGCGCCGCCGGCCGAGAGCTTCCCGAATCCATGCCGATCCGAAAGGACAACTTCGCGGGGCGGACTTTCGAAGAGCGCATGCCGCTCATGATCCAAGATGTCCTCTCACGAAGCGGCTGGTCGCCGGAAGTCAGAGAGCGTCTCGAAGTCCTTTCCGCATCGCTCCCTCGAGGTCCGCTGCCAACGCTGCTCGTCGAGAGCGAGCTGGACGGGGAGTTTTGGCAGAGCGCGCGCCTTTCTCACGAAGGACTTACCTGGGATGCGCTGCCGTTCTTTGAAGCGGAGACTGTGTTCCACTTCGCGCTTCTGAATGCGACGGGGTACCAGGGAGAGGCGACCTGTGACCCATTCGCGGAGGCGAAGCGGGAAGGTTTCGAGGCAGGGCTCCCGGCGGCGCAGAAATGGGCTGAAAGGGAGCAGTCTGATCGGAGTGAAGGACTCAGCCTAGCGCTCGAGCTCTCCCTCTGGGGAAATCTCCACGATCTAAGTTTTCAAAGGCGCGGCGATGGCCGCGAGCTCATCGTAGATGACCGCAGAAATGCGCTCGAGCTTCTCGATGGAGCAAACATGGTCGATATCACCCTCGACAACGCGGGCAGTGAGCTGACCTGCGATCTGCTCGCTTGTGATGTGCTCTTGCGCGGTGGAAAAAAGGTGAGACTGCACCATAAGCCGCGCCCCTTTTTCATATCCGATGCGACGGAGGGAGACGTGCGATGGACGATCGGTGAGCTCCTGAAGCGTGGAGTGGGTCCGCTCCGGGCGATAGGAGAGCGGCTCGGGCGCGCGCTCGAGGGAGGCCTGCTCGAGCTCCGGACGGACGCGTTTTGGTGTCGTCCGCTCCACCTCACGAACATGCCCGGTGAACTGCGAGCGGACATCGGGCGAGCTGACGTCCTCGTCCTCAAAGGAGATCTGAACTACCGGCGCATCATTGAAGATCGCCTTTACCCCTTCGACACTCCCGCGGCCGCAGCGGGACCCACCGGCTTTCCTCCTCTTGTCGCCCTCCGGGTCCTCAAGTCGGAGGTCCTGGTCGGGCTCGAGCGCGGGCGTGCAGAAGAGCTCGACGCGGCCCACCCGGGCTGGCTGACCTCTGGCGAGACCGCGGTCATCCAGGTCTTTTAGGCTGGAAGCCGCCTCGAAACTTGCGGACTCCGAAAACGGAGTCATCCTACTCCGAAACAGGAGACAATAGTGGCGCTTCCGAGGACCTACCCGCTCACCCGCTACGAGGCCTCGCCGCTCGTCGACCTGACCGACAAAGCGGTCCGGGAGCGGCTCAGCGGGGGCGCGCTCCGCGCCTTCTTCAACATCATGGAGCGTTGGGAGGCGCGCGATGAAGATGCGCGCGCCTTGCTCGGCGGCATTTCGAACGGCCCCTACTACGAGCTGAAGAAGAACCCCGTGCGCGTGCTCGACGCGGATCGCCTGCAGCGCATCTCGTACCTCGTCGGAATCTTCAAGGCGCTTCACATCCTGTACTCGGAAGCTCTCGCGGACGCTTGGGTGACGCGACCGAACACGAATCGAATCTTCGGCGGGATTTCGCCTCTCGAGTTCATGGTCCGCGGCGGGCTACCTTCGTTTGCGATCGTGCGGCGGCTGCTCGACGCGCGGCGAGGAGGACAACATTGAAGCGGAAAAGAACCCGAGCGCCCGCGCTGCCCCTGAGTCTGGTGCGACGTTTCGATACCTACCGTTTGATCCCCGAAAGGTTCATCGATGGCGGAGAAAGCGTTCTGCGTCGGATCGCCGACAGCGACGAACATTTGAGCGAGATCTTCGATCTCGATCATGCGACGAACGAGCGACTTTGGGCCGAAAATGAGCGCCTCCCGGGCATCGGGATCCAGGAGCTCGTCTTCGGAATCCCGAACTACCGGATCGTGAACGCTGCCTTCTGCCACGCGCATCCGCTCGGGAGTCGCTTCAACGGGCCCGAGCGCGGCGCTTGGTATGCGGCCTTCGAGCGAGAGACCTCCGAGAGCGAGGTCATGTTCCACAAGGTGCTCGAGTTCGTCGAAACCAATTGGCTGGAAGAAGACGTGGTCTACCGAGAGCTGCTCGCGGACTTCTCCGGTGAGTTTCACGACCTTCGGGGTGACTCCTGTTTCGACGTCTATCTCGACCCGACGAGCTACGTCGCATCGCAGGCTCTCGCGGAGCAATTGCTCGAACTCGGATCGCTCGGGGTCGTGTATCCGAGTGTTCGTCGCCCGGAGGGGACCTGTCTCGCTTGTTTTCGCCCAGCCATGGTGGGCCATGTCCGGCTCGGCGGGCGACGAGTGTTCCATTATCGAGGCGACCCGAATTGCAGCAGCTGGAGCGACGGCTGAGGAGCGGGAAGGGAACGTCCCACGGAGGGCAACTGAGCTCGCTCCGACGCCCACTAGGGGGTTCGATTCATGGCCCGGCCGGACTCCTCTGAGTCGTCGAGAGGCCCGATTCCTGGATGGCAGCGAAGCGGTGGCCGGTGAGCTCAGGCGAAGGCTCGGCTGGGAGTAGCCTTTTGTGATGGACCGGGGCCAAAAGAACTCGCTGGGCGGGTGTGCGAGGGCTGGCGTGCGTGGATGGAGCACGGTGCGAGGGGGACGACGTGTTCAGCTCGGGAAGGCGGGGGACGGCGCGTCAGCCTGCGTGAGTTTTCCAGGTTTCGAGCAGGCGAACGAGCTCGGGAGAGAGGGGATCTCCGCGAGATTCGAGGGCGCTCGGCGGCAGCCAATGAATTTCGCGATCGCGGAGCCAAGTGCGCTGGCGGCGCGCGAAGATGCGGGTTTTTTGGTAGACGAGTGTGATGAGCGCTTCGAGGTCGACGTCCCCGGAGCGAACCGCGTCGCGCACCTGGAGATAGCCCACCGAGGCCATGGCGCGGGTCTCGCCGTACCCTTGTTCAAGCAGGGAACGCACCTCTTCGACGAAGCCTCGCCCAAAGAGGCCGCGGGTTCGCCGGAGCAGGCGTTCGTCGTAGTCCTCCCGAGGCCAGTCGATTCCGACGAAGACAGGGCGATAGCGCTCGGAGCGGAAACCGTGTGCCTCTTGTAAGGAGCTCATCTTCTGGCCGCTGGCTTCGAAGACTTCGAGGGCGCGACTCACACGCACGAAATCGTTCGGATGAAGCTTCGCTGCGGACTGAGGGTCGACCGCGTGAAGACGGTCGTGCAGGGCTTTTCGGCCTTCACGTTCGACGAGTTCCGCGTGGGCGCGGCGGAGTTCGGGCTGCGCCTCGGGGGCTTCGGCGAGGCCATACAGGAGCGCGCGATGCCAGAGGAACGTTCCGCCGCACAGGATGACCTGTTTGCCGCGGGCGGCGATGTCGGAGATGACCTGATCTGCTAGCGCCTGGAATTGACTCGCTTCAACCGGATCGGTCGGATCTTGGGTTGAGATGAGATGATGAGGGACGCGGGCGAGCTCCTCCTGAGTAGGCTTTCCGGAGCCGATGTCGAAATGGCGGTAGATCTGGACGCTGTCGACGCTGACGATCTCGGCATTCAGGAGCGGGGCGAGTTCGAGGGCGAGCTCTGTCTTCCCCGACGCGGTCGGGCCGACCAAGACGAGGACTGACAGTTCGCTCATCTTCCGCGGCTCCGCTGTTTGGGGGCCTGTGCGGGGGCAGTGTCGGCGCGCGGGCCTCGGGTGCGGCGCTCTACCGACTCCCGGGGCCTCGGCTCCTCGGGCTCTTCGGCGGAGAGTCTTGGCTTCGTGGAGCTCTGAGTTCCGCTCGAGCCTTTCGGCTCTTGGGTGCTCGCTGGGGCTTCGGGGGCGGGGGGGGCACGGCTCCCGTCCGAGGTCGGGGCGCCGGGCGCTGGCTCCCGCGTGCCGCCGTCGAGCTCCTCGAAGGAGACGCGATGGACGATCGGCGAGGGGCCTTCGAAAATCGAGTCGAGTTCGTCGAAGTTCGCGAGCAAGCTTGCGGCTTCGCCGAAGCCGAGCGTTTGACCTCGCTTCAGACAGAAGGCGTCGCCGAGACGGAGCGTGAGCTTGCGGAGGCGCTCGTGCGGCGAGAGCTCGGGGCTCTCGCGGAGAGTTTGGCTGACGACGGCGAGGACGGCTTCTGGGGGCGCGTGGGAAAGGGCGTCGGGAACGGAGTGAATGGTGGCGACGGTATCGCTCTTGTCGCGCACCTCGATGCCGAGCTGGGTGAGGGGCGCGGCGAGAGAGAGGATGTGCTCGAGTCCGTCGGGTACGACGACTAGAACCGGGAACAGCAGGGACTGAGCCCGAGTGCGTCCTTCGAGGAAGTCGTTCCAGAGTCTCGAGCAGAGGACACGCTCCGCGAGGCGCGCTTGGTCGAGGATGACGAGTCCCTCGCGTCCTTCGCAGATGAGATAGCTGCGACGGAGCTGTGCGATGAAGCGGAGACGACTGCGTCCCGGCTGGGCTGCGTCCTTGAGCTCGAAGGCGCGCAGGGTCTCGGGACGGATCGACGGAACTTCCTCGTTCACATTCGATCGCACACGGAGGGTCTGGCGATCTTCGGCGCGGGGAGCGACTTCGGCGCGGGGAGCGACTTCGGCGCGGGGGGAGGGCTCCCGGTCGCGCGAAAAGGGGCGAAGGCTCGGCGCGGTCGCCTTGGTGAGAGTTTCTACTGACGCGAACCCGAGTTCCTTCGAGAGGATCTGGAAGAGTGCGTCGAAAACGGCGCGGGATTCAGCGAAGCGGACCTCGAGCTTCTGGGGGTGGACGTTGATGTCGACGAGGTGCGCCGGGAGATCGAGAAAGACGACGCCGACCGGGTAGCGCCCTCGCTCGAGACTTGAGCCGTAAGTTTGAGCGACAGCTTGGGCGAGGGCGCGATCGCGCACCGGGCGCCCGTTGACCAAGAAGCGAAGTCCGGAGGCGCCGTTGCGCGCAGACTCCGGCCCGGCCAAAAATGCTTCGATGCGGAGGGGGCCGCGCTCTCCGCGCACGTGTTTCAGGTCGTCCCGTTCGAGGACCTGTACGGCGCGCTCTCTCCGGCTCTTTACCTTCGGGAGCTTTCGCACAGTGCGCCCGTCGCGCGACAGGACGAAGGTCACCTCGGGCCGACCGAGCGCCAGCGCCACGAACACGTCACTCACGTGGCCGCTCTCGGTGCTGGTCGAGCGCAGGAACTTCAGGCGGGCGGGGACGTTGAAGAAGAGGTCGCGGACACTGACCTTCGTTCCCACGGGTCCGCCCGCGTTCCGGTGCTGAGCGTTCTTGCCGCCGAGCACAGTGACGACTGTTGCCTCGTCGCGCGTCGCGTCGCGGGTCGTGAGCTCGAAGCGGCTGACCGAAGCGATGCTTGGGAGCGCCTCGCCACGGAATCCAAAGGAGCAGAGCGAGTCGAGGTCTGAGAAGGCGCGCAGCTTGCTCGTGGCGTGGCGCAAGAGGGCTAGGCTGGCGTCCCCGGGGCTCATACCGACGCCGTCGTCGATGACGGTGAGCTCCTTGAGTCCGCCGCCGCTCAAGCTGAGCTCGATGCGCGTCGCACCGGCGTCCAGGGCATTTTCGAGGAGTTCTTTGGCGACGCTGGCTGGTCTCTCGACGACCTCACCTGCGGCGATCTGGTTCGCCAGATCGGCAGGCAAGACACTGATTTTCGAGAGGCTGGACATCGAGGGGGGACGAACGACCTACGGGGTCTGTCCGACCGAGGTGGGGCTCACCCCCGAAACCTACCGCAGAACCTACGCCTTGTGAGGGGAGCACGCAGGTTGTCCCGCGCAAAAAAAGAAAACGCCGCCTCGGGGGGAGGCGGCGCAATACCGGATCGAAGAACTTCCCTCAAGCCTCGATCGGGTAGACCGAGACCTTCTTCTTCGAGCGCGAAGCCCATTCGAACTTCACGACGCCGTCGATGAGCGAATAGAGAGTGAAGTCTTTGGCGCGACCGACGTTGTTCCCAGGATCAACGCTCTGGCCAACCTGACGGATGATGATCCCGCCAGCGCTGATGGTCTGGCCTCCGAAGACCTTCACTCCGCGGTGCTGCGCACTCGAATCGCGACCGTTGCGTGTGGAGCCGCCGCCCTTTTTATGTGCCATTAGCCGAGGACCTCCGTGATCTTGACTGCGGTGAAGGATTGACGATGACCGTTCTTGCGGCGGTGCTTCTTCCGGCGCTTGAACTTGAAGATGACGAGCTTCTCGCCGCGACCTTGCGCGACGATCTCACCTTCGACCTTGGCACCCGACACGAGCGGAGCGCCGAACTTCGGGCTGTCTCCACCGAGGAAGAGGACCTCTTCGAACGTCACCCGATCTCCGGGGGAACCATCCAATTTTTCAATGCGAAGAACGTCGCCGGGCGAGACCCGGTACTGTTTTCCGCCGGTGCGAATGACTGCGTTTGCCATGGGGAAGGGCCGCGAAAGCTAAACGCGATAACCCCCGGGCGCAAGGATCAATCGCCGATCTCTCAGCAGGAATTCTGCGGCATTCTCCTTTTCTTTCGGGATGATCTCGGGTACGCCCGTTCAGGATACCGGAGATTCATCTATAAAATTAGCAGGTTAAGGTCTTCGTGTCCAAAATCGCCTGCGGACCCTTCTCGCGGAGTCGGCCGTCGGGTGGGCCTCAGTCCTGCTCCCTCTGAGGCTCCCCGGTCGAGCGCGCCCGGACTGAGGGGCTCTTGAGGCCTCCGAAGCGCCCGAGCCAGCGAGAGAGCCCGGAGACCTTCCCCGCGAGTTCGATCTCGATGGCCCCCGGCTCTTCTCGGAACGCTGGTGTGTCGAGACCACCCGGGACCTTCTGGCTCAAGTCTCTCAGAGCTCGCTCAAGGAACTTCTTGAGCTCGGGTCGTCCCTCGTCCGCACAGACGAGCCGCGCCTTCACTGTGCCGCTTGGGAGCAAGGTGGCAAACCCTCCGCGCGCGTGCCGGAGGGGAGAGCGCGCTCCCTCGGGACCTGCTGCTTCGAGCCAGTCAGGGGGCAAGACGAGCGTTGCATGAGCAAGGGCCCCATCGGGCGGGGGCGGAAACGCCGCGTGGGGGGAGGAGGGGAGATCTTTGTCATCGAGGAGCAGCGCGCGCACGAGTCCGTCGAGGTCGGGATTGCCCGTTGCGAAGACCAGGTTCCCGACGGGGCCGCGCCGCTCATGGAGCAAGATTCCGGTCTTCGACTTGAGGAAGTCGATGGCGGGGTTCACAGGTGACTCCTGTCCACCGCTTGCCAAGATCTGCTGCCTCGCGCACTCAAAAAAACGTCGCGACACCCCCGCGGCGCCGAGCACGATCTCCGGCGAGTCTTCTCCCGCTCGGGGTGGCAAGACGCCTACGGCTGCGCGCTCCGGCGGCGGAACCTCGCTGCAGGCGGGGTCTGGGCTGCTGGCGAAAGGGGCCGTTTCCGAGAGGCTCGTGTGGAAGTCGACGATCAGCCAAGCGCCGGTCGGGATGAGCGCGCGGGCTGTCTTCGTATTCGTCGTGGGCGGGAGCGGCGTCGGGGCTCGTGGTGTCGCTAAAGGCGCACCTCCCCCGCTCGAGCGAGCCCCGAGGAGTCCAAGCACGATGAGAAGAGCGAGGCCGAGAGCGACCGCGAGCTTCTTCAGAAAGTCGTTCATGCGCCTTGTCCGCGGTCGCCGCGAAGTCTTGCCTGGTGCTCAACGAACTCGATGACGTTGTGAGCGGGGCGGGTCGCGGTGAGTCGAGCCAGCTCTTGAATGCCGGTCGGGCTCGTAACGTTGATCTCGATGAGCTTCTCGGCGATGAGGTCGAGGCCGACGAACCAGAGACCCCGCTCACGGAGCGACGGTCCGATCGCCTGGACGAGCTCTTTCTCGCGGGGAGTCAGATCGGTCGCTTCGACGCGACCACCGACGTGGATGTTGGCGCGGAAGTCTTCTTTCTGAGGGACGCGGCGGATGACGCCGAGCAGCTCCCCGTCGAGCAACAGGACGCGCTTGTCGCCCTCTTTGATGGCGGGCTCGAAGCGCTGGACCATCGCCAGTCGTTTTCCCTCTCCCGTGAGGAGATCGGTGAGCGCTCGCACGTTCTTGTCGCCCTTTGAGAGGCGGACGACGCCGCTCCCGCCGGCCCCGTCGAGGGGCTTCATGACTGCTTCGCCGACGCGATCGACGAAGGCGAATACGTCGCTTGGCTGGGACGTGACGATCGTCTCGGGCATGAAGTCGAGGTAGTGAAGAGCGAGAAGCTTCTCGTTGGCGTCGCGCAGGGCTCGCGGGTGATTCAGGACGAAGGTCTCGGCTTCGGCGAGATCGAGCACCTGAGTCAGGGCCAAGTAGGCGGCATCGAAAGGCGGATCTTTTCGAATGAAGATTGCAGCGAAATCAGCGGCGGGATGCTCCTCGTAGACTCCGAGCTTGACCGCCGGCGCCTCTCGCAGGACCTCGACATGGGCGGAGACGGTGGTCACGTGTTTGCCGCGCAGGCCGACCTGAGCCGGGAGGCAGTGGTAACATTGATGACCGCGCTCCTGGGCCGCCTCCATGAAGGCGAACGAGGTGTCCTTGTCCGGGAGCATTGAGTGCGCGGGATCCATCACGAAGAGAAAGCGCATGACCTTCGGAAGGTAGTACCAAACCGAGCCCCACCCAAAGGGCTCTTTCGGTTCCGACGAGGCGCGACTTCGCAGTCCCTTCGCCGGGAGCGCTGAGCGACCGTCACTTTTCGGCCGGTGCCTCCGGCTCCTCTCGTGACGGCGGGCTCGGGGTCGGATAAGTGAAAGAGATGGCCCTGCGAGTTCGGAGCACAGTCCCTTTCGTGCTCGTCCTTTGCGCGCTCGTGCTCGCGCGAGCGCCCCGGCTCGAGGCTGGTGTTCCGGGAGCCGCGGTAGCGACCGAGAATGCGACGGCGACTCGAGACGCTCTGGCCATCCTGGACGCAGGTGGATCGGCGGCTGACGCGGCGATCGTGGCGGCGCTCGTTGCCGGCGTGACCGCGCCCACTTCGAGCGGACTCGGGGGCGGAGGGTTCGCGATGTTCTGGGATGAGAAGGCCCAGAAGATGAGTGTGCTCGACTTCCGCGAGCGCGCTCCGCGGGCCATCAGCCCCGCAGAGTTTGAAACCAGGCCGCTGCCGCCAGGTGAGGAAGGGCGGCTCGTCGGAACCCCGAGTGAGCTCTTGGGACTCATCGAGCTGCATCGTCGCGCGGGAAAGCTCCCCTTTCCGGTTCTGGTCAAGAAGGCCGAAGCGCGAGCGAGAAATGGTTACCCTGTCTCGCAGCACCTCGCGGGCATGCTCGGCTATGGCGAGAAGAAGCTCGAGCGCAACCCTCAGCTCAAATCCCTCTTTTTTCCGAAGGGAAAAGCGGCCGTCGTCGGACAGCGCATCGTCAACACTGAACTCGCCGACACGCTCGCTCGCATCGGGCGCGAGGGCGGGTCAGTGATGACGGAGGGGCCGCTGGCTCTTCAAATGGTCGAGGCGACCCGGGCAGCGGCGGGCGCTCTGACCCTCGAGGATCTCTCCGAGTATCGAGTTGTCGAGCGGGAGCCGCTCCGGATTCGCTACGACGGGAAGGACGTCTATACGATGCCCCCGCCGTCGGCTGGGGGCCTAATGGTCGCTGAGCTGCTGATGATGTTCTCGCCCGACGAGCTCCGAACGCTCGGCTTCGGGACTCCCGCCTATCAGCACCTGCTCGCAGAGGGCATGCGCGGGGCCATCGCTGATCGCATGAGGTACGTGGGCGATCCCGACATCGAGAAGGTCGACATTCAGGCGCTGATCGCTGAAACTCGCCTCGCGGCTCGTAAGGCGAAAATTGCCCTCGACCGCACGCACGCGCTCCCCTTGTTTGGACAGGAAGAACACGGCACGCACCACCTAGTAGTCAGCGATCGCGCGGGCAACGTCGTCTCCCTCACGACCACTGTGAACCGACTCTTCGGCTCGACCTTGGTCACCGCGAGCGGAGGCATCATTCTGAACGACCAGCTCGACGATTTCACGAAACAGGCCGACGTGGTCCCCTTTGGGATGAAGGAGAGTCCGAACCGACCTCGGCCGCTGGCTCGTCCGGTCTCGAGCATGACCCCGACCATCGTCGTGGAAGGGGGACAGGCGGTGCTCGCGTTGGGCGGATCGGGCGGCATGACGATCCCGACCAACGTCTCCCAAGTCTTGCTCGGCTGCCTCGTCTTCGGTCAGACCCCCGAACAAGCCGTGCGCGCGTCGCGCATCCTGATCCCCTTAGGTCCGGACACCATCATGGTCGATCCGGGCACACCCGAAGAGCACAAGGCGGATCTAGCGTTTCGCGGAGAGAGGGTCTCGGAGGTGAGGTTTCGCTCGCACGCGGTCCAGGTTCTTTCGCGGCGCGAGGGAGTCGTGCGCGCCGCGTCCGATCCGCGGAAGTATGGAGAGGCGCTCGTCCATTGATCGAATCATCGAGAGCGCGGACGCGGAGTGAGAGGGTGAGTTTGTGATTCGAAAGGTCTTGGCGATTTCGATCGTCGTGCTCGCCCTCGCGCGCTTGCTCGTCTTGCCGCGCTTCGCGCGGTTTCGAAAGAAACTCGATCGCGTCATCAACGTAACGCTCGTCGTGCTCGTTGTGGTGTACGGCGTAGAGCTCTTTCGCCGCGTGTTCTGAGTGACGCGGCGTCACGCGAACGGTAGCTCTGAGGAGGGGCTCTCGTCCCAGACACGGCCCCGAGAGAGCTTGGAGCGCGTCTTCGGACGCTCACCTGATGCTTAAAAAACAACTAGATTCAGCTCGTGCTGGGCTCCCGCGGAGCGGCGTGGCGCTCGGAGAGTCCGCTCCTGAGCATCGAGCTCGCTTCCGGAAATCGAGCAGATCTCTCCGAGAAGTGCACCCCTTGAAGGGCATTCATCGGCGAAGTTTGGTGGAGGTTTGTGCATCAGCTAGGGTCATCTCGTAGAAATTCCTTCGGTCCCCAGGAAACGACCCAAAAAACGATGAGGACCCTTCTCTCAGTCTTACCCGAGCAAATCCGCAGCATACGACGCGGTGATCACAGCTGGCTCTCCGGGACTCTGCTCGGAGCCGCCCTGGTTGGCGGCATGACATTGGTCAAGCTTGCCTGCGCAGAGTCCATCGGCTCGCCGACGCCTTTCTTGCTCTACTTCGCCGCGATCATGGGCGCGGCCTACCGCGGAGGTGTGCTCGCGGGCCTAGCGACGACCGTCCTCTCTGCCTTGGTAGGAATGATGCTCTTTATGCCGAGCGGTGAAGAGGAGCTCCCTCGTGAGCTCGTCGCCGTTTCGGTGTTCCTCGTCGAGGGACTGTGCATCGCCTCGGTCATGGGCGGGTTCATCGTCCAGCGCACAGCGGCCCGGCGCGCTGTGCACGAAGCGGAGCTCGCTACCGCCCAACGAGATCTCGTTTTGTCGGGTGTGGGTGAAGGAATTGCTCTGCAAGACCGGCAAGGGAGAATTCTTTACGCCAACCGTTTGGCGGCGGAGAACGCGGGCTGCGGTACGGTGGAAGAATTCCTCGCGCTCCCCCCGGCCGAGGTCATGAACAGGCTGAAGTTTCAAGATGTGGAAGGGCGACTCTTGCCCATCGACGAGCTTCCGGGCAGGCGTCTCATCCAAGGACTTCCCGCCTCTGAGCTCTCTGTTCGTTTTCAGAGATTTGGCGATGGCAAGGAGCGCTGGGGTATCGTTCGTGCCAACGCTCTTCGGGACGAACAGGGCCGCGTTCAGTACGTCGTGAATCTGTTTCGTGACGTGACCGAAGCGCGAGAGCACGAAGCGGAGCTGAGTCTGGCGCGCGAGTGGTTTCAGATCGCGCTCAGAAGCATTGGGGATGCTGTCATCGCGACCGACCCCAAAGGAAACATCAATCTGCTGAACCCGATCGCCGAACAGCTCACGGGCTGGAAAGCGGAGGAGGCCCTCGGAAGGCCTCTCGAGGACGTGTTCAAGATCATTCGCGAAGGGACCCGCGAAACTGTGGAGAGTCCCGTGCGCCAGGTGCTCCGGAGCGGTTCGATCGTCGGCCTCGCGAACCACACGTTGCTTGTGCGTCCCGATGGCAGCGAGATTGCCATCGACGACAGCGCTTCGCCGATTCGGGCCTCGAACGACGAGCTTGCAGGGGTCATCTTGGTTTTCCGCGACGTCTCTCCGAAACGGGCGGACGAAGCTCGCGCGGCGTTCTTGGCTCGCGCGACCGAGGAGCTGAGTTCGAGCCTCGACTATCGCGAGACTCTAGCGACCGTCGCGCGCCTGGCTGTACCGACAATCGCTGATTGGTGTGCTGTCGATATCCTTGAAGACGGTGTATTGACGCGGCTCGCGGTAGCTCACGTCGACCCCGAAAAGATCGGGCGAGTTCGAGAGCTGGAGCGCCGTTATCCGGCAGATCCCGAAGCACCGAACGGAGTGCATCACATTCTTCGGACGGGCGAGTCCGAGATGATCGAGGAGATCCCTCGAGCGCTGCTCGAAGCCCAGGCGCGAGACGAGGAGCACAAGCGGGAGATCTTCGAGCTCGGACTCGGCTCCTATATCGGGGTTCCTCTCAAGAGGCTCGGTGAGCCCTTCGGCGTGATCACTCTGGTCATGGCTGAGTCGAAGCGGCGCTACGACAAGAAGGACTTGGTCGTGGCTCAGACGCTGGCCGATCGCGCTTCTTTGGCTGTAGAGAACGCAAAGCTCTATCGCGATGCGATGGGCGCGCGCGAAGTCGCTGAAGCGGCGAACCGAACCAAAGATGAGTTCCTTGCGATGCTCGGTCACGAACTCAGAAATCCCCTCGCACCGATTCGTTCGGCGCTCGAGCTGATGAGTTCCCGGCCCGAGGATGGTCGCCAGAAGGAGGTCGCCATCATTCAGCGGCAAACGGACCACCTCGTTCGTTTGGTCGACGACCTGCTCGACGTGGCGCGCATCACCCATGGCCGTCTTGAGCTCGACCGGCGCCCGGTGGCCGTATCAGAGATCATCGAGCGCGCGCTTGAGGTGACCTGGCCGCCCGGCGCTCGTGCCACGCATCAACTGCACGTCGAGATCCCAGTCGACTTCTCGATCGAGTGTGACTTCGTGCGCCTGTCGCAGGTCGTCGCGAATCTTGTCCACAACTCGATCAAGTATACCTCACGGGGCGGAAGCATCTGGATCCGGGCCGCGAGCGACCACAAACTCGCGACGATTACGGTGCGCGACGACGGCATGGGCATCGATCCGGCGACCCTCGACCAGGTATTCCAGCGCTTCGTTCAGGCGCCTCAGGCTCTCGATCGGGCCCAGGGAGGGCTCGGGCTCGGGCTCTCGATCGTACAAGGCATCGTCTCGGCTCATGGCGGGCGGGTGACGGCGCGCAGTGACGGTCTTGGGAGAGGAACAGAGGTCACCGTCGAGCTTCCCCTCGGGCGCATTTCGATCCCGCCGCAAGTAGAGCGGGCGAGAAGGTCGATATCTCCAGCGCGGATCCTGATCGTCGATGACAATCGAGACGCCTGTGAGCTCCTGGCTGCCCTTCTTGAACTCGAGGGGCATGCGGTCTCGACGGCGTTTGACGGCCCGAGCGCTCTCTCTGTGGCCCTCCGGGAGAAGCCAGAGGTCGCGCTGCTCGACGTCGGGTTGCCCGGGATGAGCGGATACGAGCTTGGTCAGCGCCTCCGGAGTCTCCCTGGTCTCGAGGGCATCCGTATCGTCGCTGTCACCGGCTACGGCCGCCCCCAGGATCACGAACGGTCCCAGCGTGAGGCCTTCCTCGCGCATCTCGTCAAACCGATCGACCTGGATTCCCTGCGCGCGGTGCTCGCCCTCGGCCAAAAAGATGCGCATCCGGGAGCGACCTCTTAGGACCGCTCGACGCTCCGCATCAAGCCCGCTCGGGTGGGAACCAAAGCAGGCCTTCTTGTGCGGAGTTGCGCAGCTGAGAGCGCGCTGAGTCCGGTCCGGATCCGGGACGCGGGCGAGTGACTCAGCAAAAGCGGAAGCGGGCGCCTGACTCAGCACCAGCGGACGCGGGCGCGGTAGGTGAGCTTTGTCTTGCCGCGCTTGGGGACGCTCACGTCGAAGCTGAAAAGGGAGGAGCTCTCCTTCTTCGCAGGATGACTCGACTCGACGATGGTGAAGTCGCCACTCGCGGGCTCACGGACCTCGACGGTCACGTTCTCGTCCTTGTGATTGCGAAGCTCAATTTCCCAGGCGGACTCGGAGGTACAAGTGCCGAGCGAACGCCACGCGGTCTGCTTCCGATCTGCGACGACATCGAAAGCCTCTCCGACCTTGATGTGGAGCTTCTCGTCTCGCGGCGTGTGATCGATGGCATCCTCGCCCACGAACTGCTTCTTGCCCGCGCTATCTGCTTTGTAGACGCGGATCGTGCCGCGCGGCAGCGGCATGCCCATGCGGTTTTTCTCCGAGTTCTCGAAGTCGAGATAGACCGAGACCTTCTGGTTCTTCTGAAGTTCGCCGTATTGGCTCTGGTAATAATATTGCTGGCCGGAGAACACGAGCTTCTTCTGGATTCCGAGTCCGGCCGCTTCGAGCAAGGTGACCTGTTTCTGCTCGCGATCGAGCACATCAGCGGGCCTGCCGAGCGTGTACAGGTGGTACTCGAGGAGTCCCTCCTCGCGAAAGGCAGCGTCCGCTGCCATCCCGCCGCGCGCGGACTTCACCATGGTCGGGCCCATTTCTTCTTCGCGAACTCGGTTCACGTCACCGGCGACAAGCTTCAGCTCTGCTGCGCGGTAGCTCGTGCCCGAGTTGTTTGACAGCGTGACCCAGCCAACCAAGTCTCCTTGGGTATCTTTCTCGTTCACGACCAGCACATAGTCGGCGTTCCAAGAGAGCCCTTGGGCGAGGTAGGAGACCTCGATGTTCTGGGCCGCGGCGGCACTATTGTCGACCAGCCACATGAGCGTCGGCTTCGCGATTAGGTTCGAGGGAAGCTCGGGGAACGCGAGGCGCGCGGGGTAGTCGAAGGTGATCTCGCTACCAATTTGGAGGATTTGACCGCCGGTCACCGAGAGGAGCTTCGCGTCGACGGCGTCTTCGCGCCCGGTCGCGGGGTGGTACCGGTAGGCTCGCACGTCGCGCCCGACGTACTTTTCGAGGAGCTTGTCGGGTGTGAGCAGGTCGAAGCGGTAGTTCTGTTCGAGTACACGGAGCCCCTTGGTCTCCGGCTTCACAGCGACGGTCTCCGGTTGGATTGTGGCGGCTACGTCGCGGAACTCGAGCTCGAACTGGCCTTTGCCGAGTCCATCGAGCTTTCGGACCTCTCTCACGAGGGCGAAGTTCGAGTTGTAGACGGTGAGGCTGACCTCTTTGCGTTGGCTCTCGTCGGAAACCTTCACCTGGTTCTTGGCAGGAGCGGTTTGGGCGGCGGCCGGAGCGAGGCACGAGAGTGGGGCGAGGAGAGCGAGCAGACGGTGGATGAAGCGCGATGAATGGGGCATGAGTTTCTACCTTCTCTGAGGCGAGGGAACTTCTCTTCTCGTTAGCAATACTTGTTTCGGACGCGGTAGGTGATCTTGGTTTCGCCGCGGGCGTCGACCTTGACCTGGAAGCTGAAGGTGTGAACGTCCTTCTTGGTCGCTTTGTGGCTGGAGCTCACGACTTCGTAATCTCCGCTGACCGGCTGTTCGACCTCGACGGTCTCGGCCTGATCTTTGTGATTCCGGAGCGCGATTTCCCAGGCGCTTTCGCTGGAGCAGGAGCTGAGAGCGAGGTATTCGACCTGTTTCTGATCGACGACGACGTCGAAGGACTCACCCAGCTTGATCAAGACCCTCTCGTCACGCGGCGTGTGGTCGATCGAATCTTCTCCGACGAACTCTTGGGAACCGCCGCGGTTCGCCTTGTAGACGCGGATTGTACCCTTGGGCAGCGGCATGCCGAGCTGGTTCTTCTCGGTATTCTCGAACTCGAGGTACGCGGAGACTTTTTGCTTCTCGAGGACAGTCCCAGCGCGCGTCGTGTACCAGTAGCTCTGTCCGCGCACGATGAGCTTCTTCTCGACCGGGATCTGTCCGGCTTCGAGCAGGCTGACCTGTTTCTGCTCGTTGTCGAGAAGGTCTGTCTTTCGGGAGAGAGTGTAGAGGTGGTACTCGAAGAGCTGCTCCTGCGCGAAAGCCGGCGGGGCAGCGGCTTCAGCGTACTCGTAGTAGTATTGCTCTTCGGGGACGGGCGCAGGAGCCGGCGGAATTACGCGCTGGACGTCACCTGCTACGAGCTTGAGCTCGGCGTTATCGTAACTTGTGCCTGAGCGATTCTCGAGCGTGACCCAGCCGCTCAAGTCGGCGCGCTTGTCATCTTGGTCGAGGACGAGCACGTAGTCGGCGCGCCAGCGCATCTGACCTGTGAGGTAGCTGACCTCGAGGCGCTGCTCTGGCCGGCCGCTCGCGAGCAGCCAGACGAGGGTCGGGCGCGAAAGCAGGTTGTTCGGGATCTCAGGGAAAATCAGGCGACCCGGCTGGCCGGTGACAATCTCCCCGTTGATGCGAAAGACGGCTCCGCCTTCTACAGCCAGCACATCCGCTTCGACGACTTCTTCGGTGCCGAGCTTCTCGTGGTAGCGGGCGACCTTGATCTTTTTCCCGATGTACTTCTCGAGGAGTTTGTCCGGCGTGAGCAGGTCGTAGCGATAGTTCTGCTCGAGGACTGTGAGAAGATTGTTCCCATCGAGACTCTTGAGATGGACAGTCTCAGGCTGAACGTGAGCGGAGACGTCGGCGAAAGCGAGGGCCACCTTGCCTTCGTCGAGCTTCACGCGCCTCGTCTCGCGCACGAGCCCGAAGTTCGAGTTATAGATGGTGACAGAGACGCTCTCGCGGTCCGCCTTGGTCGAGGAGCGGGGCGTCGCAGGGCCGGCGGGGACCTCCGGAGCTCTCTTTCCGCAGGCGAGGAGGCTCGAGCCAATGAGCAGGAGCGCCGCGAGGGGACGGACACTTCTTGTGAGACCGGAGCGGGCGGGGGCTGCTTTGCGCATAAAGATCAGGGGCAGGGTATAGAGGAATCTGAGCGTCGAAAACCATTACGCAGAGGGCGGGCTCTCCGATCTAAAATATTTCGAGGCGCGATGTTGATTGTGAAAGGGTGAGAGGACAGAGCTCTCCGACCAAGACTCTACGCAGCGGCTCGCGCGGGCGGTCCCTTTTCGTGCCCAGGCTTGAACCAGACGTCCTTCCTTCGGAGGAAGGGGGTCTCCCAGAGGTAAAACGAGAGGCTCGCGACGAGGAGCGTCAACGTGACCTGAACCACGAGACCGAGCGCGAGGGGAGCGTTTGGGAGTGCCTTCCGGATGAAAGACTGGAGCGGATAGTGGAATACGTAGACGCCGTACGAGATCTTCCCGATGTAGCTCATGACGCGTGACTCGAAGAGTCCGGGGAGAAGACGACGATGGACAACGCAGTCGATCGTGAGAGCAGTGCACAGATTCAGGAGCGAATAGGCCCAGATATAGCCGTAGCCGGGAGCGAGCCCGAGCGGGAAGCCAAGACTCCCGAAGGAGAGAGGACCATCGGGTACTTTCGGGGCAAGCAGGGCTCCCGAAGCCGCTAGGACGGCGAAGCACCCGAGAAGCGCGCCGGGCTTTCCTCCGAGCGGATAGAGAGAGAAGAGCGCGCCGAGCGCAAAAGCGTCCACGTGGGACGGTGTGAGGACGTAGAGGGCGACCTCCGTCGCTTCAAACGCGCCGAGCGAAGGGGTTTCGAGGAGTCCATGGAGACCGAGCCGAACCAAAGGCCCGAGAAAGACGAGCGAAAGCAGGGCCGCCCTCAGGGCGCTCGGGCGGCAGAAGAAGATGAAGAAAGGCCAGATCAGGTAGAACTGCTCTTCGACGCACAGCGACCAGAAATGGGAGATGAGCTTCGAGTGAACGAAGGAATCCGACGCGTGCCAGAAGTTGTAGGTGTACGTCGCTGCGAAAGGCAATCCTTCGCGCACCCCTTGGGCTTCCATGCCCAGGGCCACAAGCAGGGCGAAAGCCCCGAGCACCCCGAAATAGAGGGGAAAGATACGGAGGGAGCGCCGGCCGTAGAACTCGACGAGGTATGCTCGTAACGGGAGTTCTTTCGACTGCACGAGAATCCGCGTGATGAGGAACCCGGAGAGGACAAAGAAGATCTGGACTCCGATCCAGCCGATGCCGAGGAGCTCTTGGTGGAAGAAGACGACGAGGAGCACAGCGAGGGCCCGCAGGCCGTCGAGACCAGGGAGGCGACCGGGGCTGGCACTGGACATTGAAATGTCCCTAACATGGGCGGAAACTGGCTCACAAGGCGAGGACCGGAAGTCGGAGCGTACTTTTTGAGGGAAGATCTCTAACTCGGGGGGCGCTTCGCGCCGTCTTGGGAGAGGTCCTCATGGTCTTCATCGTTCCGACGTAGGGAATCGCCCTACGTGGCTGCCGAGAGAGCCCCGCTCGCTCCTGTCCTCATGAATTCGCCTTTGAAAGTCGCCCCGCTGCAGGCACATGCGGAGCCAGTGGCCTTCGGGTACCTTGCTGCAGCTAACGTGGCGACAAGCGGCGCGACGACATCAGTGGAGGCACAAGGGCCATTTTTGGAGGGCGGTCAGGAGACCGACCCGCTGATCGCGCGCATCCTCAACGACACGTATTTGATCGAGGGGTTGATTGGTCAGGGAGGCGTCGGCTGCGTCTATCGGGCGAGGCACACGCGCATCCGGACGAAGCTCTTCGCTCTCAAAGTGCTCCACCCCGAGCATGCGCGGGACGCCGAGCAGCTCGCCCGATTCCAGCAGGAGGCGGAAGCCGCAGCCTCCCTCTCCCACCCGAATGTCGTCGGGGTCTTCGACATTGGTCGCACGGAGGACGGCTACAGCTATTTGGCTTGTGAGCTCCTATCCGGGCTCGATCTCGACCAGTACATCGAGCGCTACGGCCGCCTCGATGTGGTGACCGCTATCGAGGTGGGCCTTCAAATTTGCGAGGCGCTCGAGGCTGCCCACGCCCAAAACATCATCCATCGAGATCTCAAGCCTCAAAATGTCTTCCTCTTGGCGGGCGCGGACGGGAACGTACCGAGACACCCTGAGGTCAAGCTGCTCGATTTTGGGTTGTCCCGCTTCCTCGATCACTCTGACACGCAGCTCACCAAGACGGGTTCTTTAGTTGGAACTCCCGCGTTCATGGCTCCCGAACAAGCCATGGGAAATCGCGGGGATCATCGGGTCGACGTCTACGGGCTCGGAGTAATCTTGTTCACAGCGGTGACGGGGCAAGCTCCGTTCGTCGCGGACAATCTCATGGCAATGCTGGTCTCGGTCATGACCGAGGAGGCCCCGCGCCCGCGCAAGATCGTGCCTGAGATCCCTGAATCCCTCGAGCTGCTCATTCAGCGTTCGATGGCGAAGGAGCCGGACCACCGCTACCAGACGATCGGCGACGTGCGCGCGGCCCTCGAGGCTGTGCTCTCCGAGGTGCGCGTCGCCCTCGGAGAAACTCGTCCGCCGCCGCGTCCGCCCATGGAGTCGGCGCTATTTGGAGCTGAGGATATCGAAGATCTCAGCACCACAAGGCCTCGGCTCCTGTTCTACGGACTTGCCGCGGGGCTCTCTTGCTTCGCACTTCTCGCGAGTGCGCTGAGTGGACTCGAGCTCTTCGTCGGACCGATTCGACTGAGCAAGACCGAGTTTATCCTGGTCGCCGCGGGCATCTCGGGCACGCTGTTCATGCCGGCGGCACTCAGCATCAAGCGTTTTCGCTCCGCGATTTGGGCGAACAGCGCCCGCGTGGTCGACGTACTAGGTCGGCTCCGGAGCGCACTCCTTTCGGGACTGATCGCGTACGGAGCGAGCTATCTCTTACTTCGTTTCGCGGACGACTTTCTGAGTCGACTCTGGGACAGTCCGCTCCTTGCTCGAGAGCCGGGAGTCGGCTTCGCCGGGTTCACCTGGATCGTTCCGATCATCGCGCTTGTCGGCGGATTGGCCGCCTATTTCAAGCGCAGAGCGCTCGATTCGCCCGGCGCCGCGCGCTTTCGCACTTGGCTTGGCGCGCCGCTGCTCACTTTGCTTTTCTGTGTCTCCGGCGCTCTGCTCTTTCTCGGTCTCAAGTGGCGCGAGAGCGAGGTCGCGAAGGCGCGCGTAGAATCTGAGAAGCTCGAGGTTCAGGCAGCTCCGGTGGGCCCAGCAGAGCCCGCCCTCGCTCGAGAAGAAGAACCTCTGCCCCTCGAGATTTCCGAGCCGGCGCTGGCGACGGACGTGGAGCTTGCGGAGGCTTTACGACTGGGTGTTGAAGGCCTTCTCCCGCTCTCCGAGCACTATCCTGAAGACCCGCGAGTGCTCGAGCCGCTCCTGCTTGCGTTCGCGAGCCGCGCGACGGGACTGGCGGACGCGATGGTGACGGCGAAGAAACTTCTGCGCGTCGCGCCAGAGAAGCGCGATAGCGAGGCTCTCGGTTTGATTGTGCAGAGGGCCGCGAAAACCGGCGGCAATGCGGCCGAGCTCGCTCTCGAACTCATGAGGAGCGGCCTTGGGAGCGCGGGCGCGGATCTTCTCTATCAGCTCGAGAAGAGCGGAGCCAAGGTCGCGCCGAAGGCGAAGGAGCTGCTCCGCTCGAAGGAGGTGCTTGAGGCTGCGTCTCCTGCGCTCCGGGTCTTGCTCGAGCTCGAAGGAGCCAAGTCCTGTGAAGATCGGCTGCCCTTGCTCGATCGAGCCAAGAGCCTTGGAGACGACCGCAGCGCGGCTCTGCTCGCTTCCCTAGCAAAAGGGACCAAGACAGGATGCGGCAAGGGGAAGACAAAGCCCTGTCCCGCTCCCTGCAAAGATCAATCGAAAGCCTATTGGGAGGCGATCGACGCGATCAGCGCTCGGCGGGGTGGGACGAACCTCTAAAGAGCTCAGAGGCTCTTTCGGATCCCCCACCGGTTCAGCATCGTCTTCGGCCGCGGCCGTGACTGGAGACGGTTCAGCTTCTGGAGCTGCCTGAGTTCGCTTTGGGCTTCGAGGTGCTCGGAGTCGAGCTTCAAGAGGTGGATCAAGACCGCCTCGCCCTCAAGGGGATGATCGTTCATGGCAAGCAAACAACCGAGGTAGAACAAGATGCTCGAGTTCCTCGGAAAATAATCAGCCGCTTTCTCCGCCCAGCGCAGGGCCTTGGGTGCGTAACTCTTGTCGTCCACCGCGCGCAGCCACGCGTCGAGCACTCGGCTTTCGACCTCCCTCTCTTGAGGCGACTTCACGTAGGGGCGATTCGGCGCGGGGGGGGGTGGTTTCGGGCCGAAGGCAGCGCTTTCGGGTCCGACGGACTCTCGGAGAGCCTCGCTTGACGTATGAGCGATACGGTAGCTCCCGCTGCGACTCGTTGGCCTCGCGGACGGCGAGCTCGAGGACGGGCCAGGCGCTACCGGAGGAGGTGCGATGGGCTCTGCGCTCGGGACGCGCACGGTGTCTTTGCATCTCGAATCCCGAATCTCGCTGTCGCTCGGGCGGGCCTCAGCGACATTTGAACCCGGGGTGGGGACGGGGCGAATCGGCGGCGACACCCTGGCGGAGCCATCTTCCGAAGAGCAGGCGAGCAAGGCGTAGACCGTTGCGACGAGAGTGGGTTCGGGGACGAGGTCTCTTGCGCGCAGGGCCTCGAAGTTCTCGGGCGAGCGCGACAGGCTTTGGATGATCTGGCGCGGGCCGCGATGGAGCTCAGAGACGCGCCGCTTGAGCTCATCGGGGACGGCGAGCACCGTTTCCCCGAGTCCTTCGATGCGCTTGCGATAGGCGTCCAGGGCTGGTGAGTGTTCGAGGAGATTGGCGATCAGGAGCGCGGGCTCGAGCGAAGGACCTGATTCGACGAGGTCACTTCTACTGGCGAGAAACTCGTAGTCGAGCTCGCGGGAGGCTCGGAGGAGCGAGCGGAGCTCACGAAGCAGACCTTCCTTACGCAAGCGCGCGAGGGCTTCCGCGTCGAGCAACCTGAGCTCGGCTACTGCGCCGAGCAAGTCCGTTGGGCGGCGCTCAGCGTGGGCCCGACAGAGGGCGATCTGTTCTGGGGGCAAGAGCTCCGCGAGGATCTCCTCGAGGCTCCCGAGACCGGTAGGCCCGGCGCTCCCCTCCTCCGCCGGGGCAGGCGATCCGCTCGCCGCCCAGCCGGTCACGTGGCCTCTGGCAAACTCGAGCCTGATCTCCGGCCCTGCGTTACACCTCACAAAGAGGCGTCCGCTGAAATGGCGCCGCCCAGCGGTGACCAGGAGGTCAACGGCCCACTTGGGGTGGAGCGTCCCGGCGGCGGGAAGGAGAGGAAAGGCCATGCTCGGGGGAGTCCCTTGCCCCCACCCCTAGCGACATGCACACGTCGGAAGAGGATCCAAAGGGGCTATCCCACCTTTAACACCGAGCGCCTATCTTTGGCTACAGTGAATTTCAGATTTGAAAGGAAGCCCTGCCCGAAGCCGCCGTGGCCGGCGCTTCAATGAGGGCACCGGCGCGATGTCCAGCGTAGATAACATTGCGAGATTACGCAGGTCTTTCCGTCTTCCCGTTCGGGTGGATGGCGAAGCGCTCCGGGGACGATCCGTGGACCGGCCCGGCGGCACCCCAAGGCCACCCCCCGAACTGCGTCCTGCCGTAATCGAGGTACGCCTGTCGCAACTCGGCCTCGGTGTTCATGACAAAGGGGCCGCGCTTGGCGACCGGTTCACCAATGGGGCGCCCCTGGAGCAGGAGGAGCTCCACCGGATCGCTTCTCGCTTGCAGCGTGACCGGGAGGTGAGAGTCGAGGCGCGCGCCGTAGCCGAGGAGGAGCTGAGCTCGGCCGAGGGCGACCTGAGAGCCCGAAATCAGATAGAGGGCGCGGTCGGAGCCAGGGAGAGCCGCCGGCAAGCGGAAGGTTGCGCCGGGACCGAGCTCGACGGTGGCCACGGCCACGTCGTTTCTCGGATCGGCCGCCCAGGATTCGGGCGGGGTCCCCGACACGCGGAGATCGCCGAGGGCTCCTGCTCGCACGGTGAGCCGAATCGGATGGCCTTCGTCGTCAGTGAGCGATCGCTCACGAGTCATGTTCGCCCAGATCATGCTGAAGGCAGGATCAGCGAACTTACTCCGCGCCGGCAAATTGAGCCAGATCTGAAAGAGATCGAGGGGGTTCTCGGAACGCTCACTGAGCAAGGGGAACATCTCGGCGTGTTCGATGCCAGCGCCGGCCGTGAGCCATTGCACATCACCATCGCCGTACCTGGCCCGCGCGCCGAGCGAGTCGGCGTGATCGAGTCGGCCCTTGCGTACGACGGTGATGGTCTCGAAGCCGCGGTGCGGGTGACGGGGAAATCCAGGGATCTCCCGACCGTGGTACATGCTGAAGCCGTCCTTTGCGGAGAAATCTTGGCCGAGGTTTCGACCATCGAGGGGCACATTGGGCCCGAAGCGGCCGTTCCCCGCGGGGAATGCGTCCTGATGGTGGACGCAGAAGAGGAAGGGATCGAACGCCGGAAAGGGCGTATTTTTTTGGAGCCGAAAGGTCGTCGCGATCCGTGCCTCGTCGAGGGCGAGTTCAGCAGGCTTCGAGTCGCGCACGCCGGGTTCCGGGATGCGCCGCGAACAGGCGAGGACACCTCCGAGAGCGACGGTCCCCGCAACGGATCTGAGGGCTGCCCGGCGATCGATTTCCTTCATTGTCGTTAGTTTAGGACATGTGAGGAAAATGCCACGCACGCCGCCGGTGAGCGCAGCCGGGGTGGGAACAGCTGCGGGAACGGCGGCGAGCCGTGCCGAGGGGAGCGCAGGGGAACCAGCTCAGGGCGGAGCCTTCCGGCGATTGCCCTCGGCCGCTTACGGAGTCGTGACCGTGAAAGAGTTGACCTTGATCGCGCCGCCGAGAGCGGACGTCGCGTAGTTGAAGATGGCGAAGCGATATCCGAGGAAATACTGCCAATCCTTCGTCATGTTGTAGGTGTTCCCGAGGGGGATGAACGTTTGGCCGTCGGTGCTGTAGGAGAAGCGGGCATTGGCCCCGCCGTTATCGCTTCGAACATTGGCCTCCACGCGCAGCCAAATTTTCCCGCCGGAGACGTTCGCCCCGGCGACCTCATTTCCGAGGCCATTCGTGGTCCACTGGCCGGCCGCCAGGTTCACGCCATCAGTCATGACGACCCGATGTGCGTCTGCCGTGCGCTTGACGCCAATCCAGGCAGTACGATCGCGGAATGCGGCGAGGCCCGCGACGTCGCCGTCTTTCATCGTGCTGTAGTCGAGCTCGATGGTTCCGATCGAGACGGGCCCGCGGATACGCCGGGTGAGCGTGTTGCGCGCGGCGTACAGGTCGTTCGTCACGGTGACGGTTTCGAGCGTGAGGCCGTCCCCTGCGGACCACTTTGTATTGTCGGGATTATGGTTCCATTCCCACTCGTGGCTGAGCGTGGGCGATGAGAAGGTATCGGTAGGCTGGGGGCTTTGGAGCTCGCGGCAGGTGACGTCGGGGAAGGGATAGGTCCCGCCCCATTGCCCGTTCACGAGGGTCACCGAGGGCCAGCCGTCTTGCCATGTCACAGGCGCCATGACCGGGATACGCCCAGCAGGGTAAGAATCATTGAAGCCCATGTAGTACCACTGGTCCTTGGCGGTCTCGATCAGACCTCCCTGGTGCGGCTGCCCACCGGAGCCCGGTTTGCCCCCGTAAGGGAGCCGAACCGCCAGCGGACGCATCTCATAAGGACCAAACACGTTCTTCGACCGGAGTACGTACTCGCCGTTCGCGTACTGAGTTAGGAAAATATAGTACTCACCTTTGTACTTCTTGAAGCGCGCGCCTTCGAGTGGGCCGCCGACGCTCGAAGGAGTCTCGTATACCTGCTGAGAGCGGACCTGACTGAACCCGTCTGCGCTCAGCTCAGCGACGTTGATGATGTTGTTGCCCGAGGCGACGTACATCTTGTCGTCGTCGTCGACCAAGAGGCCCATATCGTAATAGCAGCCTTGGGTCTTGTGCTTCTCCCACGGGCCCGTCGGAGATTTCGACGTAAAGGCGTAACCTCCGCCCTTTCGCATGCAGCCCATCCAATAGAAGGTCTGGTTGCTTTCGCGGTATTGGATCGTCGAAGCCCAAATCCCGCTCACGTAGGCGCGGCCTCCGCTTAGATCGTAGGTGGGGTCGAAGTCGAGCGCGGGCACCGAATGCCCCACGTACTCCCAGTTCACTAGGTCGTAGGAACGAAGCACGGGCGCGCCAGGCGATTGATGGAAGGTCGAGGCCGTGTAGTAGAAGACCTCGCCGACGCGAATGACCTCGACGTCGGGCAAGTCCTCCCACAAGATCGGATTCTGATAGGTGGCAGGGCAGTCGACGACGGGAGGCTCTCCCCCTGTGCCGTCTTTGCCCCCCGAGCCCGAGCTTCCGCCCCCGGCTTCGCTTCCGCCGGAGGATTCGCCTCCGCCGCTCGATGTTTCGCTACCGCCCGTTCCGCCAGGCCCTGGGTTCTGCGCTCCGCCGGAGCCTGTGCTCCCGCCGGCGCCTGCCCCCCCGCCGCCCCCGCTGCCCGTGGTGCCACCGGTTCCGTTGACAGTTCCTCCGCCGACACCAGGGCCACTCCCCCCAGCCTGGGAGGGGGTGCCTCCCGTGGATGCATCGTCTTCGACGGGCGTCCCTGAGCAGCTCGCAAGCAGGGCGACGAAGGCGCTCGAAATGAGCGGGACGAGGAGCGGAGAACGGGAATAACGACGCCGGAGAACCACGACTCCATCCATGCCACCCCAGTGTCAGGGAAGGCAGACGAGCCAATTCTCCCTCGCCCTTGAAAGATTGCAGCCCGGTTCAACTGCCCTTGGCGAGGGCTACGGTGACCGTTGACTGCGGAGGGATCTCAATGCGCCCGTCCATGGGCAGCGAACCGATGTCCTCGTGCTCGAGGCTGGGCGTGAAGGTGGTTTGGGTGACGGAGCTCGAGGTCAGGGTCTTCCGCACCTCATCGAGGTCGAGGTCGGTCACGAGCGGATCCATGCCCGTGTTCAAGAGCACGACCGTGAGCGCTTCCTCATCGGGGGAGAGCCACGCTGAGGTGAGCAGTCCTCCCGCGCTCGACTCTGCGTAGACCCGCGTCCAACCAGGCCCGGTATGTGCGGAAAAATGCTGCATCGCGTAGTAGGGGCCCTGGATTGTGTAGCCTTCCTCCTCGAGCTGGATGAAGGCGTTCTGGTTCGGGTCGAGCGCGCCAGAGGGACTGACGAAGTCATTCTGGAGGTAGATGGCGGCATTTCCTTCCACAGTTGCAGTGTGAATCAGCGTTGCCGTTTCGAGGCCTTCGTTCATGGCCTCCGACTGGAACACAGGGAGGCCGTACTCGGCCGCGAGCGCCCGCACGACGTTCATTTCCTCGCGGCGCGGATTCTCGACGTTCGCTCCGTACATGTGGATCGCGACGGCTGAGAGCAGACCTTCCGCGAACACCGGTTCATAACGAGGCACAGCGTTCAGGGTTGTCGTCTCCGGTCCGTACAAGCGGGGGGCGTCGGGGAGATCCTTGATCTCGTCCATGACGGCCTGGGCTGCTTCAAGGTACCCAGCCAAGCGGATCTCGTTCCCATTGAGCTCGGTCGTGCCTTCTTCGGGAAGGAGACGGCACGCGTCGCCCGAGTTGCCCTCGGGAGGGCTCCAGTTCGGATTGTTCTGGATGCTGAGGAAGTCAGGCTTGATCCCGACTTCGGCGTACGCCTCGAGCGATTCGCGCCAATGCTCGGCGAGGCCCGCATAGTTAAAGCTGTCGTCGTCCAGCGTTGCGAGCGTGCAGGAACCTTCGTCACCGTCACAGGCCTTGGCGCCGTTCTTTTTGAGAGCGGCGGGCGGACTGCCCTCGGTGAAAAGGAGGGTCGGATCGGCGCCGATACGCTCAATGGCAGCTTCGAGAATCTCCACCGTCAGTTCGAGGTTCGTCTCGCGGCCGGCCTCGTAATGATTTCCGAGACGGATCACGTTGATATTGAGATCTCGGAACAACAGGTCGTAGAGCTTCTCCTGATCCGTGTGGCCGATGATGTCGCGCTCAGCGAACGCGAGCGATGCGCCAAAGCCTACCAGAGTCTGGTAGCGCTCGGAGAGATCCACCTTGACCACCTCGTCGGGCGGCGGCTCGATCAAACAAACGCCTTCCTTGCAGGTTGTGCCTTCGGGGCAGGAACTCTCGTCGCAGGTCTGAACGCAGACGGGCCTCTGGAGCGCAGCTCCTTCACAGAAGGAGTCGGCGCGCTCATCGGTGATGGCGAGGCACAACGACGCGCCTTCGCGACAGTCCGTGCGGTCCGAGCAGAGGGACGTGCAGGCTCCGCAGATGCAGTCGAGGTCACCACACTCGAGCTTCGACTTGCACGTACGATACCAGTTCGTTTGACTGTTCGTTTGCGGCTCCCCCGGAGCCATGCAGGAGCTGGAAAGGAGAGAGCCCGAAAGAAGAGCTGCTGCCCAGAAGAGGGAGAGAAATGGTCGGCGCATGTTAGCTTTTCATTCTGAGGAGGGGAGCCTCAGGGAATTTCGTCCTCGACGAGATACTGGCCGCAGTAGAAGTGGACCTGGTACGAGCCCTCGGCGCGGTGCGCCTTATTATACTCCGTGACCTTCTCCCAGAGCGGGATCGTTTGTGATCGAGTGTTCGCGAGGAGACCTCGGACTTCGGCCTCGAAAGGGTGGCCGGGCCAAAGGTCGAAAGAGAGAGTCGTCCCGCCCACCTCGTCACCTTTGGTCGAGGTTCGGTTTCCGCTCACGATTTTGGCTGCGAGGGCGTTCAGCACCGCCCGATAGTGGTCGATGACCGCCGCTTCCCAGCCGGCCGCCTGCCCGACTGGGATCAGGCACTCGTCGGCCGAGTAGACCCGTGTCCCGTCGCGCTCGTCCACGCGGATGCGCCCTTCTGCGACCAGGCTGGCCAGCGCTTCCTCGAGTTCGCTACTGGAGAGTGAGGAGAGTCCCGAGAGCGCTTGTTCGGTGATGGGGCCTTCCCGGTAAACGTGGAGCCATACGAGGGCGGAAAGCGATTCCTTCGAGTTCTCGCTCGGGTTCGCTCCGAGATCCTCGAGCTCTTCGGCGCTGGCGACTCGGTAGTTCGTCTCTTCGCCTCGCCCGCTACGAATCACGAGGCCGCTCTCGACGAGATCGTTCAAGATCCCGCGTACCGAGGTCTCGTCATCATAACGAAAGCGAGCCAAGAGCTCGGTCCGCGTCGTCGTCTCGCGACTCGCCAGATAGCTATGAATCGCGGACCAGAGGGTCACGCCGCGTGAGGTCGCCGATTCGCCGAGACGCTGGACCTTCTGCCGATAGGAGCGAAGCGCGAGACCGAACATGTCGGCGATCACCTTCTTGCCGAGTCCCTGGGCTTCGAGTTCTCGGACGAGCCCAACGAACACCTCATTCGCCACATGGGCGAGCGGTGAGCGCGTTCCCTCCAAGGTGGACAAGCGCGCGATCAACACGGTGGTTTGACGCACGATGGCGTCGATCAGGATTTGGGGGCTCATTGAATCCGGGGGTTTAGATTCTGAGCGTGCACGGGGCCCGCGAGTTTTCAAGCCCGCGGGCCGAAAAACCGGCACCCGATGTCGTGTCGTGTGCGGACTTGTGCTCAGAGTCGAGAGGGACACGGAAGGGGGGCGCAAATTCGCCTCTTCCGCTTACGACGCGCTTTTGTTTTTCGATAGGCTCGGGGCGCTTTTCGTGATCCCCCGGGGTCGTCTGTGCATGGACACGTGCACATGGCGAGAGGGAGCTGCTGATGAGGAGGATCGCGCTCGAGTTCATGACTCCCTTTGGCAGCGATGTGTCAGGGGGGACGTTTCTGGGCCGTGTCCTCGGGACTGAGGCTTTGGTCTTGCTGCAGGAGCTGACGGAGTCCGGCGCGCCACCGGAGGTGATCGGTGAGCTCGAGCTTTGGGCGGACCGTCTTGCAGAGCTCAAGTCGCCTCAGCTTGTGAGGACCTTGGGATCGACGCTCATCGATGAGCGCCTGTTTCTGGTCAGTGAGTGGGTGCCGGGTTTGCCCCTCGCGCACCTGAGTGATCTGCCGCTGTCGACCTTGGCTCACGTGGGGAGGGAAGCGCTTGTCGCCCTCGACGAAGTCCAGAGAGAGTGCGCTCGTTTGGGGCTGCCCGCCGCGCCCCACGGGCATTTGACCCCACTCAGCATCATCCTCTCGATGCAAGGACGAGTCCGCGTTGCGGGCTACGGGCGAGCTCTTGCGGACGGGGCGCTTACTCCCGACAGCCACTGCTTTCTTTGGGCCGCGCCGGAGAGGAAAGCGGCCGGGCGGCTTGACGAACGAGCGGACGTCTATGCTCTGGCGTCGATCTTGTGGGAGGCGGGGGGCTATCACATCGCGAGCCGAAGCGGACAGGCGAGGGTCGCCGGGGGCGCAGGTGCCCTGGGCGGGCTCGGGCGGGATGAGGACGCGTTTTTCGCGTGCCTCCGTCGAGCTCTCCATCCGAGCCCTGGACGACGTTACCCGGACGCGCAGAAGTTCGCGGCCGCTCTAGGGGCATACATCGAGGCGTTTGGGACCGGGGCCGAGGCGGTGACTCTCGAAGGATGGATCAAGATCACCTTCCCCGGCTCGAGCTCCGACGCGCGTGCCTTCTTGGCTCGGAGCTCTGAGCGCACATCCCGTCCTGAGGAGCTGATGGACATCGATCTCGCCCTCGATTTCGACGAGACCACAGCGCAAACGAACCTCTCGTATATCGCGCGGGTCCTGACCGCGCCCCGTTCGGAAGTAGAGCCGGTTCCGCTGCCAAAAAAACAGCGCTCCTCGGGCTCCGCCGTGACGACGGGGCTCGCCTACCTGTCGAAGGTGTTCAGTCGGCGCGAGCGCTTCTAGTTGACCCGCATCCCGGCTCAGGGGAGGGGAACCTGGTCCAGGGAGTAGTCTTCCGTCGCTGCTTTGATCATCGCGGCGAGGATCGACGGCTGCACGATCGAGGCATCGTTCCGATCAAAGAGGGCGAAGCCATCGGCGCCGCTGTTCTTCCCGCCATTGTCCCAATAAAAAGGCACCATACCTCGGTCAATGATGACCTTGGTCACATACTCCATGTAATAGCGGCGGTAGTTCTCGTAGCCTTCTTGGTGAACGGCTCCGTACTCGCCCACGATCATGGGAAGACCCTTGTCGACATAGGCCGCCTTGAGTTTGTCGTATTGGGAGACGACGTGGCTCTCTTGGCCCCAATCGTCGGAGCCCGGCGAAGCAGCGCCCCAGGTGTGAGTGCTTCCTTCTCCCGCATAGGGCCACGGATCGTAGAAGTGGACCGAGAGAATGAGCCGATCCGAGCTCGGATCGGTGGGTCTTTCGAAGCCGGCCAGGGTATAGTCGATATTCGTGTTGTAGCCGGGAACGACGAGGCAGCGCTGATCATTGTTGCCGCCGGAGCTGCGCACCAAGTCCACGAACACCTGATTCAGGTCGGTGATGATGTCATAATAGAGAGGATTGGGCGCGTCGTAGCCGTCGTGGATTTCGTTCATGGACTCGAAGAGCAAGGTCGCATCGTGGTCCTTGAAGTAGTCGGCGATCTGGGTCCAGACTTTTACGAAGCGCTCCCGAACCGCCGTGTTGTTCTGGTCGGTGACGTTGCCCTGGGCGTCGTTCAAAGTGAGCCATTCGACGCCCGAGAGCCCGTCGGCGCCGTCATGATGGAGATTGATGATGGCGGGCAGGCCTGCCGCCTTCGCGTACCCGACAACCTCAGCGACGCGAGCCAAGTAGGTGGGTTCAATCGTGAAGTCCGGTCCCGGGCCCATGTGGAGCGACCAAGTCACCGGAATGCGGACAGCACCGAACCCGGCGTTCTTGACTGCTTGCAGAAGAGCGGGAGTGATCGTCGGATTACCCCAGGCTGTCTCATTTTCGGGCGCATCGAGGCTGTTGCCGAGGTTCCACCCGAGCTTAAAGCTCTTCACCATGTCGGGCGCGTTCGGGAAGGAGCCGGGGTCTGTAGAGCCGCCCGAGCCCTGGGCGCTTCCGCCGCTTCCCGGCACACCACCGCTTCCGGACTCGGTCCCGCCGGCGCCCGAGCCCCCCGAAGGCCCGTCCGCCCCGCCGGCGCCGCTCGACGCGCCGCCCGACTCAGGCCCGTTCGTTCCGCCCGAACCCACCGGGTCCGAACCTCCGCCGGGCACCCCGCCGGCGCTCGGCGCGCC
>JAEYYX010000093.1 GCA_023428245.1 Pseudomonadota bacterium
GGCTACAGCTACGCCGAGGCCTCGTGGTCGCAGACCGTGCCTGACTTCTGCAGTAGCCTGATGCGAGGATTCCAATTTCTGGGCGGAGTGCCGGAGGTGCTTGTGCCCGACCAGCTCCGCTCCGCCGTCAGCAGGCCCTGCCGATACGACCCTGAGATCCATCGGACGCTCGCGGACCTTGCAGCGCACTATCAGATCACGGTGCTCCCGGCGCGACCAAGGAAGCCGAAGGACAAGGCTAAGGTGGAGGGAGCCGTGTTGCTCGTGCAACGCTGGGTCTTGGCGAAGATTCGAAATGAGCGCTTTGAGAGTCTGGAAGAGCTCAATGAGCGCATCGCAATTCTCATTCGAGACCTCAATGAGCGTCCATTTCAGAAGCTCTCCGGATCGCGTCGGACGCTGTTTGAAAGCCTCGACAAGGCAGCGCTCAGACCGCTTCCACATAGCCATTTCGAGCTTGGCGAGTGGAAGAAAGCACGCGTCCATCCCGATGGGCATGTGAGCTACAAGGAGCGCTATTACAGCGTGCCGTCGAGGCATGTGGGTGAGACCGTGGAGCTCTGGGTCACGCCGAGCGTTGTTGAAGTCTACGCAGACGGCGAGCGTGTTGCCTCTCACAGAAGGTCGTACGCCCTGAAGGGCACCGCGGTAACCGACGAATCCCACCTGACCGAAGCTGCGTTGGCGACCAAACAATGGCCCAAAGAGCGCATGCTGAGCTGGGCTCGAAGCCACGGAAGCTACGTCGAAGGCGCCGCGGAGCGCATCCTTTCTTCGTATCCGAGACCAGAATTTGGCTATCGCGCCGTCCTCGGCATCCTTCGGTTGGCTGACCAATACGGCTCACAGGCGCTCGACGAGGTGTGCCAGCGAGCGCTCGAGCACCAGCATGTCGCGCCGCGGCGACGCTTCCTCCAAGCGCTTCTCCAAAAGCGAAAGCCGACGGCGCCACGGCGAAGCTTAGGAGATCACGAGCATCTGCGCGCACCCCAGGAATTTCGTTTTGATGAAGCAAACATGACCACCGAAACAATCAAGGAGATACACTGAAATGTTAGAGCCAACGATCGAAAAACTTACAGCGCTCCGTCTTGGCAACATGGCACTCGCCGTGCGCGAGATGGAGACTCAAAAGTCCCAGGTCGAGCTGAGCTGGCAGGAGAGGCTCGGGCTCATCGTCGATCAGGAGTGGCAGGCGAGAGAGAATCGCCGGCTCTTGAAGCGTCTCAAAGAGGCGAAGCTCACGAAGAAAGCGTCACTCGAGAATGTCATCGTCGACCCGGGGCGCGGGCTCGACCGAGCCGCGCTCAAGGAGCTCTCTCGGTTTCGTTGGCTCGAGACGCATCATAATATCATCCTGGTGGGAGCCACGGGCACGGGCAAGAGCTACCTTGCTGCAGCGCTTGCCGAGCAGGCGTGCAGAAAGGGCTACCGGGCCTTGCTCCTGCGAATGCCCCGCCTCTTCGAGGAGCTCGCGATCGCCAGGGCTCAAGGGAAGTACGCCGAAGCCCTACTGCGCCTGGAGCGGTTTGACCTCTTGATTCTGGATGACTTCTTGATGGCTCCTCTCACCGATCCGGAACGTCGTGACCTGCTTGAGCTGATCGAAGACCGACAAGAACGCTCTTCGATCATCTTCACATCGCAAACACCACCAAAAACTTGGCACGCCGCCATCGGAGACCCCACGATTGCCGACGCGATCTGCGATCGCATCGTCCACACCTCCAGAGTCATCGCCCTCAAGGGGCCCTCCCTGCGAAAGTCAATCAACCAAACAACCTAAACCAACCGTCGCTTCGCTCCGATTCTTGATCGAGTGCCCGGAACGACTGATCGGGTTGGCCGGAATGCTCAGCTCGAGTGTCAGCGCGGGGTCGCTTATTCCTGCGATGAAACGATGCCCGAGGGGCCTGCTTTGGGGACCACGAGTCCCGCGTGCAACGCCCTGATCGAGGCGGAGAGCGAGTGTGGCCGGCTCGCGAGGACGAGTGCTACCTGCGCCGCTTACGCCGAACGCGGCAAGAACCTCACAGCGAACCTCGGGTGCACGGACGGAGACGACGAAGACGAATCAGTCTTCTATTCGATTCGAATGTGTGAGCGAAAGATGAGTGTTGAGGCTTGTGCTTCGGCGGCCGAGGTGCTCTTCACGTGTTTGGCGAAGGCGCCCGAGTCGGATTGGCGTTGCGGTGATACGGGAGTTGCTGTTGCGAAGCAGGCGGTTTGTGGCACGCAGCGGGAAGCGCTCGATGCCTGTATCGTCGCGAACACCGAGGAGCCTGCCTGCTCATCTTTTGGCCAATGGTACGCCGAGCTCAGCAAAACCATCGATTGTGACGCTGATTTGGCGGCTGCTGTGGCGAGTTGCGAGGAGATGACCAGCGAACCGAGCTGTCACTCCGAGAGCACGGCGTATCTTTCGTGCGTCCAGAGCGAGGAGAACTATTGGTTCTGCAGCGACGAGAGTGGTCCTTATCCCTACGGGGAAATCTGCGCCTTCGAACAGTCCTCGCTCGATGGCTGTCGAAGTTGTAAGGACATGCCGAGCGCGGCTTCGGCGCAGATCACGGTGACCGCTGACGATCAATACAAGCTCTGGGTGAACGGTTCGTTGATCAGCGAAACGGCTCCGTCTTGGTCCAGCGCAGAAACATACACGATCACTCTCGATCCGCGGCCTTACCGCGCGAACGTGATCGCCATCGAGGCCAAGAACGTAGGAGCCTCAGAAGATGAGCTGGACCGCGGATTTGTCGCCACGATCACGCTGGGGAGTGAGACGTTGGTGACGGACGAGACCTGGCTCGTGTACGAAGGGAGTGCGCTCGATGCGGAATGGGTTCGGGCGGACTACGACACGAGTTCATTTGTGCCGGCGACAAGCTACGGAGAGCATGGTCTCGTCGCGCCGTGGCTCGAGGTGCACGAGGATCTGAACGGGGCCGAGTGGATTTGGAGCGCGGGGGCGGACGGCCTTGCTGCGGAGAAGAGCGATACTCAGATCATCTATCTGCATCGCACGTTCTTTGTGGGACCCGGCGGGGTGTTCTCGGGCGAGCCATCCAGCTGCGAGTGAAGCTCCGAGAAAGCACATCTCAGCCGCTGGGCCCTTTGTTTCCGCCCGAATCTTGGCGAGCCCGGGGTGTCGACGACGTCGCGCGCTCGAGATGGTAGAGTAGCTCCCTATGTCCTCCTGTTCGCATTGCGCGAAGCCGGTAGCGAAGGCGAGTGCCATCTGCCCCCATTGTGCTCGGCCTGCGCGAACCGTGAAGCCGAGGCAGACCCATGACCCGGTGCGGTGTCCGGGCTGTGACGGGGAGGGTGATGTGGTTTTATTCGGCCAGAGTCACCTCGACTTGTGCCGGCGATGCAGCGGGCTCTGGTTTGACAGGGGGGAGCTCAGGGAGTTCGGGGACTCCGTCTTTGCTGACGAGCTCCAGGTCCAGCTCGGCGAGGTTCTGCGCGAGCTCCAGCGACGCGCACCTCCGCCATCGAAGAGAGCCTACCTCAAGTGTCCTGTTTGTGCGCAGGCGATGACCAAGCACAACTACGCGAGCGTGTCGGGGATCCTGATCCACACATGTTCCGCTCATGGGAGCTGGGCCGATCACAAGGCGAGCCTTGGCTTGGTGGAGCTGTTTGGCGAAGGTGGCGAGGCCCGACTGAGGGAAATCGCCGAGCGACAGGACAAAGATGCGTTGGACCGAACGCTCCAGCGAATCCAAGCGAGGCAGACTGCGCTCGAACAGAAGACCCGGTCGCTCGACGCGAGGACCCGGATCCACCTGTTGCTGGACTGGTTCAACTTCCTCTGAAGTTCGGGTCGAGGCCGAACTCGAAATTATGGTTTGAACAAGCTCGGGGCCCCGAGACACTCACAGGAAGGGCCGTCGTGCCCGGAGCTGATTGAGACCCTTGCCTATGCCAGGAGCCGCACGTTTTCTGCTTTCTCTGTCGGTTCTCGGGCTCGTATTCGTTGGAGCCTGCGGCGGGCGTTCAGGCCTCATCGTCCTCGGGGACGATGAGTTGGGAGGCGAGACGGGCGGCCGATCGAGCGGAGGTTCCTCCGCCTCAGGAGGAACCCAGCAGGGCGTGGGGGGAGCGCCGAACGGCGTGGGGGGAGCGCCGGGAGGGCAGGGACCGGCGGGGCCCGGGTGGAGTGTGCCCGCGACGGCGCCGGGGACGGTCAAGTTCCCTGAGTTTCGAGTGGCCATGAGCGACACGGGCCAGGACGCCGTCCTCTTCCGCCAAAGGACTTATGACGAGCTCGAGCGCGTGCGCTGGGCGTCCGGTTGGGCGAGCACCTCGGTGGCTCCCTCTCGGGTCCTGGGGGATGTTTGGATGAGCCGAGACGGGAGCGTCGATTGGGTCAGTTTCCTCACGGAGGGACCGGTCTCTTCAGCGACCTTCGTACGGGACGAGCAGACGCCGCTCTTCGTAGCTCCGGTGACGCTCGGCATGTTCACCTCTTCGTCTTTTCCCGAGTTCCGGGCTCCGGGCACCCCGCGGCGGATCGCGTTGAGTCGGGACGGCACGCGGAGCGCCCTCCTCACCGATCAGTCCGACTTTCTGAGCTCCGACGGTGGGCCGTGGCGTCAAGCGAAGTGGCCCGGCCAAGTCGGCCCTTTCGACATCACAAACGAGCGCCTGAGTGTCCTTGTGACCGAACCTTCGGGTGAGATCATCGAGCGCACCTGGACGAACGACGCTTGGAGAGACCAACGCGTCGTCAATGCACTCGACCTCGCACAGGCCTGGCCCATGCTGGGCTCTCTTCGTCTCACATCCCACCCTCAGATCGCGTACGCTACCTGGAGCGCCACGATCCTCGGCCGCTCCTTCGACTACCTCGGACGCAAAGACGAGTTCGGCGAGTGGCGCATCATCTCGGTCACGGCTGCTTCTTCCCAGGCCCGGCATCCATTCCACCGATTGGCCGTCAGCGGCGACGGCAGCCTGGCGCTCACGAGCCACGTCGTCTGCTTGCCGAATGGGTGTTCCCGCGAGCAGCTCGCTCTCGTGTCCGTGCGGGATGGTGCTTCGGAGGTCGTGAAGGTGACCTTGAGCCGGGGGTGCGGCGCTGGCGCGGTCGCCCTCGCTCACTCTGCTTATCGGGGATACTTCGTGATTCGCTGTGACCAGGTGATTTACTTGGGTGTGTGGGACGGAGGGGAGTGGCGCGTCGACTCGATCGCGCCACACTCACAATTTACATCGCATCCCGACCTCGTGACCAATAGCGACGGCACCCGTGCCCTCTTCGTCTGGGCCGAAGCGAGCGGCTCCGAGCACGTTCACCGCAGCGTTCTCTTCTCGGCAGACTGATCGAACCTCGGAGCTGAATCTCGGCTCGGAGAGACCGCGACTGAGTCTTCCCGAACCGGTCCCTACCGATCTCAAAGTTCTCGATAGCCTGCTCATGGGTGGCGTTCTGAGAGTCGCTGGCCGCGTGCGCGCAGACGAACGTTGTCTCTCAGGTCGTCCCTGCGTGAAATTTGGCTGTGAGCGCGCAATGAGCCCCGCCGGCTTGTGGGGCTTTTATTGGTCCGAGACGCAGTCTACCATGGCGCCCATGTCGACTTTCGTTCGCCTTCATGAATCCTTGGGTCCCACACTTCGGATAGCTTCGTTGGGGCTCCTGCTGGTCACCCAGGGATGTGGCGTCACGCTGTTGGAACAGAGAGTGGAGGGCGAAGCGAAGGAATGGTATTTGGGCGTGACCAGAATCGACGACGGACCTGATGAGACTCTCTACGGCCGAATGCGCATCCTGGCCGGACCGGGGAATCGCCTCTTCCACGTTTACGTTACGTTGGTGAACCGCGGGGACCATACGCGCGCTTGGAATTGGCGACGCTGTGGGTTCGATCATGGGGAAAATGAGTACCTGCCGGTCCTCGTGATGCCGGTGACCATGTCCAACGCAGCGCTCAATGATGGACTCAAGGAGAATGTTTTTCGGGGTGAAGCGGTTCATCGCCGTGCCGTATTCTCCTATCCCGCCGGTGACACGTTGCCCACGCGGCTCAAGTGCGGGGATATCGTGCTTCCGCTTCAACTCAAGCAATGAGCATGGCGCGCCTTTGGCAAACTATATCGGACGACCCGGCGGCTTGGGTTTCGAAATCAAAACCGCAATTGATAGCCGATCCATTCGCCTCGGGACTGTAGCGCGAAGCTTCGTTGCGTAGCATCGGCGGCCTCCCCCCGGCGAATGCGCTCGGCAAGAGAGGTGTTATAGAGTTGGGCGAGCTCCATTGCCTCGTGTGCTGGGACGGCCGGTCGCCACATCAGGGTGCCTGCGCTCGATATCGCCAAGCCGCCGAGAACCACGGAACCTCCAACGACGAGCCCAGTGGGCGTGACTTCGTTGTTACTCTTGAGTGCAAGGGGGGTGAAGATGCCCACGAGAACCACGGCAAATCCGCCCAGGGTGAGGATTGTGGACCAAGTGTCGATGGAGCGTTGTTTCTGCGCGAGGGCGGGCTCGCCCACTCGCTCAAAGAAGTCGTCGTAGTCCAAGTCGTAGCGATACTTTCCGATCACGGGGACCCAGACAGTGTGACGCGCGAGCGGAATGCCGGCGATGGAAGCGCGCGAGCGACGCGCTTCGATGAAGTTGAGTGCGTTCAGCTCGTACGTTTCCTCGGGGGTATCGCCTAGTTCGAGCTCGACAGGAGGATTTGTTGTCGTCGACCCTTGGGCCCGGCAAAGGTTCGGTGACGCGAGGATCAGCCCAAGCAGTACAGCTTTCGTGTCGAGGCCTGCTCGAAGGGGTCTTTGTGGGGCGGCCCGGAAACCTCGACCGCTCGAAGTGGATCCCATAGCGGGCGGACTATATCGCTACGAAAGCGATGATGACTATCGAGTTTGTATCTGTTTGACTCAAGTCAGCCGAGGGACCTCGCGTCCGTCGCCTCCGTGAAAGGGACAAGGAGTGAGCGGAAGCCGGGGCTCGGCGTTTCGGCGGCTGACGCTGGCGCGGGGAGTCTTGGGCCGAGGCCGACCAGGAGAGGCCGACCAGGGAAGCCTAGAACGCGGGCCAAGGGGCGCAGCGGAGGGCGTTCGCGCCGGTATGGCATTTTGCCACGCCTGATGAGCCGGATTTTCGGCAATTTTCTTTGGCATATGCATTGCTACGAGAGTTCCGGCTCTTGGCCGCGCGTGGTCTCACGTCGGTCGACTCTGGTCTCGCCAGGTCTTGACAGGGCCTTCTCACAACCCCTCACCGTATATGGAACAACTCAGTCTTCCCGACCCGATCCCGACCGATATCAAAGGCCTCGATAACGTGCTCATGGGTGGCTTTCTCAGAGGAGGCTTCTACCTCATCCAGGGCGATCCTGGCTCAGGCAAGACGACTCTCGCCCTGCAGTTCGTCGCAGGCCGCGTGCGCGCAGGCGAACGCTGTCTCTACGTTTCGCTGACCGAGTCGCGCCGTGACCTCGAGAGCACGTGCCGCTCCCACGGCTGGACCCTCGACGGGCTCGAGCACCACGACATGAGTCGTTCGAGTTCACTCTTCCATGAGCCGTCCAACACCTCGATCTTCCACCCGGCCGACACGGAGCTCTCCGAGATCACTCGCTCCGTCGCCGCGACGGTCGAACGCGTGAAGCCCAGCATCGTCGTCTTTGACGGCCTCTCGGAGCTTCGCCTCTTGTCCGGCGATCCGCTGCGCTACCGGCGCCAACTCCTCTCCATGAAGGAGTTCTTCGCTCAAGAGCAGATCACTGTGCTTCTCTTGGATGACAGGAGCGTACCCTTCACCGACTTTCAGCCGGAGAGCCTGGCGGGCGGAAACATCGTGCTCGAACGACATTTGCCGAATTATGGTCGCGCACGACGGCGGCTCTTTGTCACCAAGGTGCGCGGCGCCCACTTTCGTGAGGGGTACCACGACTACGAGATCGTCAAGGGAGGGGTGCTCGTCCACCCGCGTCTCGTGGCTGGCGAGCACAATGGAGATCCAAAGAACCTCGCGCCCTGCTTGAGCGGCATCGAGAACCTCGACGCCATGCTCTCGGGGGGCCTGTCCGCAGGTTCCACGACGCTCCTGCTCGGCCCGGCCGGCGCCGGGAAGTCGACCATCAGCATGCACTTCGTCGTGAACGCGCTTCGTTCCGGCAAGAAGGCGGCAGTTTATGTCTTCGATGAGGTCATGCACATGCTCATCGAACGCTCAGAGAAGCTGTGCTTCGGGAAGCCGGGCGGCTTCAAGGCCTACCTCGATGAAGGATCGCTCCACGCACAGCAGGTGGATCCGGCCGAGATGTCGCCGGGCGCCTTTGCTCATGAGGTGCGGCGCGCGGTCGACTCCGGGGCTGAAGTGGTCGTCATCGATAGCCTGAATGGCTATTTGAATGCGATGCCGGAGGAGCGCTTCCTCACGACGCATCTCCACGAGCTGTTCGCCTATTTGAACCAGAAGGGGGTGCTGACGATCGTGGTGGTGGCGCAACACGGCATGGTCGTGGGGGGTGGCTCTCAGGCCGATGTCGACATCAGCTACCTGGCGGATTCAGTCTTGCTCTTTCGCTATTACGAGGCCGCTGGCGAGATTCGTCAGGCCATCAGCGTGTTCAAGAAGCGCACCGGCCCCCACGAACGCTCCATCCGTCGTCTCAGCATCGACGAGAAGGGTGCGCACGTGGGCGCGCCTCTGCGAGAGTTCCGCGGGATCATGACCGGTGTCCCCCAGTACGGAGACGGAGCGAGAGATCCCATTGACTCGCGCGCACGTGGGCGGGATCAGGAGGCTTGATGCCCCAAACTGAGCGCGTGCTCGTGCTGATGCCTACCGCGGAAGACGCGAGACGGACGATCGCTCTGCTCGCAGAATCTGGCGTGAACGGGATCATCTGCGCCGAGCTCGCTGAGCTCTGCCGCGAGCTGCGCGTCGGAGCGGGGGCCGTTCTCCTTACCGACGACGCCATCTTCAGCGACGCGACGGGACAGCTCGCTGAAGCTGTGCGGGCCCAGCCTGCCTGGTCGACCATGCCGGTGATCGTGCTCGCGCGGGAGAACTCGACTCGGCATGTCACGCGCGCGGCCTCGGACGCGCTGAGCGGACTCATGGTCGTCGAGCGTCCGCTGCATATGCGCACGCTCCTCAGCGTCGTTCTCTCCGCCCTCCGCACGCGCCGCCACCAATACCAAATCCGCGACGCCATGGCCGCTCGCGAAGAACAAGCCGAAGCTCTCCGCGCCCAGGAGGAGATGCTGCGCGTCCAAGCGGAGCAGCTGCGCCAGGCCGACCGGAGGAAAGACGAGTTCCTCGCGACTTTAGCGCACGAGCTCCGCAATCCGCTCGCGCCCCTGAGAACGGGCATGGACCTGCTCGGGACCGCGCCAACCAAAGAACTGGCCGAGCGCACCCGAGGGGTGATGCAGAGACAGCTCGATCACATGGTGCGCCTCATCGACGACCTCTTGGACGTCGCTCGGATCACCCGAGGCAAGCTCGAGCTGAAGTGCGAGCCGACGACACTCGGTGCAGTGGTTCGGGCGGCGGTCGAAGCCAGCTCGCCGCTCGTCGAACGAGGTCGACACAGGCTGAGTGTCGTCATGACCGACGAACACCTGCTCTTGAATGCGGACCTGACCCGTCTAGCGCAGGTGGTCAGCAACTTGCTCAACAACTCGAGCAAGTACACGCCCCCGGGCGGACAGATCGAGCTCCGGGCCCGCGCCGAGGCGACGGAAGCGGTCATCGAAGTTGTCGACAATGGAGTCGGGATCCCACCGGAGCATCTCGAGCAGGTGTTCGAGCTCTTCAGTCAGGTGAACCGTGAGCTCGACCGCACCCAGGGGGGGCTGGGCATTGGGCTCGCGCTCGTGCACCGCCTCGTCGAGATGCACGGCGGTCGAGTGACGGCGGAGAGCGCCGGTCTGGGGCATGGCACCACCTTTAGGGTGCGGCTCCCCGCGCTTCACGAAGAGAGCGTCGCCGTCGCCCCGAAGGATTCGACGCTGGGACCCGCGCAAGCCATGCCGAAACGCGTCTTGGTCGTCGACGACAATGAGGATGCGGTGAGTTTGCTCGCGCTGCTCCTGGAACACGCGGGCTACGCGACTCGAGTCGCAGAAGACGGACCCTCCGCGCTTCAAGCCGCGCTCAGCTTTCGTCCCGAGGTCGTCATTCTTGACATTGGCCTGCCCGGCTTGGACGGGTACGAGGTGGCGCGCGAACTGCGCGCGCGAGGCGGCGCGATCTCGCTCATCGCTCTCACCGGGTGGGGCACCCAGGACGACAAGCAGAAGGCCTTCGATGCGGGCTTCGACTTACATCTCACGAAGCCCGTGAGCGCCCAGGAGCTCTGCGGCGCGCTCCTCGCGCTCGACCAGCGAGGAGCCGTTTCGTAGTGCCCGTGTGAGCGCGCTGCCCGGGGCATGGCCGGCTCAGCGAGGGGCGCTCGAGTTGGATTGCGCGAAGAGCCAAGGCCAGATGCCTGGTTCGAGATAGGGACTGCTCCAGAGGGCGTCGTCATGGCCCGCGCCGGTATAGGTCGTAAGCCAGGCGCAGCCGCTCGAGTTCGAAATCGTGTCGACGGCGCTGACGGTATCTGAGTAGGGGTTCGTCGAGTCGTTCTGTGCTCCGAAGGCCCAGACGGGCAACTTCGCTTCGGCGATAGGAGCCAAAAATTGGTCGGCCGGGGGATGTCCGGAGACGGGGAGCACGGCGGCGAAGAGCTCGGGGCGACGGCTCGCGAACTCCCAGGCTCCCCCTCCGCCCATCGAGTTGCCGGTGAGGTAGACCCGGGTCGGATCGATCGGGTAGTTCTTGATGATATGCTCGAGGAGCTCGAGAGCGGTGCCTCCGGCGACCGAGGGCTCCTCTTTGATTTGGTAGTGGGCGCCGCCGGCCGAGGACCACTCATTGCTTCCGAACGTGCAGCCTTCGTTCTCGCGACAATGGGGGAAGAGGATGTAGGTCGGGAAGGCGGCCAGATTGGTCTCGGTGAGAAGGCCGTTCTTCGAGCCGAGCAGGTACTGCGCGACATCCACCATGATGTTCCCGTCGGTCACCTCGCGTCCGTAGCCTCCGTGAAGGACAAGGAGCAGCGGGAAGCCGGCGCTCGGGGACTCTGCGGCGGAGGGCTCGTAGAGGTGATACGGGAGGGAGCCGCGCGTTCCGGTGAACGGCATCTCCTTCTTGATGAGGGCGCTGTAGGCGTTCTTGGAGACCGCGAGAGCGCGATCGCTCGCGGGAGCTTTCTGTTCTGCGAGAGGGGCTTCGGGGCACACCGCGCGAGGGGTCGGATCGCTCGAGGAAGTTCCGCCAGTGCTCGAGCCACCATCGCTCGCCGCACCACCCGTGCTCCCGCCGCCCGCAGAACTCCCGCCGGACGTCGTGCCCCCGGCGCCGGGATCCATCGCCCCACCGGTTCCAGCGCCGCCGCCAGGTGAGTCGCCTCCTGTTGGTGCTGCGCCTCCTCCGCCCGGCGCTCCTCCCGTCTCGGAGTGACTTTCGCCACCGGATGCGTTGCCGATGGGACCGGGAGAGTCGGGAGCACAGCCGAGAGGTGCGCAAAGAAGAGCGAGGGCAAGGAAGGGAATGCGGGACATGAGGTCGGGTAGACGCCAGCGACAGGGGAGCGCGCGAGCGAAGTGGGCAAGCGTGACAGGGACGCGGCCTTTCGACATCTCATAAAATCACGGGAACGTTGCTTCGGCAGCAAATGATGGGCATGGCGGAACATTCTCCCGAGCTCGACGAGGTTCGGAGACTCTTGCGTTTGCAGCGAGCCTGGCCGTGTTCCGATGATCTGGGAGGCTCTACGCCGCTCCGTGACCTACAGGGGGCCAGTCACTCGCACGGCCCGAGATGGGCGACGCGCGTTCCGTCTGACTGCGCCCAACAAGCGTTCGTGTAGCTGTTGCCATTGCAGCCGCACACTTCCCGAATCTGCCCTGTGCATTCGCCGCTTCCTCGGAGCCAAACACAGCCGCCCGGCGAACCACAGCCTTCTCCCGCGCAGTACTGGCCGGGGAGACAGTGTTCGTTTCCCTCGCAAGGAGCCGTCGTCCCCGCCGGTGGCGGCGCGCAGCACCCCTCACACGCTGTCTCGAAGCATCGGCCGCTGATCGCGCAGCAGGATTCACCCTCGGGACACTGCCCATTGCTGGCGCAACCGATCACGACGGAGTTCACACGTTTCTCTCAGCGCAGCGGAGGGCTGTGACGGCTTGGTCGGGAACATTGTCGTCGTAGTGGATATTTCGAGTGCCGAGCGATTGGTGGGGCAGGTTCGGCTTGGTTTCCCGCGGCCGAAGGCTTCCGCGCATCAAGCAATAACATTCTGGCATACGGTGCGGAAGAAAATGTCTTGCTGAGCCGAGCTTCGGCCTATTGTCCGAATGTCTGAATTCGACCAGCGAACTTTCGGAAGCCCGGTCGGCGAGAGATCGAGTGAACCTCTCTCGCGGAGAGCGTCCCCAGAAGTGGAGCAGCGGGAAACGAAGGGGCTTCGGATGGAAAGGCGCGCGGCGGGCCTTTGGTCGGAAGCGTTGTAGAGTCGAATCAAATGGTGAGCATCGTGGAGCATTCTCCTGAGCTGGACGGGTTTCGGGGTCTCCTTCATTTCGCGGCGAACCCCCTCGGAGCGCTCGAGGAGGCGCGGCGCCTCCATGGGCCTTTCGTGACGTACAGACAGGGGCCTCAGGTAGTCTATCTCGCCCTCAGCGCCGAGCTGACCGATGAGCTCCTCGTGAAGTGTTCAGAGCGGGTCGAGAAGGACCAGTTCACGCGGGCGCTGCGTCCCATCTTGGGGTTGGGCTTACTCACGAACGAGGGTGCCGCTTGGAAGAAACAACGCAAACTCCTCGCCCCCTCCTTTCAGCCGCGGCACATCGAGCGCTTCGCGGAGCTGATGGTCGAAACGACGGTGGAGCTCACGGAGACGTTCGGTGACGATGAAGTGCGCAGCGCCCACCACGACATGATGGGGCTGACGCTCGAGATCGTGCTCCGAGCGCTCTTCGGGACCAACGCCGTGAGGGGGGAGGAGATCGGGCGCTGGCTCGAAATGATCATGGACGACTACCGTCGACTCACGATGTCGTACCGGGCCGCGTTTCCGTGGTTCCCGTTTCTATCGAAGATCCGCTTCGGGCGTATGCGGAACAAGCTGCGCGCGGTGGCCCTCGAGATCATCCAGCGGCGGAGGCAAGCGCCTCTGACCGATGACATGCTCTCGCGCCTTCTCGAGGCGCGGGATGATGCGGGACTCGGGATGAGCGACGAGCAGCTCGTCGACGAGTGTTTGACAGTGATGCTGGCCGGGCACGAGACCACAGCTCTCGCACTCGGTTTTGCTCTCCACACACTCGCGAACCGACCCCGAGAGCGTGGGCTCGTCACCGAAGAACTCGATCGGGTCCTCGGCGGACGAAGGGCGACCCTCGCCGATGTTGGTTCGCTCCCTGTGACCCGAGGGGTCGTCAAAGAGACGCTTCGTCTTTACCCGCCTGCGTGGGCGGCGGGGCGGGAGGCGATGAGCGATTTTACGCTCGGGGGTGTGCCGATCCAGAGAGGCCAGCAGGTCGTGGTTTCGCCCTGGGTGGTGCACCGCGATCCCGCCTACTTCAAGGAGCCCGAGGAGTTTCGTCCCGAGCGCTGGTGGAATGGCGAGACCGATACGCTGCCCAAGGGGGCCTACTTTCCATTCGGAGCGGGCCCGCGAGTTTGCATTGGGCAACATTTCGCCGAGCTCGAGGCGCTCTTCGCCTTAGCGACGCTCCTCAGCTCTCACGACGTCGTCGAATCTGCTCAGGCTGAGCTGCGGTTCAGTCCCTCCATCACCCTGCGCCCGGCTGACGACATTTCGGTCCACTTTCGCAAGAGAGCTCGAGCTGCGGGGCCGCCGCTCCGAGAAGCCTCCTGAGGCAGCTCGGCCGCCGCTTTCGGAAGGGTGCGATGCGGGCCCGGGCGCTCTGGTCGTTTGACGACTCGCGAGTCGGTGGTAGCCCGGGGACATGGCACGTCCTTTCGCGTTTTTCGCCTGGTCCCTCTTGGCTCTGGTGGGCGGCTGTCGAGAGCCTGCCGCGGCCGCTACGGAAACGGGAGCTGCCCCGCCGAGCGCCGCTCCGCCGGAGCATGGACTTGCTTCCTCTGACGCGGCGAAGTCCCAGCCGGCGGCGTCACCCGCGCGTGTGGGGCAACAAGCTCCGGACTTCGAGCTGAGCGACCTCGAAGGGAAGAAGGTGAGGCTCCGCGATTTCCGGGGCAAGGTCGTCGTCCTGGAGTGGTTCAATCCCGGCTGCCCTTTCGTGCGTGCGGCCCATACCAAGGGTTCTCTGGTCGACCTCGCCGCTCGGCTCGGGAAAGAGGGCGTCGTTTATCTCGCGATCAACTCGAGCGCCCCCGGGAAGCAGGGGCATGGCGCCGCGGAGAACCGCGCTGGGGCGCGCCAGCTCGGCATCACTCATCCGATCCTGCTCGACGAAACCGGGCGCGTGGGGCGCCTCTACGGAGCCACGAACACGCCTCATGGCTACGTGATCGACGCGAAAGGGACGCTCGTCTATCGCGGCGCCATCGACAATTCACCGGACGGAGAAGGGGAGTCCCCCGCGGGTGGAGCGCTGGTTCGGTATCTGGAGGACGCTGTCGTCTCGACGCTCGCGGGACAGCCGGTTCGTGTTCCGGAGACGAAGGCCTACGGCTGTTCCGTGAAGTACCCCTGAAGGCGAGAGCAGGCGCCGCGCGGCGCGAGAATCGGTCTCCCGCGAGAGCTCGGGCCTTTCATCGGAAGGGCGGGGGGGCGAGGGCCGAGCCAGGCTCCCCGATCATATCACGGGCAGTATTGACGGGTGAGCTGCGTCCACGCTGGGGCGCCCGGCCGTTCGGCTGGATCTCCAGCTTGTCTTCGCGTGGCACGCTTTCTGCTCTTCTGCGCCCGATCCTACGGCTTCTTCATCACGGGATGGCTTGAGAGTTCCTCGGTAGATCAAGCATCGGGTTCGATTCCCGGAGAAGCCCCCAAGAGCGCCCGAGGGTGGGCGCCCAGACGATCATGACCATTTTCGTTGCATTGTTTGTGAGCGCAGTGTTGGTGATGTCCCTCGTGGCTCTCGCTACCTATTGGGTGATGCGTGCTGCTGCGGAGTTTGACAGGGAGGAGCGCAGGGAAGGTGCTCGTCCGGGTCGGGTGCCGCACCTCAGGCTTGCGCGTTCGGTTCCCTAAATGTGGGGAGGGCTGCCTTTCTTGGGGGCTCTTTGGGCGACGGCTGACGCGATCCGGGCTCGGCGAGCTCGCATCGCGCCAGTTGCCTTTACTCTGCTGCCGCTGGCTTGAGGGCCACCGGGTCGCTCGAGGCGACGTGTTTCGTCCCTGCCGCTTCGGCGATGGCCGCTTGAAGCTCGCTTTCGCCTCGATCGATCGTCTTCTTCTTACGAAGGCGTCCGAGGAAGTCGCCGATGTCATCCGTAAAGCTGTGAATGACGGGGACGGCGAGCAAGGTGAGCAAGAGCGAGAGAGTCTGACCGCCGACCACGATGCTTGCGGTGGCCTTGTTGAACCCCGAGCCGATACCGTGGGAGAGCAGGAGCGGGAGCATACCGGCGACGAATGCGATGGTAGTCATCAGAATCGGACGGAGACGGTCGCGGTTCGCTTCCATGAGCGAGTCGAAGCGGCTCCTGCCGAGACGGCGCAGGTGGTTCGCGTGGTCGACCTGCAAGATGCTGTTCTTCTTCACGACGCCGAACAGAACCAAGAGACCGAGCATGGAGAACATGTTGATGCTCTGCCCGAAGATCTTGAGGCTCATGAAGGCGAAGGGCACCGTGAGCGGAAGCGAGCTCAAGATGATGCCTGGGTAGAGCCAGGACTCGAACTGGGCCGCGAGGATCAGGTACATGAAGATGAACGCCATGCTCATCGCGATCAAGAAGCCGCGGCCGGTTTCTTCCTGAGACTTGGACTGGCCGGTTGCGGTGAGCGAGTAGGTGTAGGGGAGCTTCGACTCGTCGAAGACCTTCTGCATGATGGTGCTGACGTCGTTGTCGCCGAAGCCAGGAGCCGCGTTACCGAGCAGGGTGATCTGGCGCTGGCGACCGTAGCGGTTGACCCGCGAGGGACCGATGCCGTCGTTCCAGGTAACGACCGAGGAGAGCGGTACGCTGCCGAACTTCGTCGAGGGGACCGTGATGAGCGCGAGGGAGTCGGCGCTCGAGCGGAACTGCTCGTCGGCGCGGATTCGGATCTCGTACTCTTCGCCCTGTTCAGGGAAGGTCGACGCCTTCACACCAGCGACGAGCATTTGCAGCGTCTGAGCGACGTGCTGGACCGTGACGCCGAGATCGGCGGCTCGGTCGCGATTGATGCTGACCTGGACTTCGGGGCGGCCAGGGAGGTTCGTCGTGTCGACATCCACGGCTTTCCCGCTCTTCTTGAGCTCGTCCGTGATCCGGTTCGCCGTCTCGGTGAGTACGTCGAAGTCGGGGCCCGTGAGTACGTACTGGACCCGCTGCATGTTCGAGCCGACCGCAAAGTCGGGCACCTCCGCGACGCTGATCCGGAGATCGCTCGGAAGCTTCGGGATGACCTCCTTACGTGCCATGTCCATCAGGTCGAACTGGGACAGCTTGCGCTGATCCGGGTCAGTCAGATCCACGTAGACCTGCGCGTAGTTGCGCGTGAGCTGATCGTCTTCGGCGACCGTGATCAGGGTGTGCGTGACAGAGGGGAGCTGCTTGAGCAGTGCCGCGGCCCGTTCTGCGATCAGGAGCGACTCTTCGGAGCTCGTGCCCTCCGGAGCGCGGATCGTCATCTGGAACTTCGCTTTGTCATCGAGGGGCAAGAACGACCCCGGAAGCGACTTCGCGACGGGGACACAAGAGCCCATCACAAGGGCACAAGCGAGCGCCACGACCCAGCGGTTCTTCAAGGAGAACTGAAGCATCGTCATGTAAAGCCGCTCGATCGGGCGGTAGAACACGTCGACGGCGCGGGTCAAAATCCCGGGTTCGCTGTGGCTCGTCAGCATGCGCGCCGACATCATCGGCGTAAGCGAGAAGCTCACGATCAAGGAGACGCCGATCGAAAACGCCATCGTGTAGCCGAAGCTCTTCAAGAAGCGCCCGGGGATACCGCCGATGAACGCGACCGGGATGAACACGGCCATGAGCGACAGGGTCGTCGCTAGAACCGCGAAGCCGATTTCCTTGGTCGCGAGCACCGCTGCCGGGAACGGCTTCATGCCCTTCTCTTCGATGAAGCGGATGATGTTCTCGAGCACGACGATGGCGTCGTCGATGACGATACCGACGGCCAGTGCCAGCGCGAGCAGCGTAATGTTGTTCAGGGTGTAGCCCTGAGCCCACATGAGGCCAAAGGTTCCGATGACCGAGATCGGGATCGAGACGGCCGCGATGATGGTGCTTCGGGCATTACCGATGAAAAGGAGCACGACGAGGGCGGCGAGCAGCGCACCCACGATCAAGTGCTCGACAACCGAGTTCACGCTGGTGCGGATAGTCTGCGAGTTGTCGCGGATGACGCTGAGCTCGGCCCCGGGGGGCAGCGCTTCGCGAAGGCTCGGCAGGCGCTTGTTGATCCTGTCGACGACATCGATGGTGTTCGTTCCGGACTGCTTGACGACAGTTAGAACGACAACGTCCTGCCCGTCATAGCGCGCGAGGCTTTCGATCGCCTCTTCGCCGTCTTCCACGTCGGCGACGTCCGAGAGGCGGAGGATGCGTCCTTGATCAGCGCGCACGACGATATCGCGGATGCCCTCGACCGACTGGGCGCGCCCGTCGATGCGGAGCGTCAAGCTCTCGGGGCCGGTCTCGAGGTTACCGCCCGGCGTCATCAGGTTCTGAGTCTTGAGGGCGTTCATGATGTCGACCGCGGTCACACCGGCGGAGCGCATCAAGACAGGGTTCATCGAGACATTGATCTGGCGCTTCCGAGCGCCGACCACGCTCACCTTACCGACGCCGTAGACCGTCTCGAGCTGGCGACGAACGACCTTATCCGCGAGCTCGGACAGCTCGCGGACGGGGCGCGTGTCGCTGCGGAGACCGAGCATCAAGATCGGCGAGGCGCTCGGATCGACCTTCATGACCACGGGAGGGTCGATGCCCTCAGGCAGATCCCGTTGGACGAGGCTGATCTTGTCGCGGACCTCCTGAGCGGCGACGTCGGTGTCCTTCTCGAGGTCGAAGCGAATCACCACTTGGGACACGCCTTCGCTCGAGACGGATGTGAGCTCGTCGACGCCGGAAACCTGGTTCACGGCGCCTTCGATCTTGTCCGTCACTTCGGATTCGACCTCCTCGGGAGCCGCGCCTGGGAGTGTAGTCGTCACCACGACGACCGGGATGTCGACGTTCGGGAACTGGTCGACGCCGAGGCTCTTATATCCCACCGTGCCGAGCACGAGGATGACCAGCATCAGCACCGAGGCGAGGACGGGCCGCGCCACGCAGATTCTTGCTAACCATTGCATAAAATTATCCCAATCACTCTCGGGTTACTGCTGAACGAGCTGGCCATTCTTCAGGTCAGGACGGTAGGCGCCGACGACCTTCTCGCCGGGGCTGATGCCGCGGCTGATGACGACATGCTCTGGGGTCTGACGCTCGATCTGCAGAACGCGCTGCTCGAGCACGCCGTCATGAACAACGAACGCGTTCGGCTTCTTGTTCTGCTCGAAGACCGCGGATGCGGGGAGTGCGGGCTTCGGCTCGCTGCCGACAAGCAATCGGACGTCGGCGAACATGCCCGGGAGGAGCAAGCCGTCCTTGTTGTCCACGGTGGCGTCGACCAAGACGTCGCGGGTAGCGCGCACCGCGCCGCCGATGTACGCGATTTGTCCCGAGAAGTCGCGATCCGCATAGGCGATCGTGCGGAAGACCAAGGGCCCCCCCATCTTCACCTTCGGGAAGATGGCTTCAGGGACACTCAGCTCAAGGTGCAGTTCATCGGTCTCGGCGAGAGAGATGACTCGCGTGGAGGCTTGCACGTATTCGCCGACTTCGACTGCGCGCTCGGTGACAACGCCGGCGAAGGGTGCGCGGATGATGCCATCACCGACGTTCTTGGCGGCAATGCTCGCGCGAGCCTGGGCCGCGTCGACGCTGAGCGGGTTCTTGCGGCAGCGGGCCATGACCTGCTGGTATTCGAGATCGGTGACAGCACCTTGCGCCTTGAGCTTCTCGTACCGCTCACATTCGATGCGGTCGATTTCCTCTTGGGTGCGGGAGCTCTCGACCTGGACCTTGGCTTCGGCGAGCTGAAGTGCGGCGGCGCGGACGTCGACTCGAGCGACGATATCGCCCTTCTTCACGCGGGTGCCGCGCTCGACGAGAGTCTCGAGGATGCGCCCGGAGACGTTCGCGGCCAGGGCGGTCTCACGGGCGCCTTTGAGCGTGCCGGTCAAACGGACCTCGGCCGGAGTAGGAACGGTGGTTACCTCGACCGTCTCAACGGCTACCTTCGTGACGGGCGGCGCGACGGGCTCAGCCTTTTGATTGCAGGCGGCGACGAGGAGCAGAGAGCCGAGGACAAGAGCCTTGGGGGGCAGAGCAAAGCGTTTCATTAGAGCACTCTTCTGGAGCAATGGAGGGCGGGGGGAGGCGGACGTTTCAGGGGATGGAAGGGGCGGGCGTCTCGGGAGCGGGCGCCGCACCAGGCGCGGACGCGTTTGTCGGGGGCTGATTGGACGTTTCGGTGTTGGTCGCGGGCGCCGCGAGGGATTCCGTCGTCACGGGCGCTCTCGCTTCGGCCATTTCGCCGTCGAGCTCCTCCTGCGTTCGGAGGGGAGCGCGGCGCATCTGGAGGCGGTTCGGGTCGAGCTTCTGCCCCGTCGAGGTGACGAGCTGAATGCGGGCGAGGGCTAGGTCTGCATCCGCGCGCACGCGAGCGGCGTCGGCATTCAGCGCGTCACGCTGGGCTTGGGTCACGTCGAGCTGTGTTGCGGCGCCGGAGCGATAGCGCTCGAGAGCGAACTCTGAGGCCTTATTGGCGGCTTCAGCCTGGGCGCGGGCAGCTTTGCTGCGCACGATGCCATTGGTGACGCGTTGGTAGGCCTCGTAGATGGAGTCCTCTGTGCTGCGCTTGGTGCGCTCGCTGCGGACGAGCTGAGCTTCGGCGGCGGCCTCTTGAGCGCGGCCGTTCGAGTAAGCGGCCCAGTCGAGCTTGATGGCGAGCACGGCCTGAGCGGTGAAGGTCGCGACCTGACCGGTGAAGCTCGTGGCGTTCGTGAGGCGCTCGGTGACGTTCGCGGAGAGAGTGGGCAGAAGCGCTGCCTTCGCCGCCTTCCGACCGTAGATCGCTGCGGCTTGGCTCTCCTTCTGGGCGCGGTCGGCGGGCGTCTCGGCGCCGGTCAGCCACTCGCTGAGCTCACCCTGGGGATCGAGCGCGACCTCGGGGTACTCTTCGACGCGGCTCGGGCGCACGCCGCTCAGCGTCTCGAGCTGACGCGCTGCGAGGTCACGGTTCAAAATCGCGTCGGCGAGATCTTGGCGAAAGCGCTCCACATTCGCGCGGGCGCGCTCGACGTCAAGGCTCGTTGCAGCGCCGAGCTGGGCCCTGGTGTCGACGAAGCGGAAGTTGTCTTCGGCGCTGGCGACGCTCTTTTCCGCGGAATCAACCAAGGCCGCAGCACTGACGAGAAGGAAGTAGGTGCGCGCGACGGTCGTCTCGACCTGCAGCTCGGTGGCGAGAGTCGATTCCTTGGTGGCCTTCTCGATGTGGCCTGCCTGCTTGTGGCGATGGTGCCCGGCGATATCGATCAGGGGCGCGTCGATCGAGAAGTACGCGTCGAGCTGATGTTGGGGGAGGATCGTCGCCGTGACGGGCGGCATGCTCCCGGGAACGGTGAACTCAGCGGCGTACTGATTGAATTGATAGATGCCTCGCGCCGAAAAGGACGGCAGCAGGCGGCCGAGCGCGGTGTTCGTTTCCCACTCCCTCTGAACCTGGAGCAGCGCCTGTTCGCGGAGGTCGAAGTTCTGGGACTGGGCGCCGTCGAGAAATGTCTCGAGCGGTTCGAGCGCAAGAGCGGGAGACGCGCCGAGCAGCACGCCGAGCAGGGCGGCAATGGTCGAGGTGGGACTCAGAAAATGGCGGCGGATGGTCATGAGATCCTTGGAGCAGCGTGAAAATGGGCTGAAAAGTGGGATCAGGTTTGCGGAGCGAACTCAACCGAAGATTCAGAGGTCCTCGGCGCGGCACCCTGGAGAATCAAATCGACGAGGCCCCGCACGAACATCCCGCGCGGGAGCATCAGCTCCGCCGCCTCGGGGGCGATGACCTGCACCATGCAGAAGTGATGGAGCGAGCCGAGAAAGCAGCGAGCTACGACTTCTGGATCAATTTTCCTGAGGCGCTTGTTCTCGACCTGGGCCTCGAAATAGTGGATGACCCGGTACATGAGGCCCCGGAACGCGGCCTTCTGCGTGGAAGCGGTACAGATCTCCGGGTTCGACCAGGTCATCATCATGAGCGGGAGCGTCATCCGCCCGACCTCGAGGATCTTCTCGGCGAAATGCTCGAGGCCTTCGCGGATGTCCTCGTTCTCCATCTGCGAGATGGCTTCGCCCAGGATCCGGGCCGTCTCCTCCGGTTCGAGCTTCATGGCCTGACGGAAGAGGGCGTCTTTCGTCTTGAAATGATGGAAGATGCTGCCTTCCGAGACGGAGGCGCGTTCGGCCACCTCTGAAGTCGTGGCTCGAAATCCGCGCTCCAAAAAGACCTCGCGCGCGACCGCCAGGATTCGGTCCACGTCGACGGTCGGAGGCCGGCCGCGTCCGCGCGTGCGCGGCTCTGGGGGATGGTCGTCGTCCGACGAGTTCATAGGGTCATTTGTTGAGCAGCGACTCGGTAATGTCAAGAAGGAATCAAACACGGGCGGAGCTTTGCGGCAAGGGCGTCAGAAAACTCTCCGAAGTTCCAGGGCATTCCCGGAAATCGAAAAAAAGCGCACATGGTGCGCGATCCCCCCGCGTGGTGAAAAGTACCGGATATCAGGTCCGGTCCGGCCGCGGCCCGCCCAATTCTCCAAGGAATTCAGACGGGTATCCGAAAGGAAGGAGGGCCGCCGAGAATGTTCGCGGTGCGGTTCGCTTTATTCGAGTCGCGCCGCGGTTAGTCAATATCGTTGTCTCGCCCGTACAGGCGAAAGAAAGGGACTCTTGCTGGACCGCGGCTGAGGGGGCGAGCCAATGGCGACTCAGTCGAGTCGTGCCGCGGCCCGCTCGACAGTCACGCTCACTCCAGTATCCCGCGAGGAACGGGCGACAAGCAGTCCATAACGCCCTGCCGGCACCACCCAGCCCCGGTCCCAGAGCGCGAACGCGCGCGGGGGGAGATGGAAGGTTGCGAGCTTCTCTTCCCCCGGCGAAAGTGAGACCTTCGTGTAGGCCTCGAGCTTCTTGGGGGGACGGCCGAGGGCCTTCTGCTGATCAGCGGGCGGTATTACATACAGCTGTGCGACCTCGGCGGCGGTGCGAGAGCCGACGTTCTTAATCGGTACGGTGACGGTGACCGAACCGTCGTCTGAGCTTGCGACCCGAGCCTCGCCATAGCGGAACTCGCTGTAAGAGAGGCCGAAGCCGAAGGGGAAGCGCGGCTCGCGGCCCGATGCGTCGAAGCCGCGGTAGCCAACCATGAGTCCTTCTGTATAGGGCGAGCGGCCGTGGTCGTTCACTTGGTAGTAGGGAGAGCTTGGATGATCTTCGTACTTGCGAGCGAGTGTCATGGGCAGCTTTGCGCTGGGGCTGACGTCGCCCAGGATCAGGCGAGACAGGGCGCGGCCTCCCTCTTGGCCCGGATAGAAAGCCCAGAACAAGCCTTCGACGTCATCGACCCAGCCTTCGAGGGACACGCCCGCGCCAGCGGTCATGATGACGAGAACACGATCGTGCTGTTTCGCCACGCGCTGAATGGTCTCCTCCTGGGCTTTCGGGAGGAAGAAGCTGCGATCAGAGTCTTCTGACTCGACCAAGTCTCCCTTTCGGGCCCAGTCGGGAGGCCAGAAGCCGGGGAACGGTTGGCCCATGGAGTTCTCGGCGTTGTTCTGCCCATACCCGACGCACACGATAGCGAGATCTGCCTTGTCGAGGGCTCGCTCGAGCTCTTCTTCTCCGCCGAGCTTGGGCGCGTCGATCGCGGGCGAGATCCCGACCTGGGCGATCGCTCCGAAGAGGCCCTGGAAGTACTCAACCTTGAGCTCATGTTTCCCTTGAGTGAGCTCAATGACTTCGGTCTGGCCCCGGGGAGCGTGGACTGTGAAGTCGTCGATCCAGAGTCTTCCGTCGACGTAGACGCGGATGCCGTCGTCGGATTGGGTGACGAGGGAATAGCGACCGCTCTTCGGGACCGTGAAGGTTCCGGACCAGCGGATCGAGTAGTCCTTCGCTTCGAGTCCGTCGACCGGGGCTTCTCCTTCCTGGGGACGGAAGTCGATGCGATCTGTTTGCTTTGTGGCGACGGGCGCACCTTCGAGGTTCCTGCCTGCGAAGAACTCCACCTTGAGCTCGGCTCCGGGGAGCGGCAGGCCAAGCGCGGAGAGCGGGCCTTTGAGCTGGAGTCCAGGGCTATGCGCGACTTCGACGCCGGGCAGGGCCTGTCTGAGGCCTTCGAGAACGCTGACCGTGTGCGTTGGGGTGACGTAGGCGCTGCCGGAGCCCGAGTAGACGGCAGGATGCGCCGTCGGACCGATTACGGCGACCTTGCGGAGCGAGGAGATCGCGAGCGGCAAGATCCCAGCGTTCTTGAGGAGAACGGTACCTTCTTCGGCGGCTCTTTGTGCGACCTTGCGGCTCTCGGGATCGTCTTTCGGCAGCTCGGCCCGGAGCTGAGGCCGCTCGAGGAATCCGGCGCGAATGATGGTCGAGAGAATCGTGAGCACCTTCTCATCGATGATCTCCTGACTTAGGGCGCCAGCGTCGAGAAATTCTTGCAGGTGCGCCGGGCTCATGTGCTGTGCGAAGGGCATCTCGAGGTCGATGCCTCCGAGAGCTGCTCCGAGAGGATCGTGGACCGAGTGCCAATCGGACATCACGATTCCCCGAAAGCCCCACTCCTTGCGCAGAACTGTCTTGAGCAGCCACGGACTATGGGAAGCGTAGATGCCGTTCAGGAGGTTGTAAGAGGTCATGACGGCGCCGACCTCTGCCTCTTTGACGATCATCTCGAAGGCGGGGAAGTAGATCTCGCGGAGCGTGCGCTCGTCGATCTCCGAACTAATGTGGTTCCTGTCCCACTCTTGGTTGTTTGCCGCGAAGTGTTTGACCGTCGCGAGCACGCCCTCTCCTTGGACTCCGCGCACGTAGTGGGCGCCGATTTTCCCGGCGAGCAGCGGATCTTCCCCGAGGTATTCGAAGTTCCTGCCATTCAACGGTGAGCGCTGGAGGTTGACGCCGGGCGCGAGCAGGATGTGGACACCACGGGCGCGGCAGTCGCGTCCGATCGAGGCGCCGACCTCTTGGGCGAGGGTGTCGTCGAAGCTCGCGGCGAGGGCAGTGCTGGAGGGATAAGCGGTGCTCGGACCCCAGTTCCGACAGCCGAGCGGACCATCCGCTAGTTTGATTTCCGGGATGCCGAGGCGAGGAATGGGGCGAATGAAGAAGTCGCGCTCTCCGCCGATGTACGCGAGCTTCTCAGCGTGAGTCATTTGAGAGAGGAGCTCCTGAGCGCGGCGGCGCGCCGCGTCGGGCGACGCCGACTTCTTCACCTCTTCTGAGACAGTCTGGTCCTGGGCCTTGGGAGGTTGTTCAGCGCGACAGGCGAGGACAGCGAAGAGGAGGGGCAGGCCTAGATACCGGAACGAGGACACGACCCCTCATAGCAGAAATTGTGCCTACAGAAAGCGCTTCCACGCGGAAAATCGGCTCAGCGATCGCATGTCCAACGGCAGGCCCTTTTCCGTCTCTCAGTTTCTGCCGACAGGCTATCTCTTGATGAAGGAATCCTTCAATCAAACTGAAGTTTGGAGGTGATGAGGGCGCCCGAGGAAAATCCTGTGAGCTCTTCTTCGAGCACCCGGCCGTCGATTGCCGTCAGGCGCAGGGTGAAGGCTCCGTCACCGAAGCCGTCTCCTCGCGTCAGGGTGCCGTCGGTTCCGCGCTCGAGAGTTGTGAACGTTTTTTCGTTCTGCCGCTTCACCTCGACTTTACTCAGGGGGAGCCGCGCGTTCCGGACCCAGAGGCTCGTCCAATAGGCATGTGCGGCCTCCTGGAACTCGTAGACAACGTTCCCAGCGAGGGGAGACGCGGTGAGGCGCCATTGCATGGTTCGTGGGTACTCGCCTTCATGGATCGCGGCGAAGACGCTCGGACTCACATCAATATCACCGGGGCTTCGGTGCACGCCGTAGGTTACGAGGCCCGCTACGATGCTATGTCCGCGTTCAGTCTCGATCTCGATCTCGATACACGCATCACAGAGCGCACCGTCGGCCCCGAGCTCATTCGAGATGCCTGCTATGTACTCCCCGTAAAGCCCCACGGTGTCCCTGAGTTCGCTTCGGTAGCCTCCCGCGGGAGCGCAGGCGCTTTGCCAGGCGCTCTCGCGGAAATCGACGGGACCCTCATGGTATTGTCCCGAGTGTTTCTCGCCGAAGGCTACACCCGAAGGGTCGGGAGGTGTTCATCGGGAACTTTCCTTATGCACGCAATATGCGACCTCCAACCCGGGAGAGATAAGGACGGATGGCGTCCCGCCCAGCCAACGCAGATATACCTTGCTCACAAAGTTCGACCAAGGACGGTAGACGGGGAAGGCGTGCCGTTGATTCCGCGCCAAAACGCGGGAGTCCGAACGGGATTTGCCTGACAATGAAATGTCCGGCCACTAGTCCCTGGGAATGGAGCTCGTTTTACTCGACGCTGTCGCGGAATTTCCTGCACAGAATCTGGGACTCTGCCGAGTGAGCGCTCTCACGGTCAGATGGCAAACGCCGCGGGCGTCTTCTCTCTGCTGTGAGAAGCGCGGTCGCTTTGCGCCTGCTGCGACGCGTGCTCGCTGACTCCCTTCGCTCCTCCCGCAAAGGAGAAGCTCATTGTCCGGACCCTCGATAAAAAAGGTATCGCTCGTGAAACCCAAGTCCAGTCCCCTTCCCTTTCGTAAACTCGCCGGCGTGTGTCTCGCGCTCGGCGTTATGCTTGCTTGTTCCGAGGCGCCGATCGATGGCAGCGAGGACGGGGGCCTGGACGGCGGTGAAACCGGAGGAGCCGGCCCCGGGGCGGGCGGATCCGGAAGCGGAGCTGGGCCCGGGGGCGGCGGCTTCGGCAATCCTGGGAGCGGAGGCTCGGGCCTCGGACCGGGAGCCGGCGGCTTTGGGAACCCGGGCAGCGGGGGGTCTGGGCTCGGCCCCGGCGTGGGGGGCACCGGAAATTCACCTTCCGTGGGCGGACAGTCAGCCGGCGGGAGCGGCCCGGGAGGAACTGGTGGCGCGGCCCCTGTCGGCGCAGATGGTTTGACCGACCTGACTGCGTTCACGCCGGCGACTTGCACCATCACGCCGACGGTCATGAATGCGTCGAGGATTCCGACGGTGGGAGTCGCGACGTTCACCGCGGACCTGCCTGGCGCCGATCGAGCGGTCATTCAGTTCGGTGAAACGACCCAGTATTCGTTCGAAGCGCCCGTAGATTGGGCGGCGGACGGACACAAAACGCTCCTGCTTGGCATCCCTGCCAACACCGACGTGCACTATCGAATCGCGGTGTTCTCCGGAAACAGCGTGTGTGTGAGTTCTGATGCGACCTACAAGAGCGGACCGTTGCCGAACGGAGGGCCATCGGACGTTACCCTGACGAAGGGTCCGAGCACGATCGCGCCCGCGAAAGGATTCATGCTCTTCACGAGCGGCGTCACGGGCATGGGCGGCACCTGGGTGTGGATCGTGAACAAAGCGGGTCGCGTGGTCTGGAGCTACCAATTCAAGACGGGCTCGATCCGCGGTCACATGTCCTGGGACGGGAAGTACATGTACAACCGAGACCTCGGGCCCTTCAACTCCGGCAATGGCGGTTCGATCAACAGAGTTGCCATGGACGGGACGGGGGAGACCACGGTCCAAACCATAGGCGGCAATCACCACGACTTCACAGTTACGCCGACGGGTATCGCCTACATCTCCAAGGAAGCTCAAGGGCAATGCGACAGGATCTACACCGCGGGACCTGACGGCTCTGGAGGAAAGATGCTCGTCGATCTCGACGCTGTTTTCGGAAAGTTCGGCAATGCCGGGGGTGGCGGCACGACGGGCGAAAAGTGCCACGTCAACGCCATCCATTACTACTCGGATCGCAAGGTGTTTACGCTTTCCGATCGTGAGAAGGACGCGATCGCCATGTACTCGGAGACAGGGGAATACGTCGCCTCCATCGGAAAACAGCCGTCAGAACCCCTCGACCACCATATCCTCGCCGAGAAGACGGGCTCCGACTGGCGCGTTCAACACGGACACGATTGGTACGAAGAGAACAAGATCGTACTCTGGAGCAACGGCTCCTTCGGCGGGGGCTCGTCGAAGGTCCTCCACTATACGATCAACGGCTCGAACGCGACGCTCGACTGGTCCTTCACGATGGTGGGGAACTCACCGACGCTCGGAGACGCCACGCGACTCAAGAACGGGAACTATCTCCTCACGAACAGTCAGGGCGGGATCGTCTACGAGATCGATCCGAACCAACAGCTCATTCATTCGATGCGTGGTTCCGGTGGATATTCGACGCATCGAACTTCGCTCTACGGCGCGCCGGATTTCTAATCGGCAGGTTCATGTGGCGTCGGCTGTGCCGGAGTCACGCTGAGCGAGGATGAGAGAACCCCGCGGCGCGAGCGCCGCGGGGTTTTTTCTTTGAGGGGAGGAGCGAAGCGAGCGGTCGGTGGAGAGAAGGAGCGAAGCGAGGGTTCGGCGCGGCGGGTAGCGAAGCGAGCGGTCGGTTGGGAAGAGCGAAGCGAGAATTCGGCTAGGAGAAGGAGCGAAGCGAGCGCCGTCGAGTGCAGGTGAAGGCTCGGTTGAGTCCGGTGGATGTGATGGACCGGGGCCTCAAAGGGCGGATGGGGCTCGTGAGCTTTCCGGAGAGTTGGATTGCGTCGAGTGCGGGTGCGGCTGCGTCGAGTTCGGGCGCGGTGGACTGCGTCGAGCTGCGTCGGGCCGCGTCGAGCTCGAGCGCGGTGGGCTGCGTGGAGCCGCGTCGGGCTGCGTGGAGCCGCGTCGGGCTGCGTCGAGCTGCGTCGGGTCGCGGCCGCGTCGAGTTCGGGCTGCGGCGGAGCGCGGCGGGCGACGGGTGTGCCCATCCCCCTGATGGCGCAGGGGCTCAGGGGGAACGGGCTCAGAACGGGTGAGGAGCGCGCGGCAGGGCGCGTGCGGCGCGCAGGGAGGCGATCAGAACGAGGCAGGGAGGCGATTAGAACGAGGCGCGGAGCTCGAAGTAGCCGGAGCTCAGAGCTTCGCGGACCATGTAGAAGAGCGTGCCTTCGGGGCCTGCGTAAATCTCAGCGCCGACGTAGGCGCTGAGTCCGCCGGTGATTTGATAGCCGACCTTCGGCATGAGCGCCCATTCGCTGGTGCTGAAGTTCACGAGACCCAGTGCGGAGATCGAGAGCTTCTCTTGGAGCAGCTTCCATTCAGCGCGGACCGAAGCCAAATGTTGCACTTCTCTTAGCTGATTGAAGAGCATTTGGTTCGAGTTCCAAGTGAGATCAGTGAGCGCCAGGTTTACGTTCGGCTGACCGTCGAGCGCGTTGATCAGATCTTGGTCGCTTCCGGAGGTGAAGCGCTTCGGCTCCCAGTCGAACGTATAGCGTCCGAGATACTGGGCGATGATCATGACATCGCCGAACTCGTGATCGACGCCGAGCACCCACTGCAAGTCGGGTTTCGGCGTGTAAGGTCGCTCTGCTCGGGCGATCGGAGAACGGAAGGCCGCCTCACCGCGTACACCGAGCCAGTCGCCGATCGTCGTCGAGAAGTCGCCGCCGATGACGTGATGGTTATAGGCGGTGCGGGTGACGAAAACCGCCGGGCGCTCCGGGGTCTCAGCACCCATGCCGCCGAGGTAGCCGTTATATTCGAAGCCCGGGAGGGGCGCGTAGCCGTAAAGATAGGAGACGGAGGCGTCGAACTTGTCGAGCTCGAGGTGCAGTCGGCCGGCGAAGGTGCCGCTGCCGAGGCTCTGCGTCGGATAGCGAGGCTCCTGGAATTCGACGAAGCGGTTGATCTCGACGTCGGGATAGGTCGTCGCGACATAGAGCGGCATCCAGACGCCTTCGACGCGGAACGGGAGCAGGTTCAAGTAGACGCGCGCGCCGATGTTGCCGAGGCGGCGATCGTCTTCCATGGGCGAGCGGATGCGAAAGTCGACGGCCGAGAGATTGTTCGTCGGATTGAAGGCGTCGGCGCGTCCCCAGACGACGATTTGTTTTCCGAGACGGATGTCGAAGGGACCCGCGTACAAGTTGACGTAGGCTTCGCGGAGATCGAGGAAGAGGCCGCTATCGGAGAGCTGTTGGCCGTAGCGAAAGCGCATATCCGCGAAGGCGCTGCCCCAGGTGCCTTTTCGAACCGTCGGCTGAAGGCTGAGCTCGCCGTAGGCCGCGTTGATGCCGGCGGTGGTTCTGCCGTCCCCTGTGGGCACGACGCCGATGAAGGTGTCGCCACGCACGTAGCCGCCGAGCTCGAAGGAGAGCCCGCCGGAGCTCGAGTCGTCGCTGCTCGAGGAACCGGCGCTCTCGAAGAGGCCACCACCCGTCGAGACTTCGGCCGCCGCTTCGTCGTCACCGGCGGTGGTGGTCTCGTCCGTGGCGAGGGATTCTTCTGCGGGAGCGTCCTCGACAGGGCTTTCCTGCGCATAGGCCGTCGGGGCGCACAAGAGCACCAGCCAGGTCAGGGAGCCGAGCCTTCCGAGGGAGCGGCGGAGAGAAAGGGGGCGGAGAGAAGTTCTGCGCATGAAAGTTGTGAGACGCTCGGGAGATGGAGGAGTGGCCCGGAATCGATCGAGCCTCTCGTTACGATCGAGCCACTCCGCGCCGCGAGCCGCGGCGCGGGAGCCGAAATGAGAGACCTGTTATGGGCAGGTCTTGAGCGGGCTGATGTACCAAGGGGTCGGGTTGCGACAGATGTTTTTGGCGCAGAGCAGCATCAAGAGATACTGGTCGGTCGTTCCAGCGGGCACTCCAGTGAAGGCCACGCTCGGGTTCAGCTCGTTGACCAATTCCGCATCGCTCAGGGTGTAACTCGAGCCGGCGTAGATCGTGCCACGCCAGAGGTCGAGGGGGATGCCCTCGAGGCGGGTGAATTCGGTGCTCAGATCGACGTCAGCCGCGTAACGAGCGATCGCGATCTCGGAGATGCCGTTGTTCGGGAAGGGCAGGTTCGTTCCGTAGCCGCGCGTCGCGATCGTCGAGCCCCAGTCGACGCTGATGTTGTTCGTGCCCGCGGGGACGAGCGTATCCTGGACGCTGGCGAGGTCGGGCGTTGCGGTGATGACCGTCGAGGCGTTCGTCAGCATGACCGTCGAGGGACCGGCGTCGTCGAGCGCGAAGGCTTGGATCATCTTCACGCTGTAACCGAACTTCGGATCGCCGCTGGTCACCTCGGGATTGCTCTGGAGCATCAGAGTCAGAGGCTTCGAGCCGTCGATGTAGCTGCTGAGCTGGTCGAGGGGCAAAGGCTCCTGACCGGGCAGAAGGAAGCTGCTGAGCTTCGCGGAGGTAGCGCCCGCGGTCGGGTGGTAAGCGGCGATCAGCGCGTAGCCTTCGAGCTCGGGGCTGTCGGTGCTGATCCCTTGGGCGACCTGCTCGATGCTGTAGGTGTCGAGCCAAACCACGAGAACGGCGTGCGTGATGTCAGCAGCGCTCACCGGGTTGCCGAACATGTCAGTGCTCACCCCTGACCAATCGAAGACGACCTCGGGATCGCTCTTCTTCATCGGCGTCGTCGGAAGGCTGACGTTCGCCTGGATCTTGACGTTGTTCTTCTCGTCCGCGAAGATCTTGAAGGGCATTTCACCCGAACCGCAGGCGCTGTTCATTGGCTCGTCGCTGCCACCTCCGCCGCTTCCCGGTGCGTTTCCTCCAGCGCCCTGAGTGAGGCCACCAGTTCCCTGTTCGCTCCCGCCAGTACCAGGGACACCCGAGCCTCCCGAGCCACCTGTAACGCCGCCGTCGTCACAGCCGGTGAGCAGCGTGGTGAAGGCAGTCAGGGTTCCGAGCAGCGCGCAGGAAGTGAGTCGGGTGAGAGATGGACGGAAGCGGGAAGGGGATAAAGAAGTCACTTGCTCGATAGTCCGTATTTCAGAAGGAACGCCGGAAGAAACAGGCGTCGGGGAAGGAGTGTTCTTGAGCTTAGAGTTCGGGTGTGATCCGGTCAAAGCAGAACTGGCCTATTTCATGGGTGCCCGTAACAGTGTCCAGAAGCGGCAGAACCAGGCACGGTTCGTCACTTATTGGACCAAAGATCAAGCCAGCGTTTCGAGAAGGTGGGCCGCGCTTTCGTGGAAGCGGCTTCATGTTCTCAGGAACCGATGGGAGTCGTCGCCTGCCTCATCTTTCATGACACTTTCCGCGATGATGATGAAGCGATGAGTTCTGAGATTCTTGCTACCCGGAAAACTTCTGTTCGCACAGAAAACGCGAAGAAAGGCCTGAAACAGGGGACTTAGCGCTAGCGAAAACCAGTCTGATGCGCTGACGTCTCCCTTTCCGAGGACCCCAAGTGAACCAGATCTTCCTTCGATTCAGTCTCGCTTCGTTAGTCGTTTGTGCCAGTGGTGTCGCCTCGGCGCAGGGGCTCTATGCTGGTTCGAAGGGCGCCCGTGTGGCGGGTCGAGCCGGAGCATTCGTTGCGAAGGCGGATGATCTCTCCGCGATCGAATACAACCCGGCGGGGATTGCTCGCCTCAAGGGGTGGACAGTTCAGATCAGCAATCGCTTCTCTTACAACGAGGTCATTTTTGATCGCGCCCCGGCCACGGACGCGAATGGATTGACAGCGAACTTCGATCGGGCATCGAACACGCGCCCCCTGCAAGCTCTCGATCCATTGTTGGCGGTCGGTTATGATTTTGGGCTGAAAGACTTCGGCTTCGCGCTCTCCGTTTATTCTCCTCCTGGGACAGCCCGGGTTGGCTTCGACGAGACCCAAGGAGACATGCCGGCTCGTCCGAGCGGTCCTGCATATATGATGGTGGGTCGTGAGGCGGAGCTTCTGAAGTACTCCCTGAGCGCGGCCTACAAGTTCAAGGAGCTGTTCGGCGTCGGCCTCAGCGCGCAGCTCATGCACGTACCGAAGCTCGACTATTCCTTGCTCGTTCAGCCGATCACGAGTCGGGGCGGTGTCGGGAACCCTGTCTCGAGCGGCCTCGATGTGCGCTCCGAGGTCTCCGCCTCCGCTTTCCCGATTGTTCAGCTGATCTTGGGCGGTTGGTTCAAGCCTGTGTCATGGCTCGAGGTGGGCCTCTCCGGACAGGTGATTCCGACCACGATTCGCGCGAACGGCACGATCGAGCTGACGAGGCTCGCTGGGGAACAAGTGGTCGCGCTCACTCGGGATGGTGTCCCCGCGAATGACGTGCAGATGGTGATCCCTTTGCCGATGATGCTGCGCGGAGGAGTTCGTTATGTGCACGAGAAGGATGGAGATCCGCTCTTCGATGTCGAGCTCGACGTCAGCTATCAAAACTGGTCGCGGGTCCAGAACTTCGCCCTCGATTCGCGGGGGCTGGTCGGCACGCTCACTGGCTTCGCGGTTCCGATCAACACAGTCATCATCGAGAAGGCCTGGCGTGATAGCTTCACGCTCGCGCTCGGCGGCGACTACCATGTCCTTCCGGAGAAGCTCACGGTTCGCGCCGGATTTGGCTACGATTCGGCGGTCGCTGATGCCGGTTACACGACCCCTGATTTCGCGACGGGACATCACCTGACGGGTGGCCTCGGCGCATCGGTTCTCTTTGGGATCTTTGAGCTCGCCGTCGCTTACAACTACCGGCACCAGGTTCCGGTGAATGTCGCAGCGACTGATGGGCGCATCACCCAGATCAATCCACGGGCTTGTGAGATGGGCACCACCGCGGACTGTGCGACGGTCGAACCGGGTGGCCCCTCTCCGGTCGTCAACATCGGCAAGCACCAGGCGTTTTCACACAGCTTGTCGATCGACGGGATCTTCAGGTTTTGAGAGCCGGCTTCTTCCCGCTGACCACCCGGTCGCGCCGGCCGTAGTCGCGCGTCAACTCGACATCGACGAAGCCTGCGTTCTTGAACAGTTCTTCCACGGCGGGACCTTGATCGGCTCCAATTTCCACAGCGAGCACGCCTCCTTGCGTCAGATGTGGAGGCGCGCCTTGGACGAGGGCGCGGTAGAAGTCGAGGCCATCTTCGCCGCCGTCGAGAGCCATACGCGGCTCGAAGTCGAGGATACCCTTGTCCAGGGCCGCGAGTTCGTCGCGGGAGATGTACGGGGGATTCGAGACGACCAGCTCGAAGCGTTCGCTGGGCTTGAGAGCGCTGAAGAGGTCGCTTTGAAGGAGCCGGAATCCCCAGACAGCGCCCAATCGGAGCGCGTTTTCTCGAGCCACCGCGAGGGCGTCTTCGCTCTTGTCGAGAGCGGTGACCTGCCAAGTGGGTCGTTCGCGGGCGAAGGTCACAGCGATCGCGCCGCTCCCGGTGCCGATGTCGAGGGCGCGTCCCGCGAGGCTCCGCGGACGCGTCCGAGCGAGGGCGACGTCGATCAAGATTTCGGTTTCTGGGCGCGGGATGAGGACCCTCCGATCGACTCGGAACTCGCGGCCGTAGAACTCTTTTTTCCCGAGAATATAGGCAGAAGGTTCACCGCTCCGGCGCCTCTCGATGAGGGCGCGAAAGCGAGTGAGCTCTTCCTTCTTCAGAGGACGGTTCGCGTCGAGCAGGAGCTGCATGCGGCTCATCTGAAGCTCATGACCGAGTAGGAGCTCAGCTTCGAGCCGCGGAGCCTCAAGGCCGCGTTTGCCGAAGTCTGCCGCGGCGAAGGAGAGGACCTTGGAGATGGTCCATTGGGGCTCGGTCTGCGCGGATTCCATGAGCAGGGCGGCTCGCTCATAACCCGAAGAGCCCGAAAAATCTCTCAGTCGCAAGGAGCCGGCTGGGGGCAAGCCTCTCCCGTCGTCGGATCGAAGTACAGCGGCGGAAAATAGGCGATCCTGCCGCCGTCTTTGGAACGCTCAGCTTCGGTGCGCGGGCGCGCGTAGCGGCAGCCTTCGGTCGGCACGACCCAGGCGCCCGGAGTCCAGATCCACTCGGTTGCGCCGGCCATCGAGAAGGTCGCGCGGGGGCGATAGTAGCCGTCTTGCCACCTGCACTCGCTGTTGCGTCGGATGGGCAGGACTTCGACGCGCGCAGGAGGCGGCAGAGAGGTCACGGTGGTGGCTGAAGCACTCTTTGGCATGGGCGCTTCACGGAGAAGCGGTGTGCCTCCGCCGCAGCTAGCGATGCAAGTGGAGGCGACGCTGAGCGCGAGAGCAAGTGAACTGCGCGAGCGTCGGGGACGAGCCGCGGAGGAGTGAGTGAGGCGAGCCAAGAGGGCCTTCATGACTCAAAGCAGGAAGAGTTCTTGGAAGTAGAGGGTCAGCTCATCATGGAAGAGCAGAGCCTCGAGCATCGCGAGGGCCAGAAACGGACCAAAAGGAATGCGCGCGCGGGCCCAGCTTCCGTCGGGCTCATCGCCGATCGGATCGAGGGCGATGGCTTCCTCGAGCAGCCTGCGCTCTTCGCCCTCCGCTTGTTCCACGAGGGCGGCGAGCTCTTCTCGTTCTCGCCGGACCGCTTCGGGCTCTTCGATTCCCCCGCGTGTGAGAAGCAGAGTCAGGGCGACGAGAGTGCCCTGAATGGCTGCGGCGAAGAGGACGAAGAAGACTCCGAGCCAGCCGAACCAGGCGCCGGAGGTCGCGAGCAGTTTGGCGTCGCCGAGCCCCATGCCGGGGCGTCCACGGAGCTTTTCATAACCCCAGATGAACGGCAGCCAGATCAAAAGAAAGCCGCTGCCGCTAGCGAGCGCCGCATCCAGGACGCTCACCTCCGGGCGAACTGTGGCGCTGAGCAGTCCGACACCGAGCCCACCGAGCGTGAGCGAGTCGGGCAAGATCATGAACTCGAGATCGATGAATGTGAGCGCGATCAGGCCGAGGGCTAAGCTGAGATAGAGCGCGAACAAGAGGAACGCGGTCGTCAGCGGCAAGCCGCGCCCCGCGAGCTTCTGGAAGTAGATCGCTACCGCAGCGGCGCCGCCGATGGCTTCCACGATCGGATAACGCGCTGAGATGGGGGCTCCGCAGCAACGGGCTTTGCCGCAGAGCAGAGCCCACCCGAAAACTGGCACGTTGTCGAAGGCGCGGATGGGCGCGCCGCAGGCCGGGCAGTGGGATGCGGGGAAGGCAATCGACATCTCCCGCGGGACCCTATGGATGACGACGTTCAGAAAGCTGCCGAACAGCAATCCGAGCGTCAGCGCAAAGCCGACCGGGATGAATGGGGGGAGCTGGTCGAGCAACCGAGGCCATTAACCCATACGCAGGCTCGGGGCTCAAGGAACGCCAGGGGGCGAGCAGGCAGGCGGGGGCCCGGGTCTTTTCGAGAGGCGCTCCTTGGACGCGCCGGGACGGTGCGACTATGGAGGCGGCATGAGCATCAAGCAGGAGGATCTGAAGTTCGATTCGGCCGGGCTCATCCCCGCGATCGCCCAAGACTGGCTCACCGGTGAGGTGCGCATGATGGCTTGGATGGACCGAGCGAGCCTCGAGGCGACGCTTGACACGAAGCGCGCAACCTTCTTCAGCCGCTCGCGGCAGCGGGCCTGGGTCAAAGGCGAGGAGAGCGGAAACTTCCTCCACGTGCGCGATGTGTATGCGGACTGCGACGGCGACACGATCCTCGTCTTGTGCGAGCCGGTCGGTCCCTCTTGCCACACGGGACGGCGGAACTGTTTCTTTCAGCCGCTGGGGGAGTCGGCACCGGAGGAGGAACCGCTCGCCGCGCCCATCCTCGCGCGCCTTGAACGAATCCTCATTGATCGGCAGTCGAGCAGCGAGGGTAAGAGCTACACGAAGAGCCTCTTGAGCGCGGGCGCCCCGAAGATTGGGGCGAAGATGCGAGAAGAGGCCGACGAGTTCGCGCGCGCTCTCGATGGAGAGACAAGCGACCGCGTGGTCGAGGAAGCCGCCGACGTCCTCTATCATCTCCTGGTTGGGCTCAGGCTCCGTGATCAAAGCGTCCGCAGCTTATTTTCGGCTCTCGGGCGACGTCTGGGCGTCGGGGGTCACGAAGAGAAGGCGGCACGCGCGCCGAAGGCGCCGAAGGCCGAGTGAGCCCTCGCTCGAGGTACTCTCCTGTATGAAAATGTCGCTTCGATAAGCGACTCTGCTGAGTGGTTCGTGGGCGCTGACCCTCAAGTTCTAGCTCGTTCGTGCGTAGCTCGGGGGTGGGAATTCAGACGAGGGTCCATTACGATGTCATTCGGTCATGCGGTTAAGAGCGCGCCACCTGTGGAGAGGGTCGCTATGAGAGTCCTCATTTTCGAGAGTGATCCAGAGTTCGCCGCTGAGGTCGCGGCTGGTTTTGTTGGGAGGGGCGCTGAGGTCGAGGTCGTAGAGGACGGCGAAGCCGGCATTCTCAGGGCTGAGGCGAAGCCGCCGGACGTGATTCTGCTCGCGATCGAACTTCCACGGATGAATGGCTTCTCAGTCTGCAACAAGCTGAAGCGCCACAAGGCGCTCGACCGCATTCCGCTTCTGCTCTTGAGCCGCGACGCGACCGAAGAGACCTTCGAACAGCACCGCCGTCTCCGCACTCGCGCCGACGACTACATCAAGAAGCCGATCACCGTCGCGGAGCTGCTCGACAAGGTTTCGACCTTTGTGAAATTGCCGAGCGCGCCGGCGCTTACGAGCGATCCTGACGTTGAGGTCGAGGCAGAGACGGCCTTCGAGCAGCTCATCGTGAAGGCGCCCTCTCTGCCGCCGAGTCGTCCCCCGTCCATTCCGCCTCCGCCGTCGCGGCCTTCTGCGGCGCCACCGCGCCTTTCGTCGGTTCCTCCGCCGGTTCCACACGAGGACCTCGATGAGGAGATCGACGTCGTGCTCGAAGAGGACGGTGGGTTCGAGAACGTGGACTCGGTCATGGAGGAAGCGGCGTCTCTACGCCTCATCATCTCCGATAGACCCGCTCCGATCGAAGATTCCGCTGAACGTTCGAACCTCGAAGCCGAGGTCGCAGCGCTCAAGGCTCGGGTCCAAGAACTCGAGGGCTCCCTATCTCAAGCCGTCGAAGGCGAAGAGACCTGGAAGGGAGCGCTCCGCGAGCTTCAGGAGAACAAGGACCGAACGATCGATCAGCTCTCTGCCGAGGTCGCAGACCTGACGGCCAAGCTCTCACAGAAGGAGAAGGGCGCGAGCGCTCGAGATTTCCTCGACCTTCGGGAACAGCTCAATCGGAAGGACAAGGAGCTCCTCGAGTTCCGCGACCAGCTTTCCGCGCGAGACCGCGAGCTCATCAAGCTGCGCGATGTCGGGATTCAGGTCGATCGTGAGAACGCCGATCTGACTGACGCGCTCAAGGCGCTCGAGACCGAGAAGGTTACGATTGAGAAAGAGCGGGACGCCTTCGCGCTCGACAAAGCTCAGGCGAGCAAACGCGCTGACGACTTCAAGGCGAAGTCTGAGCGCCTGGCCGAAGAGCTCGAGCAGCGCAATGCCGAGCTCAAACAGACCCGCGAGCAGCACGAAAATGAGCTGATCGAGCGAGACGCGGAGATGTCGCGAGTCCGTGACGATCACCGCAAGGCCCTCGAACAGGCCGCCGAACAGGCTCAGTTGGCTCAAGAAAGGGCCGTCGCGGACGCTGTCCTTGCGGCGCGCGAAGAAGCACAGCGCATCAAGGAGGAGGCGCTCAGGACCCTCGAGGCGGAAGCTCGACAAGCCCAGGAAGCAGCCGTTCGCGGGCGCGAAGCGGAGCTTCGTGCCGAACAGGACGCCAAGCTCGCTGCGCTCCACCGCGCGCAGGAAGACGCGCTCCGCAAGCTGCGCGCTGAACACGCCCAGATCCTCGACGAAGCCCACCTCGCCGCTCAGAACGTTCTCGCGGCGCGGGAGAATGAGCTGCGGGAGGAAGCAGCGCAGAATCTCAGCGCTGCCGAAGCAGCCGCGCAGGCACGTTACGCCGAGCTCGAGGAAGCCAAGCGAGCCTCGGAAGCGGAGCGTGACGCTCGCCTCGCTCAGACCCGCGGCGAACTCGACGCGCGCACCGAGGAACTCGAGACAGCTCGTCGCGCCATCTACGAGCTGAACGGACGCATCAGTCTGCTCGAAGCAGAGCTCGCCTCTGTCCGATCCGAGAGTCGGGACCTCGCCGAGAAGCTCGACAGCGAGTCGAAGAAGGTCGCCCACGCTCACGAGAAATGGCAGGCGGACCAGGGCGCCCTCGAGCAAGCGAAGCATGCCCTATCTCAGGTCCTCGAGCTGATCGGTTCGACGGAGACGAGAACGCTGCTGTAGGTTACTCTCGACAGAGGCCTTCGCTGAGCGGGTTCGGAGGTCCTGTTTCAGAGCTATCTCACTGGTGTGCTCAACGGAACGGCGACCTAGATTGGACCGAGGACGTGTCCACGCGGCATGCACCACCGGTAGCACGAGGATGGGAGCGGAGCTCTCGGTTAGGTTGGTGGGAGAGCTCTCTTCGGGGCTTGGCAAGTGTTCCTGCCGGAAAAGGGCCCCGCGGCGGCCCATCCGGCCTATGCGGACGCGTCTCGCGCGACGAGTTCAAGTAGGCTTGGGGTAGCGACACCATCTCCCAATTGGCGGCTGTGAGACCAGACGGCCGAATTTCTGGTCGACAGCGGAAAGCAGTTGTCAGATTTCTGACGATCGCTTAGCTTCCTCATAGCCGGGGGGAAGCGGACCGTCTGCGATGCTCGCGCGCGCGAGTAGACGTTGATCGGGGGAGACTGATGAGGGAGTGGCAATGGATCGGAAGCAAGCCTCTTTGTCGGGCAAGGCACAACACGCGCCCATGAACGGGCATGCGGATAATCGGGGCACAGCCCCAAACCGCGGGGCTCTCATCCGGCAACTGCCAGCCGTTGTGCTGGGCTCGCTCGCGGCGGTGGTCACCGTAGTAGCCCTCGATCACTTTCGAGAACGGCCGCCATCGTCGACGCCGTTTTCGCGGGCTTCTCGTGGGTTAGCGCCCAATGAACGCTTCTTACGTACCGTTCTCGTGGAGGGGCGTGGACTCGATCGGGTGGCTGAACTCGAGCGCCAAGTGAGGGACCTTGAGGAGCGCCTGTACGCAGGGGAGGCAGAGTCTACTGAGGAGAGGACACCACGATTCTCGCACGAAGAGTCGATGGCCAGGGTTGACGAGGCATTTGCCGCTTTTGAGCGAGGTCATGAGCGGGACGTTCCCGATCCGACGTGGGCTCCTGACGCCACAACGAGCTTGACGAGCGGCTTATTCGCGCTTGGCGAAGAGATCGGCTTCAAGGTCGTTCAGGCGGACTGTCGGATGACGACCTGCCGAGCGAGGGTGACCTTTGAGGATTATGCGTCAGCCCAGGCGCGAGGCCCCCGCCTCGTAGAGCAGCTCTATCCAGGGCTAAACTGCGCTCAGCGAATGCGGTGGACGCCACCCGTGGATTCGAAGGCTCCATACAGTACCGAGCTTTACTTGGACTGTGCGGAACAACGGGCTGGCGTTGTTCATCCAGTAGAAAGCAATGGCACCTAACAGTAAGGAAGTGAGGTTCATAATGAGGAAATCGAGTCACAAGGGAAGGCGCCTCGCAGCGAAAATAGTGGCGAGTTTGTGCGCGTACTCTGGGACGTTGGGGTTGATCGGCAGCCCGGCAGAAGCCACCGCTGGCTCCTCTATTGTCGAGATGCCGTCGTCCTATTGTCACGCGCAGTACGACAACAACGGCACAACGGTGAATAATTCAGGAATGCTCACGTATTCAGGAACGGGCACCAAGTCGATATACTGTCCGATAGACAACCGAGCAAATCCCTCGGACGTCGATCTTGTCCACATTTACGGCACTGAAGGCACGAACGGCGCAAGTTCAAGGGCTTGCTCCTGCTACCCGTCCTTGAACACATGCTCCTGTTCGAGTGCCGTTAATTGGAGTAATAGTAGTGGCGTCGTCGGGACGCTCACCGATACCTATGAGTGGAACCAGGGTCTCGAGACCGAGTTTCGCTTTATGCTTCATACCATGACGCAGAACTCGACGCTCGCGGGAATGTTGGTGAGCGCTAGCTGGTGAGTCCAAGTACGGTCTTCGAGAGACTTGTGTTTCGCAACTCTTTCGGCGGGTACAAATAGCGATAGCCCACCTGGCGGCAGCTGGGCGGGCTACCGCGTTTGTGCGCTGTATGTCTTTGTTGTAGCCCCCGTTTCGACTGGACACCTTCAGAAAGGAAGGTCCGATGGCAGAAACGATCACATTCAGAGCTCCTCAGGCCGGCCTGTTGTAGCCCCCGTTTCGACTGGTGTTGTAGCCCCCGTTTCGACTGGACACCTTCAGAAAGGAAAGTCCGATGGCAGAAACGATCACATTCAGAGCTCCCGAGGCAGGCCGCAGGCGGCGTTTTACCTTGGAGCAGAAGAGAGCCCTTCTAGTTGCCGCAGAGGGTCCGGGTGCTTCAATTTCCTCGATTGCTCGAGAGCATGGGCTCAACGCGAGCATGCTGTTTCAATGGAGGCGAGCCATGGCGAACGGAGAAGAGAAGGGTCTGGAGTCCGGCGAAGACGTCGTCCCTGCGAGCAGGTTGAAAGAGGCCGAGGCCCGCATTCGAGAGCTTGAGCGTGCGCTCGGCCGTGACCTGCCCCCAAATTCTAAGACACGGCTTCCTGGACGGTGCTGAGCCGGTTGGTCGTTAGAGATTGGGCGTACTCGGCCGGGGTGAGATCGGCCAAGGTGAAGCGAACGTTCTTGTAGTCCCGCGCCAGGCCGCGATTGCGCTCGAGCATTGCGGAGTGAGACGAACCAATGTTGGTTGGGACACTCGTCTCGGAACGTGCCATTGAAGCTCTCGACGAATACGTCTTGGGTGGGCCGGGGGCAGGTCAAATGAGAAAAGCGCGGGACCTTTCGGGCCCGCGCTTTTTCGTGCGCCTTCGTGAGGAGCGCTGGTGCTCAGAAGAGCATCATGAAGCGCATACGATGGCTGATCTGCTGGTTGACGTAACCTTCGTCCGCGAGCACTTCGCTGCGGTTTTCGATGTGTACGCGTGAGTAGGAAAGGACGTACTTGAAGAAGAACCGATCCCAGAGCTGGTATTGGACCGCGCCGAACATTTGCTCGTGCGTCTGGTTCTCAGCCTCACCGAAGGAGTTATAGTTGAAGTTTTCCCAGTAGGTGTTGTGGTAGCCGAGACCGACGAGCCAGTCTTCGAAGTAGGGCCTGACGTTGAGGAAGCCTCCGAAGGTAGTGGTGTCGCTGCTCGGAATCACGTCAGGGCCACCGCTGACGTTCATGACGTCGACGAGGCGGTGTGCCACGCCGCCGCCGAATTCGATCCAGGGATCGAACACGAAGTTCACGCTACCGGCGAAACCCTTGGTCTCCGTTTTGTCGAGGCGCCCCTCCGCGAAGGGCACCTGGACACGATACTCGTAGCCGCCTTTCAGCTTGATCCAGCCGAGGTCGATGATACCCGCGGGGCGAATCCCGAGGTCGTTGCCGCCGGCGGTGAGGCCCATACGTCCCAACATTTCCAGGCGAAGCCACTTCGGGGTGTAAACATGGAACGCAATGGCGCCATTGTTGATTCCGCGGTCCCAGAGCTCGGTGAGCGCATAGGGTTGCTGGATTGACTGACCGGACGCTGCACCGATGGGGCGCGCACCCTCGCGCTCGCCGGTGTTGATGTCCATGCCCATACCGAAGTGGTAGACCTCGAAGCCCTGGGTTCGGCCGACGGTCACGTCGAACGCGTTCCACTTTCCAAAGCGGACCCATGCTTCGTCGAGATCGACGTATTTGTTGGCTTCGTGCTGCTGTTCGGTGATGCCAACGAACTCGATACGAGACTGACCAAACCAGCCGTCCTTGAAATTGTAGACGGGGCTGACCCGGAGCGTGAGGCGACCTTGGACGCGGCCTTCTTGAGCGTCGGGTTCGATAGCGCGCCCCGGCCGAACGGCGCGATAGTTGAAGTCGACCCAGCTCGAACCGGAAATACCGATGCGGAGCTTCGGCTGGTCGTCCCCGTACGCCGGCATGTAGGGCCACTGCATGCCGGAGAGTACGAAGCCCAGTGAGCCACCGCGAATGCCCGCGATGGGGTCGTTCGGATAGGCCGAGGGCGGCAGGACTTCGAGTGCCAAGGGGGGGGGCTTCGGGACGTCGTCCGTGGGCGCTACCTTGGGTTCGCCGACCTGATCGCCGCCGAGCGAGACCTCAGCCGAGGCCTGCACCTGGGTCGGGGGAGCGCCTTCTTCCTTCTCCTGGGTCTCCGAGAGAGGGGGTTCGGCTTGGGGCTCTTCCTGAGGTTCTTCCGCCTCCGGCTCCGAGGGAGCCGAGCCGAGACCGTTCGAGAAACCGTCTTCCGTCTCTTGGGCGAAGGATGTGGAACTGAGGAAAAGGAGGCTGGAAAGGACCGTCAGGGATGCGAAGCGCCGCACCATGCGATCGTCTTGGGATGTTCTCATAGATGTTATCGAAGTGAGAGGATCGGTTTAGTTGGACGACGCGCGAACCATGACAGTTTGGGGCGGGAGCAGGGCGTCAGAGCTTCCTCCCACGCGGATCTCGACGGGGCCCTCTTCGATCGCCCAGTCATTGCGGGTCATGTCAAAGTACTTGAGATCGCGGACGCGGACAGGAATCGTCACACGCTTGGCTTCTCCCGGATCGAGCTCGACGCGAGCGAAGCCTCGGAGCTCCTTCTTAGGCCGTCGCACCTTACTTTCGGGGAAGGAGACGTAGAGCTGAATGACCTCGGCGCCGCGGCGCTCGCCCGTATTACGGACGGTGACCTGGGCTCGGATGATGCCGTTTGCGGTCACATCGCCGCAGCCGACGTCGAGACCCTCATAAGCGAAGGTCGTGTAGGAGAGGCCGTGCCCGAAGGCGTAGCGGGGAGTGTGGCCCTTCTCGTCGAACCAGCGGTAGCCGACGTTGAACTCCATGGGATTCGCGACGGTATCGCCGAGGGTGAAGGTCGGGAACTGGCTGATCGACATCGGCCAGGTCACGGGAAGGCGACCGGAGAAGTTCGCGTGACCGAAGAGCAAGCGGCCGAGAGCGTCGCCCGCTCGCTGCCCCGGGTACCAGGCCATGACGAGCGCCTTCGCTGAATCGAGCCAAGGTGCATCGATGACTCCACCAGCCTCGATGACGACGACGGTCGGCTTTCCGAGCGCTAGAACATCGGTCACGAGCTTGTTCTGATCGAGTGTCTTGGGGCGGGGCTTCGCTGCCTTCAGCTCGGCTGACTCGTTGGCGTCCCATTGCAACGGAATTGAGAGATCGTCACGGTCGGCGGCGCCCGTATACTCCTCTCCTTCGTCGCCAGAGGTGAGGCCTACGACGACCACGACAAAGTCTGCGTCGCCTACCTCGGCGGCGGTGTTCCCGGCGATAACCTCGGTGCCTGAATGTTTATGGGCGCTCAGGCCGTCGAAGGGACCTATCGAGAGGGCCGGATCGGGGAGAACACGGCTACTTCCGCGATCGCCGAGCGCGACGTCTCGAGCGAAATCGAAGGTCTTCAGGGCGCTGCCGTCGCTCTTGACCGCGTATTCGATCTTCGCGCCGATGACGGCGACTTTCTTGGTGGCTTCTGGGATCGGGAGAATTCCCTCGTTCTTGAGCAGGACAGCTCCCTTTTCGGCCGCCTCGGCGGCGAGGGCCACGTGCGGTTCGGAGTTCGTAATCTTTCCTTCCGCGACGTCGTAGCCCGTGACGGTCGGTTGCGGTCCCCAGGGGCTATCCTTGTAGGCGGTTCCCCAGCGGAGTTTCTGTTCGAGAACCCGCGTCACCGCGCGATCCACGTACTGCACTGGGACTCGGCCTTCCTGTACGAGCTGCGGCAGCGTACTGAAATGGATGGCCCAAGGTACCTCAATGTCGAGACCCGCCTTGATGGCCTCCTCCGCGATGCTCATCCTTTGGGCAATGGTATAGCTCTTGCCACCCTGGCCCAGGCCATCGGCAGGCATAGCCCACCAGTCCGTCAGCACGAAGCCGCGGAAGCCGAAATCATACTTCAGGACCTGCGTGAGCAGGTGCTCGTGCTGCGTGAGCTTTTTCCCGTTGACGAGGTTGTACGAGGCCATCATGCAGCCGATGCCGCCATCACGAGAGACCATCTCGAAGTGGCGACCGTAGGTCTCGCGCGCAGTCTGCTCGTCGATTTCGACGTTGATCGACATGCGCTGGAGCTCGATGTTGTTCGCGATGTAGTGCTTCGCGCAGCCGGTGACGTGCTTCTGGATGCCGATGGTGACCGCCGTTGCGATACGACCGAGGTGGAAGGAGTCCTCACCGAACGTCTCTTGCGCGCGGCCCCAGAGCGGGTTTCTCAGGATGTTCATACAGGGCGCGAGGAGCACGTTGTGCCCCGAAGCCACGGTCTCGTCGGCCATTGCTTCGCCGACGCGGCGCGCCAGATCGAAATCAAAGGCCGCGCCTTGGACCACGCTCGTCGGGAACGAGGTCGAATAGTTTTTCAACGTCGTCTTGCGGGGCTGATCGGTGCGATAGTCGACGCCGGCCTCGAGATTGATCCCGTGAGGTCCGTCGCGCCACTGGTAGCCGCGAATCCCGAGCGTATCGTCGTCCCTCGAGCGCTGAATGTCGCGCCAGCGGTTAGCATCGTCGTAGTTTGGAATATCGACGCCGGTGAGCTGAATCACCTTCTGCTCGAGGGTCATCTGCTGCACGAGGCCTTCCGCTTCCGCCGTGATCGCGGGATCGGTAGTGTACAGATCGCGGACAGGCTCGTCGCCGCAGGAAGTCCGCTCAGCCGGTCCCACGACGAAGTCGCTAGGGCCGCTGTCGACGACCTCTTCGGTCGTCGCAAGCGCAACGGTCGGATCCTCTCCTTCGGTGAAGTAACGAGGGGCAGTGAGCTTACCGCCATCGCCGTCGCCGCCTACCTGGCCGCCGGCCTTGCCTGCTTCTCGGACGGCCTTGAGGTCGTCGGAATGTTCACAGGCGACGAGGGTCGCACCCGTCAGGCCAAAGGCGACGAGTGCGACGAGAGGAATTCGGTTTTGGTTCGAACGGCTACGGTGACTCATATATCGAAACGCTCCATAATTGGGGGCAAAGGATAAGCTTTCTATGAACGACGGCTGCTCTAGGGGCCAGATCGAACGCGAGGGGCGAACCCTCTAGCATGGCGTTCTTTCAGCACCAAGTGCGCATCAGATGCGCGAGGCGCCTTCTCGTGATTCTTGCAGACGTCAAAAGATCGCTCGCCGCTAGATCTGCGAAAGCAGCGTGAGGTGAGACGCGGGTGGAACCGTTTCCAGATTCTGATCGCGTGGACGTTAGTGGTTGCACAGCCCAGCTGCACCCGCGCCGGGTGTGGTGAGCAGAAAACGAGAGCACTGCATTCGGAAGCGAGGGCATGGCTCGAGACCGGCGGGAGAGGTCGGTCCTCGGATAGGTGCATCGGCGACCTCCTCGTGGGCACTTTTTGTCGTGCTTTTTTTCAGGGGGCCCGAGCTCTGGGATGGGGGGTGCTGGGGGAAGGAGCCCGACGGGAGGGCCCGCGGGAATCCGACTTACGCTATAAGGGCGGCTATGCCGGAGCGCCGCACGAACATCTGTCTCAATATGATCGTGAAGAACGAGGAGAAGGTCCTCCCGAGGCTCTTTCGGTCGGTCAAGGACTACGTCGACTACTACGTCATCGTCGACACCGGTTCCACCGACTCGACGATCGAGCTCATTCGCCGCGAGATGGACGCTTATGGAATTCCGGGGGAGATCCACGAGCGACCCTGGGTCAACTTTGGTGCAAATCGGCAGCAGGCCCTTGAACTAGCATTGCGAGCAGACAAAGCGGATTGGATCCTTTTCATCGACGCCGACGAAGAACTCGGCGTTTCCGATCCGACATTTTTCGAGAAGCTCGAGCCGGGCGTGAGCTATAATCTCGAGAAACACCACGGCGGGATGCGATACGCCGTCCCCGCGCTCGTGAACGTCCGCGCGAGCCGATTTCAGTGGGTCGGGCCCGTCCATAACCTCCTCAAAGTCGTCGAGGGGCCGGGTTTCGCGCGCGCGCGCAAGGACGTCTGGATCGTCTACCACCAGCACGAGGGCGCGAAATCCCACGGCCTCACGGCTGAGCAGAAATATTTGAAGGATGCGGAAATCCTCGAGCGCGAGCTCACCCAAGATCCGACGAATGGCCGGAATCAGATGCTCCTCGGACAGTCCTACCGGGATGCGGGCCACTTCGAAAAAGCCCTCGAGGCTTATCGGAAGCGAGTGACCATGGAGGGTGGCTGGGAAGAAGAGAGATTCTATTCACAGCTCGAAGTCGGGAAGATTTCGATCCGCCTCGGCAAACCGGAGAACGTGGTGCTCGGGGAGCTCCTCGCTGCCTATCAGTTGCGCCCGATCCGCGCTGAGCCCCTCTACGAGCTCGCCTGCTACTTTCGCTCGAAGAAATCGTATGCGATGGCCTTACTCTTCGCGAAGGCTGGTGTTCGGACGCCGAAGCCCGACGACGCCTTGTACGTATCGGATCCAGTCTATACCTGGCGACTCTGGGACGAGGTATCCGTCGCTACGTTCTGGCTTGGTGACTACGCGGGTTCGAAAGAGGCCTGCGAGGTGCTCTTAGCGAAAGTCGAAGCCGGCCTACCGATTCCGGAGGAGGATGTGCAACGGATCCGCGCAAATCGCGACGGAGCTGCCGTTCGACTCAGGACGGAGGCGGCGAGGAACATGAGCGCTCAATGATCGCCACAAACTTCGCCTCGGTTTGGCGGTAGCGGTTACAACCTTGCCGAGGCGGAATTCGTTTCGTATAGTTCCGTCTCTCTTCTCGCGGCCCGGCGCCCGAGTGCCTCTCGAACTTTCCGCTAGGATCACGAAATAATGGACAAATCGCTCATCTCCGTCTCGGTTCTCGTACTCGGCTTCGTTGGCTCCGGCTGTTTCGGCGGACGCGAAGATGGCTCAGGTGCCGGTGGTGCCCCGAATGCGTCGGGAGGAGCAGGCGCAGGGAGTGGCGGCGAGATGGCCTGTCCTCCGCCCTGCAATGTCGATGAGGAGACCGGTGGCGCTCCTTCAGCGGGCGGAGCCCCCTCGGGCAGCGGCGGAAACGGCACCTGTGAGTGTGGAACCGGCGGCGGTTCACCTGGCGGCTCCCCCGGCGGTTCACCTGGTGGCTCCCCCGGTGGTTCACCTGGCGGCTCCCCCGGTGGTTCGCCTGGCGGCTCCCCCGGCGGCTCGCCGTCGAGCTGTGTGTGCGATCCCGGCGGCTCGCCTGGTGGTTCTCCCGGCGGCTCACCTGGTGGTTCCCCCGGCGGCTCGCCTGGTGGCTCCCCCGGCGGTTCACCTGGTGGTTCTCCCGGCGGCTCGCCTGGTGGCTCCCCCGGCGGTTCACCCGGCGCCTGAGACTCAGGTTCGAGAGTATGCGGGCCGAGGAGATCTCTCTTCGGCCCGTTCTCTATTTTGTGGCTCGGCGGTCGACCGAGTCGAAGCGGAGAGCTCGAATCGCTCTCCTGCCCGAGACCATGGCCCGGCCGTTGACCACCCGAGCCCGTGGGACCAGGGGGCCATTCGCCCGGGATTTTTCCACTTTTCTAGGAACAGCCTCAGCACTAGTTTGAGGCGTAGCGCTTCCTTTGCTTGAAGAGAGCGCTCCGCGCTCTACCTGGCGAGGCTGGGAGGCGTAGCGGCGCCTTGAGGGCTCACGAGGCGGAGAGATGAAGTCCAAGGAGCGTCCTATCTTTGGCCGGCGGCACAGGGCCCGGACGGGCGAAAATGAGAACAAGAAGTGCCCGACCTCACGTCCGTCGGGTACTCACGCACTGTCGGTCTCAATGTCCTGTTCCATGGGGCCACTCCGCGCAGAGCGGACGTGGGCTTTTTGGGTGAGGGGACAAAGGGAAAGACAGGTGACAAATGCGGAAAGGCTGGTCGAAGGGAGCGCTTCCCGAAAGGACGACCGGGCTCTGCCGCGATAAGAGGCGTAAGCGTATAGGTTGGATGGGCGCGGAGGCCTTTGTTCTCCTCTGACGGGGGGACTCACAGTGTGACTACGTCGCCCCTCGGAGGCAGCAAAGTATGAAGACCTTGAATCGAACTTTCATTTCTACGGTTGGGATCGGGATGGGCTTGAGCCTCCTGGGGGTATTGGCCTGTGGAACGACGCCGGATCCGTCGAACCCTGGCGCTGGTGGCATGGCGCAGGTCGGCGGGAGCGGGAACCCGGGCAATGGAGGGAGTCCGGGAGCCGGCGGCACACCCAACGGCGGGGGCGGTAGTGGCTCCGGCGGCGAAACGCTCGCCGGAGGCGGGCCTGGCGCGGGTGGCGACGGAGCGGGCGGCGCGCCAGCCGGTGGCGCCGGGAACGCCGGAGGCAGCGGCTCCGGCGGCGAGATCGGTGTGGGCGGGAGCGGAACGATGGAAGGAGATCCGATTCCGAAGCCGAAGCTGATCACCTCGGCCGCGGGCGCCTTCTGGAAGACAGACGTGGAGCCGACCGTCGGCGGCACGAACGCCACGATTACCGTGAACACGAGTTCTGAGCGCCAGACTTGGCTGGGCTGGGGTGGAACGTTCAATGAGGTGGGCTGGCGCGAGCTGATGAAGCTCGACGCTGCTGAACGTGAGCGAGTCATGAAGCTGCTCTTCAGCCGCGTCGATGGTCTCGCGCTGACCTGGGGACGTATTCCAATCGGCGCCAGCGATTACGCCGTCGATCGCTATACGCTCTGCGACGCTCCTTGCAACGCAGAGAACGTCGAGACGGAGTTCTCGATCGAGCGCGACAGGGATCCTCAGAAAGGCCTCATCCCGTACATCAAGGCCGCTCAGGCCGTCGTCGAGGCCGAGAAGGCCCAATACAAGGGCATCCGAGACACCATCTTTTGGGCGAGTCCTTGGACGCCTCCGCCCTGGTCGAAGAACAACAATGCCTACGATAAGGGCGTCGTGAAAAACGAAACCGCCAATCGAAAGGCTCTCGCGAAGTACTTCGTGAAGTTCGTCGAGGAGTACGGGAAGGAAGGGATCCCGATCGATCACATCCAGCCCCAGAACGAGCCCGGCTGGGCACAAGCGTATCCGAGCGCTGCTTGGGGTCCGTTCACGGATGGGCCGACATCGAACACCTCGACCCCCGCGTTCCTCGGATCTTTCGTTGAACAAGACCTCCGGCCGGCGCTCGACGAGGCGGGACTCGAGAACGTGGGCATCTGGTTCGGAACGCTCTCGAACAACTCCCATTTCAACGCGTATTGGGGGAGCCTCACCAACAAGAGCCTCGTGCGCGGCATCGGGCTTCAGTGGGAGACCGTGGCGAGCATCGCGACGCCGGTCAACGCCGGGGTGATCGTCATGCAGACCGAGCACCGTTGCGGAAACTACCCGTGGGTGAGTGGTGCGAATGACGGCATGAACAGCACGGCGGCGAGTGCGGAAGCGGCGGACTCCACCACCTTCTGGAAAGATTGGGCGCCGAACAACTACAACTACGCCGTCGAGTCCTGGGGCCTGTTCAAGCAGTGGATTACGGCCGGTGCGAACGCCTATAGCGCCTGGAACATGGTCCTCGACCGCGTCGGGCGAAACCTGGACATGGCGCGCCCCTGGCCGCAAAACGCGCTCATCTCCTTCAACCAGGACGGTACGGTCAACGTGACGCCCTACTACTACGCGTTCCGTCACTTGACTCAGTACGTCGAACCTGGCGCGAAGCGCCTCGACACCCAGGGCGGTGATGCGCTTGCGTTCAAGAACCCCGACGGGAGCATCGTTGTTGCCATGTTCAACTCGGGCAACGCGGCGCAGACGACCCTTTCGATCGGCGGCACGATGTTGCAGTTCACGATTCCCCAGCGGGGCTTCGCGACGGTCAATTACATGCCCGGCGAGTAAGGCGTAGCGCCGATAGAGGTCGAGCCCCGTTACTGGAAATATGAAATGGGGTCGGCTGTTTTTTTTAGTT
>JAEYYX010000101.1 GCA_023428245.1 Pseudomonadota bacterium
GGGGGGCACATCAAGAACAACGGCCCCCCAGGGTGGCAGACTTTATCGCTCGGCTACGAAAAGCTCCTGACTCTCCGCCTCGGCTGGGCCCTCCGTGGCCTCGCCACAAATGTGATCAATCCTTAGATGTGATGGACCGGGGCCACAAAAAAAGCCACCCCGAAGCAAGGTGGCTTTGGTGGCGGCCGCTCGCGCCTCGACAGAAGCCTCCCGTCGTCTTTACGAGAGGCCCGTTCCGAGACGCCTGGGCTCGTCCTACCTCACGACGGGCGGGAAAATTCCCGCGTCGCGCGCTTCTTCACAACCACGCTTCACATTGGTCGGGCCGTCCTCGGTCTTCACGACCTTGAACTCTACGCGCCGGTTCTTCTCCCACGCCGCAGGACTGCTGGCCCGTTCGAGGGGGCAATACTCACCGTAACCTTGGGAGACGATACGCGAGTCTTTGATCCCGCCCGAGATGAGCGCGCGGCGGACAGAGGCCGCTCGCCGCTTGGTAAGCTCCAGGTTGTACTCATCCGCGCCGCGCTCATCAGCGTGACCGGCGATCTCGACGACAAGGAACTCCGGGTGTCCCTTGAGCGTCCCGATCACCGCGTCCACGATCGACTGCGATTGCGGCAGGATGACATCCGAGCCCGTCGCGAACTGGATCTTCTCGAGGATCACGATGTTCGATCCGTCGATGATGACCTTGCCCTTGTCGGGACAACCGTCCTCATCCTCGAAGCCGTTGTAAACCTCGGGCTCGTTCGGGCACTTGTCGACGATGTCCGGGATTCGATCGAGGTCGTTGTCCGGATCCGGGCAACCGTCGTCGTCTTCCCAGTTATCGAAGTCTTCCTTGTCGTTCGGGCACTGATCGACCTTGTCGAGGATGCCGTCTTTGTCGTTGTCAGGCTCAGGGCAGCCGTCTTCGTCTTCGAATCCGTCGCGATCTTCCGGATCGTCCGGGCACTTGTCGACGTCATCGTAGATGCCGTCGCCATCGCGATCGCCGCGCTTCTCACCCTCCGGACAACCGTCGTGATCTTCGATGCCGTCGAAATCCTCGGGAATGTTCGGGCACCTGTCGACCTTGTCGAGAATGCCGTCATTGTCGTTGTCGGGATCGGGACAGCCGTCCGAATCTTCCCAATTGTCGAAGTCTTCCGGCTCGTCGGGACACTGGTCGCGGTCGTCGCGATAGCCGTCCCTGTCCCGATCGCCCACAGTCGGCTCATAAACGAAACCGAGCATGACGCGGGCATCCGCCGCTTCGAAGCCCGTGAAGAACGCCCGCCCACCGGCCGACGCCATCAGGTAGCTATTCTCTTCGATGAAGATCTTGGCGCCGCCCAAGAACTCTGCAGAGAGCTTCTGGTTCGAGGCGGCGTCCGCCATCAAGTAGCTCCCGTAGTTCTCAGCGACGAGATCAAGGCGCGGCAATGCGCGATAGGAGAAGCCGACGCCGTAAGTGAGCCTATCACCAAGCGTCAGAGCACCCTCGACGAGCTGACCTTCAGCAAACGTCGGATTACTCCCGGTGTGCCCGCGGTAACCAACGTCAACGCCGATCTTGAAGCGGCTCTCGGCGAAGCGGCGCTCGAGTACAAGGCGCGGCCAGTACCAAAAGCCCGGATCTGCGCCCATATCGCGCTCCGCTCCGAGCAGCGGCCCGCCCGCCTGCACCACGACTGAAACGCCGAGGAACTCCGTCGGGCGGAGCAGCCGGATCTTCAAGTGCGGGATGATCGTCTGAATCTTTTGAGACGAGAGCTGGGCAGCGTCGTAGGTCGATCCGGCGGGACCGAGGTTCGTGCCGCCCGGACCGAACATGATGTTCACCGGGATGCTCAAACCGACGACCATGAAGTTCGTGAGACCGTAGGTTCCGGTCACAGAGCCCTGGAAGGAGTGCTCGATGAGTTTGTCGGTTCCGGTGACCGCCTCATTCGAGCGCATCAACTTGTAGCCCCAATCGAGCATCATGCCGAAGCTGATCTGCCTGGCTGGCAAGATGTCGGTCCCGTTGACGAAGAAAAATCCCTTGGAGTCGACCGCGGGACGGTATAAGTGCGTGTCCATGCCCGAACCGTTCGATTCGGGGACGTGAGGACCTGACTGTGCGCTTGCTACGCCGGGCGCAGCGAGGACAGCGACAATACCGGCAAAGGCAGGAGCGAGGAGCTTGCGAATCACAGTGACGTTCCCTTACGGACCGTATCAGCATCGCGAAATTCCTGTCAAATCCGCGGCAGTCGCGAAGCGGCATCTCGGGCTCGCCTCGCTCGCGGGTTTTCTCATCAGCGCCGTGAGCGGTGCCCAGTCGTCGTCCGTGAGCGGTCGGTGGGATGCAAGCCCGCTCCAGGTCAGCTGGGCCATCGGGACCTGGGAAGAGAGTTGTGGAGCCAAGCCCGGCGGCGGGGGCGACGGTGGAGGAATCGTGACGCTGACGGCCTCCGGAAGCGATTTCAGCTGGTCGGGCCTTGGTCGCTCCTACTCATCAACAAGCTGTTGGGAGCAGATGCCAGGGCTCCAGGTGAGGAGTCATTCTGCAAGCGCCACTACGATTCAGACGACGTGCGAGATGCCCAAAGGGGATCCGCGTCAAGCGAAGCTTGTGACGACCTGGGCGCTCCGAGGCGACAAGATCTACTTCGACGAAGCCGCCCAATACCAATTCGTCAGCAAAGACGGCCCCTGCACAGCGAGCGCTCGCCGCACGCGGCTTCTCTCCCGGTCCGCTCCCGCGCCCACCGCCACCCCGGAAAAATCCGAACAGACTGCTTCTGCTACTCCCGCGGCAGCTGATCAGAAAGCTCCGTCAGCGCCCTCTTCCTGCACCGGCGACGAGAAACCGAATACTCTCACGCTCACCCCGCGGGCCTCCGTGCTCAGAAGCGGAGATCTGCTCGAGTTCGACCTCAGGCTGCGAGGCGCGCGAGGTTGCCCTGTCAAAGAGAAGGCGCACGTCGAGTTTCTGGAAGGTGGCGATCTACTCGAAGAAAGCGGGCCCTCCGCCTTCCGCGTCCGAACCGACGCGGGCAGCGGACGTGTTGTGCTCCTGGCGCGCGCCGGAGCCCTGGAAACGACGCGGACTGTCCTGATCGTCTCGAATCGTGAGCTCCAGCACCTCTTGGGCGATGCCCCTGAGGTCGATGCCGCGGAGCCCGTCGACCCCGCTCGCACAGAGGCTCGAACTTCGACCGATGCTCCCGATGAGAAGGACGCGGGCAACGCTGCCCTGCTCGCCACACTTTTCGCGGCGCTCTTGGCCTGTGGCGGGCTCTTGTACTGGTTCCGGAGGAGGCCCGAGCGAAGTGCCCCTCTGCCTCCCGCAGAAGAAAAGCCCTCCGAGAACCCTCCTCTCGCCGATCCCACGCCAGCAGAGGGAGCCACCCGCCCACACCCTCCGACCGTTCGGCCCAAGGGACGCCTCTGCCCCGTCTGTGGAGAGCGCTATCCCCTCGAGACAGTTTTTTGCGGAAAGGACGGCGCTCGCCTTGTTCGCGAGAACTGACTGAGAGACCTGCTTTCTTGTCCGCCGAGCGAGGCCTCCGGAGGAAAAACCTCTCTTGCTTTCAATGGGTAGGTGAGGAGAAGCTGCTTTTTGATAAGCTGATGCCGTAACGGTGTCGCTTGCGCGGCTCGAGAGATGCTCTCGATCGTCCGCTCTGCCCGAATCGACAAGACAAACGCGAAGATTATGAAAATTACCTGCGACGCATGTGGCTCGAAGTACTCGATCGCTGACGACAAGGTTCGCGGCAGGAAGGTGAAGGTTCGCTGCAAGAACTGCAAGGCGAACATCCTCGTCGATGGGACGGCTCTCGAAGAGGGGAGCTCCGATGGCGGAGACGCAGGAGACATCGGAAACGCAGACTCAGATCATCCCGCAGCGCCCAATCAGTGGACCGTGAACCTCACGGACGAAGACTCGCGGGACATGACCTCCGAGGAGATCGTGGAGGGTTGGAAAGCGGGCATCGTCACGGAAGACGCTTACGTCTGGCGCGATGGCATGACAGCCTGGAAGCCGATTCTCGAGGTGGCGGAGCTCAAGGTGAAGCTGCTCGCGACAGGCACACTGAGCCCGAAGACGGCCGCCGTGAGCGCGGGTCCTGCGCTTCCGCTCGCCAACAAAGCAACATCACCCCAAGCAGGTTTGCAGACGACTCCCCTCGCTGCGCCGGCCAAAGCGGACGCGGGATCGGGCGATCTGTTTGGGAGTTGGGGCAAAGAGACGCCCTTCGGGGCGGCGACCGACGAAGGAAAGAAGCCGACCGGTGCGCGCAACGAAAACTCAGTCTTGTTCTCCCTCGATGCTCTGAAAGGAACAGCGGAGAAACCGACGGCGCCGGCAAAGAAGGGCTCGCCCGACGATCTCTTCTCGATGGGCACGATGCCTGGTGGCGGCCTCCTCAGCGCAAACGTCGACCTCTTGACGGCTCCGGCTCTCGAGCCGCCGCCTGCTCCCGCATCCCGTCGAGGCGAAGCCGTCGCTGCCAAGCGGGGGGGCGGCTTGATGTTCGGACTCATCGCGGTTGCAGCTCTCGCAATTGGTGGAGGCTACTTTGCCTTCAAGGACAAGCTCGGTGACGCTGGCGAGCAGGCTTCAGAAGCCGAACAGAAGGCGCGCGAAGCGCAGGCCAAAGCCGCGGAAGCCGAGCAGAAGGCGCGCGAAGCCGAAGCTCAGAAGAAGGAGCTCGAGGAAGCGCTCGCCAAGGCTCGCGCCGAAGCGACAGCCAAGGGTGAAGATCCGAACGCCGCTGAGAAGAAGGTCAAAGAGGCGCAAGCTGCCACGGCCGAACCCGCCGCGCCCGCAGGCACCACTGCCGGGGCGACGAAAGAGCCCGCAGCATCCAGCGGAACTACCACCACCAAGCCTGCGACTTCGGAGCCAGCCAAGACCACGGCGTCGACAGCTTCGTCATCGAGCGGCGGTAGCGGCAAGTCCTTCGATGTCGCCGCTGCGAAAGCTGCTCTGAGCGCCGCCGCCGCCAACGCAGGCGCCTGCGGTCAGCCCGGCGGCCCGAAGGGTCCCGGCAAAGTCCAGCTCACGTTCGCGCCGAGCGGCCGCGTCACCACGGCCAACGTCATCGAAGGTCCCTTCGGCGGAACGGCCGTAGGCGGTTGTGTCTCGTCGACGTTCAAGCGCGCTCGCGTCCCGGCCTTCGACGGCGCACCCCAGACCGTCACCAAGGCCTTCAAGATCAACTGAAACGAGGGGGACCTTCCCGATCTTCGGATTGTGAAGGGGCCCCGGTCCATCACACTCGACTCATACTCGGACGAGCCTTCGATTGAGCCCGCCTGCTCGGGATCACTCGAGGGCTTTTTCTATGAGTCTACCCCTGACCGCGGGAATCTCCCGAGGTTCATGGTATGGCCTCGGCGCCATGGATTCCCCCACGCCTCCTCCCAAGACCGTGCTCGTGACGGGCGCGGCGGGCTTCATCGGCTCTCACGTCACAGACGAACTCATCGCCCGAGGCCTCTCCGTGGTCGCTCTCGACGACCTCTCAGGGGGATATCGCAACAACGTTCATCCGCAGGCCCGCTTCGTCGAGGGCTCGATCCGTGATGTCCCGCTCCTCGAGCGCCTCTTCAGCGACTTCGAGATCGACTCCGTGATCCACCTAGCCGCGTATGCCGCCGAAGGACTCAGTCACTACGTCAAGCGCTTCAACTACGAGAGCAACCTGATCGGGAGCGTGAATCTGATCAACGCCGCCGTGAACGCTACGGTTCGTCGCTTCATCTTTACTTCGTCCGTCGCCGTCTACGGCGACCTCACGCCGCCTCTCCACGAGGACACGCAGCCCCTGCCCCACGATCCCTACGGAATCGCCAAATGGGCCGTTGAACGAGAGCTCGAAATCTCCCATCGACTCTTCGGGCTGCCATACGTGATCTTTCGGGCGCACAACGTTTACGGCGCGCGCCAAAATTTCAGCGACCGCTACCGCAACGTCGTCGGGATTTTCATGAACCAGATCCTCGCGGGACGGCCGCTCACCGTGTTCGGTGACGGCACCCAGACCCGGGCATTCACCCATGTTTCCGACGTCGCTCCCGTACTCGTTGACGCCGTTTTCTCCCCGGACGCCGCGGGGCAGGTCTTCAACCTGGGTGCGGACGAGAGCATTACGATCCTAAAGCTCGCCGAACTGGTGAGCCAGGAAATGGGGGCACCCCTTAGGGTTGAACATCTCCCCGCGCGCCCCGAAGCCCGCCACAACGAGGCCTCCCACGACAAAGCGCGGAAGATCTTGAGCTACCGTCCCAAGGTATCTCTCGAAGCCGGGCTTCGGGAGATGGCGGACTGGGTTCGAATGGTCGGTCCTCGTCCCACGCAAGGACCGCGCCCCCTTGAGGTCTCGCGGAATCTTCCGCCCTCCTGGGCCCCGCCGGCCGTCAAAGGGTGAGAGGCGCTTCGGAGGGCTTCCACCAAGCCTCGAGCCGAAGCGAGATGCGATCGAGGTAGCCCGGCTTTCGCACAATCTCCTCATAGCCAGGAACCGCACCGACCCAGCGCCCGAGACGCACGTTCGGCTCCTCTGTGATATACATCGTGGGCAACCCAAGGAGTGCTGGCCCGTCCATCCCCGCCGTAGTCACGCCTACCTGACCCAAAACCCCATGCTCCTCCCTGAGCACCTCGAAGAGCTGCAGCTGAGCGCGGCGTAGATTTCCTCGGCGAAAGAGCTGTTCTTTCCAGAATAGCGCCAGACTGGCGGCTCCTTCCGGCATCCCCCACCCATCGAGACCATCACCGATGAGGACGGGAGTGATTCCGAGCAATAGTGCCCGCTGACAGAGGTCGGAGAGCTCATCAAAGTCCGTGTTGCGGTTCTGGTGGTGGACGCCTCTCCGCACCCAGAGCAAGACCCTGGCCCGAGTCTGAGCCTTTGCGAGCTTTTCTTCCGCAAAGCGGCGGATCTCAATGGGCACCGGATCACTGCCCAAGAAAGCCGCCCGAAGCTTCGCTTGAGCGCCGCGCGCATCGCTCCGAAAGGCCCGCGCCACGATCTCGGGGAGCGCCTTGTTGGCGCGGGGGCGCGCTCGAAAGGGACGAAGCCGATCCAGAAGGCCTGCTTCCCGCAAGAAGAGCTCCCCCGCCGCGGCATGAGGGCCTTCTTCGAGCTGAATCTCGACTCCAGAGAGGAGACTCGCCGCCGCTAAGTACCAGCCTTCGCCGAAGGAGAAGGCTGGGTCCGTATGGAACGTATAGGAGCGGTTCCTCTCCTGGGTGAGCGCGCGCGCCTTTTCCGCCGCGAATTGCGCTGCGCGCGCGAAGGCCCACGACTTCGGCTCGCTCAATTGTTCAGCGAGGAAGACGGCTGCCCGCGCCGATTCCTCCGCCTCCAAGATGATGGACTCGACCCTCTCCCAGCCGTCCTCACAATCCTCCTCCGTAGGCGCGCGCTGCGACCCGCGTGCTAGTTGACCGGCTCCGTACCTGGCCGACTCAGCCCGAGCAGCGTGAGCTTCGAGGAGCGCGCGCTGAATGCGCTTCACGAGCTCTTCATCGGAAGGAAGGTCCGCCTGGGCCGCCTCGATCACCTCCGAGAGAAGGGCCCGATAGCGCTCACGGTTTCCCTCTAGGTGCAGCGCTTGTGACAGCTCGCGCGCTTCGTTGAGGAGTTCCTCGGCGCGCAGGAGGCCGGGCTCTTGAGTCGTTGTCGAGGTGTGCGTCGTCACGCGGCCCGGGTCTATCTGCGGAAGCAGACGACGTCGAGTCTCGGCTCGAGCTCTTTCTAGCTGTGCACCAGGCTTCGTCTTCCAGCCGTACGCGAGCCGTCTTCAGGGTGCGTGCGGGAGAGGCCAGCCCTCCTCGTCGAACACAAGCGGAGTGATGCGGAGAGCCGCCGCCCCGTTCGACTGACGGTAGGCGTGGTACGTGTGAAAAATCGTGTCGTCCACGACGAGCACATCGCTGTGTCCGGCTGCGGCCCAGTTGACCTTGTCCCCCTCCACCACGAGGGTTCCGCCTCCCTCGAGGAGAGGTTTCCCTGCCTTGTCGAGGTAAGGTCCGAGGATGTTCTCGGAGCGCCCGACCGCGACGCGGTAGCTGAGCTGGTTCACACTCCTGCCTTCGCCGGGGCAACAGAGGCCCCACGTCACGAACAGATAATGATACCCACAGCGTCGGAACAAGACAGGCGCTTCGATCTGACTTGCGTGCGCCAGCCGGACGAGATCGTTTCCTTTCCGAGAACCGTCTTCGTTGAGCTCAAAAGCGAAAATCCCGTCCCAGAAGCTCCCGAAGGCAAGATACCCGCGCCCGTCCGTATCGAAACCGACGTCAGCGTCGATGGCGTTATACCTCTCGCTCCCGTTCGTGCAGATGACAGGTCCGTGGTCGGTCCAGCTGCCGGCCCCGATGTCACTCGTGCTGAGGTGAGTGATGCAGGAGATGTTGGCGCCAAACTTGGCGGAGAAGCTCGAGTAGAGATGGACTTTACCGCCGAAGCTGACAACGTCCGGAGCCCAAGGGAAGTTGAACGTCTGGCCTGAAATCCCCGCGAGCCAGGTCGTCGACCATTCCGGATAGCTCGAATAAACGTTCGGTCCCCTCGACCAATTCTTGAGGTCCTTGGACGTCGCCGAAGGGACATAGTCCCCGGTCCAGAATCGGTAGTAGGTGTCGCCGACCCGGATCATGGTCGGATCGTGAGCGAAAGTTTCACCGCTGAGGGATAGCGGAGCGGGTATCTCGCCATCGAAGACCCCACTTCCACACAAATCGTCGCTCGCCTGCCCTCCGGAACCGCCCGAGCTCGCGCCCCCGGAAGCACCGCCGGCGGCCTCGCCTCCACCCGCCGACGCTGCCCCTCCACTCGAGGCTCCACCCGAGCCGCCCGCTCCTCCCACCACCGCAGAAGAGCCGCCGCTCTGTGCTCCGCCTGCGCCCAGCGCCCCTCCGCTACTGGAGCCACCACTCGAGGGGTTCAGCTGCCCTCCAGATGAGCCGCCCCCGGAGGCGCCCGAAGTCCCTCCCGAGGCCGGGTTCAAGGGCGCGTCACCGGGCTGTCCTTCCGAGCACCCAAAGGCCCCAAGACAGGAGCCGACGAGGAGAAGAGTCAGGGCCGGACGTCGCCGGAGCCGCCCTCGCCCGGAGGTTCGTTTGCGCCCATCCGGTGAGGAGAAAGCCGCCGATTGACCCATCTCTCCATGATGCACGGAGCGTCCTCGTCGATCACGGAAAAGGGCGAAGAGCACGACTAGCCCTGGGCTGGCTCCTTCAGACGGGCGACCAGCCTGGTCCTGCGCCGCTCGCGGCGGGTCTCGGCCAAGGCAACCCGGAGCGCCCGCTGGTCCGTCACGAGGACACAGAGCTTCTTGGCTCGCGTCACCGCGGTATAGAGCAGATTGCGGGACAGCATCACAAAGTGCTGAGAGAGGAGCACGACGACCACGGCGGGATATTCGCTCCCCTGACTTTTGTGGATGCTCGTCGCGTAGGCGAGGCGAAGCTCTTTGAGCCGGTCCCTCTCGTAGGTGACCTTCCGCGTCCCATCCGCGTCGTCAAACTGAACCGTAAGCGTATTATCCTCGGGAGACACGGCGACGATTTCGCCTATGTCGCCGTTCACCACCCCGCGCTCGAGATCATTTTTGACCTGGAGGACCTTGTCTCCCAATCGGAACTCGACGTCGATGCCGCGTACCGCGAGCCGGCTCGGATTCATCTCAGACTGAAGGCGCTGATTGAGCGCAATGGTCCCGGCATCACCCTTGTGCATCGGCGTGAGCACTTGAACCTCGCGCAGCCGGTCGAAACCGAAACGCGCAGGGATGCGCTCCGTGACGAGCTCTGTAACGAGGCTAGCTGCATGGGCCGGGTCCCGGGCGCGAATGACGAAAAACTCCCCCTCTGGTCCATCCGAACCGCCCGGCGCCTCACCGCTCAAGATGCGGTGCGAGTTGACGACAATCTGGCTCGTCCCGCTCTGGCGAAAGATCGTGTCAAGCCGAGCAACGGGCACGCTCCCGCTCTCGATCAGATCGCCCAGCACCGCCCCTGGTCCCACGGAGGGAAGTTGGTCCCGGTCACCCACAAAGACCACACGCGCGGCCGACGGAATCGCCATCAACAAACTGGCCATGAGCTCCACGTCGATCATCGAGGATTCATCAACGATGAGCAGGTCGACTGCGAGCGGAGTCTCCGCGTCGCGCTGGAAGGTGCCCGTCTTGGGGTCGACCTCGAGCAGACGATGGATAGTGCTCGCTTCGCGCGCCGTCGCCTCGAACAGTCGCCGCGCGGCGCGTCCAGTCGGAGCCGCGAGCTGCACACGGAGCTCTTTTTTCCCCAGAACCGCCAAGATCGCGCGCACCAACGTCGTCTTTCCGACGCCCGGTCCACCCGTTACCACCAAGAGCTTCTGGTCCGCGACCAGGTGCAAAGCTTCTTTCTGGGCGGGGGCGAGCTCAATCTTGGCGCGAGCTTCGAACTCCGCGATCCGCTTTGCGACATCGGTAGCCGCGTGGCGCGGGGCGGACAAGAGGCGATGGATCTCGTGAGCTACGGCGCGCTCTGCGCGCGCCAGCGTCTCGAGCAAGATCTCGCCTTCCTCGGCGAGGATGAGACCCCGAAGCGCCAGTGCGTCCACTTGAGCGTCGCAGGCCGAGCGAGGCACCTCGAGCAAGTCAGCTGCCCGCGCGACGAGGTCTTCTCGCGCTGTCGCCGTGTGGCCCTCCTCCGCTTCGCGGGAGAGTACGTGCAGGAGGCCCGAGGAGATGCGCTCTGGATGCTCGAGGGGCAGTCCCTGCTTTTTTGCGATGGCGTCTGCTGTACGGAAGCCAATCCCGGGCACTGCGCGGATCAAACGATAGGGGTTCGTCTGCACCACCGAGAATGCATTGTCCCCGAAAACGCGAATGATTTGAGCAACGAGCCCCGCGCCGATTCCGTACGAGTTCAAGACGAGAGCGAGATTCGCGTGCGCCCGATGTTCGGCCCACGCTTCGCGGATAGCCTGCACACGGGCCTCCCCGAGACCTTTCACCTCGCGCAAACGCGAGCTGTCCTCATCCAAGATCTCGAGCGTTCTGTCGCCGAAGGTGCGCGCGATCCGTTCCGCCATTTTCAGACCGACGCCCGGTAAGATCCCGCTGCCAAGGTAGTTCGTGATTTCCTCGGTCGTCTCCGGCGAGAGGACGATCGCGCTCGTCACCTTGAAGCGTTCGCCGTGCTGAGCGTGTGTCTCGATCTGTCCGGTGAGCCGCAGCCGGGTCCCTTTGCCGACGGGGGGGAGGATCCCTACCGCCACGACAGCTTTCTGGCGATCCAGCCCCGCCACCTGGGCGAGTCGCACCACCCGGAATCCGGTCTCCTCGTTCTCGTAGGTGATACGTGAGACTTCGCCCAGGATGCTCCTGACCGTGGTGCACGAAGGGCCCTTGTCCATCACGCTCGCGAGTTCCTACGCCCCACGCTCCATGAGAGCAACACGCCAGACGGAAAGCCCCCGGCGCAGACTGCCTCGACTCGAAACATTCCCGGAAGCTCCTCGAAGGAAAAGGTGCTCCCTCGTGGTCCCGGCCAGAGATTTCGCCTCCGTATTCGCGAGAATCGCTCCGCGGGCCGCGCGAGCTTCTTGCGCCCATCCCATTTTTGAGATGCGCTTGAGGCATCATGATTTCGAGCCTTCTCGCTAGGCACCACGGATGTTGCGGACGGGGAGCCTCCCCCAAAGACCCTCACGCGTTTTCCTCTCCTGGTACGGAGCGCAAGTACGAACGCTCGCGTCCCTTCGCGGTCCGTCATCTCGCACTCGACCTTGATCTCGACCTGGACCGGGAGGAAGTGTCTGGGATTGCGAAGCTCGATTTCGTGCGGCGTTCCCGCACCGGAACCTCGCTGTCGCTCGACGCCATCGGTTTCTCCATTGAAGAAGTGTTCGTGAGCGCCGAAGGCTGGGCTCCATCGACGCGCCAGGAAGGAGAAGGCTACACCTACGACGGGGAGACGCTCTCGATCCCGATCGACTCCACGATGGATGCGGGTCAAGTCACCATCCGCTATCGCGCCGCCCCGAAAGCGGGGCTCTACTTCTTGCGCCCGGACGAACAAGTCCCCCAGCGGCCGACGCAAGTCTGGAGTCAGTGCCAAGACGAAGACGCGCGACATTGGTTCCCATGCCAAGACAAACCGCACGCCAAGATGACGACCGAGCTCCGTGTTCGGGTCCCGGACGGCATGGTCGCGCTCTCGAACGGCGAGCTCATCTTCTCAGGCCATGAGCGAGAGCGGCGCGTTTTCCACTACCAATTCTCGACTCCACATCCCGCGTACCTGGTGACCCTCGTCGTGGGCCATTTCGACGAATGGTCCGAAGAAATCCAGCTCCCGTCGGGTCGCAACGTCACGCTGCGTTACCTCGTGCCTCCGGGACGCGTCGAAGAAGGTCGCCGCGCCTTCGCCGACACGGGGCAGATGGTTCGCCTGCTCTCGGAGAAGACAGGCGTCGAGTACCCATGGAGCTCCTACACACAGGTCGTCGTCAGCGACTTCATTTTCGGCGGCATGGAGAACACGACCGCCACGACGATGTACGAGCACATCCTCCTGGACGAACGTGCCGCCATCGATATCGACTCCCACGATCTCGTGGCTCACGAACTCGCTCACCAATGGTTCGGCGATCTCGTCACTTGCCGCGATTGGTCCCACGCCTGGCTGAACGAAGGATTCGCCACGTTCATCGAAATGATCGAACGTGAAGAGCGTCTCGGTCGCGACGAGCTCGACGCCTGGGTCGTCTCGGACCTCGAACGGTACCTCTCCGAAGCCCACGGTGACTATCAAAGGCCGATCGTGTGCCGTGACTACGAAGAGCCCATCGATCTCTTCGATCGGCACCTCTACCAGAAGGGGGGCATCGTCCTCCACATGCTTAGGCGGCGGCTCGGCGACGACGTTTTCTGGCGCGGCGTACGCAGCTATCTCGACAAGCACCGTCAAGGCATCGTCGCCACCACGGATCTGATCGCAGAGTTTGAGGCGGTGAGCGGTGAGGGTCTTGAGCGCTTCTTCGACGAGTGGGTCTTCCGCCCGGGGCACCCCGACCTCGATGTGAGCGTGAACTACGCAGACGGAATGTTCGAGATCACCGTCGAGCAGAAACAGTCGGGCAACGACGTCCCCGTTTTTGAGATTGATCTCGAGGTTTCGCTCTCACTCGGTGGCAGCTGGACAACGCATCACAAGCGCATCGCCTCGAAGAAAGATGTCCTCTCCGTACGAACGGGCGTACGGCCCCAGGGCGTCGTGATCAACCCGAACCTCAAGGTCGTCTGCCCGATCAAGGTGAGCGGGCCTGAAGACCTTTTCGTCTACACAGCGAAGCACGCAGAAACGGCCTACGGGCGCTGCCAGGCTCTCCGAGGCCTCGGCAAGAAGGAGACGCTCCGTAGCCTCGAGACTTTCGAAGAGGTGCTCGCAAACGAAGACGAATCTTACCTCGTCCGCGCCGCGGCAGCGGACAGCCTCGGCGGCCTCCGGAGCGGTCGCGCCAAGAAGGCGCTCGAGCGAGCCGTCTCCTCACCCAATCCGAAGGTACGGCGCGCTGTAGCCGCAGCTCTCGGCGAAACTGCCGATCCTGCACTCAAGGAACTGCTCGTCCACCTGACCCAAGACGCGAGCTACCTCGTCGCCGCAGCGGCAGCGCGCTCTCTCGGCAAGCTCAGCCCCGAGCTCTCGCGAGACGCTCTCGTTCCACTGCTCGAGCGTGATTCCTGGGCCGACGTGGTACGCGCTGGAGCCTTGGAAGGGCTCTCTTCGCTCGGCGGAGACGTCGCGACTCCATTCCTGATCAGTGAAAGCCGCTACGGACGCCCGCTGCGCTCTCGGCGCACGGCGATCGCAGCTCTCGGCCGCGTCGGAGAAGGGCGCAAGGTCCGCGAGCACCTGGAAAGACTTCTCACGGACAGAGACCCCCACGTCCGCGCGGTCATCTTGCGTGCGCTCATCGACCTGGGAGACGTGCAAGCCCGCGGCGCGATCCGTGGGCTCCTCGAGCGCGAAACCGACGGCCGCGTCCTCCGACCCGCCAAGAAGGCCCTCGCTAGTTTGGGCGCGGACAAAAGGACCGGTCTCCATCAAGCGAAGCGAGACATCACCAACCTCGAGAATGAACTACGGACGGTCAAGCTGAAGTTAAGTCAGCTCGAAGCGCGCATTCCGAAGACGAAGACCAAGGACAAAGAAAAGAAGGCCAAGAAGCGAGAGCGCTGATGGGTGAGTTTCTCTGGGGCGTCGCGAGCTCCTCCTACCAAATCGAAGGAGGCGCGGCGTCACGTGCCGAAGCCAATTGGGACAAGTTTGCCGAGCGCAAAGGGGCCATCTTTGCTGGCCATGACGCGCTCTCGGCTTCGCACCACGTCGCCCGTCTCGAGGAAGATCTCGACCTATTGGCAGCGCTCGGGGTCAATGCCTACCGCTTCAGCTTCTCCTGGCCAAGGCTCGGGGCAAGAGCAGAAGATCCGCGCGGGGTGTCCTTCTACGAGCGCCTTATCGATGGTTTGCTCGCCCGCGGGATCGAGCCCGTAGCAACGCTGTTCCATTGGGACGCCCCCCTCGAGTTCGAGAGGCTGGGCGGCTTCTTGAACCCGGAGAGCCCCACCTGGTTCGCAAGCTACACCGAGCGCGTCGCGCGCCGCTTTGGTGACAGGATCCGCCGTTTTCTCACGATCAACGAACCTCACGCCTATATCGAAGGGGGCCTCCGCGACGGCCGCCACGCACCCGGCCATAAACTGCCCCTCTCCCAGGTTCTCTTGGCTGCCCACAACACTCTCAAAGCGCACGGTCTCGCGGTGCAGGCTCTTCGTGCGCACGTGAGTCAAAGCTGGGTCAGCGCTGCTCCTGTTTTGCTCACGGCCACACCCGCTTCTTCCGCTCCCGAGGACGTCGAAGCTGCGTACCGCTTCACCTTCTCCCTTCCGACCGATCGCCTGCGCGTCTCTGCCTTTTGGCTCGACCCGCTCTACGGTTCCGGGTACCCGGACGAGGTGTGGACCCGTTTTGGTTCCCTCATGCCGAAGGTGACTCCCGAGGACCTCGACCTCATCAGCCAACCTCTCGATGCAGTAGGCGTAAATCTGTACGACGCTGTCCGCGTGCGCTCGGGCGCGGGAGGCACACCCGAGATCGCTTCATTCCCCACAGGGTGCCCTCGCACCAGTTTCGACTGGCCTGTGACGCCCGAAGCGCACTATTTCGGGCCGAAATTCCTCCACCAGCGGTACGGCCTCCCGGTCGTCATCACGGAGAACGGACTCTCCGCGAGCGATTGGATAGCTCTCGACGGCCAGGTGCATGACGCCGACCGTATTGACTTCCTTGAGCGTCACCTCTGTGAGCTGGAACGAGCCAAAGTGGAGGGCGTGCCGGTCCTCGGGTACTTCCACTGGACCTTCCTCGACAATTTCGAGTGGAACCACGGCTATAAGCACCGCTTTGGGCTCGTGTATGTGGATTTCGGGACAGGTGCGCGCACGCCCAAAGATTCGTTCTTCGCGTACCGCGATCGCATCCGGGCGGAACGCTCAAAATGAGACGAGCCCCAGCGAATGCGGTTCCATCAACCTAGCTACCTTTGATACGTTCGCTCGACGTGAGGCCGGGACCCTGAGGTGCTCGGACTCGGAGATGAGCTCATGGGTGGAACTCGGACGAAGCACGAGGTGAGGGGTCGAACGAATCAACCTGATTGGCGCCACGCGATCTGGAATCGCTGGCTGATCAGCTACCTCACGCCCAAAGACGAACCAAGTCCGGTCGATGAGCCGGCTCCCTCCGACGACAAACCTCGAACCGAAGAGCTCCCGGAAGCCCCCGCGCCCGCGGGGGATGCTCCGAGGACGGAAGGTACCATGGAGGCTCAAGCCCCCGAGTCTGAGCCGCCCGAAAAGTCCGACGTGAAGCGACCCTCCCTCAGCGCAAAGGTGAGGCTCGACGCTCTCTCAGAGCAGCTCCTTTCCGTCGAAGCCGCGATTGATAGCCTGACCCAGCGGCTCAACGTGAGCGCCGCTCATGAGCGCATCAGCTCGCGGCGCGTAACCGACGGCGTCGATCGACTGACCGAGCTCGCCGAGCGCCACACGGAGGTCCTCGTGAGCTGCGTGCGAGCGCTCGAGCGACTCGAACGGCGTTTCTTGGACTACGATCGTCGCGAGCGGCTGTCCTTGCCTCCAGAGCCTCGAGCTCCCGAGACTCCGTCCCGTCGTCCGCCCGTCTCCGGCTCCCGCGTGGCGCCCGACCTGGGCCATCCTTTCAGCGGCAATCTGGCGGATCTCTCGGTGCCAACCCTGCTCAGTATGTTCGAGCTCGAACAACGAACCGGGCGCCTGACTCTCAGCACCACGAGCGGTGCGCTCACTTTGGAGCTCGAGGAGGGGAAGCTCGGTCAAGCCTTCTTCGACGGCGTCCCCAGCGAGCCAGTCGACGCGCTGGCGCGTGTCATTGACGCCCGCTCAGGCCGTTTCTTGTTCACACCCGGCGAGCTTATCAAAGACGATCTCGGGCTCACCCCTGGACCCAAGGTGAGCGTCGGCTCGGTGCTGCTCCGCATCGGCCAGCGAAATGACGAGGCCAACCGCGACGCCTACGGGACCTGAAGCCCTACGGTGGCGCCTTCGCGCGTCACTCGTAACCATCAATGGTGACGCCTTCTCGGCGCGGGACCTGAGAGTTCGACGATGGAGCCTTAGCGCCGTCGCGATCTAGAGCTCAATGGTGACGCCTTCTCGCGCGACCGTTGCGTTCGCCCACATCGCCCGCGCCTCAGCGGCAATCCGATCCATGACGTCGTCGGTGTGCTCGGGATCGTGATGGAAAATGCAGAGTTGTTTGACGTTCGCCGCGGAACAGAGACGAACCGCCTCCTGCCACGTCGAGTGCCCCCAGCCCACCTTAGTCACGAACTCCTCATCCGTGTACGTCGAGTCATAGATCACGACATCGGCGCCCTCGATGAGCCCGAGAACGTTCTGGTCGGGCTTGCCCGGCGTGTGCTCCGTGTCCGTGACGTAACAGACAGATTTTCCTCCGTAGTCGATGCGATAGGCCGTAGCGCGGTTCGGGTGATTGAGGAGAGCCGTACGAACCGCCACGCCCGGGAAGAGCTCGAAAGAGTCCCCTGCTTGGAAGTCACAGAACTCGAGGTTCGCCTTCATCGCCTCGAGGGGCACCGGGAAGGTCGGCTGCATCATCTGCCCCGCCATCACCTCACGAATCGAACCACCTTCGAGGTGCCCCGCCATAACGCGAAACTCACGTCCCTTCTTGAAGCCCGGAGCGAAGAACGGAAAGCCGTTTATGTGGTCCCAATGAGCGTGGGTCAAAAGGATAGCGCCCCGCTGCACATCGCGCTCGAGGAGGCTATGTCCGAGCAAGCGGATGCCCGTGCCAGCATCGAAGATGATGGAATGTTCCCCGGCGGTGACTTCGACACAGCTCGTGTTGCCACCGTACCGAACGTGTTCAGGCGAAGGGCAAGCAATGCTGCCGCGAACGCCCCAAAATCGGACGGCTAACATCCCGATTCCTCCCCAGCCGTGAGACGAGCAGCTGCGCACATATTCCAGCCTCTAAGACAACCCAAAGCTGCCCCTCCTGTCAAACCCAGCTTGACTCTTTGCCCTCGCCCCACGCTCTTCGGGCCACGGCGGAAAGTGTCACAAGGCTCTTTCGACCCATTTTTCGCGGGCGAGCGCGCGCTGCTCCCCTCGCCCGTACTTCAAGAAGTGGAGCGCCCGTGATACTGAAATTGGGGTGAAAAAGAGCGAGCGAGCGCCTTCTGCCGAGCTCCCGATCGAGGAGAAGCTTGAGCGTCTGGAGTGGCTCGAGCGGGTCGGACTGCGCCTCGCCCGCGAGACGAACCGCGGACAAATCCTCGAGACTGTCCTGACGGAGGCGCGAGAGCTGTGCGGGGCCGACGGGGGGACACTCTATCTGCGGACGGAAGATGATCAGCTTCGCTTCGCCCTCGTTCAAACCGTCTCGCTCGGTATCCACCTCGGTCACCAGGGCAAAGAACACGAGATCCAATTCCCCCCGCTTCCGCTTTACCACCCGGACGGCTCACCCAATCACCGAAACGTCGCTACCTTCGCCACTCACGCCCGGCGCCGCGTCCATGTGCCCGATGCCTACGACGCGAGCGGCTTCGACTTTTCCGGCACCAAGGCCTTCGACGCACAAGTCGGCTATCGCTCGAAGAGCTTCTTAACCATCCCGCTCGAGAGCGGCGACGGTCGCGTGATTGGCGTTCTTCAGCTCCTCAACGCCACCGACCGAAGCACCGGCGAGGTCATCCCCTTCCGCGAGACGGATCAAGACACAGTCGAATCGCTCGCCGCTCACGCAGCGCTCGCCCTCGACAGCCGCATATTGCTCGAGGCCCAACGTGAGCTCTTAGAGAGCTTCATTCGGCTGATCGCAAGCGCCATTGACGCCAAGAGCCCCTATACAGGGAATCATTGTGAGCGTGTGCCCGTACTCGTCGAGATGCTCGCTGAGGCCGCCTGTGGCGCGAGTGACGGGCCCTTTGCCGACTTCAAGTTGAACGACGAGGAGTGGTACGAGCTCCGGATCGCCGCCTGGCTCCATGACGCCGGGAAAGTCACCACGCCGGTGCATATCATGGACAAGGCGACGAAACTCGAGGCGATCGTCGACCGAATCGCCGAGATCCGCTTGCGCGCCGAGGTCCTGATCCGTGACGAGCACACCTCGATGCTCGAAGCGATCTTGGCAGGCGAATCCCGGGAGATCGCCGAGGACCGCTACCAGAAAGCGAAACGCGAGATCGAGGATGATCTCGCCGTCATTGAACGTGCAAATCTCGGAGGGGAGTTTCTCTTGCCGGAGGTCGCTGAGCGCTTGAAACAGATCGCGCGCCGCACGTTCACCGAACGTGGCGTTGTGCGCCCCCTCTTAGATGAGCGCGATCTCGAGAACCTCCTCTTGGCCCGAGGCACACTCACCGAAGCGGAGCGCATCACTATCAACGGTCACATGGTCGAGACCATTCGGATGCTTGAGTCCCTCCCCTTCCCGCGGCACCTCAGGCGCGTGCCGGAGTACGCCGGGGCACACCACGAGAGAATGGACGGCAAGGGCTATCCAAGGGGCCTCTACGCTGGCGACCTTTCGATCCCCGCGCGCATGATGGCCATCGCCGACGTATTCGAAGCGCTGACCGCCGACGACCGCCCCTATAAGAAGGCCAAAAAGCTCTCCGAAGCGATGCGCATCATGGGCGCCATGAAGCGCGACCATCACCTCGATCCCGAGCTGTTCGACCTTTTCGTGCGCAGCAAGACTTACGTCCGCTACGCGAATAAGTACCTCGCACCCGACCTGCGAGACGTAGTCGACGAAGAGGCACTGCTCGCGATCAAACCGCCTCCCCTCGACCTCCCGAGCCGCGCCGAACGAGACCAACGGCGGGCACGCTTTCTTCCGGAGTACGAGTCCCGCTTTCCGCGGACGAACCGCACCACCCCAAAGTGAACACCCTGCTTGCTGGCTTGCTCTTCGTCGGAACGCTCGGGCTCGCTGGCTTCGCGCTCTTTTCCCGTGAGCGTTCGAGGACCGCCAGCGCGCTCGCCCTTTTTGCAGCGGCTGTCGCAGGGCTCTCTGCCTTGAGCCGTCCCCCCTCACCCCCGGCGCCCGAAGGAACGCCCCAGCTCCACAGCTCGGGCAGCTATCTCGGCAATGGAAGTTGCCGGGAGTGTCATCCCGCTGAATACGCCTCCCATGCCCGGACCTTCCACAAGACTATGACGCGGAGAGCTTCAGAGCTCTCTTGGGATGGGCAGTCGTCGCCACAGCTCCCCGCCCGCGTCGAAGCAGAGGGGCGAATCTTCGACCTGACAAGGCCCACTCCCGGCGCCGCGCCCATCGTCACGGGCCCCTCAATGCATGACGTCGCCCGAAGAATCCTCGCCAGTGCCTCCCAGGGTAACAGCCATTCAAACCCCTTCGAATACGCCCCTGTCGTCACGCGCTCGATTCCGCTCGTCACGGGCTCACACCATTACCTCGCCTTTTGGGTAGAAGACGGTAGTGGTGCAGAACTTCGCCAACTGCCGTTCGTCTATATCCTGGCAGCCCAAACCTTTGCTCCGCGGCGGGAGGTTTTTCTCATGCCCGAGCACACGCCACCTCACGTAGCTCGCTTCAACGCCGCCTGTATCCAGTGCCACACCGTAGCGGGCATGCCCGGAGAGCAGGACGGCCGCTTCGACACCAAGGTCGCAGATTTCGGGATCGGCTGCGAAGCCTGCCATGGCCCTGGCCGAGAGCACGCGGAAAAGTATCGCTCACCTCTGGCGAGGCTTCGGGCGCGCGACGACGGCGAGCCTGAGGAGTACCAGAGCCCCACCCGTCTTTCCCCCGCCGAGAGCAGTGTCCTCTGCGGTCAATGCCACGCCTATTTCGTCCCCTCGGAGCCGGAAAAATGGTGGGCGAGCGGCTTTCTGAGCACGAGCCAGAACACCCGTCCCGCTCCGCCGGAATTGCCGGGCCGAACCTTGCTCACCTGGGAAGAGCCCGAAGTCGCTGAGTCTCTCGGAGTCAGTCGTAACCTCGGCACAATTTTCTGGGGCGACGGAACAGTACTAGTCGGCGGCCGGGAATATAACGGTCTGATCCGGAGCGCTTGTTATGAGCTCGGCGAGGGCGAAAAAAAGCTCGGCTGCCTCACTTGCCACTCGATGCACGAGGCCGATCCCGTCGACCAACTCAAAGTGGATTATGAGCGCTCCTGCACCGATTGCCACTCGGGACTCGCGAGCTCCCCCGAGTCTCATAGTCATCACTCGCAAGAAGTCGGCTGCGTAGATTGTCACATGCCAAAGACAACCTATGCGCTCATGAAGGCAATCCGCTCGCACCGAATCACCTCCCCTCGCCCCGCGGCGGTAGAGCCTCCTTCCGCCTGCGTCCTCTGCCACACTTCGGAGAGCAAGGAGTGGCTCGAAACGGGTTGGGACAGGCTGAGCGCACCCGAGAGCGCTCCCCCCCAGCACCCCGCGACCCCAGGCGAGTCGCAGCCGCTCGGGGGAGTTCTCGCCGTCTCGGGAGGGGCCGTTACCCGCGCCATCATGGCCCGGGCGCTCGTCGAGCCTTTCGCGCTCGCCCGGAGTGGGAAGGCCTATGCCCGAACGCTGCTCGACGCACTTCGGGACGATCCTTACCCTGTCGTGCGACGCATCGCCGCCTCCGCGCTCGCCGAGCTCGAAGCGAGCTCGGCCCCAGAATCCCTCACAGCTCCGCCCTCGGCGGCGGAGCTCAGCGCTTGGCGAAACGCGCGAGACAATACGGACCAAGTCGTGAGCGAGTGAAGATGAATGAAAAGCCTCCTAGCCCCCGAGCCCGCGTGAGCTCGTTCATCACCACCCACGTGCTCTGGGGGGTCTCGGGCCTTTTCCTCTATGCGCTCCTCGGCGTTGGGCTCGAGTTTCTCCTCGCATACAAAGTCCCCGCATTCGTCGACGTCGCAAGCAGCGAGCGGCGCCTGCTCTTTCGCCTGGCCCACGCCCACGGGACTCTACTGTCGCTCTTGCAACTCGGGTTCGCCTTCATCCTCACGCAGAAAAAGACCTCGACGATCGGCCGACGACTCCGGCTAGCCTCCGGTGCGCTCTCAGCAGGAACGCTCTTGATCCCCGCTGGCTTTTTCCTCGGTGGGCTCGACGCCCGCTCCGGTGACCCTGGCCTCTTGGTCGCGCTCGTTCCCGGTGGCGCGTTCCTACTCCTCGTGGGGCTCGGGCTGACCTTCTGGGACCTGTGGACGGGACGGGCAGCGGACGACGAGCACGATGCGCTGTAAAAGGACTGCGCCATGCAGCGCGTCATCATCCACCGACCAGGCGGTTACGAACGTCTGACGCTTGTCACCGAAGCGGATCCTACGCCAGGGACCGATGAAGTCCTCGTCCGCACACGAGGCATCGGTATCAACTTCGCGGACTGTATCGTGCGCATGGGCTACTATTCCTCAGCGGGGAAATACATCGGTTGGCCGATCACGCCGGGCTTCGATTTCGCCGGTGAAGTCGTCGGCGTCGGAACCCAAGTCACGCGCCATAAGCTCGGCGATCGCGTGCTCGGTGTGACCCGCTTCGGCGCCTACCAAAGTCATATCGTCGTCCCCGAGCACCAACTGTTCCCGATTCCCTCCGGCTTCTCCTTGAGCCGGGCCGCAGCGTTCCCCACGGTGCACTTGACCGCCTATTACGCTCTGACAGGGCTGGGGCGTCCGCGCCCCGGTTCTAAGGTCCTCGTCCACACGGCAGCCGGCGGCGTCGGCACCGCCGCACTCAGTCTCTGCCGCGCCTTTGGGCTCGAGGCTTGGGGCGTCGTGGGGAGCGAAGAAAAGGTCCAAGTCGCACTCGACGCAGGCGCGCACGGGGCGCTCGTGCGCAACGGACGCAGCTACGTCGCTGAGCTCAAGAGCAAGGTTCCTTCTGGCTTCGACCTCGTCTGCGAAGCCAGCGGCATCGAAACCCTCCGAGACAGCTACGCCCTCCTTCGTCCGACGGGAAAGCTTGTGCTGTTTGGCATGGGAACGATGTTCCCGAGGAGGGCCGGGCGCCCGAATCCTTTGCGACTTGCTTGGAGCTGGCTGAGGCTGCCCCGCTACAATCCGCTCGAAATGCTCGACGCCAACAAGACGGTCTCGGCATTTAACCTCTCTTACCTCTTCGAAGAGAAAGAACGCCTTGAGGAGGCAATGACCGAGGTCCTCGAGCTCGCCGAGAATGGAGTGCTCCCCGAGCCTCCGATCCGGAAGTACCCCTTGAGTGCGGTACAGGAGGCACACCGCGCTCTCGAAAGCGGTCGCACGACCGGGAAATTGGTGCTGATCCCAGACGCGAGCGACTAGAACACTTCTCGAAAATGCTAGAGCGAAGCTCTCGTCCGCGCTCAAAGGCGAGCGGACGAGCTCTAGAAGAGGATCGTCTCGAGCTTACAAGCCGCGCTGCAACCGTCCTTATCCTGGTTGTTGCCGTCGTCGCACTCCTCGTACCCGAGATGGAGAATGCCGTCGCCACAGCGCGGCCCGAACACGCAACCTCTCGCGCACTCGCCGTACCCGCCCTTGTTCTCACCGTCGTCGCATTGTTCTCCGTCGGTCGTGATGCCGTCGCCGCAATGGGGCCCGAGCTGGCAGTTCGGAGCGCACCCGCCGTACTCGCCGACGTTGAGCGCCTCTCCAAGGTCACAGGCCTCCTCCTCCTGAGGCACTCCATCGCCGCAACGGGGTCCAAACGTGCAATCCGCGGTGCACTGATTGTAGCCGCCGAGATTCATCGGACCATCATCACACTCCTCCCCCGGTCCAATATCACCGTCGCCGCACTTCGTCTGGCAATCGCTGCGACCGGTCGAAAACCCGGAGAGAGTCAAGCGGAAGCTCGATCCGGGTGCCTTCCTCTCCGCATGGAACATCTTGATCGGATAAACCTGACCGTCGCTGAGACCGAAACGAGCTGCGTTGGCCGGGTTCAACGTGATCGAGCCGGCCTCCGGCGTGTGCACGCCACCCAGGTCCACAGCCAAATGGCCGTTGACGAACACCCACATGTCATCGTCCCCCACGAACTCGAGGGTTGCATTGGCGGTCGCGTCGTAGCGGAACCAATATTGGACCTCGCTTGAGAACAGGAAGTTGTGTTTGGGGGCGAGCTCATAGCCTTCCGGCCAATAGTCCCAGGCGGACTGGAGCGGCCACCCATCCGCACCGTAAACCTGCTGTGGCACCTGCGCCTCGATGCGCACGTCCGGCCAAGCACCCTCGAACCCGTCGATCGGGAAGAACATCGGATTCCCGTCCATGACGAGCTTGTCACAGGTCTGCGTCGGGACGTACCGGCAGGGCAGGCAATCGTCCGTAGTGCACGCCTGGGTCGTATCAGTTGCTTGGGCACTCGGGGCAATGAACTGCCGCCCCTCGTCATCCAGTCGATTCACGAAGCTCCCATCCGTGCTCTCGAAGAGCACGATGTTCCCCGGCATCGTCTTATTGAAATCGTTGTCCGTGTACCACTGGGAGAAGGATGCGGCAGACTTGATGCACGAGTTGCCGACGAAGACCGGCTTTCCCCCGTCGTTGAGCTGGGCAGCGAGGAGACCCGTCGTTAGGTTACAGGTTGAACCGGGGAAATCGGTGTTCACGGTGTCTTCTTTGAAGTCGCGGAAGAGCGCAGGGATGCGCACGACACATTCCTCGCCGACTTTTTCACAGGACCCCGAGCCCCCATCAATGCACTGGAAACCGGGCTCTACCTTGCAGTCGCTCGAACAACCGTCGCCGTTTCTGAGGTTTCCGTCATCGCAATCTTCGCCGAGGACGATGCCGTCACCACAGGTCGAAGTGCAGGGCTCTCCGCTGACGCAGGTTGGCTCTGCTTCGCAACGATCATTGCAGCCATCAAACGGAATTTTGTTGCCGTCGTCACAGCTCTCAGCGCCCTCGACCTTGCCATCGCCACAAACTGTCTCCGTACACACACTGGGAGAACCTTCACACTTGTGCCCGCGCTCGATGCGACAGCGGGCGTCACAGCCATCTCCCTCCTCGACATCTCCGTCATCACAGCCTTCGTTCGGATCGACATTCCCGTCGCCGCAGACGTAGACACGAACGCAAGACTCTCCGGCTATTCTGCAGCGATAGCCCGGCTCGACTGTCTTACAGTTCTCGCTGCATCCGTCGCCCGAATCGAGGTTCCCATCGTCACAGGCCTCACCAGGACCGACTTCAGCGTCACCGCAAACGATCGTCGAGACGCAGGGCTGACCGGGGGTCGGGCACACGTGATAGGGCTCCACAACGCAGGCGCCCGAACAGCCGTCGCCAGGCAAGCTGTTGCCGTCATCGCAAGCCTCAGGAGGATCGAGATTGATTTCTCCGTCTCCGCACGCAGGAGGAGCGACCAGCATGCAATCTTCCGGCGCATCCTCGGCCTCGCACGGATTCATCACCGGAGGCGGATCTGGATTGATAACGAGATCGCCGCCGTTATCGCTTCCGCCGCCCTGTGTGCTTCCCGAGCCGGTGCCCGGACTGCTTCCCGTACCTCCTGAAGGCCCCTCTGTCTTCGGCGCCCCACACATACAAAGTCCCATCAAAAGGAGGCCGAGCGAGACCCAAGAAGAAGCAAGCTGAAGACGCATAACCACGGAATTATCGCGCGCGTCCCGGTCAAGCGCAAAGCATTCGACGCAGAAGCGCTGCCGGAAATCCGAAAGCCTTGCGCGGATTCCGCGCACCAAGAACAGCACCGCAACAAGTTTCGCGCGGGGTCGCTCGGAAACGTGGCCAGCCTCTGCCAGCCCTCTCCAGACTCAGCCACCCGCGGAGGGCGCGCGCGCCGTCACGACGTAGGTCGCCGCTTCATAAATAACTCCGCGGTCCGTGAGGCGCCGAGCGAAAGCCCTCTCCAAGCTCTGCCGCACCGCGGGAATCAGCTCGGAATCCCCATCAGCGATCATGCGGGCGGCAGGCCCTATCTCGAGAGCAAATTCGACAGCTTCCTCGAGCGTCCTAGCTCCTCCCAGAATCATCTCGCGGCGCTCGGGTGTGATCTGCACGTCCGAGAATCCCGCCGATGTCACCACCTCTTCCACGTAACGCTCATCACCGAACCGGAACGGTCCCGGCTCTCCTTCGCGCAAGAGGTCCGGCAGGGCTGCGTCGGGAACGACCTCTCGCACAGCCTGAATCGGCTCCAGCGCCCAGGCATTCCACTCCAGCGCCTGCCAACAAACAAAACTCAAACAGCCAGAAGGTCTGAGTGCCCCGCGAAGATTCTGGAACGCAGCCACCGAATCATCGAAGAACATCACGCCGAAACGCGAGAAAATCGCGTCGACCGGAGCGCTCGGCTGCAGCTTGCTCGCGTCTCCCAGCAAGAGCTCAACGTTGTCGTACCCTTTTCCGCTGATGCGCGCCCGAGCTCCCTCGAGCATCGGCGGAGAGATGTCGAGGCCGATCACCCACCCCTTGGGCCCGACGAGCTCCCGAAGCTGAACGAGAGTCTGCCCGGTGCCACATCCCACATCGAGCACCCGATCCCCCTCACGAAGCTCCAGCGCGCGCAGAGCTCCGTCCGAGAGAGGTCCCAGCTGCGCGTCGGTACGCGCCTGGTTCCTGGCCCACTTTGCCCCGCTCGCCCCTGCCCAAGTACTCTCGCTCACTGCGCGCTCTCCGTAACCGACGTCACACGAGGCGCCAGGTCGTCCCCGCCGTTCCGTCCAGGATCTCGACCCCGCGCGCGGAGAGCTCGGCCCGAACCGCGTCTGCCAGGGCAAAGTCCTTCTGAGCCCGCGCCTGATCGCGCAGGGCCAGTTTCTCTTCGACCCAGCCTCGCTCGATCCCTCGCTCTTTCGCCCTTCGATCGCGTACCCGCTCAAGGAACACGCGGGGCTCCGCCTGGCCAATCCCGAGCACCTCAGTCAAGTGCCGGAAGGCGTCGCTCGCTTGGGTCTGGGCGACGCGCGAGATCTTGGTCTTCTTCTGCTTCGTACGATCGAGGAGCTCGTTGACTCGCTTCAGGAGCAGAGCCACATGCGCCAGCGCTTGCGCCGTGTTCAGATCAGAGTCGAGAGCGCCTCGAAGCTTTGGCTGAAATTCCGCGATCTCGGCGTGGGCGGGTTCGCTCGACTCCTCGTCGATTTTGGCGCTATCGAGCTCAATCACGCGCGCCTTCGTCTCGTAGAGATACTCGAGACGACTCTCCGCCTCCCGGAATTGAGGAAAGTTCAGAAGGTGCCCCTCTTCGTCCAGATCGATCTCGAGATTGAACGGCGTTCGATAGTGGACCGACAGGAGCGCATAGCGAATCGCTTCCGGCTCGACCTTGGCGAACGCTTCGCGCAGCCGGAAGAAGTTGCCGAGGCTCTTCGACATCTTCTCCTTGTTCACCTGAACGAAGCCGTTGTGCATCCAGTGCCGCGAGTAGCAGGTCCCCGTCGCGCATTGGCTCTGAGCGATCTCGTTCTCATGATGAGGAAACACGAGATCGAGCCCACCACCATGCAGATCAATGGTCGGACCGAGCTCTTTCATGCTCATTGCGCTGCACTCAATGTGCCATCCTGGGCGACCAGGACCCCAAGGGCTCGGCCAGGATGGCTCGCCCGCTTTGGCACCCTTCCAGAGCGCAAAGTCGAACGGGTGACGCTTCTTTCCTTGCTCAGCTTCGTCGACCCGATCGCTCGCACCTGCCTCCATCTCCGCTAGATTTCGATGAGAGAGCCTGCCGTACTCGGGGAAACTCGAGACCTCGAAGTAGACATCTGACCCCACCTGATAGGCGTGCCCCCGGGCAATCAGTCGCTCGACAAGCTCGATGATCTCCGGCAACGTCTCGCTCACCTTCGGCTCACGGTCCGGGCGGAGGTTGCCGAGCCTGTCCATGTCTTCCGTGTAAGACACGAACATGCGGTCAGCGAGCTCCTTGGGGCTCTCGCCATTCTGTGCGGCACGCTGAATGATCTTGTCGTCGATGTCCGTGACATTCCGAACGTAGGTCACCTCGACCCCGGTGCTCCGAAGAAAACGGACCAATACGTCGTAGGTCACACAAGGACGAGCGTGGCCGATATGCGCGTCGTCATAAGTCGTCGGACCGCACACGTAGATCCGCGCCTTGCCGGGCTCACTCGGAACAAACGGGACCTCCTTGGCGGCGAGCGTGTCATACAGCACTAAAGCCATGCGAGGCCCGGCATAAGGCCTTTTTTCCCTCAGCTCAAGCGGCGCCTGCTGGGGGGCACCGGCAGGGCAAGGTACGCCGAACGACGCCCTCACCCGCGCTTCAGATGATCTCGAAGTAGCGCTCGAGCTCGTAGTCGGTCACCTGACGCTCAAACCTCGACACCTCGAACTCCCGGGTCTTCACGTAGAACTCGACGAATGCGTCGCCGAAGAGCTCCTTCGCGACCTCTGAACGGGCGAGAAGGTCAGTTGCTTCCCTGAGGTCCCGTGCGAGACGGATGGCCCCAGGGCCGGGATCCCGATCGCCGTCTCCGGAGATCGGAGTCGCGCGCAGCTTATGGCGAACTCCGTAGAGTCCGCTCGCGAGCGCCGCCGCCGCAACAAGGTACGGGTTCGCATCTGCAGCCCCAATACGGTACTCGGCGCGCGTTCCCTTCGGGCCGGCCAAGATCGTCCTCACCGCGGCAGTCCGGTTGTCCTCGCCGAAGTTCGCGTATGTCGGTGCCCAAAACCCGGGCACCAGTCGGCGATAGGAGTTGATCGTGGGCGCCACCATAGCGAGCAGCTCAGGCATGAGTCGCACCTGACCTGCGACGAAGTGCTCGAGGAGCTCCGTCCCCCGGCCACGCTCCTTGTCGAAGAAGAGGTTCTTTCCGCTCGTATCCTCGAGGGACAAATGCAAATGCCCGCTCTGACCCGGAAGGCTCGTGTTCCACTTGGCCATGAAGGTCGCGAGCAAGCCGCGCTTCTGGAAAAAGACCTTCGTGAACGTCTTGAAGACGGCCGCGCGCTCCGCGGCCTCACCGAGCGGCGCGTGGGCAAGCGCTGCTTCAATGACACCGGGCCCTGTTTCCGTGTGCAATCCTTCGAGCGGCGTGCCAAGCGTCTCCGACCACTCCAGGAACTCACTCATGAGCTCGGCGTGCACCGAAGTCCTGAGCATCGAGTAGCCAAACATCCCTGGAGTGAAGGGTGTCAGGTTTCGATACCCCTTCTCGCGGATCGACTGAGGAGTCTCTTTAAAAACAAAGAACTCATACTCAAACCCGCCACGCGCACAGTAGCCCATCTCACGGGCCGCCTCGATGACCTTCTCGAGCAGTCTCCGAGAGCAGCCAGCCTGATATGCGCCCCCGAACTCGCCGAGCGCGAGGATCGCGGCTGGTTCACTCGGCACCAGCCTCACCGACTCGGGGCGCAGCGTCACCGGAGCATCCCGGTAGCCAGTGGACGGTCCAGAGAGCGTCCCGTTATCGTAGAGGACATCGCCCACGTCCCAGCCGAGAACCACGTCGCATAAACCAAAGCCCGCAGACAGCATCGAGAGGAACTTCTCCCGGCTAACGGTCTTGCCGCGAAGAACACCATCGACGTCGACGACGGCCACTTTGTGGACCTGGATCTTCGCATCGTCGAGAAAAGCACTGATGTCCGCGATGGAGGAGAATTGCATGGCTCGGCAGCGGCTCGAATCAGATGAAGCCTCGGGCCCATGGTAGGGCACCCTTCTTCATCTGTCGCCCACACGCTCGACGATCGCTCGGGGCGCGTGTTTCCGGAACGCTTCAGGCGCCCCGTGAGGCGCGGAATACCCTGAAAAATGCCCGACGGCTCGAGCGGCGTGGGAGCCGCCATTCCCGCTCGCTCTCGACCCCGAAAAGCCCGCTCTCCGGCCAACAATCGCCCGGGCGGCCCGCGAAATCCGGGAAGACTTCAGGGGTGCCCTCGAGTCTTCCGGATCGGACGGCCGCCTCGCCCAGCGACTCGCCACCCAGCCCCACATAGTGGCTCACGCGGTAGCGCGCGTCCAAGAAGTAGTCGACGATCAGGCGACCCAGTTCAGCGGCCCGTAGTACGAGTTTGTCGGCTGGCCCACCACGACGGGAAAGTGCTCCGAGAGTCGGCGCGCTCCAAAGGTGTGCGGACCAAAAGCAAGAAGCGGGAACGCCGTTCGCGGGCCTGCCTTTCCAGATAAAACGACCCAAAGTGAAGGAAAGCACCTTGCAAAAGGAGGAAGACCCAACCCAGCGATCCTCCTCGACGGTCGGCGATTGCGTGTCGCGGCTCTCTTCGGAGCCACCTTCGCCCAGATGCCTGTGGTGGAGGAGGTGCTGTGCGCGGAAATCGATCGCCGCAGGCGCCCCGAGCGGCAGATTCAGGAAGATGCTCCAGGCCTTGTTGGCGGCCGTGCCGCGGGCAACGAGGTTATGACTCGTCTCGTGAATGAGCACGCCGATGGCGTGCGCGAGCATCGGTCCAATGATCGACGTGGCGCCCAGCCACGGAAGAAACGAGCCGCCCCGCAGAGTGGCGGCTACGGCAAAATGCGCTCCGACGGTGCCGAGGCACGCGAGCTTTGTGACGGGATCGCGACCACTTTTGATGAGAAAGCCCATCAAAAATGGCCGCGTCCGGGCTTTATTCTGTGCGAACGATCACTCCTCTGCAGCGATAGGAGCCGGCTTCCGCCGAGGCGGATTCAGGTCAATTTGACCTAAGAAGCCCTCAATCGTGAGGTCCGATTGTTCCTGGCCATCCCGGCTTCGGACACTGATCGTACCAGCGGATTGCTCCTTCTCCCCGACCACAATGGCATAGGGAATTCTCTTCAAGCTCGCCTCGCGGATCTTGTACCCGACTCGGTCATCCGAGAGGTTCACGTGAACTCGAGCTCCCGCGTCGAGCAGTTGCTCCGTCACGCGTCGCGCATAGTCGGCAAATTTTTCGCTGACGGGGATGACCTCAACTTGCACAGGAGCGAGCCAGAGCGGGAAGCTACCCGCGTAGTTCTCGATGATGATCCCGAGGAATCGTTCGAGGCTCCCATAACAGGCTCGATGCAACATGACCGGCGTGTGACGCTGACCGTCCGCGCCAACGTATGTAAGTCCAAACCGTTCCGGCATCGAGAAATCGAGCTGGATCGTCCCGCACTGCCACGAGCGCTTGAGCACGTCGCGGATATGGAAGTCGATCTTCGGTCCGTAAAACGCGCCGTCGCCTTCGTTCAGGACGTAGTTGATCCCTTTGTTGTCGAGGGCACGCTTGAGGGACCTCTCCGCCTTTTCCCACATCTCGTCCGAACCGATGCTCTTCTCGGGGCGCGTGGAGAGCTCGATGCGCACGTCGTTCAGATCGAACGCCGAATAGACCTCCGTGAAGAAGTCGATGAGCATCGAAATCTCCGACTCAATCTGGTCCGGCGTACAGAAATGATGCGCGTCGTCCTGAGTAAATGCCTGCACCCTGAATAGCCCGTGCCTTACGCCAGAGAGCTCACGTCGATGCACCAGGCCCATCTCAGCAAACCGCAGGGGGAACTGGTTATGGCTATGTTGATGGCTCTTGTAGAGCATACAGTGGCCGGGACAGTTCATTGGCTTAACCGCCATCGGACGCTCTTCAGGCGCATCCTCGCGAACCTTCGTTCGGTCTTGTTCGTCACGCAGCTTGAGCTTCGTGAAAAACATGTTCTCGAGGTAGTTGTCATAGTGACCCGAACGATGCCAGAGCTCCTCCGAGAGGATGAGCGGCGTCTTGACCTCCTGGTAGCCCCGGCGCGAGAGGAGGCTCCGCATGTAGCTCATGAGGAGGTTGAAGAGCAGAGCGCCATTCGGATGAAAGAAGGGGAAACCCGGCGCGTCCTCCGTGAACGTGAAGAGATCGAGCTTCTCTCCGAGCACACGATGATCGCGCTTTTTCGCCTCCTCCATCATATGGAGGTAATCTTTGAGCTCATCTTTCGTGAAAAACGCCGTTCCATAGACGCGCACAAGCTGGTCATTTTCGGCCTTTCCGCGCCAGTACGAGCCAGACACCTTCGTCAGCTTCACGTTCTTCAAAAAGCCGGTGTGGGGCACGTGGGGTCCGCGACACAGGTCGATGAAGTCACCGTGGCGGTAGAAGGACATTTCTTCGCCACGTTCCTGGATACCAGCGATCAGCTCAGACTTGAACTTGTTGGTCCCACCGTCGATTGCCTTGTAGCGCGCGAAGATCTCATCGTGTCCGTCAGAGACGCAGCGCTTGAACGGAGCTGCTTCCTTCGCGATCTGGTCCATCTCCTTCTCGATCGCCGGGAAGTCCTCGGGCGTGATCTTCCCCTCGGGCAGATAGATATCGTAGTAAAATCCGTCTTCGACGACTGGACCGATCGTCAATTCCGCCTTCGGAAAGACGCGCAAGATCGCATCAGCCATGAGATGCGCCGCCGAGTGACGCAGGATATCCAGCGCGTCCTCGTCCTTCTTCGTCAAAATAGCGACCTCGTCCCCATCGCTCAGCGTCCGCGAGAGGTCGACCAACCGATCGTTCACGCGCGCCGCGACCGCAGCCTTAGCCAGCCCGGGTCCAATCTGTTCCGCCAAGTCCATAACGCTCGCGCCGAGGGCAAGTTCGCGCGCGCTCCCGTCTGGAAGTTTCACTGAAATCATAGGTGCTTCTTTCTCGTTTTTGCGGACGGATACGACCCGAGCCGCTGGGCCAACGCTGTGCCCGTTTGGGGTTCAATATCGACGGATACGAGCCGCCGATGGGAGAAAGTCTAGGCCCGACGTCCCCCTCTCGCCAGTAGCCCCACAACAAAAGTCAAGGACCGGCACTGGCGCCCTCGCGTCAGGGGCGAGCTGAACCAGCTTTGCCATGGAAAGGGAAAAGCCCCCCGGCCTTTCGGCGGGAGGGCTCTCTAGTCGGGCACCAAGACCTCGTTTCTATTTGTTAGGACGACTTGCCTTGGGGCTTCTGGTGATGGCGGCCTTTACCGTGCGCGCTCCGCGCCGCCGTTGCCTCTTCCTTCGTGATCACGCCATTGCCGTCCTGGTCGATTCGGTTGAAGAACGCCTCTGCAACCGCTTTGGACTCGGCCCGGGAGATCTTCCCGTCGCCGTCGGTGTCACCACGGTGAGGTCCCTTGGGACCGCGGCGCTCAGCTCCTTTTTCCTGGCCCGACTTCCGCGCGGCCATCTTGGCCTGGATAAACTGCTCGAACTCAGCCTTGGTGAGAGCCCCGTCCTTGTTCGCATCCACCTTTTCGAAGAACTCCTTCGGCATGCGCGGAACTTCGTCCTGAGTCAGCTTGCCGTCACCATTTTTGTCCCGCTTCGCGAAGCGCTCCTCGCCGCGGGCCTTCTTGTCGCCCCTTTCGCCGCGGTGGTGAGCGAAGGCTGCGCGCATCTCATCGTGGGTCAGATAGCCGTCGTTGTTCGTGTCCAGCTCGGTGAAGCGTGCGTCTTCGACGGCAAACGCCTCAGCCTTCGTGACCTTCCCGTCGCCATTCCGGTCGGCGCGCTCGAAGAGTTTGGCCTTGCCTTGGGCGAGCGCGATGCCGGAGATGAGGATCAGGGAAGCGGGGATTGCGAGCAAAATCTTCTTGTTTTTCATGGCCTTCGGTGTTGTCAGCCGTCGTGGCTGTCCTTTCTACAAGCTTCTACGGAGGCCCCTCGACTTTCCGTCGCTCGCTTCGAAAAAAATCGCGAGGAGGCAGCCGCTCAGACGCGCCCTGCCGCTCCGACGCGCCGAGGCCCGGTGATCTCCACGTCGTGTTTCCCGTCAGGCAAAGAGCTCAGGAAGCGGCGAGCGATCTTCGAAGCGCTCGTCCCCCACGTCGTCGCAATAATCCTGATCTAAAGTGCGACACCCCACCGCAGTCGCAATGGTGTTCAGGACGCGCACATGGGTGCGAGCACGCCGGCCACCTTCCAGGACGATGTACTCACCGCTCTTGAGCACACCACCGGCACTCCCAGCAATGACGACGGGACAGTTCGATGCGGAGTGACCCGGGCCATTGCCGAGGTCATTCATCCAACAGGAAAGTCCCTTGTCGAGCAGCGTCCCGTCCTCGAATTCATAGGCGCTCAAGCGGCTCAGGAGATGCTTGAAGGATTGTCCGAACTGACGGTCGATCTTGTGGTGCAGCAGATCCGAGCCTTCGATGATCGCTCCGCTCGCGTCGTGCGAGAGTCGTCGATGCGAAATGAAATGGTAGTTCTCGAGGAGACTGCCGTCGACCCAGTACCGGGTCTGCCCGTCGTTGCCATCGCCCACCTGAATAGCGACTGAACGTGTGTAGCCGCACGCGACGGCAAGCGCCGCCACGTCCATGTGGAGACGAGCAAGCTTCTGGACGACATCCCCATCGGTGGAAGATGTTGCTGCATCGGCGAGCTCTGCCTCGATTTCGGCCGTCGTCCTGCATCCAGCGTTTACTTCCAGATCTCGAATGCTCGACAAGTGAAGATCGAGTCGCTGGCGGTCGCCCTGACTCAGGTCGCTCATGGCGAGGAGGTCCTGGAGCTCTTCGCGCACCAGATCGTTGACGCTCTTGTTCCGAGCGCGAATCAGGGCGATGGTCTCCGAGTCAGGAGACCCGCTCAGACCGACCATCGTTTGATAGGCAACCAAGGGACTCGGCTCCGCCGTACGCCGTGAGTTTCGCCCGCGATGAGAGATGCAGGCACCACCGAGCCATCCGCCTCGGCCCCCCGCATAGAGGTAGAGACTCTCAATGCCATCCCGGTTGAGCTCACGGCCAATCCGGTGATCGAGAGATTCGCCTCCTGCCTCCGAGTCTCCTCCAGCTCCGGGTACGTGAGGGCCCCAGCCGGTGAGGAGCTGAAGAGCACCACGGGCGTGACCGTCCCCGAAGTCGAAGTCCTCCATGTTGGCGTTCCCGACCACAAGCAGCTTGGGCAGAAACTCGGAGAGTTCATCGAGCGCACGACCTTCCACATTCTCGGCCTCGAGAATGCCTGGCTCCCGAGGCCAGAAACGCTCCGGCTCTTGGCCAAGCTCTTGCCCGACCTGTGCCGAAGCGACGCCGTCGGCCTGACGAAAGAAGATCGCATAGGAGGGAATCGTCTCGGCTTGCGCATCAGCACGGCGCGGCCTGAGTCCCTCGAGAATGGGCAGGGCGAGGGTCACGCCTCCCACGCCGCGCAAAAAAAGGCGGCGGGGGACGCGTTTGCCGAAGAAAGTTCGGTTCATGGCGACTCCTTGGACGCGAGGGGCGCCCGGTAAAGGAACGCGCGGGAGGTGGCGATCTTCACAAACAGATCCCGGAAGGAAAGCGTCTCATTGAGAGAGGCTTCTCCTATCTGGCTCGCAAGCTCCTTATCTTCAGCCAGGAGCTTTCGCCCTTGGGCGAATTCGATAATGCGACCGACCATGCAGCGATGCACCTCGTGACTTCCCGCGAGGCGCTCAGCAAACTCGACAGCCCCACTCACAGGGGTCGGGACACCGTCGATCAAGGGAGAAGCTGTCGAGTCGACCTCGTGGGGACCATCCATCGTTCGGTAGGCTCCCACCGCGTCGTAACTCTCGAAGGGGAAACCGAACGGGTTGATCAATTCCGCGTGACACTCTCGGCAGATGGTGTTCGGCGCCTCCGTGTGGGCTATCACGAGCTCACGGTTACTCTTGCCTTCCGGATCCGGCAGCGGCGGTACATTGGCCGGGGGCGCTTGGATATCGAGGCAGGAGAGCTGCTTGCCGACAAAGACCCCGCGATGGATCGGGTCGGGATTCACGCTGGTCGCGTGCGAGGCGAGGAAGCCAACCTGCGTCAAGAAGCCGCTTCGCTCGCTCGATTCGAGTTCGACAAGCTGGAATCGATCTTCGGCGAAGTCGCCTGGGAGACCATAGATCTTGGCAAGGCTCGCGTTGGCGAACGTGCGACGCGACGTGAGCAGGTCGCGAACTCCGCCTCCCGCCCGAAACACGATGTCGAAGGTGAAATGTCGAGTCTCTTCGAGCGCGATCGTCGGGAGCGCTTCGGATACGTCGGGGAAGAAGGTCGGCGACGGGGAGATGCGAAGGTAGCGCTCTGTGTCGAGAGCACGCTCGAAGAAGAACTGGATCGACTCTTGTGCGCGGGGATCGTCGAGCATCCGTTCCGCCTCGGCGCGCACTCCATCGTCATCGTCAAGGCTCCCAGAGTCAGCCGCGGCGAGGAGGGCCGCGTCAGGGGTGGTGCCCCAAAGCAAATAGGCCAAACGGGTGGCTCGCTCGAACCCGTCGAGCGGAATCAGCCCGTCTTCCTCGACCTGCGTCGAGACTTCGATTCGGTAGAGAAAATGTGGGGACTGAAGTGCGGCTTCGATGACGAGGCGGAGTCCGCCCTCAAAAGGCGCCACATCCGGATATGAGACGGACCCCGTCTCAAATAGCTTCGCGTATTTCTCTAGTTCCGGTCGCGAAATCGGCCGACGAAATACGCGAGGAAGCCAACTGACCAGGAACTCCTTGGCCCTTTCGGAGGCATCTTGTCCCGTCCTTTCGGGCGCGATGCCTTCGACCAACTCGGGGCGCTCGGTCACTTGGCGCGCGACGTCCTGAGCCGAGCGCTGGTAAGCGGCCCAGAGAGTAGGATCGACGTTCAGTTGTTCGGCCTGTCCGTCGAAGATGTACCCTTCGGTTTTCGGATCGTCAGGCAGCGGACTTGATAGTTCGAAAGGGCTCTCGGCGAAGAAAAGGTCTCGAACGCTCCGTGTCCACTCGCTTTTACGAAGGCGCCGCACCCGGCCGGCCTGCGCAATGGGCTCATGAACTGTCGCGCCACCGCCCGTCCCCGCAGGGCCGCCGCCTGTGCCTTGGTCATCGCCTGGCAGCAGGCCGGAGTCTTCGCCGCCGCAAGCCAGGGCCATCACCACGAAGAGAGCGGGTGAGGACCGCAGGGTTCCGCGGAGAAAGAGGCTCGACCGACGACTCATTGACTCATAGATCAAGCCTCAGAAAAGGAGGTCACGCAAGGAAGATCCCTTCTCAAAGGCACGCAAACACCTCTCAAATTTGAGGGAGCAGACGTGCGACACCCGGCCGTCCCTGCCGCACTTGGACGCACCTTTGCTCCGCGATGAGCTCGGGCGAGCGTCAGGCACTCCCTCAAGTCACGCGATCGAGCTCGTCAGCGAGCCGCTCGTCGAGAGCGGGATTGGGGTCTTCGACGGCGGCTGGGGTAGCACCGGAAGCTCTCTCCACCTTCCGTCGACGAAGCCGGAAGAAGATGAACCCTAGGAGCAAGAGCGACGAGAGCAGAAGCGCCACAGGAACGGCGTAACTCGCGTCTTTCTGGGGACTTCCGGAGAGATCCGATGCGGCGCGCTGGCTCAGCACTTCTTGAATCTCCGACGGTTCTCGCCCCTCAGCGACCATCAGCTCGATGTCCCGACGCCATTCAGCCGCGTTCGGTGACGGGCAATCCGCCAAGGTCCGGCCGGGACAAAACGGGCTCATCGTCTGCTTCGCAATCGAAGCGGACTTTCGCGCCACTTCGGGACTCAACCCTTCCGGCATGGGGAGACCTTAGCCTGGCTTCGCCCCGTCCGCACCTCTTTCGGAGCCCAAGGCCCGCCCCAGGGCCCTCGCAACCTACCAGGTGTCAGCGGACGGCTCGCGGCCCGCCCGGGCTGCCGTCCCACCTGGCAGACCGAGCCACCCCGGGACGAATCAGCGCATCGTCACGAACTCCTCGGAGGCCGTCGGATGGATGGCAATGGTGCGATCGAAGTCTGCTTTGGTCGCGCCCATGCGGAGCGCGACCGAAAATCCCTGGACCATTTCGTCCGCACTTCGCCCAAGCACGTGGAGACCGACGATGCGCTCTTCCGCTCCAACGCACACGAGCTTCATGGAGGTCTTTGGCTTCGGAGCGGCGAAGGAATAGTAGCTGTCCGTGAAGCGCGCGGAATAGACCTTCACCTGCCCAGCAAACCGCTCCATCGCAGCTGCTTCGCTCAAGCCGACAGTGCCGATGGGAGGGTGACTGAAGATGACCGTCGGCACGAGCGAATAGTCCAGATGCGCGTCGGGCTGTCCCCCAAAGAGACGATCAGCGAGCTTCCGTCCCGCGGCGATCGCGACAGGGGTGAGCGTGACCTTCCCGGTCACGTCCCCGACCGCATAAACGCCAGGAAGCGTTGTGTTCTCGTATTCATCGGTGACAATCGCGCCGGCTTCATCGAGTCTCACGCCGATGGATTCGAGCCCGACGTCACTCGGGCCCAGCCCCTCGGTGTTCGGATCGCGGCCGATCGCCCAGAAGACAGCGTCAAATGGTCCGATCTCCCCTGGGCCACGCGCTCCGTCGACGCTCACGAACACCCCATCCGAGCGGCGCTCGAGCTTCGTCGCGTTCGTCTGTGTGAGAAGGTTCATCCTCACTGCGAGTTCGGTGGTCAGCCCTTGAGAGAGGCTATCGTCGAAATCTCCGAGGACACGATCTCTGCGCACCAAGAGCGTGACCTCACTGCCCAAGGACCGAAGCACCGAGGCAAACTCGACGGCGATATAACCAGCCCCCACAATGAGCACCCGTTTCGGCTGCTCTTTCAGCAGGAAGAAGTCATCGGAGTTCATCCCGAGCTCTTCTAAAATGACGCCCTTCGGTCGACGGGGCCGCCCGCCCGAAGCCAGGAGAACGTGTTTTCCCTGGTACTCCTTACCGTCCACCACGACGCGACCGACCTCGAGAAGCCTGCCCCAACCGCGGACAAGGGTGACACCTTCCCGCTCGAGGTTCGCCTCATAGATTCCGTTCAAGCGCCGCACCTCGCCCCGAACAAGCTCCGAGAACCTGTGGAAGTCGAACGTCGGCGAGACCTCCTCGAAGCCGTGAGCTCCCGCATAGTGGAGAGTCTCGGCAATGTGAGCCGCGTTCCAGAAATGCTTCTTCGGCACGCAGCCCCGGTTCACACAGGTGCCGCCAAGATCCTCCGCTTCGATCAGCAGAACCTTGGCGCCATAGCGCGCTGCCCGGCGCGCTGCGGCGATGCCTCCGCTGCCCCCTCCGACCACGATGAAATCATAGGAGCTCATGTTCCGTCCTCGGCGTCCGACGCACCCGAGAGCTCGTCCCAATCGTCGAGCCCCGCACCACCGCTCACCGGAATCGCTCGAAAGGCCGCGACTCGCTCGAGCACCCGGGAGAGGGCACCATGATCTCTCACGCTCGGCAAGGTGTCATGGGTTCCGTCCCATAGCTCGAAGGTGATGAGCTCTTGTCCCAACACGATACGATCGATCTGCGCCCATCGGATCCGGCGAACTTTCGGAATTAGACTACCGACCAAGTCGCGATACTCGACCCAATCCGAGCGTACTCGGACCCCTCGCATCCCTGATCGGAGAACCGAAGTGACAGCGCTCAGAAAGAAGAGCCCAGCGACGACGTGCGCATCTATCAGATGTGCCTCTTGGAATATGTACGCATAAAGAGCTGTGTTGCGCGGCCCGTTCTGAACGGCGATGACGAGTGCAATGACGCCGAGCGCGACCGCGAGATGGATGAGCGAAGGCACCCTTTGATACCAGGGAGGACCGAAGAATTCTTCGGTCGGCCGGTAGGTCATATCAAAGCCGGGGGGCCGCGAACGTCTCGCCACGCCCCCGGAAGCTAGCCGGCCGGACGCCATTACGCTACCGCTGGAAGACCGTAGCTCCCAAGACCAGGTGGTCGGCCCTCCGCGCAAAATAAGACAGGCCACCGGAGAGCTCGTCGCTCTCGGTGGCCCATGGTTGCGCCGCACTAGTCGGCAAAGCCCGAGACCGCCGCAAAGTGCGGGGGTCAACGAGCAGGCGAAATCACTCGCCGGTCACAACGGTGCAGTTCGTCGCGTAGATACCGAGGACACCGAAGTTCTCGCTATCGACAGCGGCGATCTTGGTCACGCCACCAGCCTTGGCGGCTGAAGCGATCGACGCATCGCCGATACCCACGGCGCCGAGGATCGACGTCGCGCAGGACTTGCCGGTCTTGCCACCAAGGTTGTTCGAGGTAGCGGCAGTCGCGCCGTTCGTACCTTGATAAATAGAGCCCGTGACAGGCTGGGCCGAGGACATAGCGCAGCCGGTCGAAAGGGCTGCGAGGATGACGAGTGCACTGAGTTTCTGAATCATAAGGTTTGATCCCCTTTGTCTTGTCTCCAAATAGACAAGTTGTGGCTTTATAGGACACCCGGCGACGGCGTGTAAAGATATGAAACATTCCCGACCAAGAAGGACAGCCCTAGGGATGCGAAAGAGAGATTCGCTCCCGAGTCTCGGTCACCAAACAGCTCAGCTCCGGAGAAATCGGTGCAAACCGAGAGCCTAAACTTCCGAGCTTCTTGGGCCGTATGAGCAACCCAGGAGGATGAGTCCACGCGACTCCCCCTTCCGCCTGTCAGAACTCCGCAGAGGTGCGCAGAAGTGCGTATCAGCGTTGGTCCTTGGGGAGGATCCGTGAAGGCGGTGTCTACGGTGAGACTGATCGCCTGCCAGCGAACGGTCATCAGACCGCCGAATAAAGGTCCGCCGAGCGCGATACGATCCCCCCCGCGCCGAAACTCCCCCGCGAGAGAAGGCGCGGCCGTTGCAGCGATTTCAAATTGGGTAGGTCCATCGAGATACGAATAGCCGAGTTCGGCCCCTGGAAGCGCGATCTGGGTGAAATTCAGGCCGACGAGCTGAAGCGCTTCAGCACGAGCAGAGGCTCGCAGAACCGGACCGTGATGTTTTCCCAAAGGGAGAAAGACTCCGAGCGCCCCGCTCAAGGCAAAGTCGTAGGTGATGTCGCGGCCATCGTAGCCTAACCAAACCTGGTCAGTATAACGGCCGCTCCATTTCCCGATGCGGACAAGAGCGTCCGAGTACTCTTGAACAGCAATGAATCCACTCACATCTCGGGTGTCCTCTGGACGCAAGGGTCCGGCCCGCATGCCCAGCATACGCAGGGCAAAGCCCTCTGGAACGACACCGGCGAGCCCGCTGCCAGCCGGCTCCGGGGCTGGTTCAGGTTGCTTAGGCTGAACCGCAATGTCCTCAGCCTTTGTCAGGCTCGTCGTGCAAACAAGAGCGAACAGCGCACTCGTTGCACCCCACAGCGAATGAAACCTCTCGCTTCGCATCGAACATCTAAGGCGCAAAGTGGAGGCTCATTACCGCGAGGGGCGCACCTGCGTCTACTCCTCTCTCGCGCGGCAGCATGGATCGCGCGGCAGCATGGATCACCGTTGAACGGCCAGAATCGGAGGAGACACGCAGGATGAGAGATCTGTGACCGGTGGTCCGCTCCCTTGCGCGCCCCGCGCTGCCCAGCCGACTCCATGAGCCGGCTAAAGCCCCGCCCACGGCTCTCCGCCCCAGCGTGGCGACGAGACGCTCCCACCTTTCGTCTCCCCCGGGAAGGAGGAGCGAAGGGATGAACGGCAGCGCTGCCAAAGAAAATCACGCAGAAACGCGCTCTTCTGGGCACAAAATCCAGCAGAATGGCGCTGGCGGCAGTCACTTCTCTCCGCTAGGCTCCGCGCGCAAGTGTCGCCTGAGCCTCACCTTTGAGCGCTTTCTGGCGGCGATCGGAGACGCACGTGAAGATTTTTATCGATTCAGCTGACCTGGGTGAGATTCGCGAAGCCGCAGAAATGGGCGCGATTGACGGCGTGACGACGAACCCCTCGCTCCTCGCGAAGACCGGGGCGCCCCTCGAGAAGACGATTCGCGCCATCTGCGAAATCGTCGACGGGCCGATCTCGGCCGAGGTCCTCTCGACCACCGCTGCTGAGATCATCAAGGAAGGCAAAGAGCTCGCCCAGATCCATAAGAACGTCGTGGTGAAGGTGCCGCTGACCGTGGACGGGCTGAAGGCCGTCCGCGAGTTCACCGAAAATGGCATCAAGACGAACGTCACTCTGTGCTTCTCTGCCAATCAAGCACTTCTCGCGGCCAAGGCCGGCGCTACGTTCATCTCGCCGTTCGTCGGCCGACTCGACGACAACGGGGAAAACGGCATGGATCTGATCGAGAAGATCGTGACCATCTACCAGAACTATTCGTTCAACACGGAGGTCTTGGTTGCGAGTGTTCGCCACCCGATCCACGTCACCGAGGCCGCTCTTCTTGGCGCCGACGTCTGCACGATCCCGCTCAAGGTCATCCAGCAGCTGGTCCAACATCCGATGACGGACAACGGCCTCGCCAAGTTCCTTGCGGATGCCAAGAAGATCCCGACCGCCTAAGGGCACCGTGACAGCGCGTTCCCTAGGAGCGCCCGACACGCATCCGATCTCTTCGATCCTCGTTCGGCGACAGGCGCCCGGCTCGGCACGCCTGTCGAAGAACGAGGTGCGTTCACTCGCGGCGAGCATGTTGGAAGCGCTCGGGCTCGGCGACTCGGAGCTGAGTATCCTCCTCACCAACGATCGTCTCATTCACGAGATCAATCGAGATCACCGGGGCAAGGACAAGCCGACCGACGTGCTCTCTTTTCCTCAGAGTGAGTTCTCGGCTCCGCTTCGCCCCAAGCGAGGCTTCCGTCTCGATGTGCTCGGTGACGTCGTCATCTCACTCGACACAGCAGAGCGTGCCGCGCTTGCCCGCAAACGCTCCCTCCGTGAAGAGGTGCGCTTCCTTCTTGCCCACGGAATCCTACATCTCGTCGGCTACGATCACGCGACCCCCGTCGAGAAGGAGGTCATGACGAAGCGGACCAGAGAGCTCGTGCGCGCCGCACCCCTCGCACCCTGATCCCAGCCTAAGACAGCTGCTCGGAGTCTCTTCCTCTTATCGCCGTTATCGCCGATCGTCTCCTTGGAGACGATCGCGTCCTACGTCGCGCGTTTGATCCTTCAGAATCCGCTCGAAAGGAACTGCTCTAACTCCACAAACTTACCCGCGAATTTGGAGACACGTGCGGCGAGAAATCAAGCTCAAAAAGCCTAGGTTCAGGGCTTCGCCATGAGCCACTCGGGGGATCACCCGGACCGCTAACGCCTCCTGATCGGGCTTCGGAATCGGCACGAGCGACCTCGATCAGGTTCAAAAAAGCGCATTCGGGCGGTGATTCCTAACGATTCTTCTTGAAAGGCTGAATTTAGCTTGATAATCGTTTGCGAGCCTCTCGAGACGGCGCGAAAGCAATGCGCGAGCCCGTCCGAGGAGGGAGAAGGCATTCGACTAAGGAATTTTTCAGGAGAAAACTCATGGCGGGCAAGCGACTGACCAAAGCACAAATCATCACCGAGCTGGCGAACGCAACTGATCTCGACAAGAAGACCGTCAACAAACTGTTCGACGAGATCTTCGCGCTCATCAAGAAGAACCTTGGAAGCCGTGGCCCCGGCGAGTTCGTGGTGCCGGGCCTCGTGAAGCTGCGGGTCGTGAAGAAGGCAGCGACCAAGGAGCGTCAGGGCATCAATCCTTTCACCAAGGAGCCCATGCTCATCCCCGCCAAGCCGGCAACCAAGAAGGTTCGCGCGACTCCGCTCAAGGCCCTCAAGGACCTCGTCTGAGTCGACAGAAAACCTTCAGACAGCGAAGACCCCGGCTGCTTCATGCGCCGGGGTCTTTGGCATTTTGCCTGGGGTTTTTAGCTCACCAGAGAGGCGCCCCGGAAACCCAAAGAACCAGCAATTTCTCGAGATGTTGCCGATCGAAGCACTCACACCTAACGAAGCTCTCGACCTTCGCGGGCTTCTCTTTGACCTCGACGACACGTTCCTCGAGCACGGGCTCCTTACGTGTGAGGCCCTGACCGCCTTGGACCTCCTCAAAGGATCCGGGCTCAAGCTCATCGCGCTCACCGGGAGGCCCATCGCCTGGGCACAGACGCTGGCTCATGTTCTCCCGGTGAGTGGCGCGATCGGCGAAAACGGTGCCGTCGCCTTCTTTCGTGAGGGCCGGCGCATCGTCGCTCGAGACAGCGTCAGCCCCGAGGTGCGGGCTGAACGGCGTGACCGTCTCCGGGCGCTCGTTCGCCGCGTCCAAGACGAGGTTCCGGCACTCATCCCGGCGGACGACACGAGCGCTCGGGTCAGCGACTTCACCTTTGACATCGGGGAGCATGAGCGCGCGCGCGAAGAGGACATTGAGCAGGCGACTCGCATCGCCCGGGAAGCGGGAGCACGGGTGACTCGCTCGAGCGTTCACCTGCACCTGACCTGGGACCGGCTCGACAAGGCCACCGGAGCCGTGCGCTTTCTGGCCGAGCGCGGCCACGATTCAACGGAGATTTTGCGACGTTTTGCGTTCATTGGCGACAGCGAGAACGATGCGCCATGCTTCGCCGCGTTTCGCACGACCATCGGCGTGCGAAACCTTCGGGGGCGCTTCCACCTCCTGCCACGCTTTCAAACAAAACTGGCTCAAAGCCATGGATTTTTGGAAGCGGCGAGACGAATCTCCGCCGCTCGCAATGTGATCCCACCGCCCCTTTCATCGTCATGAACAGCCTGCCCCAAGACGTCGCCCCTTCGGAAACTGAACTCCTCGCCGAGACGGCAGAGCGCTGCCTCTATCCGAACTACGCGCGCCCCGGCGTCGTCCTGGTCCGAGGGGAAGGTGCCAAGCTTTGGGACCAGCATGGGAAGCGGTACATCGACTTCTATGCGGGGGTTGCCGTCAGCACGCTCGGCCATGGGCACCCTGAGCTCGTCAGGGCCATCCAGGACCAGGCGGCGAAGCTGATCCATACATCCAATTATTACCACAACGAACCGAATGTCCTCTTAGCTGAGAAGCTTACCAGGCGGACGGGGTTCTCTCGCGCGTTTTTCTGTAACTCGGGTACCGAGGCCAATGAGGCCATGCTCAAGCTGGCTCGGCGCCATTTCTTCGAACGCGGAGAATCGGAGCGCGTTGAGATCATCGCTTTCGAGAACGCGTTCCACGGGCGGACCTTGGGTTCGCTCGCCGCGACGGGCACAGCCAAGTATCGCCAGGGATTCGGGCCGCTCGGACCTGTTGTCCACGTGCCCTACGGCGACCTATCCGCCGTCGAAACGCGACTGTCCGCTCGCACGGCCGCCATCATCGTAGAGCCAATGCTCGGGGAAGCGGGAGCCATCGAGGCGCCGCCCGGATTCTTGAGCAGGCTACGCGAACTCGCGACGCGGGCCGGAGCGCTGCTCTTGGTCGACGAGATTCAAACCGGCGTCGGCCGGACGGGCACCTTCTTGGCCATCGAAAGAGAAGAGCTCCAACCGGACGCTCTCACTTTGGCGAAAGGGCTGGGCGGTGGTGTGCCCATTGGAGCTCTCCTGACCCGGGAACATTTGGCGACGTCTCTCCCCAAGGGAAGCCACGGCTCCACCTTCGGCGGGAACCCTCTCGCCAGCGCAGCAGCGCTCGCCGTCCTTCGCACCCTGGACAAGGAGTCGCTCTTGGCCCGCGTGGTCAGCCTCGGGACTCGACTGGCCGCGCGGCTCGACGCTCTCCGCTCGCGCTCACCCCTCATCACCCGGAGGACCGGTCGCGGTCTCCTTCAAGCCATCGAGCTTGCACCGGAGCAGAGCGCGGGTGCCTTCTTAGGCCAGCTGCGCGAGCGGGGCCTGCTCGTGACTTTGGCAGGCTCGAACGCGCTCCGCTTCACCCCCCCCCTGACAATCAGCGACGAAGAGTTCGAAGAGGGCCTGACCCTGCTCGAAGAAACTCTGCTGTCCTAAACTCCTGACCTCCTTTTTGACGCGACGACCATGACTCGACATTTCCGAAACCTGGCTGACCTCGGCGACGCACAGGGCCTCCTCTCCATCTTGGACGAGGCCGATCGGCAGAAAGAACAACGTGGTCGCATCACCGAGCGCCCGCTGGCCGGGAAACAGATCGCTCTCGTATTCGAGAAGGCCTCCACGCGCACTCGACTCTCACTCGAAGTTGCCGTGAATGAGCTCGGAGGAAGTCCGGTTGTGATCACGCAAGCGGGATCTCAAATGGGACGGGGCGAGCCGATCAGTGACACCGCACGTGTCCTGGGTCGGATGGTCCATGGCATCACCTTCCGTACCCACGATCAGAGTCGACTCGACGAGATGATTCGGTACGTGGACGTCCCGGTCCTCAATGCTCTCACCGACCAAAGTCACCCCATGCAGCTCTGCGCTGATCTTCAGACCACGCGCCGACACTTCGGGACCCTGAGCGGGCTCAAGTTCGCCTGGATCGGCGACGGCAACAATATGGCCAATTCGTGGCTCGAAGCCGTCGGCATCTTGCGCGGCACGCTGCACCTCGCCTGCCCCAAGGGCTTCGCGGCCAAGAGTAATCTCGTAGAGGCGGCCCGTGCCAAGGGAGCAGAGGTCGTCCTCCATGAAGACCCTTTCGAGGCCGCACGCGGAGCCCATGTGCTCTCCACAGACGTCTTCACGAGCATGGGCCAGGAGAGCGAGACCTCGGCCCGCCTTCAGGCGTTTGCTGGGTATCAGCTGAACGCGGCTGTCCTCAAACAGGCCGATCCGAAAGCGATCGTACTCCATTGTCTTCCCGCGCATCGCGGCGAGGAAATTTCCGAAGAGGTCATCGAGGGTCCGCAGAGCATGGTCTGGGACGAAGCTGAAGCGCGCCTCCACACCTCCAAGGCGCTCTTACTCTGGGCCTTTGGCCTCCTTTGACGAGGGCGCGTGAACCGCGATCTCAGCTCCGCTCGCTGTGGCTCTTGTGGCGCGCCCGTCGATCCTGTCTTCGCCCCTAAGGTTCGAGTATTTGAATCTGGAGTCGTTTACTTCTGCTCGGAAGCTCACGCTGAGAGCTACGAGGCCAAAGCTTGTCACGAGGCGCCCCTCGAGACGCCACTTCCAAGCGACGCAGCCGACGAAGCAGCACCGCTCAGTGTCGAGAGGGAGCCGGAGCCGCGCTCCCTCCCCACCCAAGCTTCCTCCCGAGGCAAACCAGTCGCAGCTCTGCCACCCGTCGAGTTTCGTCCGCATCATGATCCCGAACTGACCTCCTCGGAGGACCCCGACAGCGAGACCATGTGGCCGGTAGCGGCGCGCCTCGGACCCGAAGCTGCTCCGCCCGCCTTCGACTGGGCCCGCGAAGCAAGCAGGTTGAGCGACCCGCTCGAGCTTCTTCCCTTCTCCCTGCTCGTCGTAACCCTCGGCGTGGCGGCCTATCTCGGAGAGGGCGGCGTCGATCTGGTGGTTACGGTCGCACTCTCCGCACTCTTCCTCGTCCTCGGGAGAAGGCTCGCTGCGGAGGTCACTGCACGCGCCACCGAAAAACTAGCGCCGCTCAGAGAGCGGATGGCGGCCGTGGGTCGAACCACGCGAGGCGGGCGAAAGCTCTGGATCGCCGCTCACGATCTACTCCCAGGCGAAGAAGTCGAGGTTCGAGCTCGCGAGATCGTTCCGGTGGACGGTGTGGTTGTCCGAGGCTCCGCAAAATTGGAAGCCTTCACAAGAGACGCCCCTGAGATCGAGGTACATCAGGCGAGCGCGGTCGTCGCGGGGCGCTGTGTGCTCGAAGGCGGGCCGCTCTACGTCGCGGCCAATCGAACCGGCCGCGAGCGAGCGTTCTCGCTCGTGCTCCAAGAAGGGAAGGGCTCGCTGATCGATGACTATTCGATCGTGCGAGTTGGGCGCTGGCTCGCCGTGGGCATCGCTCCGATCCTCGCACTTCTCTCGACCATCGTTTCACTCTACTTGGTGAGCTCATGGTGGCGCGCAGTATTCGTCGGCGCCACAACTTGGATCGCTTGGTCGACTCCCATTCTCCACCGCGCGCTCCGGGAGCGCATTTGGTGGGTCTTGGGAGAAGCCGCGGCACGGGGCATCGTGTTCCCGCGCGCCTCGGTACTCGAAACCTCAAGCCACGTCGGCACCGCCGTGTTCTGCACCCGCGGCACTCTGCTCAAGGGCGATCCCGTCGTCGCCGAGATCCACGCATTCCGTGACGCATCCCGCGAGCGCGTGATTTCCCTGGCCGCCGGAGCGCTCCGCAGCGTTCACCATCCCGCAGCCCGTGCCACAACCGTCGCCGTCTTGAGCATGTCGCTCAGCCCCGAGACCTGCCGCAGCCATTCGTCAGGCACCGGCGCGAGCGTGCGATGTCTGACTCGCGACGGCGAGGAGTTGATCGTAGGTGGGCGAGAGTTCCTCCTGCGCCACAAGATCAGCATCGCTTGGATCGAGGAGAAACTCCGCAGCATCGAGGGGGAAGGCCAATCTGCCCTCATCGTCGCCCTCGGAGGACACGCCGTCGGCGTCATCGCCCTCTCCGACGAGCTTTCAACCGGCGCGCGCGCTACCATGCAAAATCTCCTCATGCGCGGCATCGAGCCGGCGCTGCTCTCCGGCGGGTCTCGCGACACCCTTGAGGCAATCGCGAAACGCCTCGGCATTGACCACGTGCGGAGCGAAAGCACTGAGCGAAAGGAGGAGGTCGAACGACTGCGCACGGCGGGAGTTCCCGTCGCCGTCATCGGACAACTCGGGACGGATGATCGCGCGCTCTCGGGGGCAGACGTACCGATCTTGTTCGGTGGACTGAACTCGTTCTCGTCCACTTTCCCGCCGCGAGATGAGCGCCGCTCAGTGAGCGTCTACGGGTCCCATTTGCCCACTTGCGGTCAAGCCATTCTCCTCGCCCACGACCTCCGCCAGACGGGCATCGAGCTCCTGCTCGTACACTCCGTCACAGCCGCATTCGCCACGGTGGCGGGCACCCTTGCCGTCGTCCCGATCGCAACGATTCCGGGCCTTTCCCTGGCCAGCTACTTGCTATCGAGACGTCTCATGGCGCGGGCGCCGCGAGCGCTTTCCTTGACGGATTCGTAACAGGACCGCCGGGTATCGATCCCCCGCAAAGTGTGGCATGAATCGAGGGATGGCCGAGAACGACGAACCGATCTTGCCTGTTGGAGAGAGGCCCAAGGGGCCCAACCTCGAACGGCTTCGTCAAAACCTCGACGATTACATGGTCGAGAAAGGGCTCCGCACCACGGAGCAACGGCGGATCATTGTCTCCACCTTTTTCGACACTACAGATCACCTTACGATTGATGAGCTCCTTGAGCGAGTCCGCGCCATCGATCATCGGATTGGGTATGCGACCGTCTATCGGACCATGCGCATGCTGAGCGAAGGCGGGATCGCCAATGAGCTCCATTTCGGCGACGGTCTCACCCGCTACGAGCTCGCGGACGAAAGTTCCCACCACGACCATCTCATCTGCGAGAATTGCGGGAAGATCACGGAGTTCGAAGAACCTCTGATCGAAGAGCTTCAGGAGCGCATCGCCCGCCAGTACGGGTTTCACCTCCTCCACCACAAGCACGAGCTCTACGGGCTCTGCGTCGACTGCGTGAAGTCTCCTGACAGCAGGCGCCGCTTGCAGCGTTAAGCTGCCCTGCCAGCGGCCTGTCATGCAGAAGGCAGCGTTCTTGAGTCGGTGATCACAAGGTCGCAGTGGACGTCATGCTTTTCGACGGGGAGCTCCGCCATCAGCTCAAAGTCGTAACAAACCACTACGCTCACGGCCGGCGGGCATAGGTCGCCGAGCGTCGCGTCGTAATAACCAGCTCCGTAACCGACTCGGTAACCTCGGCTGTCCACGGCGAGCGCAGGCACCACGACCACATCGATCTGGCCTCGAACAGCGACCGGGCCAGCAATAGGTTCGACGAAGCCACGGCCGCACTCAACCAAATCACTCTCCCCTCGGACCTCACGGAATCCCGTCGAGAATCCTCCCTCCTTGGGCTCCATGAAGGGGAAGAAGGTCGAGACGCCGCGCTCCCGCAAAATGCCGAGGAGCGGTCGCAGATCGACTTCTCCTCGCTCCACCATCGGCCAAAAGAGCGCTACACCGCGCGCGCCGCGCACGACGTCGAGCTCGCTGAGAGACGCGACAATGCGCTCGGAACGGGCATTGCGCGCCGTTTCGGGAAGGCCCAGCCGCACCGCCTTGGCTCGAGCGCGAATCTGCTTCTTCGCGCGGCGCGCAAACTCAGCTTCGAGATCACTCGGAAGGGGGCGACCCTGGTTCGTCTCGTCGGTCATCTGCCAAATGGGCCTATAGCGCATCCGCCACCGCTTCGAGAAACTCGGGGTGGAGCCGATTTTTTTCGTCTCTCCGAACCGCTTTCCACCTTTCGGGTCGCTTACGGACAATCTTTCGGTATGGAATGAGTCGCCCTGTGGACGCGCCGCCCTTCATCATCATCCCGGCGTACAACGCCGCGCGAGCGCTACCTGACGTCCTCGAAGACCTGAAGCGCGAACTCTCACGCCGGAGTGGGCCGGTGCCGGAGGTCGTGGTGGTCGACGATGGATCGACGGATGGCACCTCGAAGTGCGCTCATGAGTTCGGAGTCCGGGTGCTCCGGCATCCTGAGAACCTCGGCAAAGGAGCGGCGCTGAGGACCGGGCTCTCCCATGCCCAAGCCTCGGGAGCTCGCTCTGCGGTCACGATGGACGCAGACGGCCAACATCAAGCTCAAGACGCGCTCGCGCTCCTCGATCACCCGGCGCCCCCTCATGCTTTCGTCATAGGCGTACGCGACCTCAAGGCCGCTCATGCCCCTCGCGCCAATCGCGCGTCGAATGCCTTCTCGAATCTTGTGATCTCTGCCTTCGCGCGGACGAAGTTGCTCGATACGCAGTGTGGTCTTCGTCGCTACCCGCTACCGTTGACCTTCGAGGTCGACTCCGGCGCGCCCGGATTCGCCTTCGAAGCGGATGTCCTCCTGCGTGCCGCGCGAGCCGGGGCGCGCATCGAGCACATGCCAGTATCGGTCCACTATCCCGAGGATCGCACCACACATTTCGATAGCGTGCGCGATCCAGCTAAGATCGTCTATTTCGTGCTGCGAGCCACGGCGCAAGTGAAACGTCCGGCTCGCCCGCGAAGTTTCTTCGCGAAGGCGCTCTTGCCACCTTTTTTCGTAACGGTCACAGCCCCGGAATCGAATCCCTCCGCCCTGGGCGCGCTGCTCGATGCCTGCAGCGCAGCGCTGGCAGAAAAGACGTGCGTCGAGGCCACGCCCGACGATACACCCGACGCGAGTATTGAGTGGGACAACGAGCAAGTCGCCGCTACCATTCACATCACACGAGGTGGTCAGTCTCTCCGTCGCACAGTCTCCTTCCAAGCCTCGGACCCAGAGCTCGAGCGCTATCGAGCCGTCGGATTCGCCCTCGGCACCTGGGCCCAAGAAGACTTGGCGCCCGCACCGGAGACCCCTGCGGAGCCCCCTTCTACCCGACTCGCCAAAGAGACCTCAGCGCCGACCGCTCCTTCCCCGGCGCCGCCCCCACGCAAGCGCAGGCGTCCAGCCCGGCCGCGCGAAGTTTATCTCGAGGCTCATGCGCTCGCGGGGACGGGTTCCTCCGAATCTGCACGCTTCGGAGGAGGAGTCGGCTTTTCGATCCTGCGAGCAGCGGGCCCAGTCGACCTCTGGTTTCTCTCGAGCGGCTCCCTCAGCACCCCGCTTACGCGGAATGCCGTAGAGCTCGAGGTCGCCTACTGGTCCCTCAGCGGAGGCATCGGCACCACGGCGCAAAGCGATACAGCGGCCATTAGTGTGGCCGCGGGTCCCTTCGTCGAGGCAGCGTTCACAAGCGGGCCCGCGCTCACAAGCGGCAGCCGCGTCGGTCTCGGCGTCGAAGGCTTCGTCTGGCTCAGGCTGCACCTTCAGAAAAGACTCCAGCTTCTCTTAGGCGGAGAGGGTGGCGTACGTTTTGGCTCGACCTTCGTCATCATCGATGATCAGCTGTTCGAAACGATTCCCCCTGGATTCGTGAGCGGGCGGGCAGGACTCGCGCTCTCCCTCTAGGCCGGCGCCAAAGTTCAGTCGCCTTCGCGGGGCGGCGAGTTTTCGCACCAAGGCAGCTCCTCACACGAGAAGCAAGTCGCGCCCACACATTGCTGCCCCGGGGGACACCAGTAGCCGTAGTCGCATTGGGCACAGACGCCGCGCTGAACGTCACAATGGGGCCGTGTTGCAGGGCAATCCCAGTCGAACTTACAAACAGGGACACAGCGAAACTCTACCAAATCACAAACGAGACCCGGCGGGCATTCGCTATGCTTCACGCAGCTCGCGCAGCGCTCGACCCAGCCCGGACAAATCGCGAGCGGGATTCGGCAATCGAGCTCAGTTGCGCAGGGCCCTGGAGGGGGATCCACCGGAGGCGCACCAGCCATTCCCTCGTCTCCGCCGCTCGCCGTAGGCGAACCCCCAGAGCTCGACACTCCGCCACCGCCGCCCCCCGTTTCGCTGCCGCCCGTCGCGATCGGCGGCGCACCACCGGTCTCGGCCCCTCCCGTCGGCGCCCCACCGGCACCTCCTCCCACTCCCGGGAGCGCCCCACCGCTCCCGGAAATCACGCGCTCGAGAAAAATAGAGTCGTTACCGCATCCAGGGATAGATGAAGCAAGGACGGCAAGACCCGCCAAAAGAAGGCCTGATTTCGAGGCGCGCACGCTTTCCGCACCATATCATGGGCTGGGAAGGGCGGCTCGGATTTCGAGTGGACTGGTCAGAGGCCTCTAAGATGCCTGACAAATTCTGGAGTAGGCTACAATACTCAGCAATGGACCCCATGACTCGTCGGATAGCTCCAGCCCCCCTTCGGGTGGTCAAAGGAGAGGGGGAGAAGGCCCTCACCGATGAACAGATCATGGCCGCCGTCCTCGCCGGGGACGATCGAATCGCCGACCAGCTCTACGGTCGCTTATACGAGACGGTGGATCGGACGCTTTACCGGATCTTCGGCCGACGCGAACAAGATCACGAAGATCTGATTCAGAAGTCCTTCGAGCAGATTGTGCTGACGCTCGTGCGGGGGTCCTTCGCGGGGGCGTGCAGCCTGCGTACCTGGGCCTCATCCGTCACGAGCCGCGTCGCGTTCAATGCGCTCCGCTCGCGCCGCAGAGAACGAAAAGTGTTCGACCTCGCCGCAGTGGGCGATGCTTCCGATGGAGTGAGTATCACCCCGGGCGCACGCAGCTCCCGAGATCTCGAGGGTCAGGCGCTGGCTCGGGCCGAACTCGAGCAACTCCGAGAAGCCTTACTTCATCTCAATCCCGGTCGAGCATCCGCCGTGTTCCTCCACGATGTCCTCGGTCATGAACTCGCTGAGATCGCCGCGATGGAGGGATTGACCCTCGCCGCAGCTCAGTCTCGCCTCGTGCGCGGACGCAGCGACCTTTACGCGCTCCTCGGACGCAAGTCGCAATCACGCGGGAGGGAGCGATGAAGCTTCCGAGACTGAGCATGAGCGCCGCCGAAGAAGTGCGCTTGCTCGAGAAGCTCCGCGGCTGGGGAACGGCCCCTATCCCGGTTCCGCCGCAGGATGACGCACTCCGCAATAGCTCAATTCTGACTCTCAGGACCGCGATCCTCGAAGGACAGAAGCAGCGGCGCGACGCCAGGATTCGACGTCAGTTGGGCCGGGGACTCGCCGGCCTCGCCGGGCTTGCCGCCATCGTGGCTTTTGCTCTTTGGCTCCCCCCCCCGGGCAACTCCTCGACAAGCGAACTCGCTGCAGTGCCCTCCTCGCCAGCAGCAGCGCCTTCCGTCGCGGAGGAGCGTCACGCTCAGCTCACCGGCACAGGGACTCTCAAGGGCCCTGGCGGCCGAGCCGAAGCCGTGAAAGAAGGCGTCGCCCTCTACCCCGGCGAACGAGTACGCGCCGGAGACGGCGGTGCCCAGGTCCACACCCAGACCACCCGCGTCATCGTCGAACCAAACGCTGTGGTCGCGCTCACCGAGCTCACCCCTCTTGCTGAGGAATGGACGCTCGATCGCGGTACGGCTCGCTTTTCGGTCGATCCCGAACGCCGGAAGCACGTGACAGTGATCACCGGAGATACCCGTGTGGAGGTGGTCGGAACCGAATTCGCTGTGGCGACAGAAGGTTCGCCGGAATCCCGGGCCGATGAGCATGCGTCGACGGCTGTTTCGGTTCAGAAGGGCCGGGTGACCGTCCGTCACGAAGGCTTGGTCTACGTCCTCGGTCCCGGGGACAGCTGGGAAAGCACTCCCAAGGCTCGACCGCTGCCCTCCACAGCGCCGCGCGAAGCCTCTCGCACGACGATTCCCCGGGACACCAAGGAGAACAAGTCGAGCAAGACTAACAAGGTACGCTCGGCGGATACCAGCACAACGCTGGCCCTCGAGAATCGACTCTTTCACGAGGCGCTCATCCTGCGAAACTCCGGCCACAACGCCGAAGCGTCGCGAGCCTTTGCCGGGTTCATTGCACGTTTCCCTAGCTCGGCCCTGCGCGCAGACGCGGAGCGAGAGCTGACGCGTCTGCGCCTGAGCCACTGAGCGAGTCGCCGCCCCTTCAGCGGTCGAGCCCGAACCAAGCGCCAACACAGGCGAGCGCAAACCCAACAGGAGCAACGCCCAACGCCACGACGACGGCGGTGGGTTCGCTCACCGAGAACAAGACCAGGACGAGAGCAATCGCCATTGCCGTTGACCAGGCTGGCTCGAGGACGCTGCTCGCCCCGCTCGCTCGAGCCACCAAGTAGGCCGACAGAGGAAATGCGGCGAGCATCGCCGAGCCGAGCAGCACTACAGGAAGCAACCCCGAATACCCTGAGCCCTCTTCGGCCAGGGTGAAGTCGATGTCGAAGCGGTGCCCGACGTAGACAGCAAAGGCGAGGAGGACAAGCGTCACTCCCAGCGTCACGAACGCCCCGAAAGCGATCCAGATGAGCTTGAGGGGGCGACGAGCCGGACGAAAGACCTCGCGCAGAGACAGGCCCTCGAGCTCGAGAAAAGCATTGGCTCGGCTCGACCTCGAACGCTGGCGAAACAGCAGCCAATAGGACACCCAGATCGACAGCGCAGAAGGAGGGATCGCAAGCGCCCAATAGGCGCCACCTTTCACGAACAGGAAATGGCGCGTGAGTGCGTGAATGACCGCGCAGAGCACCCAAGCCAAACCGAAGTAGCGGTCGCGGCCTCGAACCCCAAGCGTGTGACAATAGACAGCTGGCGCCGCCACCTGAAGCGGAAGGCTCAAGAGGAGCCGCAGCTCGAAGGGGGGCGGACCAGGCTCGTCAAAGAACGCGAAGCGGAGACACTCGCCTGCGAAGAAACCGAACCCCACGAGCGCACCGAGCAGCGAACCGAAGAGCCCCGAGGTAACGAGACCCGCTCGATATATAGGCCACACCAAGAGCGCCTTCGCTCCCTCGATCACCGGACCCTGAACGAGGAGCGCAAAGGCGAGGAGCGCTCCGTGTGCCTCGCGGTCGTGCGGATCGAGGGCCAAGAAGCCGAGCACGCGCCCCTCGAGAACCCCGAGGACAATGGCCATCGCAAGGGACAGAAGGACGAGCGTAAGAGCGCGAGGTCCGGGCACGGCGGCGCGCGACGCCACGCGCCAGCGAACCCATAGGGCGAGAGCCACACTCGCGACCGCGAGGAGCAGTTCGACCACCGAGTGCGCCCAGACAGAGGTCATCTCTCTAGGCGCATCTCAGATACGCCGGAGGAGGGCAAGCGCGAGGCGGTCCCGACGGGCAATTTTTCGAGGGAACATGAGCTACCCGAAATGGTCAGTCGACCTTGGGGCCTGTTTCCCTGTTCGGCGCGTCTCAGAGGTCGCTCCCACCCGTCTCACGAAGGATCCTGGGATACCTCTAGAAATGGAAACCGACGTTCAGAAGGGGCGAGAATCCTAAAGCGAGCGCCGAATTCGAGGATGCGTAAGGGCTCGCTGTCCCTGAGGCGAGGTCGGTCGGCTCGAGAGCGCTTCGTGAGAGACTCGCAGCGTCGAGGGAGAGTTCGAGTCCGAGAGAAAAAGCGTCACTGAAATAGTAGTCGGCTCCAGCGCTGAGCCGAGAGGCGAACCCTCCCGCAGAGGTCTGGGCCCCCTCCGCGTCGATCGTCCCGGTTCCTAAGTATCCAAAGCCCGCCCGGGCAAAGGGCTCAAGGCGCCCGATCGGAAAACGAATGCCGAGCTCTCCGAGCACCGACCAAACCGAAAACGCGTTCAGACTGGCCCCGCGCGCGCGAATTCCCAGGGTAAAGTACAAGAGACGCACACCAACGGCGCCGCCATAGGTCACACCGACCTCCGACTCAGAGCTGCCCGGGAAAATTGCGCCTCTCGAGAGCGGCGCCAGGTCGAGCGCCAAGACTCCAACGTCGCCCGAGAGCCAGAGAAACTCGAGGCCACGACCTGAATCCGCCCGATCCGCGTGCTCTAGTTCTCTCTCGATCTTCGAGCTCGACCCTGGATCGTCCAAATCGCCGTCAGGAGCGACGAGCCCTCCAGCACTCGGCGCTTCGGGGGTCTCCTCTTCCGTCAGCTCATCTTCGTCGCCCAAAGGACGCTCGACCTCGCGCTGTTCCGCCTGCTCATAAGTCTCGGCAGCCGCAAGCGGAAAAGCCCAGGCAAGCGTGCTCAATCCGAGCAGGAGTGGCCTCATCATGGCGACAACGATACACGACAAACTGGGACTTTGCAGAGGAGCCGCCCCCGCTTACCCGTCCGCTCGAGGCGGTGGAAACGGTCGCGGGATCTCGTAGGCAGAGAGCGTTCGCGGGACGGGGGCGTCCTTGCGGAGTGTCGCGAGCTGCTTGAAAAGAGCCGCGTCAGCTCTCTTCTCGTTCAATTCTGAAATGAGCTTGTCGGCGCCGCGAACCTTGACCCTGAGGTCTGAGGCCGAGGTTGGAATGTTCTCGATGTGCTCATAAACAGCAAGCAGCTCGGCGCTGGACTTCTTCCCAAAGCGAGGGATCCCCGGATAGCCGTCCGCTGTGTCTCCCACGAGGGCGAGGAAGTCGGGGATGCTCTTCGGTTTGACTCCGAACTTCAGGGCCACTCCTTCTTCGTTATATGTGAGGCGGCGCATGCGGTCCCAGGTGACAATGCGCTCACCGACGACGCACTGAGCCAAATCCTTATCCGGCGAAGCGATCACGATGTCGTCGAAAACGCCAGAGTCGAAGAGAAAGTGCGCGGCAGAAGCGAGACCATCGTCCGCTTCGAACTCTATCATCGGCAACACCAAGAGCCCGAGTTCAGAGACGGCTTTCTCCGCAACGGGGAACTGGTGGAGGAGCTCGTCAGGCAGGCCGTCTCCTGTCTTGTATCCCTCGTAGAGGCCATTTCGAAAGGACTCGATCACGGTGTCGAAGGCGACCGCTCCGTGGGTCCAGGTCGAGTCTTGAAAGAGAGCGCGGAGGCTCCGCACAAGGCCCCGCACCGCGCCCACCTCGCCGCCCGCTTCGTCCGTCGCGCTCGGCGCCCCGAAGTACGCCCGGAACAGCTCATAAGTTCCGTCCACAAGGCACGCGCGGGTCCGCTGCCCTCCAGGGGGCGTCACTCCCGAAGAGCTCCCGGGTGACGATTCGGTAAAGAACTCTCTTTCTTCGGGCATGGTCGAGTGCGAGCCTTGCGCTCCTCGGCTCAAGCAGCAAGAGTCCGCCCCATGTTCCGTGCTCGTTCACTGACCCTGGCGGCGATCACCTGTCTCCTTCTCGCGGCCCTCGGCTGCACCCTGATCACCGAGGTCGACCGCTCGAAGATCTCTCCCGACGGCAGCGCAGGAGCGAAGGCAGACGAATAGCAAGAGTGTTCAGCACCTAGGGTCACAGACCCAACGTTCGCCGTGACACAGGCGGGCCTCGCACTCTCCTGGGGAGCCGAGGCCATGGAGAAGAGACTATTGCGCCTCAGGCCCGCGTGCGTCGTGCGCGCGCAGCTGCAGCCACGGCCAGTCCACCGAGCACGAACCAGGCAGCGCCGCCCAAGCTCCCTGAAGCGGGCTCCGCGACGCTCGCCGCGCCGCAACCATAGTGTACGTCCGGGGCGCAGATATCCCCCGCGCCTTTGACGTTCGGGTCGCGGCCCGCCTTCAGCTCGTCAAGATCGCTCATGCCGTCCTCGTCCGTGTCGGTGGTGCCGAGGCCAGCGAGACCCGCTTGGACCCACTCAACTTCGCCCTGGCTAGGCAACGGTCGATTGGCTGCCGTGATCATTGAACCTGCAAAAGGCTGCTTCGCGGTGAGCGATATCCCCGGGTTCACCGTGTGGCAGAGCAAACAGCTCGGAAGACAGGGCATCTCGAGGTTGTCGCGAACGGCCCCGGGAAAAACATCGGAGGCGAGCGCGGAGTTTGAGACGAAGAGCGCGCTCGACGAGAGCGCGAGGGAGCTCAACAGTTTTGCCAGAGAAGGAAAATGGCGCGGCATGGTCGTGTTCGTCACAAGGCGTTAGAGGTAGAAGTGGAACTGGCCGAGCAAGGTGAACGGCTCGTTCTGCCGCGCGATCGCGTCGATCCGGAGCTCGAGCTGTGTATAGAGGAACCAATCGACGCTCGCCCAGAAGCCGAACTTGGGCTGGCCTCTGCCGGGGGCGCTCACGGGCGTCGGTGACTGGATCGCGAGGCCTTCGTCGAGCATCTCTCCGGTCAACATGAAATGAAGCCCGCCGACCGGCTCATAGTCGATCTGGGTGAAGCCGACGTAACCGGCGTCCGCCTTCGAACGAAACAGCGCGTCGAACTCGGCCATGACGACAAGCGACTGCACCGGGGCCCAGCGCATCATCATACCGTGCGCCTGGCGTACGGAGTCGACTTCTCCAGTGATACGATCCTCACCCGCGTAGGTCACCTTGCTGCTGAGGCCGGCGGCTACATTCCCCGCGCCCACACCTTCAATGAAGAGCGAGTACCCGCGCTCCCGGTACCTATCCGGACCAAGCTGGAAGTTGCCCGCAATGGCCATCGCTTCCATGCGAATCCGCTCGCCAACATAGGCGACACCCACGCCGTGATGTTGGTCGGAGTCACGATCGGTGCGCGTCGCCTCTCTGACCCACATCGTGTGTTCTGGCATGCGCACGCCGAAAGGCTGGTTCAAACGGCCGCCTCGGACCCAGACGGAATCGCCCAGCTTCATGCCGAGATAGTGGGTGCGCGAGAGGAGGTTATAGCCGTCCGCGTTGGTCGTCACCTGAGCCGGCGCGCCATGCATTGACCCGGGCGTCGAGCGGCCCAGACCGATGGTGCCGCCAATCATGAAGTCGCCTAGGGTGAGCTGACCGCCCAGGTCGGCGAGCATCACCGGAATGAACTTCACGGGATCGGCCTGGTCCGGGCGCATCACCGTCAGACTTCGGTAGGAACCTGACACGAGAAGATTGTCGGGCGTGTCCCACAACCCCCACAGCACACCAGTCTTCGGCGTCTCCGGCTCACCTTCCTGCTTCTTGTAGTGCATACGAAGGACGATGTCGGAGGTCGCTCGCCCATACTTCGTAAGCAACTCACCGCCTGAGGGGTCGGCGTGACAGCTCGCGCAGGAGGTATACTCGTGCTTGATCATCCACGCGTAAGCATGCGCCGTGGTGGGTCGCCCGAAAACGAACGCGAAGGCAAAGACCAAGCTGGCGAGGCGAATCCAGCGCCCAATTCTCTCTTTCATGAAGCGGGCGTATTGGACCACGGTCGCGGGCAAAAAGCCAAAGCAACGCACGGGCGGATGTGCACACCGTGCCGATAGAAAATTTTACGCGCGCACGAAGCGGACCGCTCGATGAGGAATGTTGCGCAGGGGCCACACGTACTCGACGGATTGGTCCAGGCGCAGACCTTCGTGAGGGGGAACCTCCTCCCGCGCCAGAAGCAGCCAGACGACCTCGGCAAGCCGGGCCCCCTCCAAGACCCATTCGGGGGGAGGGAGCGTCGCCCGTGACAAGGCGACGTCATAGGTCTCCTCGAGTGATTCGCTGCGTCCTCGAATGACGCGACAGCCGGGAAGCTGAAGCCTGCCGAGGACGTGATTGAGAAAGGCGACACGCTTGTCGCGCGGCTCGACGAAGAGGAAGGAGCAGTCAGACATCTCCGAGAGCAGGATCGCAAAGGGGATCCCCGGGGCGCCACCGCCTGTGCCCACGTCGACGAAACGCGCGCCCGTTCCCGCGGTGAGTTGCTGTCGCTCGGCGTTGGCGAGCACGATTGCGTCGGCGAAGGAGAGCTCGACGAGCTCGTCCAGAGTGCGAGGCGCGACCAGGTCCACCCTCCTTCCCCACCGGATCACTTCATCCAGATAGGTCTCGAGGCCCTCCAGGATTGCGGGACTCGGGAGCGGCGCACCGAGCCCTTCAAAGACCCGGACCAAGTGATCGCGAAAGCCCTCGGGCGGGCGGTCAAACTCCCGGGAACTGAGCCCAGAGCCTTTCGAATTCTGCCGCTTCGGGCCAGGAGCCAGGGGACTTTTCCGGTGCATCAGCCCGCGGTAGCTTACTGACTCTGATGTCTCATTTCGAGCTTCCCTTGCTCTCATGACGCCCATCGACAATAGCGATGCGCTCACCCGGGTCCGCGCTGCGCTGACCCGGGCTCTTCTGCCCGGCTTCGCCCCCACCGCCGACATCCAACCGATGCCGGGCGGTGCTTCGACGAGGAAGTTCTTCCGCGTCTCATCGCCCGAGGGGGCGCTCGTCGCGATGTACGTGCCCGCTCCGAGCCAAGAGATCAATAAGGCTCGCCAGGCGCAGACCACTGCACCCTTCGTCGAGGTCCACGGGCTCCTCGAGGCCGCCAAGGTGCGCGTGCCGCGCCTGATGGCGCACGATCCCGAGCTGCAGATCTTGCTCGTCGAAGACCTGGGCGATGACACCCTCGCTGAATTCCTCAAGCGCACTCCCGGTGCGCGCGAAGGGCTCTATCGCTCCGCCGTCCGCGCCTTGGCGGAGACCCAGGACCGTCTCAGCGATCTGCCCGAGACCTCCGTCGTGCGTCGGCGCGCCTTCGACCAGGAGCTCCTGAGCTGGGAGATGGATCATTTCCTCGAGTACGCTCTGCTCGAGCGCGGGCTCGTCCCGAGTGCCTCCGATGCCACCGTCTTCCAGCGAGCACGGGATTGGCTCACTTCGCAGATCGCCTCCTGGCCCCGCGTGTTCGTCCACCGCGACTACCAGAGTCGAAACTTGATGGTCGCGGATGCTGGAAGAGACGAACTCGCCTGGATCGATTTCCAAGACGCGATGCTCGGTCCGAGGGTCTATGACCTTGTGGCCCTGCTCACAGACAGCTACCAGACCTTCGACCGTTCCTTCATTCTCGAGAGGCTCCGCGACTATGCAGAGGCGAGCGGTCGGCCTGACGATTTCGAGCGCATCAAGCTCGAGTTCGACTTGGTCACGGTGCAGCGAAAGCTGAAGGATGCGGGACGCTTCGTGTTCTTGAACAAGGTCAACGGCATGCCGCACTTCTTGCCCTACGTGGAGCCGACCATTGATAAGGTCTTCTCCGCCCTCGAGCGTCTCGCCGACTTCGAGCACCTCAGAGAGCTCCACGAAATGCTCGCCCGCGTGACGGGTCGCTCTCGAGCACCGACCTAAGCGTCGGGCCGGCTACGCCGCCGAGGCTCAGCTCAAGCGGTGCTCATGCGGGGAGACTCGCGGGCGATCCATCCAAGATCAGGTCTCGATGTTCGCTGTCATAGAACCGAAAGCGACCACCAGGAGTTCCACTGTGGGCGAACTGCGCGAGCTCTCTCAAAGCGTCGAGGCGGAACGGGATCACGAGATCGACGTAGTCGGTGTCGCCGCCAAACCCCGTGCCCACCACGCCTCGAGCTCCGAGCTTTCGTACAAGCTCGTCGAGCTGCTCCTCGACGTTCCGACGTTCGCTTCGTCGGTCCGCCGAACTCGGGCTCCATTCAAACCAGACGAGACGCTCCCCTTCCTCGAAGAAGCGACGGGAGGCGAAAGGAATGCCTTCAAAGATCGGACCGAGCGCCTCAGGAACGCAGGTGGTAGCAAACGCTCGCGCGGGCTGTGGGCTGTCCGGGGCGCCCTCACCGAGCTCGAACGCGACCCAACTCTCCTCAGAGCCCTCACGTCTACCGAGGAGCAATCCGAGCGCCCCGCGGAATGCAAGATCGGCGAGATCCTTCAGTGCATAGTTGTTCGGGAGACCGGCGTTCGTCACCACGGCGAGCCCCCGCCGCGAAGGGATCCTCTCGAAGAGGATCTCGCCCAGCCAATCGTCGACGAACGTCTCCCCTAAACGGCGCTCGAGGTATTCGACGATCACGTCCTCGAGGACTTCCTCGTCGAACTCTTCATCGATCGGCACTCCCACAACGAGATCGAACACATGCCCTTTTCCGATGCCCACCCGCACGCGAAGATCGCCCAAGGGAGCGCCCTTCCGCTCCGTAAACGCCACGACTGTCTCGTGGTCCCAGCCGGGCCACCCGAGGCGAACACGCCCTTGAGCGGGAGCCTGGGCGAGGAGCCAACGCAAACTCGGGCGCGCAGCAGGCTCCGCCGGCATCAGATGCAAAACGCCGCCGGAGGAGGCGAGACGGGCACGGTGTTCAAAAGCTCGAAGACTGGACTCAAGGCCAGAAAACGAAGGCCCCCTATCTCGAAGCTCCTGCCAGAAGGCGGACGCTGTCCGAGGGCATGGCGGCCGAGCCTGACTCTCGAGGAGGAAATGTTCGGCCCGAAGGAAGTCGCGAAACATCCGAAGCGGAGGGTACACTGACGAAATCACGAGGTCACTCGCGCCCTCAGCGACCCCTGGCTGACGCTCGTCACGAACATCCGAGGGCCCGAGACGCTCGATGCGCGGCCGGGCCTGATCTATGGTGGAGAGAGATGGAGACGCCCGAAGACGAGGAGCTCGAAAGACGCTTCATCGAGCTAGAAACGAAGCTCATGTATCAGGACAAGATGCTCGACGAGCTCAATCGCGTCGTCACATCTCATACGACCACCCTCGACGAGCTCATGCTTCGTATTCGCCGTCTCGAAGAGACGCTCCGAGCCGCGCTCGACGTCGATGGAAAGCCGCCGAACGAACCGCCGCCCCACTACTGACGCACTCCTCCCCACAGGCGGACACTCGACCGGACGGCCGGACAACTGACCCGAGGGTCAACAGGAGAATTGCCTCAGTCATCGGATGAACTATCAATCTTATTGATAGGTTACCCTAGCACTGACCGATCGGACAAACATTGACTTTTCATTGGCACGGTTCGTGCTATGGTGAGCGGTGTCTGGGAAAGATGCACCGTGCGGGACTCGAGGAGTCTCGGGTGGCGGATTCGTTCTTGGGCTGGGCGTAGCTCCTTCCCCCCTTTTTACGCTCAGTCTCCCGATGAAACTGCCCGAGACTCCTCGAGTCTCGCGACGGAGCTCATCTCGGAACATGAGAGCTGTTGCTCATTGACCGCTCGTTGACACCCTAGCGCCCTCTCGTAGCCTGGGTCCGGGAGCGGCTCATTCGGGCCGCCGAGAAGCGGGTTCATTTGAAGCTCCTTGAGGGTCTAGACACACTTCGCTCGCAAATTTTTGGCGCTCCTTTCGCGGCACTCGGCGCCCTGTTCGTTCTTCTGGCGCTCTTCACGATCCCGAGCGTGCTTCTCGAACGACGAGGTCGACCGACTGCCGCGCTGGCTTGGGTCTTTTCGCTGTTCGCTTTCCCTTTCCTCGGAGTCCTCGCCTGGTGGACGTTCGGGCGAATTCGGCTCGAGCGAAAGCGACGCAAGACACAGAAGCGCCGGCGCCAATTCAACGCACAAAGAGGGAGCCCCTCTCCTTCAGGCGCAACCTGCTTCGATCAAATGTTCCCCGAGCGGGCCTACGTCGATTCGATTTTTACAGTCTATGAGCAAGATCTCACGCTTCTGGCGGACGGACATCAGTTCTTCTCGGCGCTCAGGCGCGAGCTTCAGGCCGCCAAGAGCACAATTCACCTTCTGACCTACATCTTCAAGCTCGACGAGACGGGCGAGAGCATTCTCGGAATCCTCAGGGAACGAGCACAGCGCGGCGTGAAAGTCCGGGTGATCGTCGACACCATCGGGAGCCAAGGTGCCGTCCGCGAGCTCCGGAAGCGAATCGAGAGCTTCGGCGGTGAACTTGCGGTGTTCATCCCGTCTCGCCTCGGCCCACTCAGGGTCGCCAACGTCAACTTCATCAACCATCGCAAGATCATCATTGTCGACGGACGCAAGGCGTTCATCGGCGGCATGAACATCGCGAACGAGTACGAGCGTAATTGGCGCGACCTCATGGTGCGAGGTGGCCCTTGGGTGGCGCACACTCTCGAGCACATCTTCCTCGAAGATTGGTTCTTCGCGACGAGTCGCGCGCTTCAAACACCGCCGCCCCCCGCCGATCCTCCGAGAGGCTCCGAGGTAGCGGTGATCGCTAGCGGCCCCGACACGGAACCTTGGCTCTTCGACAGCTTCTTCCTCCTGCTCACTCAGGCGAAGAAGCGGATCTGGATCGTCACTCCTTACTTCATTCCAAACTCTGCCATCCTCGAAGCGCTCCGAACCGCCGCGGGGCGCGGCGTGGACGTCCGCATCATCCTGCCTCGCGACTCCGACGTGCGCCTCGTCGCCTGGGCTGCGCGCTCCTACTACCGGGCGCTGGTGCAGGCCCAGGTGAAGATCCTGGAGGCGCGGGGGCCCATGATCCACGCCAAGGCCCTTCTGATCGACGATGACCTCTTGTCGATCGGCTCAGCGAACATCGATAGCCGAAGCCTCAATTACGCCTTCGAAGTGAATTTTTTTGCCCGTTCCCGGTCCTTGGCCGCCGAGCTCGAGGCTTATCTCTCGGGTCTCGCTGCAGATTCCGTCGAAATCGACGCTCAAGTCCTGGCCCAAAAGAGCGTGGCCACCAAGCTCGCGGAGTCGGCCGCGCACCTTTTTAGCCCCGTTCTGTGAGCTTCCTCTTGGGCCGGGGGGATTTTCCAGATCGCCCTTTTTGACTAAGGAGACACTCAACAACAATGGGCGCGCAGTGGAAGCAAAAGGGCCGCGAGCAGGCGGCCGACGCCAAGGGAAAACTGTTCACGAAGCTCGCGAAGGAAATCATGGTCGCGGCGAAAACCGGTGGCCCTGACCCTTCCGGCAACTCTCGTCTTCGCATGGCCATCGATGCTGCGAAGAAACAGTCGATGCCGAAAGACACTTTGGAGCGGGCGATCAAGAAGGGCGCTGGTCTGCTCGATGGCGGCGTGCAGCTCGACGTCGTCGTCTATGAGGGCTTCGCTCCGCACAAGGTCCCCGTCATCGTGGAGTGTCTGACTGACAATAAGAACCGCACTGCTCCGAACATGCGCAACTTGTTCAAGAAGGGACAGCTCGGCGCAAGCGGATCGGTGAGTTGGGATTTTGCGCGCCAAGGCTCCATCGAGGCGACCCCTCCAGAAGGGGGCGAAGATCCTGAAGAAGCAGCCATCGAAGCCGGTGCTCAGGAGGTAGAGCCCGGCGATGACGGTCAAAGCCGTTTCATCACCGAGCCGACCGATCTCGACGCCGTGAGCAAAGCTCTCTCGGCACGCGGCTGGACGGTAACCTCTGCTGCGCTCGTCTGGCAGGCCAAAAACCCCGTCAAACTCGACGATGCAGCGCGCGAAGAGGTCGAGGCCTTCCTCGCAGCGATCGACGCGGACGACGACGTGCAGAGCATCTACGTCGGTCTCGCCTAAAAGCCCGGTCGAAAGCTCTCACCGAAAAGGCGCGAGCCAAAGCATCGCCGCTCGAGCGTCTCGAGCGGCGGGCCTCCGAGCGTCTTCCTACTTCGAGCGCGCTCCGACTTCTCCGGAAGAGCGGTCGCCTTCGAGGGGCGCGCCTCGTCGCAGTTTGCGCTGAAGCGTCCGCCTGTGCATGTCGAGGCGGCGGGCTGCCTCGGAGACGTTCCCGCCCGTCTCGTCAAGCACACGCTGCAGGTGTTCCCACTCAAGCGCGTCGAGGCTCAGGTTCTGTGGTTCGGCTCTCGCGGCCCGCTCCTCGGCGGCTTCCTCCCCGAGGAACGCAGCGCAAATCTGCGCTGCTGTGGCCGGCTTCGTGAGATATTGGACGGCGCCAAGCTTCACGGCGCGCACGGCCGTCGCGATGCTCCCATACCCAGTGAGCACCACTACGCGCATTTCAGGCCACCTTTGCACGAGAGCCTCGACCAATGCGAGCCCCCCCCCGGGCATCACCAGATCTACCGTCGCATAGTCCGGGTTCCAAACGCTCGCTTCATTGAGCCCCTCCTCTACCGAACCAGCCACGAGCACTTTGTAGCCCCTTCGCCGAAGCGAGCCTCCAAGCGCCTGACGAAACGTCGCGTCGTCATCGACGATGAGTACTGTCTTCTCGCTCATCCTTGATGCCTCGCGAAGGGTGCGACGAACGGAAGCGAGAGGACCACGTGAGCGCCGCCCCCTTCTCGCTCGGAAATCGTTAGCGAGCCGCCGAGGGTCCGCGCGTGGGTACTCGCCAAGAAGAGCCCGAGTCCACGACGACCGGACGTCGACCAGAAAGGCGTGAGCGCGCTCTCGAGCGCCGACTCGGAAAAGCCCGGCCCCCTATCGAGTACGGCCACCTCGACCGCCTGATCCCCGCTTCGCACAGAGAGCATGAGACCTTTCTGGTGAGGGGAACTCGCTCGCTCGGCGTTGTTCAAGAGCTCACGGACAATCTGCCGCACGACGCGCTCGGGCTGTCGAAGCAGGACATCTCCCGGGCATTCGAAGCGCGCGCCCCGAGCGCGAGCCTCATTTTCGAGCTCCCGGGCGTCCCAGGGCTTCACATTGAGCAGCTCTCCGCGGAGTTCCACGGTGTCCATCTCAGAGAGAACCCTCTTCATCCGCTGCGCTTCCGCCGCGATGGTCGCTTGGGCTTCTAAGAGACCTGCGCGGTCCATCAGATGTAAGTCATCGGCGAGCAGTTGAATCGTGCCGAGCGGTGTCCCGAGCTCGTGGGCTGCTCCCGCCGCCATAGCGCCGATCGTCGTGACCATCCGATCTCGAGCTTGCTCGTCGGACAGCTCAGAGATCCTTCGCCTCTGCTCCGAGAGCTCATGAGCGATGCGGTGGAAGAAGACCGTCAGCAGCGCTCCTGAGACCGCAAGTCCAATCGCCATGCCGAGCACGTGGCGCATGAAATGGCCCCGCGGCGAGGAAAGATCGACGCCTTCGGCGGAGATCGAGAATAAGAGCCCAAACCCCAAGACCGCGGCCAGCGCGACTCGGAAGGTCTGCACCTGAGAGACGAGTGTGGCGAGCGTGATGGGGACAAAATAGAGGAGCGTGAACGGGTTTTCGGCCGCCGAGTTCAACCCGAGCACACCTGTCAGGAAGAACACATCAAGGATCAGCGGCCACCACGCATCGAACCTCAGACCCTCGCCCTTGCGAATGAGCGAAGGCACAACGATGCACGCGATCCACAGGAGAACCGCGAGCAGCGTGTAGAGGACGTTCGGGCCTTCTCCTATGCCCCACAGCCTCGAGAGGGGAGTTGGAACAGAGACGATCAGCGCTGTCAGAGCGAGCGCGAGGCGAGCGCGACGGAGCCCGGTGTGAGGGCTGGTCTCGAGACTTCGCGCACCTCGCATCGCCTCACGCGAGAATCATGAGAGAACGCTCAGAAACCGAGCTCTTGCTTCCGCTTCTCCGCCGTCGGAAGCGGCTCGACCTGCTCAGCAATGACGGGCAAGACCTTCGAACGCTCCGCGTTGATCTTGAGCCACTCCTTTTGGTCACTCGGAAGCTGTGCTTCGTCGTAGATAGCCTCCACGGGACACTCAGGAACGCACGCGCCACAGTCGATGCACTCTTCCGGATCGATGTAGAGCATCTCCTCATCACCGTGGAAGCACTCCACAGGACACACAGCGACGCAGTCGGTAAAACGGCAATGTTTGCAGTTCGCGGTGACGACGAAAGTCATGGCGTCCACATAGCTGGCAGGCCCAAACTAGGCAAACTCGACAGCAGCGAAACGCCAGAGGCCGGCGCGTCGCCCTGGCCCCTTGTTCGCTCAAATATCGGCAAGACTTTCGCTCAGGCGACGGCAAAGCGCCGAACTTCTCCGGCTCCCTCGCGGATCACCTTCGGCTCGTCGCCTGTCAGATCGACGATGGTGGTCGGGACCGTGCCCCCCGGACCTGCATCCAAGACCAGCTTCAAGCCGCGAAACTCCGCAGCGATTTCCGCAGGATCAGCCGAAGGTTCCGTACCGTGTCGAGCTGCGGTGGAAGAGATGATCGGTCGTCCGAGCTCTCGGCAGAGAGCCAGCGCGACAGGATGATCCGGAATACGAATGCCAACGGTCTTGCGAGGCCAATGTACGATTTTCGGCACCTCGCGAGTGCTCTCGAGAATAAAGCAGTACGGCCCCGGGAGCAGTTCCTTCATGACCCGATACACGCGGTCATGCATCACGGCGTACTTCGACAGCTCCGAAAGGTCTTGGCACACGAAGGCCAGCTTCTGGCCCTGGTCCATACCTTTGATTTGGTAGAGCTTCTCGACCGCCCGCTTGTTCAGAAGGTCGCAACCGAGGCCATAAACTGTGTCCGTCGGGTAGGCGATCACTTCGCCCGCCTCCAGCGCATCCACAGCCTGACGAATCTTTCGAGGCTCAGGATGGAGCGGGTTGATTTCCAGAAGCATCTTTCGGATTTCCGACAATTCGGGGGCGCGACTTTTAGCCCGATTGCAGATCTGCGTCTAGGACGCCGCCCATCTGACTGAAATTGTTAGGTACCAAACCACCCGCGGACCCCTTTCCCAATCATTTGGCCGGGTGGGCGGTCGGCGGCTAGGTTTGCTCTATGCGCCTCATGTCCCTGCTCCCCCACGAAACCGGAGGCTTGTCCCTGGCCCTCCTGGTCGCCGTCATGGCTGGGTGCGCGGGCCCCACCAGCGCTCCCGAGTTCGCGCAGCCGACCCCCGACTACCCGCCGCCACCTGTCGCGACTCTCAGCGAGACGAGCCCGCCCCAGAAGACGGTTGTGAAGTCGGCGCCTAGTCCCCCTCCCCAAAAACACAAGTCGCCGCTCGCCGAGAGCTACAGGAACCAAAAGGCCCTTTCCACCCTCGAAGGCAAAGCGACCTATTACGGGGATTCTTTGAGCGGCAACAAGACCGCAAACGGTGAGCGTTATAGTCCGCGGGAGTTCACCGCGGCTCATAAAAAGCTCCCCTTCGGCACAGTCGTGCGCGTCATTCGCCTCGATACCGGCAAGAGCACGTATGTACGTATCAACGATCGCGGCCCCTTTGGTGCCAAAGATCGCATCATCGACCTCTCGCGCGCGGCCGCCGAGGAGTTGGAAATGATCCGAGCCGGGGTCGTACCCGTACGCGTGGAAATCCTTACGCGCCCGGATTCGGCTTAATTGCCGTAGTCTGCTGGGCAATCCAGGCGCGAAAGGCCGGGGGCGCATCCTTCACTGAAATCACGTCGATAGCAGGGCACTCGTAGGGATGCTTTTCGAGGAGAGCATCCATCGTTCGACTCGCGAGGAATCCCCGCGTCTTGATGAGGAGGGCAAACTCCGTTGCCTCTTCGAAGACCCCTTGCCACTCGTAGTAGCTCAACAGGGGGCCAAGCACGTTGATGCAGGCCGCGAGCCGCGATGTTACGAGGAAGCGCGCGAGCCCTGCGCCGACCTCTTGGCTTGGAACTGTCACGTAGAGAAGAACCAGCTCCTCTTCTCGGTCTTCGCGCACTGGTTCCATGTGCGTTAGGGTTCCCTTCCCTTCCTTTGTCGTCAAGGTTCCTCTTCACCCTCGCCGCCCTCTTCACCCTCGCCGCCCTCTTCCTCTCGCCCAGGTTCGCTCGGCGGCACATCTTCAGAGCTTTCGGTTTGCAACGGGGAGGACGCCCTTTCCTCGGGGGGACTCGGCGTCGCTTCGCCCAGAGTGCCGGAGATTTGGGTCGGCTCAGTACCTGCCAAGAAGACCTCGATGCATCCCTTCGCGTCGCCGTAGGGCGCAAGAAGGCCCGTGTCGGGATCGATTTGTACCTCGACGAGCCCCGATGGCCGAGCAAACTCGATGGCCGGCTTTCCCTCCGAAGCGCGCCGCATGAAATCGGTCCAAATCGGTAGCGCCGACACGGCTCCCGATTCTCCCGGTCCAAGCGGGAGTGCGTCATCATATCCCACCCACACCGAAACGATGTAATCCGTCGAGAAGCCCACGAACCAGGCGTCTTTCGCCTTGTTCGTGGTGCCCGTCTTTCCAGCGACGGGACGACCAAGCACCTGGGCGCGGCGCCCTGTTCCTGTCTTGACGACACTCGTTAACAAATCGGTCATCAGGTAGGCTAGCTCGGGGCGCACCACCGACTTCTCCTCGGGCCGAGGCGGCATCTCGACAGGACCGCTCCCGCTTTCGACCGAAAGGATGAAACGCGGTGTGCCGAGCTGACCTCCTCGAACGAATACCGAGAAGACCTGAGCCATTTCGAGGGGCGTCGACTCGTAGGCGCCGAGAGCCAAACTATCGCCTTCTGCGAGCTTCCCAAGGAACCCGACTCTGCGCCCAAACTCGATCACACTCTGTGCCCCGACGCGATGCAGGGTCTCGATCGCGACGCGGTTATCACTCTGGGCGATGCCTTCCCGTAGAGTCAGCCGCTTCTTCGTCTCGGTTTTTGGCTCGTCGAACTCGAACACGGTCGCTGCCGTGACCTTTCCGGCTTCAAGCGCCGCCCCATAGACAACCGGCTTGAACGAAGAGCCCGGCTGTCGTCGGGCTTGCGTCGAGCGATCGAGAGCGCCAGGAAGCGCCTCATAACTTCCTACTAGTGCGACCACATCGAGAGTCCGCGCGTCGAGAGCAACTAGCGCGCCCTCGGGCCCGAGCTCGAGGCCAAGCTCGAGAGGCTCGTCGCCCTCGTCCGGATCGTCCTTCACCCGCACGCGCACGGCAGCGCCCTCTCCGAAGAGCTTCGAGGGGACGAACCGGCCAGGGTTATGGCGCTCCTCCTGTAGCACGCGGACCTGCCCGCGGCGGCCCGCAACGTCGACCTCCAGAATCCCTTGCTCGTCGTCAGCGCGGACGACCGTTCCGAGATAGATCCCGTGCCTTCTGAGCTTGCCCTTCGAGAGCTCCCCCCAGAGGTTTCGCTTCTTCAGCGTGAACGGCGGTGCGAGCTTGTGGCGGGCCATGTAGTCGTCGAGCCCCTTTCTGAGCGCTGTCCTCGCCTTCTCTTGAAGCCCCGGATCGATGGTCGTCGTGACCGTGTAGCCACCTCGCCGAGCGACCTCGCCGAGCTGTTGTTCAAGGGTACGGCGCGCTCGCTCAACAATCTCAGGGGCGATATCACTCTCCGTCTCCCTCGCGGGCAGGGTCCAGAGAGGGCTCTTGTCCGCAGCCTCGAAGACCTCGGGGGTCATGAACCCCTTCTTTCGCATCTGATCGAGAACGTAATGGCGGCGCTTGAGCGCACGCTCGCGATCCTTCTGGGGAGAGAAGCGCTCCGGCGCCGCTACGATGCCCGCTAACAGAGCCGCCTCAGGAAGCGTCAGCTCGGAGGAGCGCTTTCCAAAGTGAACGCGAGCCGCCTCTTCGATCCCGTAGCGGCCATGTCCGAAGTAGATCTGGTTCAGGTAGATCTCGAGGATCTGTTCTTTGGTCAGCTCACGCTCAATGCGGAAGGCTAAGACTGTCTCTTTCACCTTCCTCTCGTAGGTGCGCGATGAAGACAGAAGCACATTCTTTACGACCTGCTGCGTGATCGTTGAGCCCCCTTGGCGCACGCTGCCCGAACGCAGGTTCTGCGCGAGGGCACGCACGAGGCCGAGATAATTGAGTCCGCGGTGCTCGAAGAAGCCGGCGTCTTCCGCGGCCAAAAAAGCGGTCTTCACATGATCGGGTAAGCTCGAGAGCGGCACCACAGTGCGCCTCTCGGTGAAGACTGAGCCGAGCAGTGTCCCGTCCCGCGCCAAGATTCGCGTCATCTGAGGCGGGGCATATGTTTTCCCTAACTGATGAACGTCGGGCAGGTCGCTCGAGTAACGATAGAAAATCGCGAAGAGGCTAAGGATGCCGATGAGGATGCCGCCGAGGAGAACCGAAGCGGCGATCAGCAGAATGCGCCGAGTTCGCGAGGGGGACGGCTCGGGTCGTGGCTCCGCTGGCTCGAGATTCGGCGCCACAGGATAACGCTGGTGGCCCGAAGGTGGCACCTGTGAACCGAGAGTAGGCGTGTCGCGGGAGTCGGAGGGCGGACGCTCGTTCATTTTCCGGAGTACGTCATCGCGAGGACTGCCAGGACCCCACCAAGCGCTAAACAAAGCACAGCTACGGTCACAAGCACGACCCACTCAGGGAAGCGCCGCCCGGAAGCGGCAGGCGCGGGCGGGTTCTCCACGGCAGGCGGAGGAACCGTCGACTCGACCGCGTACGAAGGTGGCAACTCGGAGGGCGCGCGGACCACCGCTTCGAGCGCCGTCGCAAAGCTGAGCGCAGAGTCGTAACGGTCCTCGGGACGCTTCGCCAAGGCCTTCTTGAGGACTGGCCAGAGACCCGGTGGAAAGTTGCGCCCTGGCGCTCGCTCGGCGAGGGGAATCGGAGTCGCCGAGACGTGTTTGCTCACGTACTCCATCGGCGTCTTCGCGTCGTACGGAAGCTTGCCGCTCAGGGCTTCGTACAAGATGCAGGCGAGCGAATAGACGTCACTCCTCGCGTCGAGTGTCAGCCCCCGCGCCTGCTCCGGCGACATGAACTCAGGAGTGCCAAACACCATGCCCTGTTGGGTCAAGATGAGTGAGCCGGGTTGCATCTGAGCTTCGGTGACTTTGGCCAGGCCGAAGTCGAGGACCTTCGGGTAGTCGACGAGGCCCGCCTGCCGGCAGATGAAGATGTTCTCAGGCTTGAGATCGCGATGCACGATGCCGAGTTGGTGCGCCTCGTGGAGCGCGTGGCACACCGGAACCAGAATCGAAATGGCCCGAGGCGCGTCCATGACGCCCCCCCGCTTCACGGTCTGATTCAAGTTCAAGCCCTCAAGCAGCTCCATGACGATGTACAGGGCGCCGCTGTCCTCGAGCTCTCCGTACATGAAAACGCGCACCGTATTCGGGTGCGTCAGCTGACTCATGGCACGCGCTTCGCGACGGAAGCGGCTGACCAAGTCCTTTCGCTCCTTGAGCTTCTGGTGAAGGATCTTGATCGCGACCTGTCGCCCCATCTGGGGTTCTTCGGCGCGGTACACCGAGCCCATTCCGCCGGAGCCGATGCGCTCCACAATGCGGAACTGACCTCCGAGAATCTCCTTCCCGACGAACGGATCTTGTTGCCGGTCCGACATACCGATTAGACTGCTACCAAATGGCGGAAGAGAGCGCGACTCAAACAGCAGAAGCGCCAATTGTGGCCGAGGGTCCGAGTGTCCTCGAGAGCCCGCTGCTCCGAAACTCCGGTTTTTCGCACGGGTTCTTCACCAGAAAAGGAGGCGTTTCGACGGGCCCCTTCGAAAGCCTCAATTTCACCCGCACCACGGGGGACCAGCCGACAAACGTCGATCGGAACATCGCCATCGTGGCCGATTCCCTTGGTGTTCCAAGGGAACACATTTACTTCCCTCTCCAAACGCACGGCACGGTGAGCGTGGTCGTCGACGGCTCAGAGAACCGAGCGGACATCGAAGCAGTCGAAGCGGACATCACGATCACTCGAGCTCACGTGGCCGCGGCGATCCGAACAGCTGACTGCGTTCCCGTCCTCGTGGCCTGCGTCGAGACGGGCTGGGTCGCGGCCTGCCACGCGGGCTGGAAAGGGTGCGTCCGAGGGGTCGTGCCAGAGACGATCGCGCGGCTGCGGACCCTCGGGGCAACCCGGCTCATCGCCAGCATCGGTCCTCACATCTCGGTCGACTCGTTCGAAGTCTCACCCGAGACGGCGCAGGAAATCATCAGCGCCTCACCCGATCCCGACATTTTCGTCCTGCGTGACGGTCGAAGTTACATCGACCTGCGCAAAATGGTCCGGGCTCAGCTCCAGGCTGCCGGGCTCGCGCCCGAAGCCATCGATGATGTCTTCGGCTGCACTGTCCTCGATCGAGAGCTCTTTTACTCGTTCCGCCGCGATGGAGACCGGAGCGGACGGATGCTTTCCGCTATCGTGGGCGGCGTCCCTCAGGGCGCCCCTGGCGCCTGAAAAGATCGGCTTCGCAAATATCGACGCGGCCGACTTCTCCGAGGCAGCGAACGAACGTCTTATCGTAAGGAGTGACGAGACAGCGGTTGGTCTGCTCGGTGACTTGATTGCGGACTCTGGGATTCCGCAGCTGATCCGGGGAGGTCACCTTGGCCAGCCGCTCCGCAAGGTACTCACACTCACGAGGTCCGAGCAGCTCATTGCGACAGCCGACGAGGCAGCTCACGGCCAGAGCCATAGCCAAGACCGATCGGAGCTCTCTCCCTCGAGCGCGAATCAAAACACGACCCCCAATTCGAGGGTGGCGTCGAGCAAACCCGCCATCTCCGGCAGCGGGTCCACGTGAGCAAGTTCACCGTCGACCACGACCTGCAAGGGTAAGATCATCCGCCCCGTCTGTGCAAAAGGCAGCCCGCCTGAAACTCGGAGCCCGAGCTCGAGCCATGAGGGAATCAGCGTGTAGGCCGCTCCTAAGGAGAGGGAAATCGTGCTCACGGTGAGCGACCGCTCGGCGTCCACATAGAAGTTCTCCGCTTCAGGAGGTGGCGCTACAACTCGAGCCCAGGCGACCCCCACGCCCGCTCGTAAAAAGAGGCGAGAGAGCGGGCGATAGACCCCTTCAGCCTCCGCGGAGAATGCAAGCGCGGACAAATTGGGCTGAGAGAGCGCAAGGGATCGAGACGGACCCTCGATTCCCAGCGCCCCCGCCGGCGCGCTCACAGGGATCAACTCTTGGCGGAAGGAGGCGCGGGTCAGGAGCCACTCGGTGATGGGCACCATCACAAAGGCACCATAAGCAATCCCTGGTTCGTAGCGGATCGCATCGGAGCGGCTCGGACGAAACACAGTAGCGAGGAGCGGACCAATCACCACAAGGGGTGGCCTCGTCCGAGCCTCCGGCTCGACCAGTTGGCCCAAGGGGGTGACCTTCGCTCTGCTGGTCGACGAAACGGGCTCAGCGTCCACGGGGACCGACCCAGGATCGCCCGTAGCCGCGCCGCTCTGAGGCTCAGGTTCGCCCGCTTCAGACGGGGCTGATTCCGCACGCGCCACAGGGGAGACCGCCAAGAAGGCGCCCCCTCCAAGGACGGCGAGAAATCGAGCCCAATCCACCGAAGTTTGGTCCTCTCTCCCTTAGCCGCGGAGAGCCGCGCCGAAGCGCGACTCGGCCTCGTGGAGGACTCGAGTCTGAATCTCTTCGACCTCTTTGTCCGTGAGGGTTCGCCCTTCCCCGTCCTTACGAGAACGGGGGTCTCGATAGGTGAGGCGGAAGGTGATGCTGCGATGGGCCTCGGGGACCGAGCCCCCTCGAAACTCCGAGGCAATGCGCACCGACTCGCAGAGCTCACCGGCGGTCTCCCGAATCGCGAGAGCGACCGTCTCGGCCGGCGTGTGATCGGACACAACCAACGACAGGTCGCGCAGAACGGGCGGAAGCTTAGGCAGAGGCGAGTATTTCGGGGTAGCGCGCCCAAGCGCTTCGATGGCCGCGAGATCGAGTTCGACGACAAACGCGGGACCTCCGAGGTCGAGAGCGTCGATGACGTCCGGGTGCAAAGGCCCAAATGTGCCCACGGTCACGTCGCCCACCGTCACGAGCGCCGCCCCGCGCGGATGCAGATGACGGACATTTTCGCCCGACGCATGGCTCACCGTCGGACTCAGCCCGGTGAGGCGCTCCACCATTTCGGTGGCAACACTCTTCGCCGAATAAAGGTCCACGTCCCCCGGATTGCTCACGAGGTGCTCATCCCTCGGTCCCGCGAGCACCGCTGCGAAGCTCGGCCTCTCATGGGGGAGCACGCCGACGTCCTCGGCTCGTCGCGGGCGCGCCGCGCTCGCTGCGTGCGGAGTATCGATCGGCAAAAAGATCGAACCCTGGGCGAAGAGGCGCACGCGCCCTTCGCCCCGACGGCGGGACCTTCCCAAAGCCTCAAGGAGCCCTGGCAAGAGGCTTGTCCTGAGCACGCTGCGCTCCTCCGAAAGCGGATTCTTGAGCGTGACGGTGGGCGCGGGCGCAGAGATGGCTTCGAGATCTGAGCGCGACACGAACGCATAGGTGAGCGCTTCGGAGAGGCCGATCTCGCATGCGACGGTCTTCACTCTTCGCTCGAAGAGCCCCGAGGTGCGCGGCTTCTGCGGCGGGATCGAGGGCAGCTCAGTGGGAATGCTCTCGAGGCCACGAATGCGCGCGATCTCCTCGATCAAGTCAGCCTCAATATTGATGTCCGGGCGGTGTGACGCGCCGCGGATGCGCGCCACTGTGCCCCCGCGACCAACGTCGCTCACAAACTCCACCTCGAGCCCGAGACGGCGCAAAAGCAGCGTAGCCTCGCGGAAGGGAATCTCGACCCCCAAGAGCCGATTCATACGCTCGGAGCGCAGCTCGATCGCCGGAACTTCCGGCACGATGCCGTCCGCGCGAACAACACCCGGAAGCACCTTTCCTCCACCGAGCTCCGCGATCAAAGCGAGCGCTCGCGAGAGAACCGTCTCGGTCGCGCCGTGGTCCGTGCCTCGTTCGAAGCGATGGCTCGAGTCGCTGTGCATCCCGAGACGGCGCGCCGTGCGGCGGATCCCGCGGGGCTCGAAGTACGCACATTCGACCAGCACCTCGGTCGTCGAATCGCGAATTTCGGTTTCTGCACCGCCCATGATGCCCGCCAAAGCGGCGGGCCGCTCACCGTCGCAAATCAGGAGGTCATCCGCCGTGAGAGACCGCTCGATGCCGTCGAGCGTCGTCATCTTCTCCCCCTCTCGGGCCATCCGCACGACGATCTTGCCGCTCTCAATGGTCCGGAAATCGAAGGCGTGGAGCGGCTGCCCCCACTCGAGCATCAGCCAGTTCGTCGCGTCGACGATGTTCGAAATGGGTCGCACCCCGAGACGGTGCAGACGGTAACGCATGAAGTCAGGCGAAGGACCGACCCGAATTCCCGTCACGCGCCCGAGCCCATAACGAGGACAGCGCGCAGGCACCTGATTTTCGACATCAACCCGGCCCGGGCCAGGGGCTTCGTCTCCGCCCACCGGTTTCGCGGCCGGCGGCACAAAGTCGAGCTCGAAGTAGGCCGCGAGATCGCGCGCAACTCCGACGTGTCCGAGGGCGTCCGGGCGGTTCGGGGTCACGTCGAGCTCGAAGATGACGTCGCGCGCTTCAGGGATCGCGTCGATCAGCCGAGTGCCGGGCTGGAACGTGCCCTGTGCAAACGTGATGATGCCATCACTCTCAGCGGCAAGACCGAGCTCCGCCTCACTCACGAGCATTCCGGGGCTCACGACGCCGCCGATTTCGCGACGCGTCAGCACCGCGTCCATGCCGGGAAGCTTCGCGCCGATGCCCGCAACGACAACCAAGTCGCCCAAAGGCGGAACATTCGGAGCGCCGCAGACGATGGCAAGCTCAACGGGGCTCGGCGCCTGAGGAGGAACGGGGGCGCGGGAGAAGCTCGAAGGAGGCCCACCGCTCGGGGTCGAGGTCCGCACGGTGACCATCTTGAGCTTCTCTCGATTCGGATGGGGTCCGACGGCGACAACCTCTGCGAGCCGGAGCGGACGAAGGGCGCTTTCGTGGTCGAACACTGCGTCGACCGCGAGGCCAATCGAGGACAAGGCTTCGGCAACTTCGCTAGGTTCGCGATCGAGACGGGGAATGAGCTCCTGGAGCCATCGGTACGAGACGCGCATCGGTGGCCGAGCTTCTAGCAAATCCACGCCGAATTGCTTCAGGAAGAGCGCAATTATGGCGGAGAATCGACAAGTTGGGTGCCCCTTCGCGACTGGCTGAGGGGGGAAAGTTCGAGGTCAGCGGATCAGAGTCGATAGGGAATCTGCTGAGCGGGCGCCGCTTTGGCCTTCACCCTGGGCCAGCTGATCTTCACCGCGTATTCGAGCCTCAGGTCGTCATCGAGGACCACCACCGTGCGCGCCGGGGGACTGAGCGTCGGCTTTCGCTTCTCGTCCTTCGGCGTCACCGGCTCTGCACGCAGGTTTTGCTCGGTTCGCTTGTCCACCGCGACTGTTGCCTCAAGCTGTCCGCCGGTCGTCACGCCGAGGTCCTCTTCCCCCAGCCAGAACCTGGCTTCGCCCCCCTCCGCCCGGAGCGCAAGCGTCAGAGCGACCCGGGTCGAAACGCAAGTCAGAGAGAGGGTCCGTTCGACGCGCTTTCCGGCTCCCGCAGCACTGCGCGGCACCATGAGCTCCCGCGTTGGCTGCGGCGCCTGCATTCCCCCTGGACAGGTGAGCTCGAAACGATAGCGAGCCATCCCCGTTGCATCACCCAGCGGCTGCTCAAAGCGCACAAGGCCCTCCGCATCGGAGGAGAGGGTGCGCTCGCCGACTCGCACCACGGCCCCTTCCACGGGCTGCCCGGCGGGAGATTCGACGCGCACGAGCGCCGAGAGGAGCGCGCCCTGAGACTTTGTCTCGCCTGCCGTAGGATGTGCACTCGTAAGCCGCACGACCAGCACCACCGCGACCGCGACAATGAGCCCGCCGAGCACGCCACAGACGGCAGCACCGAGGAGCGACGAGCGCGCCATCTTCCAGAGCGAACGCGCAAGGTGGTCCTGCGCTGGGCTGCTCGGAATGCTCAATGTGCTGCGACCTTCCGAGACCTCTTCCGCAGCGCCGGGTAAGACTGTTGCCCGCGGAAGCAAGATCGTCTCAGCGTCGGACAAAGTCGGCTCACCAAACTCGGTATCTCCGGCCCAAGGCACGCCCAAGACGGGCGTCTTCATGGCCTCGATCCCCACTTGCGTCTCGTCCTTCATGCTCTTCTCTCTCGCAAGAGGCCCTCCGACGTGCGGAGGAACACCGGCTCCACCTCGTACTCACCATGCGCTGATAGGGGCAACACGCGCGCAATTTCTGTCACGCCGCGCTTTCCGCCAAAAAGCCGCTCGATCTGCACCACCACATGGATCGCGAGCGCTACCTGGGCTCGAAGAGCCGTGAGCGGCACTTCGTAACCAGCGAGAAGCGCCATCGTCTCGAGGCGCCGCAGCGCTCCCACCGGACTCGAGGCGTGGATCGTCGAGAGACAGCCGCCGTGACCCGTGCTCATGGCCTGGATCAAGTCGAGAGCCTCCGCTCCTCGCACCTCGCCCATCACGATGCGGTCGGGACGCAGACGCAAGGTCGCCTTCAACAAGTCGGCCATCGTGATGCGCCCGCGACCGCGGGCATCCGCCGGCCGAGTCTCCAGGGACACCACATGGTTTCGCTGCAACGCCAGTTCGCGCGCGTCTTCGAGCACGAGCAGGCGTTCGTCCGGATCGCTCACCGTCGCAAGCACTCTCAAGAGTGAGGTCTTCCCGCTTCCTGTTCCGCCGGAGACGAGGATGTTCTCCTTGTGCTCGACGGCGTTCTTAAGATAGGCGAACGCTTCGTCGCTCAGGGCGCCGAGCTCTACGAGCTTCTCCGCGCTCAAGCTCGTGAGCTGATGCTTGCGGATCGCGACGCAGGGTCCCCCTTCCGCAATCGGCGCTAGGACGGCTTCCAGGCGCGCTCCGTCGGGCAAATGTGCCTCGAGGATCGGAAACTCGTCATCGAGAGGGCGCCCCGCGTATTGAGCGACCACACGGAGCGCTCCGATGAGTCCCTCGGGATCCAGCTCCGCGTCGAACGCTTCGAGCTTCCCTCGACGCTCAATGAAGATCTTCGAGGGACCATTGATGACCACTTCGCTCACATCCGGCTGAGCGAGAACAGGCGCGATCGGCTCCAAGAATCGAAGCAGCGCTCTTTCATAGGCCGCGCTCTGGATCACGAAGCACCTCCGATCAGCGCTCGCGCCTGGCTCGCTCTCGGTCCCTCCGGAGCAAGCTCGAGATACTTCGCCCAATGCTGTCGGGCCGCATCCTCGTCACCCCGAGAGCTCTCCAGGGTCCCGAGTAAGAACACCGTCTCCGGCAACAGCGACACTTGTTCACTTCGGGCGTACAGGAGCTCGAAGGCTTGCTCCGCTCGACCGAGCGCCCGCAAGAGTTCCGCCTGCAAATGCAAGAAAGCTGGATCGTTCGGCCGCAGGCGACCGGCGCGCTCCACATGTCGCAGAGCACTCTCGAGGCGCCCCCCGCGGATGCAGGAAGCGAGAAGGGGCGGGAGCACGACGTCGATATCCTCTCCCTGCTCCCATGCTGCCAACCAATATTGCTCAGCTTGCAGCGCCTCCCCTTGGCGCTCGCTCGCGGCTGCCCGCTCCATCAGCATGCTTCGGGTGTCCGCGGCAGTCTCCGGTTCCCCGACCGCCTGCCCGCCACATCCGGCGAGGGCGATCGCCACGAGAAATCCCATCAGGTTCTTCATGGCTCGCCTTTCGGACGAAGGGAGCGACCGTTGCGCACCCGGACCCAAAAACTCGCTAGTACGCGGCCCATCACCGAAACGTTCCTCGAAAGCCAAGGGCCACCGCCGAGGGCATGGCCCCAGCTCCCCCTCCCCGCCCAGCTCAACGCTCCGCAACCAAGGCCACGTCAATCCGCCGCACCCTCTGGTCGGCCCGCGCAGCATCTTCCGGCAAGAGGGGGCGCACCATCTCGCTCAGCTCACTGAGAAGTCGGCGCTCCCTCACCATGTCGCCCAAGCTCCTCGCGCGCGATGCTCCGAGGACATTCCCCGCGACCCGACTCCGAAAGGCCCCATAGGCGAGCTCTGCTTCGGGCTTCAGCTCGGGGAGGTTCTTGCACTCGGCCAGCTGATGCAGGTTCACCGCTGCTCGATAAGCGGCGACGACGTCGACCTTCCCCCTCAAGGCTTCGATGCGCGAAAGTTCGAGGCGAGCCTCTACGTTCTTCTCCGACTCCCGCTCGAGCCCCGGAGGACAAGGGAGGCTATAAAACGCCTCATCCAAGCGGGTGATGAGCGATTGATTCTTGACGGACGCCTCGTCCTCGTCAGGAGCACACCCCATCACAATACCCGCTGCAACAAGGAGAGAGACCAGCTGAGCGAAAAGCACTTTTGAGAACATGTTCCTGAGCCTGTTTCAAATTTGAGGATTAGCGACGAGAGGTCCGACGATCAGAAGCAACACGCACACCACGAGCATCATGATCGGCAGCGTCAGCAGGACTCCCGCCCGCGCGGCCAACTCTTCGGCCCGAACGCTCCGGCGTTGCCGACTCATGGTCGCTTGGTTCAAGAGCGCATCGCGGACAGAGGCTCCCTTGGCCTCGGCCTGAATGACGGCGCGGGTGAAGTCACCGACCTCGAGCGCAGGGAGGTTTTCGGAAAATTCCTGCAGCGCCGCGCGCCGGGTCTGACCCATTTCGAGGGCAGCCAAAAGGTAGCGGAGCTCATCCGCCACGACGCCCTTGTCTCCCTTGCTCACCTCTTTGAGCCCGCTGACCAGGTCCATCCCTGCGCTCATGCACAAGCTCAACAGGTCCATCGTTCGAGGCACTTCCCGAGCCGCCGCTCGCACGCGCGCGCCGCGCAGCCCCTGAATGCGGAAAATGGGAAGCGCGAGCCCCACCAAAAGCACGCTGATCGAAGCGACCGTCGAGGAGCCTAAGGCGGACACAAACGCGCCGCTCAAGAGCCCCGTCATGAGACACAACACAGGCACCTCACGCGGCGAGAGCCCCATGGGAAAACCTGCCAAGCGCAGCTGATGCTCTTGCCAGTTCAGGTACCGCACGGGCAGCCCCTTCAGCGGTACGACGGACCAGAGCGCCGCAGAGAACGCTTGAAGCACGACGAGTAAACCCGCCGCCCAAGCTCCCTCGGCCCTGAACCTGTCGCGCTCCTTCTGAAATCGACCGACCTTCGGCAGAGGCGCCGGTGGCGCCGACGCCAAAAAACGGCCGACACTCATCCCGAGCATCCCGAAGCCAAGAGCGCTCGTCCAAATCCATCCGTCCAGCGCCAAGGTCATAGATCCACCGCCAAGATCTGACGGGCCGCAAAGAGCGCCCCCACCCAAAGTCCCACGCTCGCCAGAGTGATCATGTTGCCCGAAACTGTGTTTTCGAGCGGCGCGAAAAAGCCTGGCATCATCGAGTCCAAGATCCCGACGAGCGCGATCGGCACGACGGCGATCACCACGGTCTGCGCCTTTCCTTCCGCGGTCTTCGTACGCAAGACCCCCTCGAGTCGCTCCATCTCTCGCATCGTTTGCGCCGTCGACTCAAGAATGCTCGCGAGTTTACCGCCGCTCTTTTGTCCCAGCTTCAACGTCAGAACTGCGACGCGCAGTTTCTCGCTCTTCACGCGCTCGCTCAAATGAGTCAAAGCCAAGTCGAGGTTCGTTCCGAGATGGAACTCTTCGAGAGTCTCTTTGATTTCATCCGAGAGTGGGGCCTCGATCACCGTGGCGGCGCTCGCGAGCGCTTCGCCGAGGCTAGGCGCCGCCACAAGGGCGCGCGCGATCGCTCCCAGCATCGGCTCGACCTGTGCATCAAGTTTCTTTGCACGCTCAGCCGTCGCGCGCGCGAGGAGAACGTGAGGAAGAAGCGCGCCGAGGAGCAGGGCAGAGGCCAAGAGAGCCCGCCCGAGGCCGAAGTAGACCACCGGGGCGAACCCCAGACAGACCACTTGAGCGATCACAATCCGCCGCGGGCGCAGCCCGCTCCGGATGAAGCGGAGACTTCGATCGACATTTCGCTCGTAGGCCAGAAAGCGCGGACGGAGCGCCTCCCACACTTCACGGCGCGTCCCGAGCCCCACGAGACTCAGGAGCGCGAGCGTTGCGCAGAAAACAAAACCTAAATCTAACAAGCGTCACCCACTTTCTCGAGTTCCGCAAGAAAACTCGGCAAGTACCCGGTCGCAATGAACTTTCCGACGATGCGCCCATCGGGGCCCGTGCCTTCGACTTGGTAGGAGTAGAGCTCTCGCACCACGACCTCTCCGCGCTCGTCCACTTCGACCACCTCAGCGATGCTCGTGACCTTACGTGACCCGTCCGCGAGACGGGATTGTTGAACGATGAGATGGACGCTGCCGGCAATCTGGCGGCGGATAGCCGTGAGCGGAAGCTCGACTCCGCTCATCAAACAGAGCGTCTCGAGGCGCCCGACCGCTTCCCGCGGCGAGTTCGCGTGGGTCGTCGTCATCGAGCCTTCGTGGCCCGTGTTCATGGCCTGGAGCATGTCGAGAGCCTCTCCGCCGCGGCACTCTCCGACCACGATGCGATCCGGACGCATGCGGAGCGCATTTTTTACCAAGTCGCGGATCGTGTATTCACCCTTTCCCTCGAGGTTCGGCGGGCGCGATTCAAGGGAGACGACGTGGCTCTGTTTGAGCGAGAGTTCAGCGGCGTCTTCGATCGTGACAATACGTTCTCCGCGAGGAATCGCTGCGGAGAGGATGTTCAAGAGCGTCGTCTTGCCGCTCCCTGTCCCGCCGCTGATCACGATGTTCTTCCTCACGCGGACGGCCGCTTCGAGGAAGCGCGCCATGTCGCGAGAGAGCGACTGCCTCTCGATCAGATCTTTGAGCTCGAGAGCGCCCGCTCGGAACTTTCGAATCGTAATGCAGGGGCCGCGCAGGGCGAGTGGGGGGATCACCGCGTTCACTCGGCTCCCGTCGGGAAGGCGCGCATCCACGAGCGGGGAGGCTTCATCGATGCGACGACCGAGGGGTGTGACAATCCTCTCGATCACCGCCCGCACCGCATCCGCGTCCGAAAAGGACCTTCCCGTGAGCTCGAGACGCCCTTCCCGCTCGACGTAAATGACGTTCGGATCGACGACCATGATCTCGCTCACGTTCGGGTCACTGAGCAGCGTCTCGAGAGGCCCGAGACCAAGCGCCTCATCCGCCACATCCCGAACGATTTTCGCCCGCAGGTGGAGCGGGACGCGCTCTTCTAGGACAAGCTGTTCGAGGACATCGAGCACATCCTTCCTGAGATCGTCAGTGACCTGCTGTCCCCGGGGAGTCCGCGCCAGATCGAGTCTTTCAATGAGCTTCTGATGAATGGTGCGTCGAATGTCTGGGGCGCCGTGCTCGCGCTCTTCGATGCGGCAATCGAGCTGATACCCGCCGATATGGAGCTCGAGCGAGTTCGCTTGGAACAGGGCCGTCACCCCGCGCACCAGCTCCGAACCCACCTGGGTTCCCTGGGAAGAGGACTCGACAAGCTCGAGTCCCTGATCCGAGAGAGTCAGAGTCGCGTGACAGCGCGAGACGGCCAAGATCGGGAGACAGATGTGGCAGTCATTGAGCCGACCGATGCGGACAGGGAAGCCAACCGGAAACGAGCGCCGGAGCGTCGTCTTCCCCTTAGCTTTCACGGAAATTACAAGTCGACGTTCGAGATCTACCTCAGCCAAGAGTTGCTTCATGGCGCCCCCACCACCGGAAAATAGGCCTTATCCTGTCGCTTTCCTTTGTAACTTCCGTAGACGCGCAAGGCTTCGTCGAGAGCAATGCGCGCTTCGGGGCCAGGCATGTCGACAACGGACGGAACGATGAAGATGATGTTCTCGAGTTGCTTCGACTCGGAGCGATGAGTCCCGAAGAGATGTCCGAGGATCGGGATCTGAGAGAGGAACGGGAGTCCTCCTTGGCTACTGATTTCCGACTTCGCGCTGAGGCCCGCGAGCACGATCGTCTGGCCGAGTTCGAGGTTCACAACGGTTTTGAGATCCGATCGAATGCGTCCGGGAACGCCCGAGCCGCGATCGTCAGAAAGATCCGAAACGTCCGCAGAAATTTGAAGTTCGAGACGTCCCGTCGAAGAGTCGTAGCGCGGGAGAACGTCGATGGTGCTTCCGTACTGGATCGCGTGGATGCCCGTGCCGAGGCCATTTTGGACGGGAATGTTGACCTCGCCTCCCCCCGAAAAGACGGCTGCCTGACCATTCTCGGTGATGACCGCGGCCTTGCGTTGCAGCTTCGCCCAGCCTTTCACCTGGGCCACGTCGAGCCGAAGCAATGCCTGGTCGGCGACAACTGCGGTGGCGCTGTTCAATGAGCGACTCAGAAAATCGAACTCCGCTGAGAACGTGCCCGCGGTCACGCTTGAGGGATAGGCGGGGCCGATCTGGTGCATGTATCCACGGTCGACCTGCACGAAGTAGAAATCGAGCCGGATGTTCTCTGCTTGCTGAACAATAATGCCCCCTTCGGCTTGTGTTGCCGGGGCTTCGACGGTGACTCTAATGTGTTCCTCGCGTCCGTCGTTCATCAGAAAGAGAACAGTCGTTGTTCCCGGCTGCAGCGCGACAAGCACGAACTGCTTGGCATCCCGTGTCAGGCGGACTTCGACGATCCCCCGTTTTCCTTCGGAGTAGCTGCGCACACCTTCCGCCGAAAGCACGCGCTGCTCGCCAATTTGCAGCGTGAGCTCGCGCGTTTCAGCAATATTCAACTGTACCGACTCCGGGGTCTGAGCTCTCGCTTGCCCGAGAGCGGTCGACGGCAAGAGCCCCAGCGCAAGACACACGATAGCCCTTCGCAAACGATTAGCGCACATGTTCAATCTCCCGAGTCTTCGTGGGCGCGGCTTTCGGCGCCGTCTCATTCGTCTTTTCAGAGGTCGCGCGCAGAGCGATATCGTCTGAACCGCGCACCACGATCCGGAGCTGACAGTTTCGCTCCGCCTTCATCAGCGTCTCAGCCTCCTCAGGCAGCAGACTGAGCGAGAGCCCCGAGGTCGATCGGAAGACACTGCCCTTCTTCGGCTGTGCCTCGTCTTCGTTCTTCAGACGATCTCCGACCGCGAGCACAAGCGCGCGCTCGAGGACCGTCTTCGCCCCATCCGCGCGGCCACAGAGCACGTCGACCCGATTTCCCACGCGAACCAGCGCACCGAACGGATTCGCCTCGGGCCCCAGCTGGTAAGCGCGGCGCCCCGAGGCGACCAAAGAAGAAAGATCAGCACGGGAGCTATCTCCCCCGGCCACGTCACCCCAATAGAGCCCCTCACCCGCGCGCACCGTGGTCACCAGCGGCACGCCCACGAGCTGTCCCCGTTCTTTCGCAGGGATCCGCCGCGGATCGAGATATGCTTCCGGCACCCAGCTTGTCTCGAGGGCCGTATCATCCACGACCTCGCCAGCATTCATGTCTCGGGTCAGGACCAGGACGGCTTGTTGAGGTCCGCCGGCGAGCTCCTGCTTGACCTTCTGAAGATATTGGTGCGCTCCTAAAGACCCCACACAAAGGCCGAGCGCCGCGATCAGAACCTGCTTATTCAAGGTAGCCTCCACACGCGAGTTCACTCGGACGCTTCTGGGAAGCGTTGCGTCAAAAAGGCCCAAGACTCGCCGTCCCCGAGACCCCAAAGGCGCTCCCAAGCGCGGAACGAACCGATAATGCGCGCATGACCGTTCGCGGTGAGACGCGGGCGCCAAGAGCCCAAAGCGAGCGCCTCTCCGGGCACCGGAAAAATGCCGAAAGCCCCGCGTCGCGTCAGCGCGGGAGGCCCTTGACGACCTTGCGGCGCACTGCCAGAGCGAGGGCATGTCGATGTACACCGCGACCGTCCCCCAGCTCCGCAAGATGCTCCGCAACATGGAAGGCTGGCTCGACAAGGCCGAAGCTCATGCGGCGGCGCGCAAGTTCGACGTCAACGTCCTCGTGAGCGCCCGACTGGCGCCCGATATGTTCCCCCTGGTGCGCCAGTTTCAGTCCGCTTGCGACACCGCGAAGTTCCTCGCCGCTCGCCTTGCGGGCAAGGAAGCTCCGAGCGATCCGGACACCGAGACGACCTTCGCCGAGATTCGCGCCCGCATCCAGAAGACCGCCGCCTTTGTCGCGACGATCGACGAAGCCGACTTCAAAGACGCCGCGACCCGTCTCGTGAAGATCGGCTACCTCCCCCCGAACAAACGTGTCGTCGGTTCCGTCTACCTGAACGAGCAGGCGCTCCCAAACTTCTATTTCCACGCCGCCATGGCCTACGCAATCCTGCGCCACAACGGCGTGGACGTTGGGAAGACCGACTTCCTCGGCTCCTACGCGCTCGTCGACGTCTGACCCTCGTTCTTTGGAACCGTCGTCCTGAGATGCGCTCCGGGCGGGCTCTCCTCATGGGGAGACCCGCCCGCGATCCATTGTGAAAACTTCGGCGACGCGCGTCGCCTCACAATTTCGCCCGCCTCAAGGCACCGGCAGACCGAGAACAGCGACCTGCCATTCGAACGAGCGAATCAGCGTCGGCCCCATGCCCGCCAGAATCAACGCGGCCCCCAGCGTCACGGCGACGAAGATCATCAAGTACTCTACGCTCGCGAGCCCGCGCTCGTCCGAAGCCAGCCGCGCCAACTGACCTCGTAGCGCCACGCGCCGCCCAATCCCCCGCTCCGCGGCGCCTCCCTCACCCGCGCCCAAGAGCCGCGAGAGATCCCACCGAAAGCCCGGTTTCCTGCCTGCCATGGCCGCCTTTTCGGCCTGAGCTCGACGCCGTTGCGTCCAAAACGTCGCTCCGAAGGTCCGTCCTCCGAACGCTCTTCCCTCGCGCTCACCCGACGCGTCGATTCGCCCTTGCCGCCATCCGCTCGAACGCTCTCACCGTTCGCTGCCCTTGCCGCCATCCGCTCGGACGCTCTCGCCGTTCGCTGCCCTTGCCGCCATCCGCTCGAACGCGCTCGCCGCTCGCTGCCCTCGGCCGTCACTCCCGCGACCGCTCCGCGTTCACTTGTGCCCGCTCCGTCCCGTCCGAGCTCCTCTTTTCTCTCTGTTGCTTTTGGCCCCGGCCCATCACTTCCGCCTCAGCCCAACCGAGCCTTCGCCTGTCCGCTCCTTCTCCTCTGCCCTCGAACGCTCGCTGCGCTCGCCAACTGGCCCCCATACGCGCACCGAGCTCGCGTTTGTCCGTGAACCCCGGGCGAGCTCAACCGAACTGGAGCGCTCCCCGAACCACCGAAAACGACGCCGCCGCGCATTTTTTCGGCAACGGCTCCCGCGCCGGTCCGACACACCCCCCAGCACGAGAGCTCCTTCGCCCGGACCCCGAAGACCGCGGTCCTGCCCCGGAGCTCTCGCATCACATCAAACTCGACGCGCACAGTGCGCGCCCCTGAACCAAGAAGGAACTCACGATATGGCATTCATCACGAAGAACACGAAGTCCTCCAAAAGTCTGCTCCGCGACGAACGGGGCCTCTCGACGATCGAATACGTCATTCTCATGGCGATCGTGGTCATCGGCGCCGTCGGCGTTTGGAACGAGATTGGCGCCAAGTTCAAGAGCCAACTCGGCTCGGCCAAGGAAGACGTGCTTTTGATCGGCGATGGCAACAAGGAGTAAGCGGGTCACATGCTCTCCCTCTTCGCCCTCGTCCTTGCGCTCGTGGCAGGTGTCCTCGACGCCCGCAGCGGCAAGATCCCGAACTGGCTGACGCTGGGAGGACTCGCGGTCGCCTTGGCTCTCTCCCCTCTCGGAGGGAGCCAAGGCGCCGCCTTGAGCTTCGCGGGGATGGTCCTTGTGGGCCTCGTCCCCTGTCTCCTCTTCTTCCTCACGCGGGGCGCCGGCATTGGGGGGGGCGATGTGAAGCTCTGGGCGGCGCTCGGAGCGTGCCTCGGGCCTGATCTAGGCCTCGCCGCGCTGCTCTGGTCCCTCGCGATTCTTCTCCTTTACGCGCTGTTTCGCGCCGCCGCGCGCGGCTCCCTGTTCCGCCTCCTCGCGCAAACCGCGCGCCACACGATCGGACGCGGCGATCCCGCAGAGGTGACGACCCTTCGCTTCGGTCCCGCGATCGCCCTCGGAACTTGTCTCGTGCTGCTGCTCGAGAAGTTCCCCGTCCTTCCTCTCTTCTTCTGATTCTCGCCGCACCGTCGCTCAGGGTTCCTATGGCTCACCCGTCACCGCCCTCCGCCCGCTTCCGTCGAGCTCTCTGCTCTCGGCGCGTCCGCGGCACGACATCGATCGAGATGGTCATGGTGTTTCCGCTCATGATCGCCGCTTGGTTCGGATTGACGCAGCTCGCGCTCGTCGTCGTCGGCAAGTTCGTTGTCCAGCACGCGGCGCACCGCGCCGCACGCGCGGCAGTCGTTGTCCTCGACGACGACCCCAAGGAATACGGAGCCGACGGCCTGAAGCGAAATCGCTTGGAGGGAGAGGACGATCCGCGCTTCGTCGCCATCAAACGCGCCGCCTCCGCGCCGCTGACGGTCCTCGCGCCCTCGGAAGAAGCGCTCAATTTTTCGAAGCTGAGCGACGGGGAACTCCCTCTCTCGGCGACATTCCGCGACGCCATCAGCTCCGGCCTGGGTCAGGCCCTCTTAGGTGTCGTCGGGTACAACGGCGTGAGCGTCGTGCTCTCTATCACAAACGAGAGTGAGAGTGACCAGTTTGGTCTCAAGGACCCCGTCACGGCCCGGATCGACTACCTGTTTCCTTGCCGGGTCCCCTTCGGAGCTCTGCTCATTTGCAAGAGCTACAAAGATCTCATGTCCGACGACGAGACGAAAGAGATCCTCGAGAGGGTGGAGAACCCGAACCTCCAGAAGCTCCTCGAAGTCACGCCCTTCCGCTTCCTCGTGCTCTCCGCCGAGGAAACCCTCCCCAATCAAGGCGCCGATTACCATGGCAAGTACGAATAAAAAGGCTCCCCGCCGCCTCTCTATCCGGGCCGCGCTCCTTCACTCGGAGCGCGGCGCCATCAGCATCCTCGGGTTGATCCTCGCGATGCTGCTCATCGCGCTCACCTTCTATGCCCTTGGCATCGGCCGGACCATCTTGGCGCAAGAAGCGATGCAAGACGCCGCCGACGCCGCCGGCTTCGCCTCCGCGGTCATCCACGCCCGCGGCATGAATCTCATTGTCTACATCAACTGGGTCATGGCGGCGCTCCTCGCCATCTTGATCGCGCTCCGACTCCTGCAGGCCCTCTTCACAATCGGGAGCATCATCTTCGCGGCTCTCGCGACCCCAACTTTCGGGGCCACGCTTCCGATGGCTGGCTTCTGCACGAACGCCTCAGTCCAGTTCCAGAACATGTACAACGCGGCCAAGGCGCCCGTGGAAGCAGGACTCCGGCTCGCTCATTTCGCTGAAAGAGGCGTCTCGGTGATTGTGCCCGCCGTGGCCACCCTGGGCGCGCTCGGAGAAGCCGCCGAGTCCCATGCTCCCGCGACTGGCGCCTTCGCGCTCCCTTCGCGCATCCGCCTCCCCGTCGAATCCGATGAGTTTTCGGTGCTCTGTGACCGTGGGGGACGCGAGGTCGGCACACTCGTCCTCGCTCCACTCGGGCCGCAATTGAGTAAGGAGTTTGGTGGCGTAGTTGGCGAGCTTACAAAGAGCATGAGCGAGTACTTCTGCGGCGGAGGCAAGGGCGCTCCTCCCTCTTACAGTCGGACCATCGAAAAGACTTATCCGGAGCTCGAAGACGCAGACTGTCAGTCAGAACAAGATTGCACTCTGGCAGGGCTCCGGAACATGGAGGCCAAACCGAATTTCGGGGTGGACGATCCTTGTCCTGCGTACAGCGCCTGCGAGAAGCGAGCACTCAACGCCCGCGAGTACTGTGACCCGAGCTCGGGACGCTCTCCGAAGGCTTACACCTACCTGAAGCAAGACCTCGAGATCGTCTACCGCCATCGTCCCGACGGCAGCGTCGTCGAAGAGTCTAGGAAGGTCTTGAGCCAGTCCGAGGAAAAGCTAGGGCGCAGTCCATGCGACTACACGCCCGGGGTCGATCTTGCCTGGTCTCCCTGGGAAAGCCGGACTCGTCCAAACGGAGAGAAACGCCCACTTCCTGTCTGTAAGAGGACCCTGAATCACGTAGGCGCTCCTGGTGAAAACGGGCTCTCTCCCCCCCGGCACGAGCTCCACATCTCACACATCCTGAGCTGCACCTTCGAGGAGAAGATCGAAGAGCCGCTCACGGAAGAAGGCGAGACCATGAACGGCGACGACAGCATGACTCCCATGCGAGTCGAGAAGGACCTCGAGCTCGGCGGTGGAGCGTTCCAGATCCGCACAGTGGCGTTCGGAGACGGCGTCGGTCCCGGGTACTTCAAGGACGGCGTGAACGTCGTCCTTACTGCCCCCGCTGCTGAGGAAGATCGAGCCCTGCCCGAGCTAGCGCAGACGATCGAAGGCTTGTCCGCCGACGCCATGACGTTCCTGGGGAAGGTATCGATCGCCCAAGCTGAGTACTATTTCGCTGACGCCGACGGCGAGGCGTCCCGCGAGGACTGGATGTGGCGTGCGGCGTGGACCGCTCGGCTGCGGCGCTTCCGCCTCCCTTCAAAGGAAGAAGAAAACAGCGAGCGAAGCCGCATGGAGGCGACAGCTGCTGGGGACGAGGCGGACAGCACCGAGTTCGGCGGACTGAAGCGAGCCGAAAGTCCGGAGGCCTCCTGCCAAGAGGCGATGGGGAATTGTGGTGGGTTCTGGGAGGCGCTGCTTTCCCTCGACGAGATGGTGATTCACTGATGAAAACGATGAAGCGTTTGTCCTCGCGCCGCGCCGGCGCCCTCTGCGGAAGCCATGCGAATTGGTCCTTCCGGGAGTGCGGTTCAAGTCGTGTCCTCGATGAGGAACGAAAGGGACGTCTCGCCGACTCGGGGCTTCCCTCGATCGATCGACGAGCCCGCCGCGCTGGAATGCGCGGCATCGCGTCCATCGAGGCGGCCATCATGTTGCCGCTTTTGTGCCTGGTGTTCGCGGGGGTTCTATACGTGAACAAGCTGATCACGAATACGCAGCTCGCGGCGAGCACCGTGCGGCGCTGCGCGTGGCAGGTGGCCGCGAGCGGCTGCGGCAACGTTCCGGAGGATTGCCCGGAAGTCGACCGGGAAGAGGACCCTGCCTTGAAGAACCGCATGGAAGAGGCGGGGGTGACGACCTCGCTCGCACCCGAACGCCTCGAAAGTGCGGGTCCGGTTCCCGAGGGCTCCGGAGTTTTTGAAGCGTTCAAGGACATCGCCGCGAGGCTGAACGAGCTCTTGCTCGATCGGTTCGAGGTCTCTGACGAGAAGGAGTTCGAGCGCGGAGAGCTGCTCGGAGGAGAAACGATCACCGTCGGGCGTTCCTTCTCACTTCCATGCAACGTTGAGCCCGATTCGGCCGAAGGAATCGCCGACAAGCTCTTCTCGGGCTTCGCCCCGGAGATGAAGCCGGAACCCAAGCGCCTCGACGAATGACATGACCATGAAATCCGCTTCCCCTCGTCCCCGCTCCGAGAGACCACGAGCCCGGCTCCTCCGCGCCTTCTTGGAGCTCTCGCTCCTCACGGCCCTCGTCTTTGCCGGAACTCTCTTCGTCCTCCTCCGCACAGCCCAGGCTCGCCTCGAAGGCGCCGCACAAGGGCTGCTCCCGACCTTGCTCGAAGGAGAGGGATCCACCACCTCCTCCGACTTGTCCCGGGGCACTCTTCACCTGAACGGCATCCAGTTCGAAGTCGAAAGTCGAAGTCTCCCCGGCTCGCCCGAAGAGCAGAGCGTCCGCCTTCGCGAGAATTGTCCCGGGTTCTCCATCGAAGGCGAAGGAAGAACTGCTCTCGGTCGGACCGTCGTTTGTCTTCGAACCCCCAAGGGCGAAGACGGAAGCCTCGTCAGCAGCCTAGAGCGCTGGGCGGAAACGGAAGATCTCACGGAGCTCGGTGCGCCCGAGGTGAGTTTTCTGCGTTCGACGGAGCTCGGCGGCGCACCCGCGACTCACCTCCTCCGCCTCCGCACGCGTTCCCTCGCAATGCACTCCGCCTTCCCTCGAGAAGGAGACGCGCCCGGTCTCGACCCGAGCTTCGCGCCGCGGCCCGAAGGACGCCGAATTCTGAGCGCTCATTACCAAAGCGCCGCTCATCGGAATCAGTCCGCTCGCCCCCGGGAGGTCCTCTTCGCCTACGAAAGTACAGAACCCCCGACCATCGCGCTCAAGAACTACGAGCAGACGCTGCTGGAGCGGGGCTTCCGACGACTCCCGACAAGCCAAACTGGGCCGAATGGCGCCGCGTTCTCCTCCGACAAAGACACCTTCATCGTGATCGCAGGCGAACAAGGCTCGGGATCTTGGCTCTCCCTCGCCCTGTTGCCGAAAACCGGGTCGGGGACGTGAACCCTCAAATGCAAACAGTCCCCGGGCGCTTCAGCGCTCGGGGACTGTCTCTCGGACCGTTTGGAAGCGGAGGAGCTCGGTCAGACCTCAAGAGAGTCGAACCGAGGCCTGTCGAACCTCAGTCCTCCGCGTCGTCCTTCTTCTTCTGGAACTTGGACTCTTCCGCGAAGGCCCAGTCTGAAGCCCAGCTGCTGATCATGTAGATCTCGCTGCCCTCGGGGAGCTTTGCGTAGCGGCTCGAGCCTTCGGCGTTCGAACCGAACAGGACCTGAGTCTTGTCGTCACCGACGGTGATGGTGAGCTCAGCCAGAGGCGTTTCGAGTCCCGTGTCGGCGAGGCTCTTTCCATCGCCGAAACCCGTCGCGTTCAGGGTCTTGTAGGCACGAAGGAGGTCGTCGACCTTGCTCGACTCGAAGTCTTTGATCGCCGTCCAAGCGCCAGCTTTGCCCTTCTTGAAGCGGCCTGACCACTTGTCGCCTTCCTTCTTGAACTCGAAGGCGCCACTTTCGTTCACGACGTCTACGCGGGTGACTTTTTCGGCCTCGAGCTTCAAGACGCTCGTGTCACGCCAGCCCTTCGTATCCCGAGAGAACAGGTAGCTCGAGTAACCATCGATGACGAAGACGCCTTCCTGACCAGGAAGACGAGCGGTCTGGCCGCGGCCGCCGCTCTTGCCCACAAAGAGCTCAAACGCGACTTTGTCGCCTTCGAAGACAGTAACGTGAGTCGCCTTATCGTCACCGAGGTCGTACTGCGCGTAGCTCTCGGTCGAATTCGAGACCTGCTCCTTGATCTTCAGCTTGGGCAAGCTGGAGAGGAGGCTCTCGACGTTCGTCTGGTTAGCGAGGGCGCTGAGCGGCTCGGAGAGTTTCCACTCCGACCCTTCTTTGACAAGGGTGTGTCGCTCAGGGGGCGCGATCGCTGCGCCTTCGGCTGCGTCCGAGGGGCGCTCGATCACGATCTTGGTCGCGCTGTCCTTGATGGACTCGGCGACCGTCAAGGCCGGGAGAGTCGCCGCAGCCATCTCTCCCGAGCGGCTCTTAAGCTCAGCCTTCTTGCCTTCCGACTGGAAGTAGAGGGCCCCGCCCAAGAGGGCGAGGACACCGAGGGCAACGTAGAGGCGCCTCTCACTCCCCGTCGCCGAGCTAGTGGCGACCGGTTTGTTTTCAGTTGAAGATTCCGTCATAGGAAAGTTCTCCTAGGGATAGGGTGTGATTGTTAAGCGGCCTTCTGAGCGCGCTTCGCCTCGCGGCTCCGCCACCTGAAGAAACCAGCTCCGCCGAACGCCAAAGGAACTCCGAGCGTCAACGTCCACTGGACTCTCTTCTGCAAGTCCTTCCGTGCCGTACGATACTCTTCGTCCTTCTTTCGAATCTCTTCTTCGGAGTCGTCGACCTTGAACTCAGGCTTCTTGACGCTCGAGTAGGTCAGGTTCGCTTCGCCGAGGATCTTGGCGCTAGCTGCGATGAGATCGGTGTCCCCGCTCATCCAGTCCAGCGTGTTCTTCAGGCTGAGGATGGTCTGGGTTAGGTATTTCTGGGCGTAGGGGCCAGCGAACTGGAGGAGCTCCTTGTTGCCGCCCATTGCTCCGAACATCGCCATTTGACCCTGTTGCTCCGGCCCGTTGCCCGCGTAGGCAAACGGGTTCGTGAGGAACTGGCTCGACGAGATGACGAGAACGCGAGATGGCTTCGCCGCGACCTCGGGTGCCGTGATTCCTTCCCCGGGCTGACCAGCAAAGGCACTCTTGAGCTTTCCTTCGGCGCTCGCCGCGATGATGCGCTGCTCAAAGGGAGGCTTCGGATCCCAGCGGTCTCGAAGCGACATGTCGACGGTATCCGCGACGACTACGTTCGCCGCGGGGGTCGTGCGAGCCACTGCCTTGAGCGTCACGTCCGCGGGCTGCTTGTCGCGCTGGAGCACGAGCGAGCTCGGATAGGGGAACATGATCTCGTCCATCCGGAAGAAAGCCGGGAACGAGGTGTCGAGGAGCTTCTCGTTCTCTGAGAACCGGGGATCGTTGACCACGTGGGCAATGCCGGGGTGGCGGATCCAGGCCATCGTACCCATGCCGACCATGACCGGGATGCGGAACTGGGCGCCGTGGTCGAGGACAGCGTCCTTCTGCATCTCAATCCCGTACCCGCTGAGCAGCGGTCCGAGGCCGTGCAGAGTCAGCTCGGCGCTCATCGCCGAGTCGTTCGGCTTCATCGAAACCGCCGAAGCGATCACAACAAGTGACTTCTCTCCGAGCATCAGGAACTCGTCGATGCGACGGAGTTCCTTATCAGTGTAGTCGGCGCCCGGCTGAGTGATCATCAGGCCGACGAAGGACGGATCGATCGCCGAGTCCCCACCTGCGAGGTCGACCGTCTCGATCTCATAGAAGGGGAAGTTCTGCTTAATGATCTGCTCGAGCGTCGGTGAGCCACCCTGACCACGGGGGATCAGGTTCGTATCGGTGAGCTTGAGCTCATCTTTGCCGGTGATGACACCAATCTTGTGCTTGATGTTGTCGTTCTTATCCCGGATCTCGCGGATCTTGTTGGTGATGAAGAACTCGAGACCATCACCGCGTGCGGGGTGGAGCGCAGGAATCACTGCGGTCTCGCTCCCGTACTTGAAGACAAGACCGAGGAAACCCTGCGTGATGGCGGCGCTTTCGTCACCCGTCGCGCTCGCCTCCCCGAAGGGCTGCTCCGACACGCCTGCTTCGCGAGCCTTCTCGCGCGCTTCGTCGGTCTTCGGCTCGATGATGCTGAACTTGAACTTGCCGCCGCCCTGCCGCTCGTACTCCTTGAGCAGATCGGTCAGGTCGCGCACGAACGCGTCGAGCTGAGCCAGGCCGGTCTTCACATAGGCGTCAACCTGTACAGGCTCTTTCAAGCTCCGAACCAGACGTCCTGAACCCTGGCTGAGGGTGAAGCGCTCGGAGGCGGTGGTGTCGATACGCTTATAGGCGCCCGCCGAGAGGATGTTCGCCACCACGACGATAGCCACGATCACTACGAGGTAGAGACCGGTTTGCGCTGCTGCTTTCCGTTTTTGATCTTGGGTCGCCATATCTCAAGCCCACTTGCGGCGTTCGAGCGCGCGGAACGAAATCACGAGGCAGAGTGCCGTGATCGAAAGGAAGAACACGACATCTCGAGTGTCGATCAGGCCCCGCATGAAACCGCTCATGCGAGTCTGGAAGCTGATGTAGTGGAGGAAGTTCGCCACTGCGCCGGTCATCTGGTCGGCCATCGAGCCGGAGAACCAGAAGGCCCCGAGCAAGAACAGGGTAACGAAGAAGCTGATCGCCTGGCTCTCGGTCAAAGAGCTCACGAGCAGGCCCACCGAGACGCTCGCGGCTGCGTAGAGCAAGAGCCCGACGTAACCGCTCACGATCGGCCCTGAATCGAGTGGACCGAGGTTCCAGGGGAACTTGAACATGAAGAGCGGGTAAGCCAGCGAGCCGAGCACCACGATGAACACGAGTCCCAGGGCGCCCAGGTACTTCCCGAGGATGACGTCGCTATCCTTCACGGGCAGCGTGATCAGCATCTCGAGAGTTCCGGACCGACGCTCCTCAGCCATCAGCCGCATCGTTACAACCGGCACCACCACCATCGCGAGCCCTGCGGGCAGGTACTCGAAGAGCGGCTGCATTGTCGCACGGTCAAGCTGCCAGAAGCCGCCGCGGAAGTTAAAAAATAGGAGCCCGAGCCCGAAAAAGCTCAGGCAGATTACGACATAGGCGAGCGGCGAGTCGAAATACGAACGGAACTCACGCTTCGCGATAGAAAGCACCGCGTCCATTTAAGCTTTCTCCTTTTCAGATTCCTCTTCGTCGTCCCCGTCGTCCCCGTCGTCCCCGTCGTCGTCCTCATCGTCAAACGATTCGGTGCGGCCGCGGTCGAGCGCCTCGTCGCCACGGGTCAGATCGCGGAACACCGCGTCAAGACTCTGAGCGTCACGGTGGAGCTCGAGCAGGAGCCACCCCTTATCGACTGCAAGACGGAAGATCTCAGCACGAACGTCGGAGTCCTTCGCGCCCGCGAGCTCGAAGCGGTGAGCCGACTCGTCATTCGGCAGTTCCCGAACCTTGCGCACGCCGCTCAGAGTAGCCAGAGCATCCTCGATCTCCCGAACGCTCGGCGCCGCGGCATCCGCTCGGAGCGCCTTGTCGTCGACGGTTACGACGTAGCGGACCGCGCCGGTCTTGGCGCGAATTTCGTCGAGCTGTCCGTCGGCAACCACCCGCCCCTTCGAGACGATGATCGCGCGGGCACAGGCCTGCTCGACTTCGCCGAGGTTGTGGGTTGACAGAAGCACCGTACGGTCCTTCCCAATGTCCTGGATGTAGCGGATAACCTCGGCCTTTTCGTTCGGGTCGAGGTCCGCAGTCGGCTCGTCGAGGATCAGGATCTGAGGATCGTGAAGCAGCGCCTGTCCGAGACCGACGCGCTGACGGTAGCCGTGGGAGAGCGTGCCGATGTCCTTATGAAGAGCCTGAGCGAGCCCGCACACATCCACAACCCGGCTGAGCGCCTTCTTGAACTGATCGGCCTTGAGCCCACGGATCTCTGAGACGAACGTGAGATAGTCAATCACGCTCATATCCGTGTAGAGGGGCGCTCGCTGCGGCAGGTACCCGATAGCGCGACGCACAGCGAGAGGATCGTCGAACACGTCGATCCCGCTCACCTTCGCCGTGCCGCTCGATGGCGCGAGGAAGCACGTGAGAATTCGCATGGTCGTCGACTTTCCAGCGCCGTTTGGCCCCAGAAACCCGACTACCTCACCTTTTTTCACTTCGAAGCTCACCTTATCGAGCGCTCGGACTCCTCCGAAGCGCTTCGAAAGCTCGCTCGCGTGAATCATGATATCCGTGGACAAGAGTCGTACCTCTTTCGTTTCTGAGATTGCGTGCCCAAGTGAGCTCGCGGGCCGGCGATGCTAACCAAGGCCCCTAGGCTGTCAAATCGGAAACGTCAGCGATTTCCCCTTTTCGGCAAGCCAAAAAAGGGCTCGTTCACTGCCCAAGAGGGGTGAAACTCGCAAGTTCCCCCGAATATTCCGCCTGACGGGTTCGAAACGAACCCGTAGCACCGGGACCGGCTCTCAGAAGCCCACTTTTCGCATGATGAAGCGGGGCAGGGCCCGAATCACGAACATCACCAGGGCCCAAGCGCGCGGCGCGTAGACCACGGGGCTCCCTTTGTCGATCGCCCGCACCACCAAGGCGGCCACCTGATCCGGCTCCCCAGCGAAAGGAGGCGGCTTCAGGCCCTCTGTCATCTGAGTCTTTACGAAGCCAGGCTTGACGCAAACCGTCACGAGCCCCTCAGAGCGGAACCGATGGTCGAGTCCTTCGAGGTAGGTACTCAGACCGGCTTTGCTCGCGCCGTAGATGAAGACTGGCTTGCGGCCCCGATCGCCGGCTACCGAGCTGAACACGCAGAGCGTTCCACCACCTCGTGAGAGAAGTCGCTTCCGAGCTAGCTCACAGAAAGCTATCGTATTGGCAAAGTTCGCGACCAAGAGACGATGAGCGAAGATGGTGTCCTGCTCGAGGCGCTCTCCGGTTCCAAACAGAGCAGCCGTCACGATCACTGTGTCGAAGCCGCCAAGGTGAGCGTCGGCGAGCGAGAGCGCTTGTTCGAAGCCAGCCGGATCCTCCAGATCGCACTCTGCGAACCCGACGGTGTCTCGATCTTTGCCACGCAGCGTTAGATCGGCGGCGCTCCGCTCGAGGTCTTTCGCGTCAATTCCTAGTAAGAAAAGGCGATCTCCCCGCTCGGCAAGCCTTCTGCTGACAGCCCTGCCCATCCCGCCCGTAGCGCCCAATACGACAACCTTCACAATGAACTCCTCAAAAGCGCTTCAGCCGCCAATTCCGAAAAGGCGAGCGCTCTGTGCGCTCCGAAACTCGAGGTCAGGATCCCAACGTCTCTTCACCTCCAAGAAGGAGTCGATACGATCATCCATCTTCCTGAAATCTTCGGGCGTCGTCATGCCATCTTTGGTCAGGTAGATTCGCCCGCTGTGACGGAGGACGATCTGGTTCAGCTCGCGGATCATCTCCGGTGAGCGATCGAGGATTGGCACGTCGAGCGCTAGAGAAATCCCCGGCTTCGGGAAGCTCAGAAGGCCCTCCCCCTGTTCGCCGCAGTCCTTGATCACTGTCAAGAAGGAAGCAGCACCGAACCTCTCGAGCACCCCCATCATCTCGAGCAGAGCTTCGCGACCGGTCGCCTTATTCACGACTGACTGGTGCTGCGTCACTCCGCGCGAACCATAGGCTTTGTTCCAGTTTCGCACCCAATCGAGAGGGTAGAAGATCTGCTCTGGCGAAACGACTTTCTTGCGGGTCTTGCCCACGTGGGACCGGTAGACAAGCTCATTGAACACCCGGATCGTAAAGCGATTCAGGAGACCGGAGGGCAAGGAGAACGGCATCGGGATCGAGAGGCCGCCTTTCGAGGGGCCGGGGGGCGCTTCGTGAAGCTCCGCCCAACGTCCGAGGAAGAGAATGCCGCGGCCGCGCCCCTTTCCGCGCGTCACGGTGTCAGCCCAGGCCGCTGTGTAAGGCCAGGACTTCCCCTTCTCCTCGAGCAGAGCCAAGAGTTCGTCCAGACTCTCGACGCGATGCGTCTCGGAGACCATCCAGGTCGAGGGGATTCGAACCATCCGAACACTCACCTCAAGGATGTGACCCGTAAGGCCCATGCCGCCGAGCGTCGCGAAGAAGAGGTCGGGGTGCTCATTGCGGCTGCACTCGACCACCACTCCCCGTCCTGTTCGGATCAAGAGGGACTCCACATGACGACCGAAGGTCCCACTCACGTGATGGTTCTTGCCGTGAATGTCCGACGCGACCATTCCACCGAGGGTTACGAACTTGGTCCCAGGGGACACGGGAGTGAACCAAAGGCGCGGGAGGAAGAGCCGGTTGAGCTCGGCGAGACACAAGCCCGCCTCCGCTCGCAGGAGGCCCGTCGACTCGTCGAAGTTCAGCAGCCGATCCGCGAGCGTCGTATTCGCCGCCACCGCGTCGGGACTCGCTAGGAGCGACGCGTCTCCGTACGACCGCCCAAGGCCCCGCGAGAGAGGACGCCCCTCCGCGAGGCGAGCCAAGTTCTCGCCGCGGACCTCAGCGCCCGGCAAGTAGGTGCGGCCCCAACCGCAGAGGCCCGGCGGCTGGTTCGGTCGAGTGAGAGGAGCCATCTAGGACAGGCGAGCTCCTCAGAGGTAACTGCAAACGTATTGTGCCGGCTCGCCCGACACCGCAATGGTGAAGACGGCGTCGCCAGGGACGTCAAAGAACGTGCCGGCTTCGTAAGTTCGGCGCTCGGCGCCGGGCAGCTCGACCACGAGCGCTCCCGCTGTCACCTCCATCCGCTCCGGAGCCTTAGTATCGAACGAATAGGTCCCCGGGAACACGATCCCTAGGGTCTTTTTCGAGCCATCAGCAAAGAGAACGGTGTGGCTGACGACTCCACCGCCAAAGTAAACATTCGCACGAGCGAGAACTGAAACCTGATCGAATCTCTCGGGGGAAACCGTTTGGGACATCGCGCGGGCTTTGTAGCACAGCGCTTCGTCATCCGGAGACCCTTGCTCCCAAAAAGGAGCTCTCCTTTTCCGCTTTAGGCCTCATCAAAGCTCCAAGGAAGGGACGAAGAGGCGCTCGCCTCCGAGAAAATCGCCGCATCGACCACACTCCTCGTGAGCGCTGGGGCCGTGAGCTCGATGAATCGATAAGTATAGCCCTTCAGGTACGCCCCGCGCCGAAGTGCGACCCCGGTGGTCGATGCGGGGAAAAGATGACTCGCGTCACGAGCTTCGAGCCCGGAGTCCGCCTCCTCGGAGAAAGCCATGGTTGCCACAATGCCGACGCCGAGCCCTAGGCGGACGTAGGTCTTGATGATGTCGGCGTCGATTGCGGAAAGCACGACGTTCGGAGAGAGGCCAGCCGCGACGAAGGCGGCATTGATTTGTGAACGCCCTGTAACCGAAAAGGCATAGGTCACGATCGGATAACGGGCGAGTTCCTTGAGCGTGAGCTCGTCCGTGGAGAGGATCGGGTGACCAGAGGGCGCGATCACGGACCGGTTCCACTCATAACAAGGGAGCACCGCAAGCTCCGGATAGTCGTAGAGAGCCTCAGTCGCGATCGCCAGGTCGGCTTTCCCTTCGATCACTTCCTCAGCCACCTGATAGGGGCTACCCTGATGCAGGACCAGGTGGACGTCGGGATAGGCTCCGCGAAACCCCTGGATGACCTTGGGCAGCGCGTAGCGCGCCTGAGTGTGTGTGGTTGCGAGCACCAAGGTGCCTCGCTCAGCGTTTCGATAGCCGATAGCGACCTGACGTAAAGCGTCGGCGTCTGCCAACATACGCGCCGCGAGCCGGTGTACCTCTCGACCGGGTCCGGTAAGCCCAGCCAGACGCTTTCCCTTCCGCACAAATAGGGGCGCGCCAATTTCGCTTTCAAGAATAGCGAGCTGGCGACTCAAGCCCGGCTGCGACTGACGCAACTCTTGCGCCGCCCGTGAGACGTTGAAGTCGTTCTGGATCACAGCGCGAAAGATCTCGAGACGCTGCAGGTTCATCGAGCTCGACCATACTCGATGGCGCGGGCTCTCCCGAATGGGGAAGGAGGAGGAGCCGGAACGTGTATCCAATGGATTGGGCCGTTCGACCCGAGCGTCCCCGAAAACAGAAGCTTCCGCAGCCCATTCGGTCCTGGAAGGGACTCACCAGAGGTCTCGCCCGTACAGATTTCCCTATGGATTTAGACCGGATACACGCCGAAACTGAACCCATGGCGCGAGACGCCCTCGACCCATCCCCGGAGGGCGCTCTCTCCATGTCGGGCACCTCTCTCTATCGACGAGGAGGTCGTGCGATCCCGCGCAGCCTCGGCGGGGGGCGATTTCAGATCGAGCGAGAGCTCGGGAGCGGGGGTGAGGGCATCGTTCTCCTCGCGCTGGATAAGGTGAGGCGCGGGCGCGTGGCGCTCAAGATGCTCCACACGAGCGAGTTCATGTCTCTCGGCGCACTCAAGCGGGAGTTTCGCTTTCTGCGCGGCCTGATTCACCCAAACCTTGCCCAGCTCTACGAACTGCACATTGAACACGACGAGGCCTTCTTCACGATGGCCTATGTCGAGGGACAACAATTCCTCCACGCTGCAGCCCGGACTCACCCCCTTCGGCCGCTGCTCGCGCAGCTCATGCAAGTTCTCGCTTTTCTTCATGCGCGAGGACTCGTCCACCGCGACCTCAAACCCCAAAACATCCTCGTCCAAAACAATGGCAGGGTAGTGCTGGTCGATTTTGGCGCCGGACTTCGCCTCGAGAAGGACGCGCTCCAGGCGCGCGCCGTGCTCGGGACGCCTGAGTACATCGCTCCCGAGCTCCTCGAAGGGGCTTCTCCGTCCCCGAAGTCCGACTCCTATTCGCTCGGCCTCGTGTTGTTCGAGGCTCTCACACAACAGAAATATCCAGGAGGAGGCACGCGCCCGAGCGATCTGGCGCCGGAGCTGCCGAAGGATCTCGATGATCTCTGCGGTCAGCTCCTCGAGCCAAACCCTGAACGCCGTCTCTCAATCGCAGAAGCGCTCATCACTGTCGCCGAGCCTGGAGCTCCTCACGCCACTCTTGTTCCCTCGCTCGACCGACACCGCTTCGCGGGCCGCTCAGAGGAGCTCCTCAAGCTCGATACGGCGTTCGTGCGCATGCTCGAGGGCGACGAGCCTGTCTTGACCTTCCTTTCCGGAGAAAGCGGCGTAGGAAAAACCGCCCTGCTCGAGCGTTTCCGCTCCCGGCGCCGGGACGCACTCGTTCTCTTCGGCCTGTGCTCGGAAAACGAGTACATCCGTCACAAGGCCTTCGACGGCGTCATCGGCAGTCTGCTCGACTTTCTGCACAGCCCCAAGGCCCCGGAGAACGATCTGACACGCTCGCTCTCGAAGGAAGATCGCGCCGCCTTAGCTCAGCTGTTCCCCGAGCTTCGAGAGCTGCTCGCCTTTCGCAGCGCCGAGCTGCGGCCGGACCACGGCCTCGAACCGCGCGCAGCGCGCCGCGCAGGCCATCGTGCACTCGCTCGCTTCCTCACTGCGCTCACTCGCGAGATCCCCGTCGTGATCGCGATCGATGACTTGCAGTGGGGAGATGTCGACTCCGCTCGTCTGATCTTCGAAGTCTTCTCGGGTCCCCAGGCTCCCCCGTGCCTCCTGATCCTCTCCTATCGGTCCGATCTGAAAGCGGAGAGTCCCTGCCTTCTCGCCTTGCGCCAAGGCGCCGAATGCCTGGAGGACGAGCTGCCCTGCCTCGATCTCCAGCTTGGGCCGCTCGGCATCGACGAATCGAAAGAGCTTTGTGAGACCATCTCGGGAGGCGAACTCTCGGACGCTTTGATGGAGCGGCTCGCCTACCGCTCGCAAGGCAACCCCTTCTTGATCACCGAGCTCGTCAACTACTTTCGCCAGCTAGCGCGCAGCGACCGCGCCGACGAAGACATCGAGTACCCGCAGATCATCTCCGAGAAGGTGTCCGCCTTGGCTCCCGCAGCTCGGGATCTCTTTGCGCTATGTTGTCTCGGTGGGCAGCTCCCGGTCCCGCGGGTACGGGAACTCCTCGGAAAAGATCCGCGCAGCCCCATGGACGAGCTGATCGCTGCTCGCCTCTGCTCGACGCGAGCCGGGAGCATGAGCATTGGACCTTTGCATGATCAGGTGCGCCGGGCCTTCGTGACCCTCGGATTCCGCGGCGATCGCGACCTGCACTTGCGCCTAGCTCGCGCGTTCCTCGTCGAGCCCAGCGATCAGGGAAAAGCCGCGCTCCACTTCTTCAGCGCCGGCGAGAAGGATCTCGCCGGGGGACATGCCGAAGAAGCTGCGATGGAGGCCGAAAGCCGACTCGCGCTCGATCAAGCCGTCGAGCTCTTTCAGCTCGCCCTCGACTGCCTGGGCCCCGGCGCAGGCCCAGAGCAGCGCTTCCGGCTGGAGGAGAGAAAGGCCCTGGCGCTTGCCAATGCCGGCCGAGCCGCGGAGGCCGCTCCCGTGTTCGCGCGGCTCGCAGAGACGGCTTCGGCCCCCCTGGCCCATGAATACCGCCGCCGCGCTGCGGAGCAATGGCTCTGCAGCGGCGCCATCGCCCAAGGCGTTGCGCTCCTCGAGCACGTTCATCGCGAGGTCGGCCTTACGTGGCCCGACTCGCCCAAGCGGGCCCTGATCGCGACCGCCATCGGACGGGCACGTCTGGCGTTTCACTCAATCCCGAAATCTCCCCGGAGCACGCCACCGACCGGTCGCCTCGCGCTTCGACTCGAAACCTGTCGCACGGCTTGGTCGATTGGGCACGTCAGCTCCGTGCACGGCGCCGCCAATAGCGCCCGCCAGCTCCGCTTCGCCCTCGCCTCGAACTCCGCCGAACCTATCGCCTTCGCTATCGGAATGGAGGCGTGTTTTCGCGCGATGCGTGGCACAAAGGCGCGAGGGATCGTCGAGGAATACCGCGCTACCGCCGAAAGGCTCATGCCAACTCCTCGCTCACACTACGGAGAGGCATTCCTTGCGTTCATCCACGCAATGTCGCTCTACTTCCTCAGCGACCAGCGGGAGGCCTACGCCTATTTCGAACGCGCCGAACGCTTGCTCTTCGAGAGATGTCGCGCGGTGTCTTGGGAACTGTCGACGACGCGCATGTTTTGGGCATCGAACATGATCTTTCTCGGACGACATCGCGAGCTCGATCGGCGCATGCGCGTCTGGCTGCGCGATGCGCGGCAGCGCAGCGACTTGAACGCGCTGACTGGACTTCAAATCTGGCAAGCGCGCCGTATCGGACTCCGTGATGGCGACGGCGATGAAGCTATCGCACTGATCGAGTCAGCCACTGCGGGCTGGACTTCCCCCTATCTAGGGACTCATGCCGCGAGCGCACGTCTCGTCGCCTCCTACTCCGAGCTGCTCCGGGGACAACCGAAGCGCGCCCTCGTCGAACTCGACAAGCTCGAGGAGGAGGTCGGTAAGACAATGGTCGCGCGCGTCCAGGTGCTTCGAACTTCGGTGCTGAACACGCGCGGCGTCGCCGAGCTCACCTGCGCCGTGGAGAGCTCGGGCTCCGCGCGAACTGCCCACTTGGTCGAAGTCGACAGGACAACGCTCGCGCTCGATCGAGAAGGTACGGCTCTCAGTCGCGCTGCAGCGCTCCACCTGCGAAATTCTGCTCTCTGGCTCCGGGAGCGCTCCGAGGCCGCCATCAGCGGCTTGCGCGAAGCGGCTCAGAAATACCGCGCAGTCGGCTATGAGCTCAACGCCGCCTGTGTGGAGCTTGTACTCGGAGATCTCCTGCAGGGCGCCGAGGGGGAGTCTTTGCAGAAGGAAGCCTTCGGAACGCTCAGCCGCTCGGATGTCGACACCCAAGGGCGAGCCGCCCGCGCCTACGCGCCGAAGCTCGGCTGAGCACCCGCGAGTCGTCTCGACCGAAGAGAGCGATCGCGCGCCCCGTGAAAGAGGCGCGCCCGCCGAGCAGCATAGTGCGTTAGTTCGAGCGCTTCCGCGCCGCACGAAACTCGGCAACCGAGTACTGTCCAACAACATTGCGCAAGACTTGAAGGAAGTTTGGATCAAACTCTCCGCTCAAGCGGAGCGTCGGCCGACCATCGCGAACGAACGCCTTGACCTTCGCTCTCCTCACGCTGGCCCGCGCGACAACATCCCTGATCTCATCGAGCACCCGCGGTGGAATTCGTCCGCGCACGTGCGTGAGGCGGCCTTCCTTGATGCGCACGACGAAGAGAGTCGTCTCGCGATCGACAGCCCACAGCCAAACGCCAATGGAAAGGAGGAGAAGGAGAAGGATGATGTTGCGCACGTTTCAGCAAATGTTACGTGAAAAGCGCCGCCTTGGCCCGAACTCCGAGAGATCGCCCTGTTGAACCTGCATTGCCCGGGTTCGAGGAGCCCGAGCGAGCCGTGCGGTTCGTCCGCGTGGCGCTGCCGGTGCCGCTCGGCAGAGCTTTCTCTTATACCCTGAGCGAGGAGCGATCCGTCTCGCCCGGAGCCCGCGTCGTCGTCGAGCTCGGCCGCCAAAAGTGCATTGGGGTGGCCCTGGAGACGACAGAAGCGCCTCCGCCGGACGTCCCCCCCGCGAAATGGAAGCCAATCCTAGAGATCCTCGACGAACAGCCGATCTTGCCCCAAGAGCTCATGGAGTTCTTGAGGGAGCTCGCGAGATATTACCTGGTGCCGATCGGTGAAGTGATGCGTCTGGCGCTCCCGGTCCTCGAGCGCAAACACGCCGCCCAGATCGAAAAAGCCCACGGGAAAAAACTCCGTGCCGCGGGGCGCCTCGTCCAGATGGCCCGAGCGCGTGACGACGTGGACAAGGAGCTTCCCCGCCTGAGCCCTCAAGCAACCACGCTCCTCGCGCAGCTCCGCGAGCAGGGTCCGGCGCCGGTCAAGACTCTGCAGGGAACGTTCAGGAGCGCCCGCACCATCGTCAAACGCCTCGCAGAGCTCGAGCTTGTCGAGCTCCAGGCAACGGCCGCGGAGGAAGAGGATCGCTTCTTCGCGGAAGACGTACCCAAGGACGAACCGAAGATCTTGAACGACGGCCAGGCTGCGGCCAGACGTGCGATCACAGGCGCGCTCGAAGCAAGACATCCTGGGGCGTTTCTCCTCGACGGGGTCACAGCCAGCGGCAAGACCGAGGTCTACCTCCAGGCCGCGACTCGCGCCCTCGAGCTCGGGCGCGGTGTCCTCATCTTAGTCCCCGAAATTGCGCTCACTCCCCAGCTCATCGCGCGTTTCCGTGCCCGCCTCGGTGACGATATCGCCGCCGTCCACAGTGAGCTCACCGATAAGGCGAAGCTCTCGATGTGGCGCGGGATTCGCCAAGGAAAGCTGCGCGTCGTGGTCGGCGCGCGCAGCGCAATCTTCGCGCCGATTGTTGATCTTGGCCTCGTATGCGTCGATGAGGAGCATGACCCCTCCTACAAGCAGGAAGAGCGCGTTCGCTATCATGCGCGCGACATGGCGCTCCTCAGAGCGCGAAAGGCGAGCGCCGTGTGCGTACTCGGCTCCGCGACGCCGTCGCTCGCGAGTGAAGCTCTTGTTGCACGGAAAAAGCTCGTTCGGCTCGTGCTCCCCGAGCGGGCGCATTCCGGCGCCGAACTCCCCCAGATCGAGCTCATCGATCTCAAGCGTTTTGGCCCCGGACCGAGTCAAAGTCCCTTGATTTCCTTGCCTTTGCATCGAGCAATCGAACAAGCTCTGAGCGAAGGCGGACAGACCATCCTCTTTCTGAATCGACGGGGTTTTGCGCCGAGCTACATCTGCGAAACCTGCGGCACGATTGCGACCTGTCCCGACTGCTCCGTAGCGCTCACTCTGCATCGGGCGAGCGGCGAGAGGCTTACCTGCCATTACTGCGGATTCTCCCGAGCGACCCTCAAGGTCTGCGACGAGTGCGGCCACTCGACGTTCCTGCTCGAAGGCGCAGGTACGGAGCAAATCGAGTCCATCATCGCCGAGTCATTCCCGACCGCGCGTGTCGCTCGCCTCGATCGCGACGTAGCAGGTGGAACCAAGAGCGGACCGGTCCTCGACCTCATGCGCAAAGGTGAGGTCGATATTCTGGTGGGAACGCAGATGGTCACGAAGGGTCATGACCTTCCTCGTGTCACCTTGGTCGGCGTCTTGAATGCTGACACTGCGCTGAGCATGCCCGACTTTCGCGCCGCCGAGCGAACGTTTCAGCTCCTTGTGCAGGTCGCGGGCCGAGCGGGTCGCCACGACAGGCCCGGAAAGGTCCTCATTCAGACCCGAACCCCGGATCACCCTGCGCTCCTCGCTGCAAAGAATCACGACGTGCGAGCTTTCGTGAGCACGGAGCTCGATTCGAGGCTCGAAGCGAACTTCCCTCCCTACGCGCAGCTAGCTCTGGTCCGCTTTGAAGGCGTCGACGAAATCAAGGTGCGCGACGAGTCGCATCGCATTGCCCGCGTCGCAAAGGCTCAAAGCCCCCTTGTCGAGATCATGGGTCCCGCTCCAGCGCCCATCTCGCGCATTCAAAACCGTTTTCGTTATCGCTTCATGATTCGCTCGACGGAGCGCACACCACTTCGCGAAGCTCTGCTCAGTGTGGTGCGGGCGCCCGTGGTGTCCCAGGTGCGGATGTCCGTCGACATCGATCCTCAAAACATGCTTTAGAAGCCGGTTCTCCCCCAGGAGAGAAAAGTTCAACGGGAGCGCCCCCCGGCGGACGCATTCCTTCAGAAAAGTTCACGCACCCCCCGATCGTGTTACGCTAGCGGCGGTGCTCTTTCTCCGGCAGGTCCATGCCTCCCTTCTCGTCATCTCGTCCCTCGCGAGCTGTGGTCGACAGGACCTCGATCCAGCGCGTTCCGAGCGGCCCAAGCCTACGATGGGAATCCCCGAGGCTCGCGCCCTGCCCGACCATGAACAAGGAGAAAGGGACGACTCTGGTCGGCGCACCGACAAAGCGCTCTCGGAAGTTCGGAGTGCCTTCCTCGCACAAGAGTATGCAAACGCCGAGGTGCGACTCCGGGCTTTGCCAGAAGAGCTCGGGAAGCTCCCCGAGATCCAGCTCGCCCGCGCCCTCGCCGAGTTCGAGCTCAAGAAGTTTCACGTAGCCTTCGAGACCCTCGACGCCCTTTCATCGCAAGATCTCACGTTTTTGAAAGAAGTCCGCGAGCTTCGCGAGAAGCTCGTCCTCGAAAGCCGAGATCCGCGCCTCGCTCGGCTCCATTTCGGAGACCGGACCGATCTCTTGGCGCTCGTCAGGAGGGCACAGTTCGAGCAGGAGGCCGGGCACGACGAAGAGGCGGAAAGGCTCATCGAGCTCGCGCTCAAGCAGCACCATAAGGCACAGAAAGGCCAGGCGCTCCTCGCGGAGGCCTATCTGCTCAGGGCCTCCCTCAGAACAGCTCGCGGTCTCTCGCGAGAGGCCCTCGCCGACTATCGGGAGGTTCTGGTTCGCTTCCCACTGACCAAAGGTGCCGAAGTCGGACGAGAGGCGCTCGCTGCCGCGCCGGCTCGAGAGAAGCTCAAGCTCAGTGACTATGAGAAGCGAGCTGATCTTTTCGGCAAACGCGGGCTCCCGTCGAACATTGAACAAGACCTCGCGGCCATGAAGAAAGAGCTAGGAGTCAAGACGACCCCGCTCAGCTTTCAAATCGCGCTCGCCTTCGCCCGCTTCAACTCCCGCCGCGACCAGCGCCAGGCCGCCGCCGAGTTCCTGCGCCTCGCGCTTCGCGGCGACGACCGCGCCGGAGAATACCTCTACTACCGCGCTCGCGCGTTGGCGCGGGCTTACGAAATTGACGCGGCCGTCGACGCCTACGACAAGGCGTCGCGCAAGAAGGGGCCTCTCGCCGAAAGAGCCCTCTACCAGGCCGCCCGCTTGCTCGCGATCGACGGTCGACCCGCCGAGGCCACAGAGCGCTACCGACGCTACCTCGCCCGGTACGGAAAGAAGGCCGCTTCGGGCAAAGAGGCCGCCTTCGGAGCGGCACTCACCTCCCTCGCCCTCGGCGCGAACGACGCTGCTCTGAAACACCTCAGCGAACTCGAGCGTGAGACCAAAGATCCTCGCGGCAAAGCCCAACTGCTTGAGCTCACAGGCATTGCTCACAATAACAAGGAGCGGAAGCAGGAGGCTGCGATCGCTTTCTCCACAGCGATCCAGCTCGAGCCCTTCTCTCTTCCGGCAAGCTTCGCCCGAGCCCGGCTCGCGCTCCTCGGCGAGCCAGGCTCAGAGCTCCCAAGGGGTCCCGCGCCTCCTCGCTCGGACGAGAGCTTCGTCTTCGAGCTTCCGAGCCGCGCAGCGCGACTTCAAAAGCTCGGGCTCGATACATGGGCGGAAGGTGCGCTCAGGGAAAGCGAGGCCGAGGTGCGGCGAACCTACGGAGCGCGAGCCGACGAAGCCTTATGCGCAATGTATGGCTCACTCGGGACCGCCGAACGGCGCTATCAAGTCGCTCAAACCGCAGCGAAGTCCGAAGTTCTTCACCGCCTGCCCACGGAAAATGAAGTCTGGCAATGGCATTGTGCGTTCCCTCGCCCCTACGAGGCGGACGTCGACCGAGCCTCCCGGGAGCACAAGACCCCGAAGGCGCTCATCTACGCCATCATGCGCCAGGAGAGCGCCTTCAAGCCCGCTGTCGTCTCTCCAGCGGGTGCGGTCGGACTCATGCAGCTCATGCCCGAGACCGCGCGCCAGATCGGAAAACACCTTGGGCGCCCGGACCCGTCCCTCGCTCTCCGTCTCCCCGCCGAGAACATTTCTTACGGGGCCTATTACCTGAGCCACCTTCTCGAACACTTCAGCGGAAATCTCGTGTTCGCCGTCGCCGCTTACAACGCGGGTCCGAACGCTGTGAAGAGTTGGCTCACAACCAAGAAGAAGCCACCGCTCGACATCTTCGCAGCCCAAATCCCCTTCGCGGAGACTCGCAACTACGTCTACCGTGTCCTCGGCAACTTCGCTCGCTACAGCTACCTTGAGACGGGCGACCCCGGGGCCCTACAGCTTTCCCTCGAGATCGACATCGACGCAGAGACGCTGTCCTCGACGTTCTAGGTGCCCTGAAGTCACCTCAGATCGGAGCGAACGGCAGGACTGATCGCCGTTCGCTCGTCTCACCGAATCATCGCGCTCCGCCCCTCGCAAAGCGAGCGGCGCACGCATCCCTCACTCAGTCGGCCGCTTCGAGAGTAATGCGCTGGCGGTATTGGTAGCTCGATGCGCCGACGTAGAAACTCGTGCCAGGGGTCGCCGTCGAGACGTAGCCATTCTCGACCCGGGCAAAGCTTTCGAACAAAGTGCTCGCGGTTGCTCGATAATAGGTATAGGTGCCGTTACCGCTCACGCGCACACCAATCGCATAATAATATCCAGGTTCAAGCGCCACGTCCATCGCACCCGAGCTCACATAGCTGTTCGAGGGAGAAGCGGTGAGGAGCCTTTCGAAGACCCGTTCGTAGTACCCCTCGGAACTCGCCATACGGTAGACATAGAAGGTGAACTGACTCGTTCCGCTCGTCGAAAAGTATTGCTCGATCTCGGTGAGTTTGCGGGCACTTCGGACGCTGTAGCGGTTGACGTATGCAGCTGTTGTGTTCGTAGAGTAGCCTGTCGATGCCTCTGCGATCGTGAGCACTTCAGAGTCGACACACTCCTGCTTGTTACAGATCTTGCCTGTCGCCGAACAATCCTCGCCCGGAGACAGGAAGCCGCCACCGTACGCGTCACAGGTAGCCAGCGTCTCTCCGTTACACGTTGGTTGGTTCGCAGCGCAGAGGTCAGGCGCGCAAACGGCTGACTGTCCGGAATCGTCGCAATAGGTCAGCCCCGTGCATTCCGATGCGCTACCCCAAGCTGTCCCCGTCGCATTGCAGGTTTGGCGCTTGTTCTCAAAGCACCTGGTGCTGCCTGCATCGCAAACGACGGTCGTGCAAGCACCTCCGACGCACACTTCGCCCACCGGGCATGGGGTGCCTTCATCCACGGCCCCCGAACCGTCCTCCGCGCACACCGAGACGTTCGCTCCACTGCAGACCGCGACGCCTGCGCTACAAATGTCCGCATAGCACGCTCCGCTCCTACAGAACTGCGCCGCTGTGCACGTCTGATAGAGCGAGTTCGTTGTTCCATCACTGCCGCATCTGTAACCGTTCCCATTCAGACAGTAGAACGTGCTAGGACTGCAAATCACGGGAAGACAGCTTCCGCTCACGCAGGTCTCGTCCTCGGGGCACTCCTCGAACAGATCGTAACCGGAACCATTAGCGCGACAGCTGCTCACATCCTTCCCAGTGCAGCTGCGAGCTCCAGCAACGCACACGTCTAGCTGACAGGTGGCTGTCTTGCCATTTTCGTAGCAAAAGTAGGACTCAGCGCAGGTTGCCACGAGCCCGCCCCAGGCCGAGCCGTTGTCGACGCAGTGGCGCACATTCCCATCGTCATCGCAGGCTCGCTCGCCGAGGCACACCCGCTCACGACAGGTTCCCTCAAAGCAGGTCTTGCCTTGGTTAGTGCAGTTCTGGGCACCATTCGCTAAGCCGATACCGTTCGCATTACAGGTTCCCGCCGAGTTCCCGATGCACGCCTTCTCGTTCGGGGTGCAGGTCATATCGACGCAGCTCCCACCGTCGCCGTCCTCTACGCAAGTCTGAGTCTCGTTGCACTCTTCTATGATAGCCCTGCCCCAGCCGCCTACACACGCGTAAAGGGCATTGTCGAGGCAGTGGAACGTTTCGTTTCCCGGGCAAATCCGAGGCTTGCAAATTCCTTGGTGGCAAACCGCCTCGTCGCCGCAGTCCTCATCCTCATAGCCCGAGCCGTCGTCGGCGCAGGTTCTCACAGCGTTTCCTTCGCAGACCGTAGTTCCCTCCGCGCAGCTGTCCGGCTCGCATTTCCCCGTATTTTTCCCGCAATAGCTGGTGCTGGGACAGGACTCCGCGAGTGTCAGCGCCGTGCCCAGCGGATCGCAGACGAACGACGCTCCGCCTTCGCAGCGATACTCGTTCGGGCTACAAACGACGTCGACGCACTGATTCCGATCCGGGTCGCAGACTCCACCCATCTGAGCACAATCGACAGTCGTCGTCGAAAGACCGTCCGCCGAGCAAACGGAGAGCTCTTTGGTATCAGCGCACTCAGCCGATCCAGGGGAGCACACCCAAGGCTCACAGAGCGCGGACGTCTCCTTCTGAACGCAGGTTGAGTAAAAACCACACTCAATGGAGGAATACGTGCTGCCATTGGGCGCGCAAACCAGCACAGTGTCGCCCGACACATACCTGTCGTGACAGGTCATTTCACCCGCCGGGCAGACGTCCTGGGCGCACTTGCCCCCACCGCAATAGTAGGCCTCGGGGCAGTCCGCGTCGCGCAAACATTCGACACAGTAGGACGCTTCTCGATTACAGAGCAGACCTTCCGCCACACATTCCTTATCGGAGGCGCACTTGGCCTTGCAGGTGTCCTCGACGCACAGCTCTTCCTCACTGCAATCCGAATTCGTGACGCACTCGACGCAGTAGCCTCGTGGGACGTCACAAACATTCCCTTCGGGACAGTCCCGAGAGTTGACGCAGGGATCGACTTTCTCGCACGTTTCGTTCGAGCAACGTGCACCCTTTCCGCAATCCTCGTCCTTGAGACATACGACGCAATGGCGAGCTGCGACGTCACAGATGGGCTGCGCTGACGTGCACTGCTCACCCGATTCGCATTCCTTCAGAGGAACGCAGGCGCGGTCATGACAGCGCTGTTCCGCCCCACAGTCGCGGTCGAACTCACACTCCACGCAGCCGCGGAGCGCATCGCAGATAGGCGCATCCTCCCTGCAGTCCTCATTCTTTTCACAGGCGTCCGTCGGGTTCGGGAATGGCTTGGATTCTCCTGGTTCACCGCCGCAGGCCCCCATTGCGCCCACGACCACCACAACAGCAAACAATGATTTGAACGACAGCTTCACTCCAGCACCCCTTACCTTGCGGCCGCGCACGCCGCACAAGACCGCGGAAGCTAGAGGAAGCGAGCGTTCTCCGCTACCCAAAGCCGCGATTCTTTAACTTTCAACTAGTTGCGGACGCTCCACTGCCAAAGCGGCCCGACGAACGTAAGGAATCGGGCCACAAGCGCTGAGAAGGCCACCCCTCGGAGGCCGCATCAGCGGAAGGCTCGATTGAGCACTCGTAGGCCCGACCTCGCGGACCCTACACGGACCCCCTATAGATCTCAGCAGCGCGCGACCCCATGTCCGATCAGCAACCCCGAAATCCCCTGCACGGCGTGACCTTAAAGGCGCTCGTCGAGGACCTGGTCGAACACTATGGGTTCGAGGAGCTTGGCAAGCGGGTCAAAATTCGCGCCTTTCAATTTGAGCCGAGTGTGAGCTCCGCCCTCAAGTTTCTTCGTCGCACCCCTTGGGCTCGCGCTGAGGTCGAAGCGCTCTACCTCGGCCTGCTCAAGGAGCGAAAGAGCCGCGACAACACTTGAACCTCACAAAGAACGAAGGAGCTCAGGTCAACACCTGAGCTCCCTAACGTGTTCTTTAGCGTCTTGCTGCGAAAAGCGGGAACGCCTCGGGGACCACGGTTCCCGAGAGGGATCAGGGCGTCCGGAAGCCGATGTACGGGCCGATGAAGACCTGTGTCCCTCGGAAGAGCGTAATGTCCTCAAGCACCGTCCCGATCTCAGGCGGAATTCCGAGACCGCTCAGGTCCGGGCGAATTGTCACGTCCGGCGCGAACTCGACCCAGCCATACACGCCAACCTGGATGAACTTGAGGAGCGAGAGCGCGAGATCGAACCTGATCATGGACGCGAAGTAATTCTCGAAGGAACCGTCGGCGAGGTTCAGGTTCGTAAAGATACCACGACCGATCACACCCACGCCCACGGCGCCGGTGACTCCGACGTTCCCGGGGTCGTAGAAGCCGCGAATACTCGCGCCTGCGCCCGCGCCCGCTCGCCCAATCTGAGTTCCGTCGCCGAACTTCGGGAGCTCGACGACATCGCCAAAGCTGAGCCGCGCGTAGGAGTAGTCGGCAGCCCCGAACAGGAACCCTTCCGCACCGATGTACTTGCCACGGATACCGAGCTGGCCCTCGAGGGCACCGCCGATCGGACTTTGGACGGCGCACTGAGCCGCGACCGTCTGGCCAGCGAAAGAAGCGCTCGGGCAGGTCGCAGCCCATTGATGAGTGGTGGAGGTTCCGAACGCGAACACGCCAGCGCCGCCGACGTAGATGCGTGCCACACTCTCCTGACGCTCTCGCTTCGTCCTTGGGGGCAACACAGCTTCTGGAGGAAGCGCCGGAGCAGGTGCGGGCTCCTCGACCGCGGAAGGCGGAGACGGAGGCGGAGGCGCTTCGACCTCGGCGGGGGCCTCCGCGGGGGCCTCGGACGGTGCTTCGACTGCCACCCCTTCACTCGGAGCTTCGGTCGGCTCGCCCGCCGGTGCATCTCCTGGGGTCTGTTCGGCGTCGGGGAAAGCGGCAACCGAAGGCGCACCATCCGCAGGCGGCGCAGATGCGTTCGGTTCTGGTGTCGCCGCGACCGGAGGAGGGGGAGGGACTTGCGCGTCTTGTGCGAACGCACTTCCGTAGGTCGAGAGCGTCAGCCCGAGAACCGGCGCGAACCAAGAGCGTCGCGATCGAACGATAGCCATGAGGGCACCCATAACCTGGTACAACGTCCGGTAGAACCCGCGGATTAACCTTTTAGGCCGCGGTAGGCCTCCACTCAGCAGATATGGAAGTGCGGCGCGGGGCTCGAGAGCCAGCTGCTCAAAAAGCGCGATCATCTACGCGAACGGCAGCGGGGAGCGTAGTAGATGCGCACGGGAGCTCCTTGACAGGAGCAAAGCGGCGTCCGATTTATGGAGGTTTTGTGCCGGAATTCCTTGCACCGCAGGGGTAGCCGGGCTTCGCTTCCCAAATAATGGTTACAGCGATTGAAGACGCATACCGGACAGTCAGTGCAGCGGACGCGCGAGCACAATTCCTGACGCGCACCTATAACACCCTGTTCCTCGCGATCTGCGGGTTCGCAGGCATCGAGATCGCTCTGTTCCAGACGGGTCTCGCAGAGAGCATTGCCCGGGTCCTGCTCGGAGGCAGCTGGCTACTCGTGCTCGGCGGCTTCATGCTCGTCAGCTGGTTCGGCTCACGGGTTGCGGCTCAGAGCGAGAGCACCGCCGCTCAGGTGGCCGCTCTGTCGGTCTACGTGCTCGCCCAGGCGATCATCTTCGTCCCCCTGCTCTATATCGCTGATGCCTACGCACCGGGCGCGATCCAGAGCGCAGCGCTCGTGACACTACTGGCCTTCGCCGGACTCACAGCCATCGCCTGGAAAACAAAAAAGGACTTCTCATTCCTCGGAGGCATTCTTCGCTTCGCCGGCGTCTTGGCCATCGTGCTCATCGTGGCCTCGCTGATCTTCGGCTTCCACCTCGGCACCTTCTTCAGCGTTGCCATGGTCGGCTTCGCCGGGGCCGCGATCCTCTACGATACATCGAACATCCTCCGCACCTACCCTGAAGATCGCCACATCTCGGCCGCGCTCCAGCTCTTCGCGTCGGTCGCCCTCATGTTCTGGTACGTGCTCCGGCTGTTCACGGACCGCCGCTAAACCCCTCGCCCGCTCCGTCGGCCCAAACGAGCGCCCGCTGGCTCCCGGTTGCTCGGGAGATTTTTCAGTGGGCGCTCCGAGTGATCTTCAGCCCAATGAAGCGGGCGCAGCGGCCGCCGAGCGGTGCACTGAAAAGCCCACGCGCGCGCCCCCTTCTGACCGATTCTCGGCGGAAGCGCGGCCGCCGTGGGCTCTTGCGATGCGCTCAACAAGGCTCAGTCCGAGGCCGAGAGAGCCAGCTCCGGACAGAGAGGATGCCTCGGAGCCCGGCCTGCTCGCAGGCGAAGAAGCAGAGCGCACGAAGGCCCGAAAAACCTTCCTGAGGTCGAGCTCCCCGAAGCCGGGCCCGTCGTCTTCGACCCACAGCGATACCTGCTGCTCCCGCTCTTCGATCACAATCCGCGTTGCACCACCGGCATGGACGACCGCGTTCTGCAGGAGGTTCACCACAGCGCGCCCGAGCAGCGTGGCGTCTCCTGATACGTAGAGGGGCTCTTTCGGCGTCATGAGCTCGAGCTCAAGTCCGACCCGCCTCTGTGCTTCGCGCGCGAGGTCGATCAGGTCAACCTCACGTTTGTCGACGACGCCGAACTCGAGTCGAGAGTGCGCCAAGAGCTGGCCCGTCAGGTCATCAATTTCGGCGATCTCACGCTCGGCGTCGGCGAGGAGCCGCTCGTCGGCGGACTTATCCCGAAGCAGCTCCGTCAGCACCCGAAGCCGTGCGAGCGGTGTCCTGATCTCGTGGGAGACGCTCGCGAGGAGCTCCTTCTGGCCCTCGAGCTGGGCTTCGAGGCGACGCGCCATCTCGTTCACCGACTCGGCCAGAATGCCCACCTCCCCTGCCTGGTGCCGCCCAAGACGCACGCGTGCTTTCAAGTCTCCCGCCCCAATCTGCTCGGTCACGCGCACCAGTTGCCAAAGAGGACGACCCATCCGATGCGCGATGAAGCCCGCGACGAGCCACAAGACGAACGCGGCGATCGCTATCCCGACGAGCGCCTGGGTCTTGAAGGAGGTCCTCTTCTCCCCACAGGCGCGGACCAACCCTACTCCCCCACCCGGCTCCTCGACGGGTAGTTCCATGAGCGGCTCGTCGCACGGCTCGCCGGTTTGGTGTAAAATGGCACCGTTCGAGTCGATGAGCACGAGATCGACGCGGGCCGCGCGCGCGAGCGCGGAGGCGAGACGCGTCCTCCTCTCAGGATGTTCCCAGAGCGTCGCCGCGACCTCGCTCGCCAGCTCCCGCGCAGCCTCTCGATTGTTCCAAGGTCCCATCGACGGACCCGTCAGCGCGAAATAGACAGCGAGCGCTGCGAAGGTCAGGAAGATCGCAGCGCCCATCGCGACAAATAGCCGGCGATGAAGGCGCGCTCCGACAAAACGGACCGCCCCCCTCTGCATCTTGGCCCAAGGCCAGGGATGCCGCGGGTGATTGTGACGGTGCGGATGCCAGTGCTTCATCGTCTACTCACTGTCGATGAAGAGGTACCCGGCGCCGCGCACAGTCTGGATCAGGCGAGGCTCTCTCTCATGGTCACGGAGTTTCTTCCGCAGGTGGGACAGGTGAACATCGATGGACCGTTCACTGACGATCGTGTCGCCTCGACCCGCGAGCTCCCAAAGGAGTTCTCTGGAAAGCACACGTCCTCGCCTCTCGTAGAGCGCCACCAAGAGGTCAAATTCGAGCGCCGTGAGCTCAACGAGCTCTCCAGCCACCTTGACCTGACGCGCTTGCTTCGAAAGCTGAACGTCATCAGCGCGACACCACTCGGCACTCGCCTGGCTCCGGCCGCGCCGGAGAATCGCGCGCACCCGCGCCAAGAGCTCCCTCGGAGAAAACGGCTTCGCCAAATAGTCGTCGGCGCCGAGCTCGAGACCGACCACCCGATCGGTCTCATCGCCCTTCGCCGTCAACATCAGGACGGGCACTTCGCTCGTCTGACGCAGCTTCCTGAGCACGTCGAGACCGCTCATTCCCGGCATCATGATGTCCAAGATCACAGCGTCATAGGTGCCTGCCCGCAGCATCTGGAGGCCGGTCGCTCCCTCCGCCGCCTCCTCAGTGACGACGTCATTGCTCGCCAGGTAGTCTCGAAGAAGCGACCGCAGGCGCGCATCGTCGTCAATGAGGAGCAGTCGGATCGGCATCAGGCGCTCTCGTCAGGGCCCCGTAACATACCGTGAGCGTCGGCTCTTGGTTAGGGTTTGTTCTTTTCGCGGTGCACTCGCTCCGCTGCCTGCACACACACGTCCGCCACGTGGGCTTCGAGAGCGGCGCGCTGGTGATGGCGGTGGTGGCAGCATCCGGAGATACCGAAGGCGAGGCCGGAGACGAGGCCGACACTGAAGAGAATGGTCAAAAAACGATGTCGCATGGTGATGGGTTCCTTTCGAACTGAGAAACGTCGGCGGCGAGTCAGCAGGCATAAACGCAGTCGCGGGGCCCGTGGGCGTAGTGGGAGTGACGGTGCCCCAGACGGAGCGCACCGGAGCGCAGCCACGACCCGAGACGCTTCTTCTGCTCGGCGTCGAGGACGTCGTGGACCTGGCGTCCCAGCTCGACAAGCTTCGGTTTGACCTCTCTCCACGACGCCTCGCGACTCTCGAACCACGCTCCGAGACGCCCCTCGTCTAAGGTCTCTTGACTGACGATCTGCGCGAGCTCTTCGCGGGCCTTACGATGGTCGTCCCTGAAGCCTCCAAGGAGGTCCTCCGCCTCGGAGACGGCCATGCGAATGACCTTTTCTTGACCGGGAGAAGTATCGAGGCGCCTGAGCGCGACGGAACGGAAATAGCCGCGCCCCGGAAAATGTCTCCGCGAACGGGCCAATACGATGAGTCCGAGGAGGCTCGCTCCTGCAACGATGAATCCAAACATGTCTCTGTCCTTTCTTTCGGGGACACATCCCGAGGCCGGCTTCTCGCTGAGTGGCGCGCGATCGGTTCCGGCTCGGTTCTCGTGACCCGAAACAGAGGATGGCGGCCGATTGTTGAGAACAGGCGCGCCGTTTCGTTGAGAAGTGTTAAGGCGGCCCTACGGCCAGCCCGGCTCATCCGTCGCCGCGAAGGAAATACAGGGTCGTCTCCCCGTCCTCGCGAACGTCGAGCTGGATGGACATTTCTCCGAGCGCTCCGCGTCCCAGCATGAAGTTCGTGAGCCGCTCCTCCGAGAGACGAGCCGATCCCGGGTGACTCACCTTGACTCTGCAGACCGACGCCGCACAAACGACATCATTCAGTACTGTTGTCGAGCGCGCGCGCGCCAGTTGACGGTGGTTCCGAGTGTGTTCTCCGTGGGGAAGGTGCAGGTCACACCCAAGAGCTGCGCGCTCTCGTCGTAGAGGCCGTGTGAAATCGCGTTGGTGTGTCTCAGGAAGGGGGGAGGAGTCGAGAGCTGGTTGCCCTTGTTTCTTCGAGACTCACACATGCGAGCCGGTCGAATGCTCTCACTCGCCCCCTCACCCATCAATACCGGACCGCTGTCCAACAACTCAAATTTCCGCGAGCCCTCTCTAACACTTCGACATCTCCCCCGGACGCTCCTCGGCTCACTCCTTTTCACCCCTCAGGCGCCTCACCAGAAAATCGGGTCAGAAAAATGAAGGAATCGACCAGCCGATCACAGCTCTATCCAATCCTACCGAGCTTCGAAATCGTGAGGCACGGGCGACGGCATTCGACGAGAATGTAGGCCCGCGAAGTCGCCGTCCAGTTTGACCCTGAAATTCAAGGCGCCGCGTTGGACACAGGACGCGAGCCAATCCCCGGCAAAGCGCGCCCATCCGCCCAAAACGGCGCACGGTAGGCGCGGCGGAGCACCCCTTCCGCCCGCTTGCCCCAGGGACTGAATCCGAAACGTGGCTCCTGGGAGAGATCGGCCACGTCCGCGTACATGCGCCAGAGGAAGGCGCCCCCGAGGCGCGGAGTGAAGCGCGCCTCCCCGAGGAGCGCCGCATAGGCTCGCGCTTGGTCCTCTTCGCTCACCTCGACGTCGCCGAGCTCCTCGGGCCAAAGCCAGGGTTTGACCATCGAGTCCTTCCGCGTCGTGTAACCGAACTCTGTAAAGAGGACGGGCTTTTTCCACTGTTCGGCGAGCTCGCGTACCTTCTGGCTCGCCGCTTGTCCCCCACGACAGAGCTGCTCGTCCGTCGGGCTGTCTTCCCAGTGCAGCGGATAGAAGGCGTTCACCCCGATCCAATCGAGCTCACTCCAGATCACGGTATCAGCGGCGTCATCCCAGTTCGCCGCGTAGGTGAGCGGTCCATGATAGACGCGCCGCAGCTCGCGGATGAGCTCGACGAAGCTCGGCGCCCGCGAAGATGCTGTCCAAAATGCGAGCTCGACCCCCACGGCCAACAGATCGACCCCCGAGCGCTCCGCCACCTCCGCCCAGGCCCGCGCGAAATCGCCGTAGGTCTGCTCAAAACGAGGCCAAGCGGGCCCTGGATCGAGCTCCGCGCGCCAGCCTCCGCTCTCAACCCAGAGATGAGGCACGAGCAGCACGCGGAGGCCGCGGGCGTGCGCCATCTCGACGGAGCGGAGGATGTTGTCGCGCGTCACCTCGAAGGGCGCCTCGAAGGAAGGTTCGACGGTCGCGCTCGCGAGATCGAACACGCGGCCGAAGACCGTCAAACTGACCCAGTTCGCCCCGAGCCCGACCAGCTCATCAAGAGTCTGCTCGAAGGCCGCCGAACCGTAACCACGCCCTGGCTGCAGGGTGCTCTCGATGGGCCCGAGGGTCACGCCCCGGATCGCCTGGCGCGGCTGGGCCCTGAGCGCGACAGCCGGAGGCAACCCATAGATCGGCGTGGGAACAGGCGCTTGAAAGGAGCGCGGCGCGAGCACAGTGCCTCCAGCCGGACGTGCCGGGAGGTCCGCGTTCGGAGCTCCAAGTGACTGGGCTGTGAGAGGAGCGGGGGGGGGGGGGGGGGGGGGCGGGGGGGGGGCGGGGGGCGGGGGGGGGGGGGGGGG
>JAEYYX010000115.1 GCA_023428245.1 Pseudomonadota bacterium
CCGCCGCCGCCCCCCCCCCCCCCCCCACAGCATGAGCTTGGATGGGAAGATGTCGAGGACCGCTCGGGCGGCGATCGTCTCGTGTTTGAGTTTGAGCCTCTCGAGCCCGGCCTGGGCCCAGACGGACGATCAGCTCGCGGCTGCGCGCGCGGCTGCTGACGCTGGAGCGAACGCCTTCGAGGCGGGCAAGTGGGAGAAGGCGATCGGCTACTTCGAACGGGCCGAGGCCCTCGTGCACAGCTCGGTCCACCTTTGGTACATCGCCCAGGCTTCCTCGAAGCTCGGACGACTCGTCGTTGCCAAAGAGCGCTGCGTGAAGGTGCGCCGGGAAGGTGTGCCTGAAGGCGCGAGCAGCGGACGTATCGCGGCCTATGAGGGCTGCGAATCACTGATCCGGGAGGTCGACGATCGCCTCGCCTCGCTCACCATCGAGGTGAGCGGACTGCCCGATGATGTCGAGTTCGAGGTCTTGCGCAACGGACATAAGGTGTCCTCGGCGATTGTCGGCGTACCGGCGCCCGTCGATCCCGGAACCTACGCCTTGGCCGGCCGGGCCAACGGCTTCAAGGCCGACGAGCTCAAGGTGCACCTGTCCGAGTCGGAGCGAAAGCTCGTGACGCTGCGCTTCATCAGTGACCCGACTGTCTCTCTCGCGCCCGAGACGACGGGCCCCGGCGATACGAGATCGTCGGCGCCTCCCCCTCCCGCGCGCGTTGACTCGCGCCAGGGCGGTTTCCGCTCCGGACCACCGATTGGCTCCTATTTGGCCTGGGTCATTGGCGCGGGCGCCATTGGCGCTGGCATCGGCATGGGCGTCCACTCGATCGGTCTCGGGAACCAATTGGATGACATTTGCATGGGGAGCCGTACCAACTGCCGGAAGGAAATTTACGAGCTATCTACTACCCAGAAGGTCGAGAACGACCGGCGCACCTTCGAGATTCTCTCGGTCGTCGGTTACGGCGTCGGCGGGGCCGCGATTCTGACGGGCTTTGCGATCTGGGCTTTCCACCCTGCGCCCACCCCGATCGCCAAGATCGATAGTTTCGAGGTCCATCCGATCATCGGCATGGGCCGGCTCGACCTCGTCGGAACCTTCTGAAGCAGCTGCCCGACTTCTCGGGCGCTCTTCGAATCGACTCGTCGGGTCTCTCAAGAGACCGGAAAAACAGCGAAGCACCGCGGCTCGAAAGGGACGCGGCGCAAGTCAATTGTGAATCACTTTTGGCTGTTGCGGAGCGCGAGCCAGACGAACTTCGGGTCGCGCACCAGGTATCGCTTCGCGAGACGCCGCGGCTCCCGGAAAAGCCGATAGGCCCACTCCAAGCCCATCTTCGAGATCCATTGAGGCGCGCGGGGCATCGTCCCCGCCGCAAAATCGATCGCTGCTCCCACGCAGACGAGCACAGCCGGCGCCACATCCTCCCGCACCCGCGCCGAGAAAAGCTCACTCTTCGGCGCGCCACAGGCGACGAAGACGACGGCCGCCCGCGAGGCACGAATGCGCGCGAGCCAGGCCTCTTCGTCCTCAAGGAAGCCGAGCGGACTCATGCGCGGCGCGCCGAGGCCCGCGACGATGAGCCCCGGATGGCGTTCGCCGAGTTTCTCCGCGGCGAGCTCGGCGATACCTGGTCCTCCACCAAGCAAAAAAATCGGCAGACGCTTCTCCGCCAAAGCGTGCACGAGGGGCTCAAACAGGTCGGACCCGCTCACCTTGGCCGGCAGGCCGAGCCCGAGCAGACGACTCAACCAGAAAACAGGAGTTCCATCGACGAGCGACAAGCTCACGTTCTTGTAAGCGAGCAAGAACTCGGGGTTCTCGTGGGCGACCACGATATGGTCGGCGTTGGGGGTGAACACGGTGCCCCCCTGCCCCGCTGTAGCGATCTCGACGACCCGCTCGACAGCACCGTCGAGTGTCACGGGGTCCATGGGTAGCCCTGCCATTGTGGGACGTCTGCGAGACATACGTATCGAGGGCCACTTTCCTCGAACTCCCGCGGAAGAACAAGCACCAAGGCTCCCGTCAGCGCATGCGGCGAACGCCCTGTCGCCCCGGAGCAGACTGAACGCCGGCTCCCCGAGCGGATCGTCACTTGCGCCCTGAGAAAACCCCGCCCCAGAAGAGCACCGAAAGCATTTAGACCATCTCTGGTATAAGGGCGCCGTGACGCAGCCCTGGGTTTCGCTCCTCCTCACCTGCTCCGCGTGCGTGGTGAGTGCCCCAGCGTGGATCTTTTCGGGCGAGGTCTTTCTCGGCATTTGGCCGAGTCGCCCTCGCGTCCGGCGCGGCAAAAACCCAATCCGAACCGCCGTGATCATCCCGGCTCACAATGAGTCCCTCGGCATCGCCGAAACCGTCCTCCACATCAAAGAACAGCTGCACCCCGCCGATCGCCTGATCGTCATCGCCGACAATTGCTCGGACGACACCGCGCAGAGGGCTCTCGCGGCAGGCGCGGAGGTGCTCGAGCGCGTGAACCCAAACGAGCGGGGCAAAGGCTACGCGCTCAGCTACGCGGCCGTGGAGCTCGGGCGCGATCCGCCGGACGTGGTCTTGATCATGGACGCGGATTGTCGCGTGCGAAGCGGCGACCTCTCGGGTCTGGCCGCCCTCGCCCACGAGAAAAATCGCCCGGTTCAGGCCGTCTACCTCATGGAGCGACCGCGCGCGGGAGGCGCGCTCTCGGGCATCAGCGCTTTTGCGTTCCTGGTCCGGAATTGGGTGCGCCCGCTCGGCCTGAAGCGGCTCGGCTTCCCCTGCCTGCTCACGGGCACGGGCATGGCTTTTCCTTGGCAACTCTTCCGCGACGCTCCCGCGACCCACGGCTTTTTGGTCGAAGACCTGCTCATGGGTCATGAGCTCGCGCTCCTCGACGCTCCGCCGCTGCTCGACGACTCGATCTTCGTCGATAGCTTCCTCCCCGAAGCGGACGCTGCGAGCTTCAAGCAAAGACGCCGCTGGGAACACGGACAGCTCTCCGTGCTCAAGACCGTCGCTCCTCGACTCTTCAGCGCGGGCCTGCTCCGTTTCAAACCGGGCCTCCTCGCCCTCGCCCTCGACGCCACTGTGCCGCCCCTGGCGCTGCTCGTGGTGCTCGAGATGGTCTCCTTGGCTGTGATGCTCGGGGTCTGGCTCCTTGGAGGCCCCATCGAGCCGCTCCTCGTCGCCCTCGGAACCTTCACACTCCTCACGCTCGCCGTGATGGCCGCTTGGGTCGCCCGCGGCCGCGCTCTGCTCACCCCTCGCGAGCTTCTCTCGATCCCCGGCTACATCCTCTGGAAGATCCCGCTCTACAAGACGTTCGTCCGCTCCGGAGCTCACACGGAGTGGGAGCGGACGGACCGCTCCTGAGCCGCTCCGGACACGCGAGAAGCCTCTGTCGCCCGAGATCGCTCGGCCGGTGAGCTCCGCGTTCGTGAGTGATTGAGGCTGCGGGTGCGACTTCGTCGCCCCCGCCCTAAAAATCAAGCAGCCGAAGAGCCTTCGCTCAAGCGCACTTCAGCGAGCACCGGGATACCGAGGATCTTCGCCTGCCAGGGAGCGAGAATCTTGCCGCTCATGAGCTCGAGGATCGCCCCCGCGAGCAAGCCAAACAAGATGCCCATGACGATCGAGCCCGCCGCAATCATGAGCGGCATCATCGGCTTGAGCGGTCGGTTCGGGACCTCGGGCTCCTGAGTGATCTGGTAGCGGTACTTGAAGGAGGTTTCCGCGGTTCCGATCTCGATCTTGGTGCGTTCGATGCGCTCGTTCAGCTCATTGTAGGCGGTGATAGCCATCGAGAGCTTGGCTTGCTCGGCGGAGAGCTCCGCCGAGTCGACGCGAACTGGGCCCTGAGGCGCGACCGGTCCGCCTGTGTCCTTCGAAGAGCCGTCGAGCGTACGCCGCACGAGCTTCTCGGAGGGACGAGACATCTGCTCGATAGCCGCGACGAGCCTGGCTTCTTCTACCTTGAGCTCTTCGAGTCCCGGCGGAGGCGTCTGAGCCTCGCGGATCCGGTTCTCCTGGTTGATCACCAGGGGATGTTTCGGGCCGTAGTGGGAGGAGAGGTCGCTCAGCTGGACCTTGAGCTCGCCAAGTCGACGCTGCCAGGGGTCGTGGAGCGCTCGGATTTCCTGACGCACCTTCTCGAGCCGGACCATCGTCTGGGGATCGACGAAGCCCTCTTCCTTCACCGTCGCGACCACGACCTTCGGTGCGCTCGCTTCGGCAGAGGTCGATGTCGTCGTAGCCGCAGCTTTCGGCGCCGGGTCCACCTTCTTCCAGCCAACCTGCTCGACTCGGGCCAAGGCCTTCTCGACGTCACGAGCCGCACGCTTCTCCTGCTCCTCCAAGATCGCGAGGACCTCTTTGAAGACGGACACCTCCTCGTCCAAGCGCTCGGCGAGGAAGCGCTTCATGGCCACTTCGGTCAAACGGTAGGCGGTGTCCGGATCGGTCCAGGTCGCCGAAATCGTGATCAAGCCGGAGTTGTCGGTGCTGATCTGGAGGCGTCCGGTCAAAGTCCCCATGAGCGCGCGCATCCGCTGCTCTGGCTTGAGTTTGCGGAGGTCGCCTAGGAGTTTGTCCTTCCACTTCAGGAGCGTCGGGCGGCGCTCGAAGTGCAGTCGCTCGAGGTCCGCGTCAGTGACGATGCTGCGGATGTTCTCAGCTCGATAGAACTTGTCCGTGACCCCAACGAGCTCGTTCCCCCGGAAGGGCGCCGGGCCATTCGCGAGCACGCGCGAACGAATCCCCTCAGGATTCATGACCATCTGGGCCTGGGTCTCGAACTTGAGCGGGATCAGCCGCGAGATCCAAACGCCCGGAACGCTCAGGAAAAGAAACACGGCGATCGCCACCGGCAGGTGCCGCCGGGCGCACTCTACGATGAAGCGAACGATCTCAAGAGGATCGATGCCTATCCCTTTCGACTCCTCTTCCCCGTCCTCTAGCTCGTCTTCTCTCGCCAAACCTTGCTCCCGATCCTCAGGCCCAGAAACTCGGCCCCGTCAGAGCCCTATACTCCCAAATCCCGCTCGAAGGACAATCCAAAAGGCTCGACTGCTCCTCGCCCGCGCGGCCCCCGAAAAAACTCCCGGCGGCGAGCGGGGCCCGGGCGAGCCCCGTGGCCGCTCGCCAATCTGCCGCGACCCATGTTATGCGTGGCCGTCCGATGAGCCTCCGACTTCTCCCATTGCTCCTCGTAGCCTGGATCGCCCTCTCCGGTTGCCGTGGCCGGGGAATCTACGTCGACGCACGAGACTACATCGCCAAAAATCCCCCCGCGCCGGCCCAAGCAGACCGCATCAAGGTCGGGGATGTCCTGAACGTCCAGGTATTCGGCGAATCGGCCCTCTCGATGCCGCAGGTGACGGTTCGTCCCCACGGGGCGATCAGCTTGCCGCTCCTCGGCGAACAACCCGCAGCCGGGCTCACCCCCGACGAGCTGAGCAAGCGACTCAGCCGGGCTCTCGACGCCTACGTCAAAGAAGCGCGCGTCACTGTCATCCTCGTCTCATCCACCGTCATCGTTCACGTGCTCGGTGAAGTGAGCAGCTCCGGAAAACGCGAATTTCCGCGGCCTGTCCCGATCTTGGACGTGCTCGCCGAATCGGGCGGCCTCTCTCAGTATGCCAATCGCAGTGGCATCTATCTCTTGCGCGGCAACAATCGGATTCGCTTCGATTATTACGACTTGATCCGAGGCTCGGCCTCCGTGCGGAACTTCCTCGTGGAATCCGGCGACGTATTGGTCGTCGAGTGACCCCTCGCACCGAGGGAGTCGTGATGCCCTCCCAGTCCGCGGCTCTCACAAAGCTCGAATATCTCGATGGCCTCCGAGGGTTCGCCGCCCTCTACGTCGTCCTTTTCCATGCCCTGCCCGGCTTTCGGCATGGGCCCGAGGCACCCCTCATGAAGGTCCTGCTTCGTGTCTTCTCCTTCGGACACGAAGCCGTCGCCGTCTTCATCGTGCTGTCCGGGTACTGTCTCACGCTGTCAGCGACCCGCGGCGGGAAGGGCTCCTTTTCGGTCGACTTCCTCTCCTTTCTGAAGCGCCGCGCCCGACGCATCCTGCCGCCCTATTTCGTGGCGCTCTGCGGCTCGCTCGTCCTCATCGCCATCGTGCCGGCTATCGGCGAGGGGAAGCTGCCCGGCACAATCTGGGAGGATAGCCACCCCGCCTTCAGCACGCCTTCCCTCGTCACGCACCTCCTCCTCATCCACAACTGGTTTCCGGAGACGGTTCACACCATCAACGGGCCCCTGTGGAGCGTCGCGACCGAGTGGCAGATCTATCTCCTGCTTCCGACCATTTTCGCGCCCGCGCAGCGACGCTTCGGAACCCTCAGCATGATCGCCGTTTCGGCAGTGCTCGGTTACGGGGCCCTTGCTCTGTGGCCCGAGTGGAGTCGGACCATCGTCAGCTGGTACACTGTCCTATTCACGGTCGGCTCGGCGGGGGCGCTCCTCCACGTCGGCCCTCCGAGCACCCAGGCACACCAATTGCGCGGCCTCCCCTGGAACCTCATCGCCTGCACGTTCACGGTCACACTCGCGCTCACCGGCCTCGCCGCGGCATCGCTCTGGTTCCGCTACCAGCCCTTGACCGACCTCCTCGTCGGCCTCTGTACAGCCACAGTCCTCATCGCGGCCGCGGAAGGGAGCCTCCGCGGCGGACTTCCCCGACCACTCAGGATCCTCGAAAGCCGCTTCGCCCTCGGTCTAGGCCGAATTTCCTACAGCCTTTATCTCTCACACCTGCCGATCTTGGCGCTCGTCGCCGCAGGCTTGCACGGGCTCGACGCATCACCCTCGGTCTTTCGGAGCGGGATGGTCCTCTTAGGGACTGCCCTCTCAGTGTTGGTCGCAGCCGGACTCTATGCGCTCGTCGAGCGGCACTTCCTGAACCATCGTCCGTCCGAGCGCACCCGCTGATCGGATGACTCGTGAGTGACCGGTACGCGAGACAAGGCGCGCGATCTGGCTCTCGAGGAAGAACCCCGAGCTCTCAGGCCGGGGATTGAAGAGACCTCCCGAGCGGTGATACCGTGCCAGGCCAAGCGAGTCGGTGCATTTTCTGCCGACGCGCACCCAGCAGAAGGAACAACAGACTCATGGGACTCGGGGCAGTACGGCGGACGGCGCTCGTCACAGGCGCAGCAGGATTCATTGGCTCACACCTTGTCGATCGGCTGCTGGCCGAGGGCTTTGAGGTCGTCGGGCTCGACAGCTTGATGACGGGAGATCTGACGAACCTCGCCAGTGCGAGCCGCGATCCCCATTTCCACTTCCAGGCCGGCGACGTGCGCGAGCCGATGCACGTTCACGCAGAGTTCATCTTCAACTTCGCGTGTCCAGCCTCTCCAGTCCACTACCAGCACGACCCCTACACCACCTTCACGACCAGCGTCGTCGGCGCCCAGCGCATCATCGAAATGGCACGCGGCCGTCGCTGCACGGTGGTTCATGCGTCGACCTCGGAGGTCTACGGCGATCCGAACGTGCATCCCCAGCCCGAGTCCTATTGGGGCCACGTGAACCCGATCGGTCCGCGCGCTTGTTATGACGAAGGGAAGCGCGGCGCCGAGACTTTGCTCATGGACGCCAAGCGCAGCTGGAACATCGACGCGCGCCTCGTCCGCATCTTCAACACCTACGGCCCACGCATGGCCTTCAACGATGGCCGAGTGGTCTCGACCTTCGTCACCCAAGCCCTCCGCGGCCAGGCGCTCTCGGTCTTCGGTGAAGGTACCCAGACCCGCTCCTTCTGCTTCGTCGACGACCTTGTGGAAGGCTTCTTCCGCGTGGCAATGAGGGAGTCCTTCGGCGGTCCGATGAACCTCGGAAACCCCGGCGAGTTCACGATGGTCGAGCTCGCAAAGCTCGTCCACGAGCTGACAGGCTCCACCACTCCCATCGAATTCCACCCGCTGCCCGCCGACGATCCGAAGCAACGCAAGCCCGACATTTCGCTGGCTCGTGAGCTGATCAACTTCGAGCCGAAGTTCCCGCTCCGCGAAGGCCTGACGAGGACAATCGCCGATTTCCGCGCCCGACTCGAAGCGCTCGGTGAACTTGCGAGTGCGAAGCCCGGCCTGAAGTCATGAGAGCACTGATCTTAGCCGCCGGATCCTTCGGCGAGACCATGCGCCAAGGAATCGAGGCCGGGCGTGAACCGCGCCTCGACGTCTTCGAAATCGCCGAAAGGCTCGGAGCCGATCTGCTCGACTTCGACGACGCCCTGAAGAGCGCTTCGCTCCCCGTCAAAGGCGCGTTGCGCGCGCTGGGTCCTTCTGCAGCCCTGGCGATGCTCGGGTTCCTCCGTCGCGACAACTACGACGTCATCCTCACGACCGGCGAAGACATTGGGATTCCGCTGGCGGCGCTCTTGCGCCCGACGGAATCCCCCGTCGCCCACGCGCTCATCGCGCACACCCTGGCTCCCAGGAAGAAGCGGATCTTCTTTGAGCTCTTCTCGGTCGAAAAGCGCATCGATCATGTCCTCGCTTACGCACGCACCGAAGAGCGACTCATGCTCGATGAACTCGGCTTCGAGGAGCAGCAGGTCCAGCGCATCTACTATCACGCCGATGACCAGTTCTTCCGTCCCTCGGATGAGCCGCCCCAGCCCGATCTGCTCTGCGCCGCTGGTCAGCTCTTGCGCGACTATGACTGCCTGGCTGAGGCCGTGCGGGGCCTCCCGGTCCGCGTCCAGATCGCGGCGGGTAGCCCCTGGATTCAGAAAGAGCTGAACCCGAGCCAGGACCTTCCGGAGAACGTCAGCTGGGGCAAGATGAATCGCTACGATCTACGCGCTCTCTACGGCCGCTCGGCGCTCGCTGTCGTCCCCATCAAACAAAACGTCTATCAGACGGGCATCGCGACCATCCTCGAGATGATGTCGATGGGGAAATGTGTGATCGCTACGCGCACCACCGGCCAAACCGACACGATCGTCGACGGTGTGACGGGCGTCTACGTTCCTCCTCACGATCCGGCTGCCCTTCGAGCCGCGATCGAGAAGTACCTGAACGCTCCGGAAGAGGCTGCGCGCATCGGACGCGCTGCTCGCGAGTTCATCGAACGCGAGGCGGGACTGAACCTTTTCGTCGACCGCGTGATCGGAGCGATGGAGCGAGCACTCGCTTATCGTCAGGCGAAGCTCCTCGGGCACGCCCCGAGCTGATTTCCACGCTCAACTCGATCGAGCCCTGAGTTCGATCGAGATCGAGCCCTGAGTTCGATCGGGCCCTGAGTTCGATCGGGCCCTGAGTTCGATCGAGATCGAGCCCTTAGTTCGATCGAGATCGAGCAGAGCGCACTCGAGTGAAGCGATCTGGCCCGAGGGTCCGCTTCGACGAGTTCCAATACAGGACATTCGCGAGCAAGCTGCAGGCGGCTCGGTCGAGCTTGGGGGCGCGGCCCGCGACTCCCGACTCGAGGTACGAGCAAAGGAGCGTCGATGCGAGCGTCGCGGCCTCGGGACGAACGAGCAGGCAGGAGAGCGCTGAACGCTGGAGCGGGTGGAGTCGGTGCCAGTTCCCGGCGAGGATCTCCTCGGCTCCCTCCGGTGACCCATCAAACATGCTGACCTCCATCTCACCGTAGGTCGCGTGCGCATGGCAGAAAGACTTCAGGGTCCGCTCCGCGTGGTGGAGCCCCTTGGCGCGAGGGTCGAAAACGTAGCCGACTCCCGCGTCCGCTAGCCGACGGCCGAGCTCGACGTCTTCGCCGCGCTTCAGAGTGACGTCGAAGAGACCCGCCTCCAGCAGCCTCGAGCGCTTCACCGACGCGTTACCGGTCCAGAACTGGCGGTAGCTCGGTTTGTAATCGCCGCGCACCATGGCGACATACTGTTTTTCGAGTTGGACCTGTTCCCAGGCAACCCAGGGTTGCGCATAGGCCGGGAGCGACGACAGCGTGCCGAGCACGACCACGTCCCTCTCGGCCTTTTCGTGATTCTCGAGGTGCGCTTGAACGAGGACCGGGTCAGGAACGACGTCGTCGTCGAGAAACAAGATCCAGTCGGAGCTGGCCGCCTGAACCCCGCGGTTCCGGGCCGCGGCGGGCCCCGAGTTGGCCTGGCTTTCGACGCGCAGCGCAAAGGGAAACGTGGCGCTCTTCAGCCACTCAACGGTGTCGTCCGTCGAGCCATCGTCCACGACGACGACCTCAATCCGCTCCGGCGGAAATATCTGTGCAGCGAGAGCCGACAGGACGAGCGCGAGGCGCGGGCGCCGACTGTAGGTGGGGATGACCACGCTGACGCTCGGCTTCTCCATGGGGCGGAGTTTCCTAACATATCGACGCCCCGCCGTCATCTCACAGGTCCGTCTCTGAGCGCGCGCGAGCGCTAGACGACGCCAGGCAGTCCCGGTAGAGACTGCCTAGTGAACTCTGGCGCAGCCCTCCCTGTTTCCGTCGACTCGGCTGAGCTCCGTACGGCACAACCGGCTCCCGTCGCCGCGGCAAAGACAGCGCTCCATCTCGCTCACATCGACGGTCTGAGAGCGCTCGCCGCGCTGCTCGTCTTCGTGAATCACGCCTACGGTCAGTCCTGGAGCGGGATCAAAGGGGAGCTTCCGACCCGCATTCCCTTCACCTGGTTTCGCTCGACGCTCATCACCGGCCACTTCGCAGTCACCGTGTTCATCGCCGTGTCCGGGTTCTGCTTGGCTTTGCCCGTGCTCCGCGGCGACGGCCAACTGCGCGGCGGGACCAAAGAGTTCTTCCGCAGGCGCGCCCGGCGCATTCTGCCGCCCTATTACGCAGCTCTCGCCCTCTGCTTACTCCTCATCGCGACCATCATCGGCGAGCCTACCGGATCACTCTGGGATGTTCCGATCGTCGTCGATTGGAAGGCGATCGTCGCCCACGCCCTGCTCCTTCAAGACTTCTTCGCCACCGGCCGCATCAACTACGTTTTTTGGTCCATCGCCGTCGAGTGGCAGATCTACTTCCTGTTCCCGCTGATGGTGCTGCTCGCGCGCCGCATCGGCGTGTTACCGATGGCCGCTTGCGCTCTCGCTCTCGGCTTTGCTCTCGCCTTTGGCCTAAAGGACACGCGCGTCTACCGCGCGAGCCCGCACTACATCGGAATCTTCGCCCTCGGCGTGGTCGCCGCCTACGTTTCCTACTCGAAGGATCCGTTCTTCGAGCGCCTCCGCGCCTTCCGTCATTTTGGCCTACTCGCGGCTCTCGCGCTCATCATCACACTCGGCGCGATCCCGATTCTGAGCCCGGATTTCAAAGCCACGGACTATCCCCTCTACGACGGCGGCATCGGCATCTTCGCCTTCGCGGCTCTCGTTCTGACGAGCACCCGCCCGAAAAGCCTCCTGACGAAGCTCTTCTCGCTTCCCCCTTTGGTTTGGCTCGGCACCTTCTCCTACAGCCTTTACCTGATCCATGCGCCGATCCTTCAGATCTTGTGGCAATACGTGGCCATGCCGATCGGGCTCGACAACGAGGTGACCTTCATCGGACTGATGACGGTGGGCTTCGTCGTCACCGTCGTCGCCTCCTACGGATTCTTCCGAGTCTTCGAGAGGCCATTCATGTCGACGGTGGCTAGAGCTCGAGCTTAGCTACCACGCAGATGTGATCGGAAAGGCCGTGACAGGCCACATAGGAGTCGACAAATCTGGGCCCATTGAGGGCCAAGATCCGATCGAGGCGCATCGACAAGAACTTCGACGGAAAGGTGAACCCGAAGCCGGTTCCGGCGTCCGCGAAGCTGTCCGAAAAATAGTCGAAGGTCTTCTGGAACAGCGGGCTCATGTGCGTGAGATTGAGGTCTCCTGCGACAATGGTCGGAGCGTCGCCATCGAGAGCGCTCTTCGCAGCGGATTCGAGATCAAAACGCCTGAGCTCGACGTTCTTGCGGACGCGCTCGGCGGCCTCGCCGCGGAATAAGCGCCCGCTCTTGATCTCCTTCCGGAAGCCTTCGCCGCGCACTGCCATAAAGGCGTGGCGCGGGGAGCCCGGATGCACATTGTAGAGAACCACAGGCCCCTCGGGCGCATCCATCTCGAGGCTGATGAAGTTCGGGGTGCGCTCTCTCCCCCAGAGAAAGCTCGTCCCAGGATGTTTGGGCTCACTCAGCGGATAGCGACTCGCCACCACGAACTGACTGCTCATCGCTGCGTGCGGCAAACGCGTCTTGAGCTCATTGACGAGCTCCTCCCCGCGAGCTCCGATCTCTTGCAAGAAAACCAAATCGGGGTCGTGCTCGAAGATACCCTGCACGATCTCTTTCGACCCTCGATGGCCTGAATCGACATTCATCGTCACGACAGTGAGGTCTGAGGCACTCGCACTCCGGAACGAGAAGTGAAAGCCCATCATGAAGTAGACGACAAACAGCACGCTCAGAAGCGGCACGACGAGCAGGCGCATCGGCCCCGCCCAAAGCGCAGCGAGGAAGATCAGAGGCGCCGGAAAGAGGTAGCCCTGAGGTGGCAGATAGACGGCCAGCGCCGAGCCCCAGAACGTCTCCGCCGTCGCGCGGAGCAGCACGTAAACGGCGAGAAGACTCAGGGGATAAGCCCATACTAAGACGCGGAGCGCGCGCCGAAGGGCCTTCCCCGGTCGCTTCATGGCCTAGAAACTCGGAAGTTCGGCGCGAGCAGATCTCGCACCCGACCCTCCGCCAGCGTCACCAGCAGATCGCCGATCGTGTCGGCGTTCTGCTGCATGTCGAAGCGTTCCTCGCCGAGAGCGCGCGAACGCCGTGACATCCTCTCGACGAGCAAAGGGTCGGCGACCAGTCGGCCCAAACGATCACGGAGCGCCTCTGCGTCGTCCTTTTCGATCACAAACCCGCTCTCGCCATCGACCACTGCCTCGGCGTGGGCGCCAACGCGCGTCGTGATGATCGGAAGCTGGGACGCCATGGCTTCACCGAGAACGACCGCCAGACAGTCTCCTCGCGTCGGGAGCACGAACACATCAGACTCTCGGTAAAGCTTGAGCAGAGGCTCCGAGTGCGGTTTGACGTTGTGATAGATGAAGACGCCGTCCTCCTTGGGCGGGTCGGCGGCCGTCACCATGTGGAGCTCGATGCGGCCCTTGAAGTGCTCCCGGACGGTCCGAGTTAGGAGATCTCCGCCCTTTCGCTTGAAGTCTCCGCCCACGAAAAGAACGCGCAGGGGCCTGTCGCCGCGCCAGAACTGCTTCGCGTGAGGATCGGGATAGTTCGAAAGAGTCGTTCCAGGCGGAAGGACCGTCACGCGATCGCCATCGACGCCATAGTCCTTGACGAGCGACCCCTTGGCCCACTCGGACCACGTCGTAAACCAAGTCATGGTCTTCATGACAGCTCGATGAGCGCTGAGCTTGGCCCTCTCGATCGGTGCCGGTTGGACCGAGTCACCGTACCAGTCGGCCAGCTCATCGTAGTTGATCGGGGTCGCGTCCAGAGAGAGCATCGTCGGGACGCGTTTGGCGATCGAGCCGGAGAAGAGGCTCACGGTCTGTGTGTTGATGAAGAGTGCATCGAGGGGGGCCTTTGCCTCCGCATCGAGAATCATCTGCCGAGCCCGCACGCTGCCGCGGATCGTCCAGTTCTTTCCGACGCCCGGGATGCGGCCGAAGCCGTCGAAGCCATAGGGCACCTCGAGCCAAACCGGCTCGAAATCAGTCCTTTTCTCGAGCGCGTGCCTGAGCGCCATTCCGTATGCGACGTGCCCAAGCGCTTGCTCGAGCACAAATCCAATCCGGGGCTTTTTCACGAATTCTCCTTCAATCTTTGCGAGTATGCCAAGAGGCCGCCGGGTGCCTGTGAGCTCCGCTCGGGCGGCCCCGCTTGAGTCATCCCACCTCGAACACAGCGCTGCCGACGAAGTGCTTCGGGCCAACAGCCTTGATCGTTGTCTTGGCGTCTTTGACCTTCGAAACCTCGAGGGGAATGCAGAGGAGTGATCTGTCGGAAGCTTGAGCGATGGGCACGGTCGTGGCCGCGCCTTTGACCGGACCGAGCGCAACAATCACACGGTCACCACCATCGCGAAGCTCAGTGAGCTCTTCGATGAACTGCCGCAGGTGTCCGAGGCTCACGTCGGTTGCGTCCGCGATGCGAATCGGGGCTCCGAGATGCACCGAACCGGTATGGACGAGCGAGACAGCGACCTCGAGCGTGAACCCATCCGGCATGTCCCCGGAAGGCACGAGCGCGAGCGTGCGCCAGTCTTCCTTCTGGAGAGCCAACCAAAGCTGCTGCCATTCGGGCCGCTGCCAGGGAGGAGGCGTAACCTCGGTCTCCACTGGAAGATCGAGATCGAGGTCTTTGCGCACGACGAGCGCGTGCTGACCAGTGAGGGCTAGCTCTCGTCCCGTTCTTGCGGACGGATAGCTGCTGTTCGGCGGGAGGCTTTCCAAGACAGCCCGCACTCTATCATCGCCTCCCCCTCTTTCGATCGCATGAGGCGAAGAAATCCGGCCCCCTTGCGCCAAGATTCGAAAAAAGTGCCCCGCCCCGGAGAGCGTGCGGACGAAAGTCCCGCCCCTCGGGCCGAGGACCGCTCCACCGCTCGCCAGAGAGCCCCCATCTCGCCGCGATCGCGCCTTTCCGGCACGTTCCGGGCCGCTCCCTCGACGAGTGACCTGCCCCCTCTCAAAATGCGTTGCTCCGAACCTTCCTGCCGAAGACCGTCAGGAAGATGATCCGGAGGTCGAGCATCAAGTCCCAGTTGTGAATGTAGTAGAGATCGTGCTCGAGGCGCTTCTCCATCTTGTAAATGGCCTCGGTCTCGCCACGCCAGCCGTTCACCTGAGCCCAGCCGGTAATGCCCGGCTTGACCTTGTGACGCAGCATGTAGCGGTGAATCTTCGATCGGTAGAGCTCGTTGTGGGCGACGGCATGCGGGCGCGGTCCCACGATCGACATGTGCCCGGCGATTACGTTCAAGAACTGGGGCAGCTCGTCGAGGGAGGTGCGCCGGAGGAAGGCGCCGAACGGCGTCACACGACTGTCGTTCTTCGAGGCCTGAGTCACCTTGTCGCCATCTTCGCTCACGGTCATGGTTCGGAACTTGATGACCGGGATTTTTTCGCCGTTCAGCCCATAGCGCCGCTGCACGAAGAAGACCGAGCCCGGCGAGGTCACCTTCACCAAGATAGCGATCACGATCATCGGAATCGCGATGATGAGCAGGATCAGCGACCCAATCAGGAGGTCCTCGAGCCGCTTGACCCAGCCGCCGAGACCACGGAACGGCGAATCGAGGATCCCGACGACAGGGACGTCACCGACCATGGTCCACTGAGCGTGAAGCATGTCGAAGACGAAGAAGTCTCCGACCACGTTCACTGTGGCCGTCGTATCGGACAGACGTTCGATCAAATCGGAGATACGCGACTCCGCCCGAAGCGGGAGCGCGATGTAAACGTAATCGATCGATCCGGCTCGCACATCGGAGACGAGCTGGTCCGCGCCTCCCCGGAACTCAACATCCACGCCAGTGATCTCGTAGCGCCGTGAGGGAATTCGGTCGTCATAAAAGCCAACCAGGCGCACGCCCTGCGCGGGCTCGCGAAGCTGATCCACGAGCCTTTGCGCGGTGCGCGTCATGCCGACGATGACTCCGGTTCGAACGCTCCGCCCGCTCTTGCGCAGACGGTAGAGCACGCCGCGAATGATCATGCGGCCAGTGCACATGAGCACCGGCGCCAGGACGAACCACCCCGCGCTCACGACGCGCGAATAGACCTGGCTCTGTTTCGCGAGAAACGCCGCCAGAAGCAGGACCGGGATCGTCGCGAGCCAGGTTCCGAGCGCAAGCGTGAGTTCCCGAGCCAGCGGTACGCCTCCCCAGGAACGGTAGAGACGATTGACCTCGGAGATGAAATAGAAAGCGAGGAGACAAACGCAAAGCGCGACAGTGTCCTGGTCTCTCCAGACCTGCCCGTAGATCTGGATCATGAGCAGGAGCGATAAACCCACCATCACCGCGTCATTGATCCGCTGGACGGCAGGAATGATCGACGTGGAATCACGAAAGAATGCTCCTCGAAATTTCCCGCCTTGCTCCATATTTGTTTCTCAGATGCCGACTTCGGGCCCACTCTCGTGTCGCGCCCTAGACGGCTCGATCCCAAGGTATCGCTCGGGACTTTACAAGGGCACAGGTCCAAAAATAAAGGTACGAATTGCGGAAGGTTCCGGAAAGGGGGGCTCCGTCCCCGCTTGAAAGAGCGCGAGTGAACGGCGAGCGACTCTCGCCGGCGGCGTCTCAGGCGTAAATCGTCCCGGTGCCCATGCCGACGCAGGGTCCACCCACGCGCAAGTCGCGCAGAACCCCGTCCCAGTGCGAGTAGCTCACGTGCAGGGTGCTCTTCCGGCCCAGCTCGGTCCCTTGGCTCAGGATGGCGTGGGTTCCGGAGGCGACGTTCCCGAGACCATGGCGGAGGGTGTACCCGATCAGCGGGCCACAAGCCTCCTCAGAAGCGGGCTCCTCGAAGACGCCGAGAGAGGGCGTGAAGGCACGGAGCTGCGCCAAATAGCCGGGCGGAGTCCCCTTGAGGGCGAATGCCAAGAGGTTCGGTGCCTCGAATCGCTGCAAAGTCCGCTCCCAGATACTCTCGCGGAGCTTGATCTTGGCGAGGGAGCTCGCGTTCTTCAGCGGCACCATCACGTAGGGCACGCCCCCGCTTGCGACTTCGAGAGGCCCTTCCGCGAGTTCATCCGGCCGAAGCGACAGAACCGCCGCGATCGTTTCACGCTCCGGAAATGTTCCGCCAAAGGTCGGTAGCTCTTGGCGCACGGAATAGACGCGGGCCGAATAGGCGACAGACACCGGGGCCTCGTCCTGCTCGAGGATGATGCGCGTGGAGGGCGCCGACGCCCGCGCGGGTTCGACCGAGCCACCCTGCAGTACGAAGACCGTGGCGATCGTCGGTAGCCCCGCGCCGTTCAGCTCGACACCCGGAGTGAATACGCGGACCTTCGCCTGCGCCCCCTCGTTCGAAGCCGGAAGCACAAACGCGGTGCGCGGGAAGCCGAGCTCCCGCGCGATGAGCTGCATCGAGTCGCCGTCAAGGCCCGTCGAATCGGGGAAGACCGCGACGGTTTTCCCGCAAAATGGCTGCTCCGCGAAGACGTTGACGATCTGGTAGGTCCGTGGAGCGCGCCCGAGCATAGGGAGCCGGTCTTTTACCACGTATGGCCCCGATCCTACACAGGGAAAGAGAGCCCCGCCTCGGGGGGCTTCGCCGCAGCGCTCTCAGGCGAGCTGAGGCTGCCTGACGGGCCCGGTCACAGCGCGTCTTCCCGCGGGATACGGCGAATCCGAATATTCGCTTCCTCGAGCATCTCCTGGCTCAGCTCGAAATCGTCGCGCCAGCGCTCAGGAACCTCGAGCTCGGCCGGGTAGACGACCTCGACAATCCCTGCTTGAACGAGAGATCGCGCGCAGCGCGTACACGGAGGCCAGGTCACGAACATCGTGCAACCGGACAGTGACACGCCAATCCGCGCCGCATGGAGAATTGCGTTCTCTTCTGCGTGACAAATCAGCGGGTACTTCAGAGCGCGGTCCGTCAGGCGCTGATTCGTGTCCTCAATCCCCCGAGGCAGCCCATTGAAGCCCGTACTTCGGATCTCACGATCGGCTCCTACCACGACGCACCCGACCTGTGTCGACGGATCTTTGCTCCACGCGGCGATATGGCTCGCTAGAGCGAGGAATCGCCGATCCCATTTGTAACTCGTCATTTGTTTGTATTTCGTGAGACTAGTGTGCAGCTAGACGCAAGTAACCTGTCAGGAAAAAGGGACAGGTGCGGCCTATCAGAGCCGCTCACGGCCGGAAAGACCTCGACTTGCCGGAGCCGTCTGCTTTCATGGCCTGCCAAGAAGTACCCACCTTTGGGTACTGTATGGCTCTCGAGAGAAAAAATGCGCAAATCCCTTGGCTTCCTTCTGTTTGGCTGCTTCGCACTGTCGGTCGCTTGCTCTTCTGAACCCGGTACCCCTGATGGGTCGGGCGGCTCTGGCAATCCGGGCTCCGGTGGTGCCGATCCGGGCGCTGGCGGAAACAATCCTGGCGCCGGCGGAGATCAGATCTCGGGAGGCAGCGAGTCCGGAGGCGGACCAAACGGGAGCGGCGGAGCCAGTGGCGGCGACGGGAGCGGCGGAGTGCCGACGGCGGGAACCGGAGGCGGAGGCGATAGCGCAGGAGGCGCCCCGAGCGGCGGAGCTTCCGGCGGAACAGGAGGCACCCCCGGGGGCACCCGCTTCGCGTGTCCCTCCGGCTCGGAGAACCTGACGCCGACGCTGGGGGCTGCAACGATCGCACCGGGTACCTTGCCTGCGATGCCGAGCAGCTGGAACTCGATCGTCGAAGGGCCCGTCTGGCGCGAGGGGAAGCTCTACTTCTCTCAGATGCGCGACTACGGACCGCTCAATCCGTCTCGGCTCATGGCCTACGACGGCTCGACCTTCTCCGAGCTGATCCCGATCGTCGTCGACGCCCAAGATCCACAACTGATCCTCTCCCACGCAGGGACGAACGGACTCGCCCTGGGCGGTGATGGAAAGCTGTACGGCGCGAGCCATCTGGTGGGCGGGATCGTGAGCTTCGATCTCAGCGCGACACCTCCCACTTCAACGACCGTCATCGCTCAGTTCGAAGGCGCCCGTCTCAACTCGCCGAACGATCTCGCGATTCGAAGCGACGGGACGATCTACTTCAGCGACCCTGATTGGCAGTGCATGGGCGGGGAGTGCCCCCAGACAAAGAACCGCGTCTACTCCTATTCGAGCGGCGCGCTCAAGGAGATCCCGACGGACCACATGAAGCCGAACGGGGTGTCGCTGTCGCCGGACGAAGCTTGGCTCTACGTCGCAGGGGACGGGACGATGGTGCGGTACCCGGTGATGGGTGACTCCGTCGGAACCGCCGAGCCCTTCGGAAATGTGACGGGCGGCGACGGCATGGCCATCGACTGCGCCGGAAATATCTACGTAGCTGCGAACGGAAGCGTACAGGTTCTCTCCAAGGACGGAGCCCCTCTCGGAACCATCACCGCGCTCGGCCAAGCCACCAACGCTGCCTTCGGTGGCGCCGACTCAAAGACCCTCTATATCACCGTCATGCAGCCCGCCGGAATCTACCAGATCGACGTGGGCGTACCTGGCTACCCCTACTGAAAGGCCAGGAGTCTGGCCGCTCCACCCGAGGGGCCGCGGCTCAAAAGTCGTGATATCCTTTGCTGCTTCGCATGCCGTATCCCGATCCGAGCCGAATGGGCGAGTGGAACGCCGAGTCTGTGGACGGCGGTGAACCAAGCGACATCCGGAGTCCGGAATGCGATCAGCTCATAGGCGCGCTCCTCGCGCGCCTCCCCGGCTTCCTATACACACTCGATCGAAACCTCGTCTTCACCTCCTCGCAAGGCGCCGGGCTCGCCCAGATCCATCTCCGAGAGGGCGAGCTCATCGGGCGCCGCGTAACAGAACTGTGGAGGACGGAATGTCCGGAGTACGAGCCGATGGCGTGCCACCTGCGCGCGCTCGAAGGTCATGTGGAGCACTACCGCGACGTCTGCTTCGGCCGCGTCCTTGAGTACGAAATTCGGCCGCTCCGCGGACCTAGCGGAAACGTCGTCGGCGTGATCGGGGTCGGTCTCGACGTCACGGAGTGCGAGGAAGCACGAAAAAACGAGTCGCGCCTTCTGAACGAGCTCGTTCACGCTCGCAAGGTCGAGGCACTCGGCCAGCTCGCGAGCGGGGTGGCCCACGACTTTAACAATTTGCTCACCTGCATCATGGGCAGCCTTTCCCTCATTGAAAGGAGCGCTCAGGGCAACGAAAACATTCTTCGCTACAGCGCCGAGGCGAGCGCGGCCGTTGACAGGGCTGCTGACCTGACTCGGCAGCTCCTCACCTTCGGCCGAAAACAATCGAGCGCGCCGAGACCGCTTTGCGCATGCGCCCTCGTCGCACGCACCCGCGGAATTTTGGAGCGCCTTGTCACCGAAAACATTCGGCTCGAGGTCGAGCTTGCCTCGGACCTTTGGTGCGTGCGCGCCGACCCGAGCCAGATCGAGCAAGCGCTGATCAATCTCGTCGTCAATGCCCGCGACGCCATCATCGGGACAGGCACGATTCGAATCAGCACTCGGAACGTGCGCCTCGAAGCGGCCCCGCCTTTCTGCTCCAAACCCATCGGCCCTGGCGACTACGTCGAAATCGAAGTCGAAGATACAGGCACTGGCATTTCCGACAGCCTCAAAGAACGCCTCTTTCAGCCCTTCTTCACGACGAAGGACGTCGGACGCGGCACAGGCCTCGGCCTTTTCGCGGTCTCAACTGCTGCCCACCACGCTGGCGGCGCCGTCGCGCTCGAATCCAAGCTCGGGAAGGGTTCATCGTTCCGCATCTACCTCCCCGCGGAAAGGGAGCTCCGGACAAGCGAGGTTTCGAGCCCCGAGACTCAGCCTGTTCCCGGTGATCTGCCGATTGGCAACGAGACGATCCTCGTGGCGGAAGGTGAGCCTCTCTTGCTTGAGCTCGCAACCGTCACCCTGCAGAAGCTCGGCTATCGCGTCCTGCCTTGCCGGACCGCATCCGAGGCTCTCCAGAGCGTCGAGCAGCACCATGGACCGATCGATCTCATTTTCACGGACGTTGTGATGCCGGAGATGAGTGGGAAGGCTCTGGTCGACAGGATCGTCTCACGACATCCAGAGACCCGCGCGCTCTTCTGTTCTGGATATGGAGAAGCGATCGTCTCCAGCCAAGGGATCGTCGGTATCTCCTCCCACTACCTCGAGAAGCCGTATCGCCCGAGTGACCTTGCCCGAAAAATTCGCTCGATCCTGGACGAGCCAATAGTGAATTCCTCCGCGCGAGCTCCGTCTTCGCCGACCGGTGACACCGTGCGCCCATAAATCTCTCCCAGTAGACGTCGCTCGAGCGTGCAAGATGGGCTGATGTGATTTATACGAACGCTCAGAATATCGGAAGGGGCCCCGCGAAACTGCGCGTCGGGCCAGCGAGGGGAACTGAAAAGGTGAAAAGAAGCGCCACGTGGGCTTGGCTCACAATCGTGAGCGTGAGCGCTTGCTCCGAATCCAGTTCAGACGCGCCCCAGACGGGCGGGATGCCGAACGAGCTCTTCGGCGCTGGCGGTCGAACCGTCTTGAGTTCAGGCGGGCGCGCACCCGAAGAAGATGACGGCGCCTTGGGTGGTGAGCCGTACCTCGGCGGGGAGACCGGGGCGGGAGGTCGCAAGGCCAGCTCGGGAGGCTCGGAGATGGGTGGAGAGTCCTCGTCGGGGGGCGGTGATGCGGACGATGACGGCGCAGGCGGAGTGATCGCGAGCGGCGGAGGTGCGGGAGGCGAACCAGCGATCGGCGGCAGCAGCACGGGCGGAGACGGGAGCGGCGGCAGCCCGGCGGCTCTGGAGCCCGACGCGGGGTTCATCGAAGTGATCGGGAGACGGTATGCCTCGAATGGTCTGACACAGATGACCCCGACCCATCGCGTCTTCTACTCCTTTCATCCTTCGGACCTCGGAAAAGACGCGCCCCTCGCCGTCTTCTTCAATGGGGGACCAGGCTCATCCACCGCTACCTTGATGGGCATGAGCACTGCGCCAAGAACTCTCGACCCTCACCTCACGGGCGCGGCGCAGGGGAGCGTTCCGAACCCGGTCTCTTGGACGCGCGGCATGCACGTCTTGTACATCGACGCGCCCTCGACCGGATTTTCTTACACTCTGCCGCCACCGGACGGCCCGGAGGTAGACGCTGGGATTGACCTCGACCGCGAGGCAGGAGTCTTCGTTGAAGTGCTGCTCGCTTTCCTCGAAAAGCACAGCGAACTCGCCTGCAACCAGGTCATCTTGGTGGGTGAGAGCTACGGCGGCACACGCGCGACCTTGATGCTTCAGCACCTGCTCTTCCCGGAGCGCCTCGAACAAACATCATGGATTTACGTCGACCCTGAGCTCACCTCGAAGATTCGTGAGCACGAGTCGAACACGACAAACTGTCACGGAGGCGAAGTGCTTCCGCTCCAGGAGCAGTTCAACGCTCAAGTTCTCATCCAGCCGGTTGTGCTCGGGAGGGTGCAATGGGACCGAAATAGCCCGGACCCGTCGGTGTGCCTGAGCGGTGGAAGTTATGATGACTATCAATGCGACAAGCCACGGGGCTACATGAACGCCGTCTGGGCCGATATCGCGCGCAAGTTGACGACCTTAGGTACGCTCGAGGATTTTCTCGGCGTCGATCCACAGCAGATCGAGTGGTTCTACGCAGACCAGCGCCTCCTCGCCTACGGAAAGTCCCCCGCGTTCGCGCCGCGTCCGCTCGAGCTCGAGGAGGTCTTCGGCCTTCTCAACTCTAAGGACGCTTATCACTTGGACGACAACGAAGAGGTCCGCAACGCCCGTCGACATCCCGCTCGCTGGTGGGACGATCCCCGGATCGCGCCGCAGTTCCTCGAGAATCTCCGCACCGTCAAGACGCTGATCACGAACGCCCCCTACGACATGGTCGTCGAGTCGACGGCCATCATTCGGGGCATCGAGAACATGCCGTCCGTCGTCAGCTCGATCCAGAGAATCCCCGATCCGGTTGCGCCGCGAGGCGGCTGGTACGAGATCACGTATTTGGATGGCCATCGAGTGCACATCCGAATGCCCACTTATGAGGCCGCTGGTCATTGTGTGACTTTGTTCGCGAGCGGCGATCTCCTCTATGACGTGATGTCTCTCCTCGAAGACTCGGCTCCGCCTCCAGCTCCCGAGGAGCCCGCGCTGGCCCGAAAACAGCGGGTGTTCGAGCCCCCGCCGAGTGAGCGACTCGCTTCCGAGACCTATCTCGGCCCGTGAGCACAGGCCGTCGACAACTTGGCCCTCATCGTCATTGCGAGCTAGGTCCTTTGAGATCTATGCCTTCTCCCGATCGCTCTGCGAAGAAACTCCTGGGCGGGCTCTCGCTCCTTTCGCTCATCGCGTTTTCCGGCTGTTCGAGTGGCGCGGCGGTTTGTGGAGCGGGCGTCGAGGCTCGCGCGCGCCCGGGGATCACTTTCGGGCGCTATCAGACCTTCGCGCTCAAGAACCCGAGTCGGTCCCCGCTGAGCGGGAAAGAGAGCTCAGACCTGCCTTCGAACGTGGAAGTGCTCTTGAAGCGAGCCAACATGGAAGCGGGCGCCGCGCTCACGAATGCGGGGCTCGAAGAGGTCGATCCGAACCAGGAGACTCCCGATCTTTGGGTGGTCAGCGCTGCCGCGACGGAGGTCGAGGATGGCGCCGAGTGGGACTGCGTGAGCGACTGGAAGTGGTGGGGCTGGTACGAAGAGTTCGACGCCTGCCGCTGGGTCGAGCCGATCCCTGTCGAGTACCGGCCCGCGACCCTAGTGGTCAGCGTCGTCGACACGGCCAAGGATGAGGTCGTGTTCGGAGGTCTCGCTTCTGAGCTGCTCGACTGCTCCGGCGATCAGAATGCGTCGATCGAGCTCAGCGTCGAAGAGATTTTTGCGGACTTCCCGCAGAACTGACGAGAAACTGACCGACCCTTGGGCCCGAAGCTGCAACCGAATCTACCTACCTGAACTCCCTCGCCATACGGCCGTTCTGCTGGCACGATTGGCAAGAGATTTTCTGATGTGGTCCCGGTGAGGTTCCGTGGGAGACAGCGCAGCACATCGTCCCCCTGAGGACAGCCGAGACCGACCCGAAAGTGAGCCAGCGCCGGCCGTGACGCGCCCGCCGAGCCTCAAGTACCAAGCGGTTTCGCCAGACCGCGTCCCTCACTTTCCCCTGCCTGAGGAGATCCCGGATGTCTCCCTCTCCGATCAAAACTCCTGGGCCGGCGAAGAGGTCTCCCCGGACGCTCCCGATCCTCTGCTGGGTCAGACGCTACAGGGCACGTACCTCATCATGCGCGTGCTCGGCGCGGGCGGGATGGGCCGGGTATACGAAGCGCGCCACACGCGCATTTTCGCCAAGCGCTACGCGATCAAAGTCCTCCACGCGGAGTTCGCTCGAAACCCGGAGCTCCGCCAAAGGTTCCAGCGAGAGGCCGAGGCCGCCGCATCCATTGAGCACGGCGGTGTGGTCGGAACCTATGACGTCGGCGAGACGCCCGAGGGCTGGCCCTACATGGTCTGCGAGCTCCTCGTGGGAGTCGACCTGAATGCCTACCTGAAAGCTCACGGCGCGCTCTCACCCGAAGTCGTCGCTCACATCGGGAAGCAGCTCGCGAGTGCTCTCGCGGCCGCCCACGCGGAAGGCGTCATCCATCGTGACCTCAAACCTCACAACATCTTCGTCCTCGGACCCGAGGGCGACCGCCCGGAAGGCTCGAGCGAGCTTCCGACGATAAAAGTCCTCGATTTCGGCCTGTCCCGCTTCATGGAACGGGACACCGAGCTGACGAAGACCGGCATCATCATCGGAACTCCCGGCTACATGGCCCCCGAGCAGGCCATGGGCCAGGAAACGGATATCCGCACGGATGTCTACGGAATTGGGGCGCTGCTGTACGCGATGGCGACCGGTCAAGCTCCCTTCGGTGAAGAGACCCCTCAGCTCACGGTGCTCGCGGTCATGAATCGCGAGCCGCCCCGTCCCCGCGACATTAACCCGAAAGTCCCTGTCGAACTCGAGATCGTCATCCAAAAGGCGATGGCACGGCAGGCAGCCGATCGCTACCAAAGCGCTCCTGAATTAGGAGAAGCGCTCGCCCGCCTCTACGCACCCTTTGGTCCCTTGAACCGTCGCGGCGAGCAGAAGAGCTCCCGTCGCTTGGCGAGCCCGAGGCTCCGCCTCGGCCTCACGCTCGGTGCACTTTCGGTGTTCTTGGGATGCGCCGCCTATGGCGCTGCTCTGGGTGGTCTCGAGCTTTTCGGCGACACCTTCAGGCATTTCCGCCCGAGCCTTCTCGAATGGCTCCTGCTCGCATTCCTCGGCATCGTCAGCCTCGGCTCCGGCGGGACCGCTGTCTACTTGTTCGAACGGCGGGTTTGGAACAACAGCGCCAGAGTCGCCGAACTCGTGCCCAAGGCGCTGCGCGCCCTCAGCGTTTCGGTCGCGGCTTGCGGCCTCTCGTCGCTCCTGGTCCTCACGGCGAGCGCCACTCTGGCCAGGGTCCACAACAGGCCCATCGCGAGCGACTACCTCTCCGAACCAGCTCTCCTTCTCGTTCTCTTCGCAATCGCGAGTGTCGCTGCCACCACCTCACTCCTCAAGAGTCTGTTCGTCCGCGCGCAGAACCGAGTCCTCTCCACACTGACGCAGACTGTCGTCCCGGCTCTCGGCGTCGTCCTCGGCCTCGGGCTCATCACTCTTCCCCTGCGCCGGGAACCCGAAAGCGGGCGCTCCCCCGCGGTCAGGGCGGAGGACCCGAGCGCGCCCGGAGGGTCGGCCGCAGCCCCCGACGGCCAAGGCCAGGCGTCCCCGAGGGCCACAGAAAGAAGCGCTGCCTCGCGCGCCTCGAAGCCAGCTCCTGCCGCGCACGAACTCGCCCCCAAAGAAGACCTCGACATCGCGATCCACGACGGTCCCGAGGCTCTCGAGGCTCTCAGGGAGAAATATCCCAAGGACGCGAAGATCCCGAAGGCGCTCGTGCTCGCCTACGCGAGCCGCGCAGACACTCTCGACCGTTCCCTCGTGACGATCTCCGAGCTATTGCAGCTCGATCCCGGGGCGAACAAGGATAGCGACGTCGTCTTCATCCTGAAGAAGGGGCTGCTTCTCAAAGGCAAGCCCTACGCCGCCGCTGCGAGCGCCGTCCGGAACCACATGGGGACCGAAGGGGCTGAGCTCCTCTACCAGCTCATGAGTGAGCGCCCCGAACATCGCGCCCGTCTCAAGGAGCTCTTCCAAGAGCTTCGCAAGACGAAACGCGCCGCAGCAAACGTGCTCATCGCCTACGACCTCAGATACGCCCCGAGCTGCCAGGCGCGTGTACCGCTGCTCGAACGAGCTGAACAAGACGGCGACATCCGCAGCCTCCACCAACTTCAAGCCCTCAGCACCGCACCGAAGAAGTGCGGCTGGGGAAGGACCTGCTACCCACCGTGCAAAGCGGAGGCCGAACGATTCCGAAAGAGCGCCAAGGTGATCGCCCGGCGCCTTGAATCGTCACCCTAGGGGCCTGCCTTCAAAGAAAACGCCCGCCCAGCAGAGGCTCCGGAGCGGGCGAATTCTTGGCAGGCGCTCGCAAGCGCCTGCGCTCTGAGGGAGGTCGACTCGATCAGGGAGCAGGTCGGGGCGGTCCAGAGCGCGCCTTCTGCACGCTGCCCGGTCGCCTCCCTCGAGGAGGGTGACGACGCTCGGAACTTCGATCACCCGCCGTGGCCATCGGCCTTTGACCAGGGCGTCCGCCGCGATCGGAGCGTCCTCGTTCTCCCTGGGGCCGTCCGCCATGGTGGTGACGCGGAGCCATGGAAGGGCCCTCGTCCGGTGCGCTGCCAGCCTCGAACCCCGGTTCAGAGACCTCCATCACCTTCATGCCAATCAGCTTCTCGATAGCTCGGAAGTCACGACGCTCCTCAGACTCACAAAACGAAAATGCGGTCCCCTCTTGGCCGGCACGGGCCGTGCGGCCGATGCGATGGACATAGGTCTCGGGTACATTCGGAATGTCGTAGTTGATGACGTGGGTCACGCCATCGACGTCGATGCCGCGCGCCGCGATGTCCGTCGCGACCAAGACGCGCACGCGACCATTGCGGAAGCCTTCGAGCGCCGTGGTGCGCGCGCCCTGCGACTTGTTGCCATGGATGGCGGCGGCGCTGATGCGCGCCTTCTCGAGGGCGGTCGCGATGCGGTTTGCGCCGTGTTTCGTGCGGCTGAAGACAAGCACCCGCTCGCATGCCGGGTTATTGAGGACCTTCAAGAGCAACTTCGGCTTCAAGGACTTGTCCACGAAGTACACGCTCTGATCGATCTTCTCAGCCGTCGACGAGACAGGAGTCACTGTGACAGTGACCGGCTCGACAAGCAGTCGATCAGCAAGCGACTTGATCTCGCTCGGCATGGTTGCTGAGAAGAAGAGAGTTTGCCGAACGCGCGGGAGCGCGTTCACGACCTTGCGCACGTCATGGATGAAGCCCATGTCGAGCATCCGGTCTGCTTCGTCGAGGACGAAGATGTTGAGTTTCGAGAGATCGACGTATCCCTGCTGCATGAGATCGAGCAGACGGCCGGGGGTCGCGACGAGAATGTCGACTCCACGCTTCAGCTCGGCGATCTGAGGCTTTTCGCTCACGCCGCCGAAGATGACGGTGTGGTAGAGGTCGAGATCCTTCCCGTAGGTCTCGAGGCTCTGGCCGATTTGAGCAGCGAGCTCGCGCGTGGGCGTCAGGATGAGCGCGCGCAGGCAGGGCTCTTTGCCCGCCAGTTGATCGATGCGGTGAAGAATAGGAAGCGAGAACGCGGCGGTCTTGCCGGTTCCCGTCTGGGCACAGCCAAGGACGTCCTTACCGAGCAGCGCGGGAGGAATCGCTGCCTGTTGAATCGGAGAGGGGGTCTCGTAGCCGGCGCGCGCAACAGCGCGCAATAATGGCTCACTCAAGCCAAGTTCATTGAATTGCACGGCGCCGCACTAGCACGGATGCTGCAGTCCGCTCAGTCTTCTTTTGGAAAAGGACGGAGCTTTTCGAGGCCCTTCCACGTTCGCCCTACACTGGCTCACCTTCGATACCCGGGTCCCCCTCCTGGTGAGGACTCACGGAAAACTGAGCGTTATTCCCAAGGTAGACAGGTTCCCTGCGAGCCGCCCCCCGCTAGCCCGAGCCCAAGATTCGGGCTAGATCGCCCGCAGACGCTCGTGTGACGGGTGTGTTTCCGACCCAGAACATGGACGCGCGGATGGGAGCGACAGAACAAGAGGCGATGCTGAGGCGCCTAGCGATGGCGGTCGAGACTTGGGGGATCGGGGTCTTCGAACACGACTTCGGCACCGGCGAGACCTGGGCGAGCCCGCGCTTTCGCGAAATGCTCGGCTTCGGTCCTGACGAATACGTCAGCATGACCGAGATCTCGCGCCAGACCTTCCCCGCCGACGCCGAGTCCGTCCAGGCTGCCGTCCTCGCTTCGAGCCACCCCGACGGGGACGGTATCTTCGACATGGTGTACCGCGTCTTCCGGAAGAGCGACGGCTCGGTGCGCTGGCTGCACGGTCGTGGTCACACCGTATTTTCGGACGTGGAAGGAAAGCGCGCCAGGCTCCGCACGATCGGGACTGTCCTGGACGTGACCGAACAGCAAGAGCTTCGGATCGCTGTCGAGCGTCACGAGCTCCGACTCTCCGAGGCCATGGCCGTATCTCAGCTCGGCATCTTCGACTGGGACCACGATCCCGCGCGCCCCGAAGATGCGATCTATTGGTCGCCCAACTTCCGCCAAATGGTCGGCTTCGAGCAAGACGTTGCCGCCGACCTCCCTTGGTATCTCGGGCAAATTCACCCCGACGATCGCCAGAGATTCGAAGATGCACTCTCCAAGAGCCTGACCTGCCTCGACAGCTGCGCGGTCGAGGTTCAGTTCCGTTGGCTCCACCCGGACGGTGCGACACGCTGGTTCCTCGCACGCTCGACAACCAGCGTGCGTCGCAAGGGCGAAACGGCCACCCCGAGACGTACGGTAGGAGCCATGCTCGACGTCACCTCCACGATGCAGGCCGCGGCGGAGCTCTCCCAACGTTCTGAGATCCTCGAAGCCACCCCGGACATCGTCTGCGTCTTCGATCCCGAGCTTCACCTGGTCTTCTTGAACCAAGCTGGGCGGACCTTCGCAGGTCTCCCGGAGCCCCCAGAGTCCAGCAGCCGAGCGCTGAGTGAAGTCACCGGCAAGGAATTCGCGGAGCGCTTCCAGCGTGAAGGACAAGCCGTGGCCCTCCAAGCAGGCTCTTGGCAGGTCGAAGCGACCCTACATAGCAGGAGCTCAGAGCCGCGGCCCGTCTCCGCTCTGGTTCTCTGCCACTTCGACAAACAAGGGGGCCTGACTCACTTCTCCCTCGTCGCCCGCGACCTTGCCCATGAGAAAAAACTCGAGGAGCAATTCCGCCAGGCCCAGAAGATGGAAGTCATTGGGCGCCTCGCTGGAGGCGTCGCCCACGATTTCAACAACGTGCTCTCGATCATCATGGGATTCTCCGACGTCTTGGAGGACAAGATCCTTTCAGGCGAAGGAGGCCAGCAAGAGATCGAGGAAATCCGCTTCGCTGCGGAACGGGCCGCCTCTCTGACTCGTCAGCTCCTCTCGATGAGCAGGAAGGAGCTCGTACAGCCGCGTTCGGTCGACATGAGCAGTGTCGTCCAGGCAGCGATCCCGATGTTCCAGCGCCTCATCGACGCGACCATCACGATCCATTTCACGCAGGCGTCGGTCCCCGCCTTGGTCAAGGCCGATCCAACGCAAATTGAGCAGGTCCTTTTGAACCTGGTCGTCAACGCCCGCGACGCAATGCCCCAGGGCGGTGAGCTCCAGCTCGATGTCTCCCAACTCTATCATCGACCTGACAGCGCGCCCAAGGGGCTCACGCTTGCGCCCGGGAACTACACCGTCCTTTCCGTTTCCGACTCGGGCCACGGCATGAGCGAGGAGACTCGAGCCCGAATTTTTGAGCCGTTTTTCACGACCAAGGGCGCAGGCAAAGGGACAGGACTCGGGCTCTCGACGGTCTTCGACATCGTCGAAAAGTGGCAGGGCGGCATCTGGGTTCACAGCGAGCCCGGCCAGGGCACAACTTTGAAAATCTACGTCCCGGCGGTCCAGGAAGCGGAACCAGTCTCCCCCGAACGCCCCTCGGCCCCCGTCGCCCATCCCGGCGGGACTATCCTGCTGGTCGATGATGAACCTCAGCTCCGCAGCCTGCTCACGACCATCCTCACGCGCGCGGGCTATCGCGTTCTCGAAGCAGCCGGACCCATCGAAGCAATTGGACTCGCAAAGGATTTCGAAGGGCGCATCGACCTCTTGCTCACGGACATCGTCATGCCTCAGATGACGGGTCCCTTCCTCGCAACCGAGATCAAGAATTTCCGCCCGACCACGCTCGTCCTTTTCATGTCGGGCTACACGGAGGACGCTGCGGTGCGGCGGGGTCTCATCGACGAACGCCTCAGCTTCATCTCGAAGCCGCTCAGCGCAGGGACGCTGCTGCGCAAGGTGGCCCAAGTCCTCGAGGGCCGATCCTCGCGCGTCGCGTGAGTCCCAAAGCGCGTCCGTTTTCCTAGAGGCGCGGGGTGTTCGCGGGCGGGAGAGGACTCTTCGACAATGGGCTGATCAAAGCGCCGCTTCGGTTCAATCGACGGTGAACTTCGCTTTGGTCACTTTGATGTTCCCGCTGTTGAACTGCGACTCGAGGAGCAGCTTCACCTCGTGGAAATTGCCGAGCTGAAGCCCGAGCTGTTCCCAATTCCTGAAGTGCTCGGAGACTGAGATCGTACCGCACTGGCGTGCGGTGCGCCGAATGCTGAAGTATTGGTCGAAGGTGGCGTCCCCGATGATGCTTGGCTTGTTCTCGCGCGTCTTCTTCCAGACGTCGTAGATCTCGCCGTCCGCCTCAAGGGTCCCCACCTCGTCCCGCGGTGTCCCGTCGGACGAAAATCCGCCAGGCTTTTCTTCCCCCCAGTCGTCGAGGATGTAGAACTCACGAAGTGGGTTCACAGTCCAACCGTAAACTCCTATGTACGTAAGACCGCCGCCGACCTCTTCCTTGGTCTCCGCGAACTCGAGCTTAATTTCGCCGATTTGGGTGTGTTTTTGGTTCTGGTTGTAGTCGAGCCCGACGCGCGCCAGGAAATCCTCGACATCGTTCCATTCCGCGCTGAAGGTCGCGTCGACTCCGTGCACGCGCATGCACCCGGTGCCGGATCCTTCAGCCCAGAGTTCGTAGCCGTAGCCGCTCCCCGCGTTCCCCTTACTGTTCGAGCAGTACTGTTGGCCTCCTGTGAGGGGCGTTGCCTCGGGACACGTCGGTGGTGCACCGCCGCTCGGCGATCCTCCATCACCGCTCACGCCACCGGTCGGCGCCCCGCCACCACCATCCATACCTCCGCTCGGAAGGCCGCCGGTGTTCTGCACGCCTCCATCAGCCGTCGGCGCTCCGCCCGCGTCGCTGCCCCCTGCGCTCGAAAGGCCTCCACTCGCGCTTCCTCCCGATCCAAGGGCGCCACCGCTCGGCGCACCACCACTCGCTGAGAGGCCTCCCGCTCCCGGCGCGCCGCCGGATGCAACCGCACCGCCGCTCCCACCCACCTGAGACACCGACTCGCTGCAAGCGAGCGCCAGCCCAAGGGTGAGGCTTGTGAGAGCCATGCTTGGCGTTCGGAACTTCCGATCTAAAAACCCCATCGCGCGCAGCATGTACTCAATGTCCGGAGGACAGCAAGTTGCACGGCGAACTCAGAGGCTCCCGGGAACTCCACCCGCCGTGGTCGCCGCAACTTTTCAACGACAACCCAGCTCAGTTTGGCTGGAACCGCTTTCCCGTCACCAGCCGAGGGCTTCAATCATCTTCTCGCCGTAGCGCGTTCCCATGAGCACGACGGAGTCGTGATCGAAGTGAAATTCGTCCATCACGTTCGTGCCGCTTTGTGAGATCCAATAGCCTTTCGGCAGTTGGTCGGCGGCCTCGTGCACGCGATTGTTGTGGGCACTGCAGCAACCGCCCGCGGGCAACTCACCCAAGATCATGGGGACGTCGTAGTCGACACCCCAAGCAGCCTTCACCTCATTGTAGAGCTGAACAACCTTACCGGGCCATGACGCCTGTGTGTTGTCTGACTCTCCTTGATGGAAAATAATTCCGGCGAAGCGCGCGTTCGGTGCTTTCTTGGCTCCGGCGATCTTGTTCAGGATCATCTGATGATGTGAGCCGCCGGAGATGAACGTGTTGATCGACTCCCCGCTCTCCGCTGTCCCGACCACACCGATCGTATCGCCTTCCGGAATCTTCGGCAAAAGCGTCTTTCCAAACCAGATACCAGGGTCAACGGTGTCGCTCAGGTTCCAGCCCTTTTCTCCGGGACACTCGTTGAGCGGCGGCGTCACTACAGTGCTCCACTCGCCCGCCTTGTAGTTACACCCGCCGAAGACCTTGAATCGATCGTCCGAGTTGTTGTCGCTTGGTTGTCTCTTGGCGACGCCTGCCATGTTCGACTGACCCATGAGCATGAAGACGTGGAGCGTTCCTCCGGAGTTCGAAGCACCACCCGACGCGGCTCCTCCCGAACCGTCATCGGTCCCCCCGCTTCCAGTGGCTCCGCCGCTCGCTGCTGCTCCGCCACTCGCCCCCCCGGCGCTCGTGCCTCCCGCCCCGAAGGCGCCCCCGGCGGCAGGCTGACCCCCGCTTGATGTCCCGCCGCTCGTCGCAAGGACCCCGCCGACCGCAGCCACACCTCCTGCCCCAGGAGCCGCACCACCCGCGGCCCCCCCAACGCCGGGGTCCGCTCCGCCCGTGCCTGCATCGGAATCGCCCACCCCGAGCGAATCACCGCAGCCCCAGACTGCCGAAAGCACGAGCGTAGAGAGGAAAAGGGTACGAGGAATGGATGGCGTGAGGCGCGTCATGGCGAGGTGGCTTTCGAAGGGTCCGGAGGCCCCGCAGCTGGGAAGGGACCGCTGGCCCGCTACCTATCGCATATCATTTTCGGCGGCGCCATCGCCGTCGCGAAGCTTCGGTAGACGGAACCGCGCGCGCGCATTCTTTCGCTCTGGGCGGCGAGGCTGCGAAACCGGCCCGCACGCGAAGCGGTTCCACGAAACAACTCCCCGCGAAATGAGAACAGGTCCGCCACAAAGCGCCGAGGGTCCCCGGCCCTTCGGCCAGGGACCCCCCTCAACTCTCGCTCCTCGCGAAAGCAAGAGCGCGGTCAGCTCGCAGCGCGTGCCTTGAGCTGCCGCTTGAGCGAACTCATCACATCGTGAGTTCGCATCTGCTCGGGCAAAATGGTGCTCGAAAGGAAAGATTGCGTCTCGGGCGAGAGAGAGTGCAAGTCAGCGCGGTAGTCGTCCCGCCCATGGTCCTCGCCTTCTTCAAGAGCAGCGATCGCCGGCTGGACACCGAAGAGCGACGCGCCCCCCTGAACCAACTTGGCAAAGCCACCCCACACGCCGGAGCCCTCTGCGGGCTCTCCGCCGAGCACGAGGATCCGCTGCCGCAAGAGCTCGGCGCGGCGGTCGTGAGACGCTCGCGCTTCGCGGAGGGTCTGACGGACGTAAGCGTCATCGATCTTGTCAAGCGCCTGGTCGTAGGTCTCGACGGCAGCAAGCTCGCCGCGCAAAAACGAGTTGAGCTGGTCGACGTCGGCTGAATTGGTCTGCGTGGTTTGATTCGAATACATATTGTTCACCTCTGTTCGATGGGTTCGAGCGGGGACGCTCGGAGCGCCCCACCTTCGGTTCTCGGGGCTGTTGCAGGAGCGGTGCCAAACCGGTGCTGAGCGTTCCGGCTCTTTTTTGGGGCGAAGCGACACATCCCACATGCTTTCAGCGCGGGCGGGTGGGGCGGAGCGCCACGCCTCCAAGAGGTCAAAATGAAAGACGATGAGCTCACGTCTCGCGCCGCTCGAGGTCACGCTCGGCTCAGCTGGCATGGGCGGTGCAAACCGAGCCATCATGTCTCGCATCGCCGATTTTCGTCCCGACCGCCATCAGCTTTCTCTCGATCCCCGCGAGGCTGAGCCCTCTCCTCCCTTCTCTGAGCAAAAGCAGAAGTGGCCCGGCAAGGAAAGCGAAATGGATCCAGCTCCCGATTACGGCGTGGAAACCTACCGCGGCCACGGTCGACTCGAGGGCCGGATAGCGCTGATCACCGGCGCTGACAGCGGCATCGGGCGCGCCGTGGCCCTCGCATTCGCCCGCGAAGGGGCAAACATTGCCTTCACTTACCTCCCACAAGAGAAAACCGATGCCCTCGAGTCAAAAGCCGTCATCAGTGAAGCCGGCGTAGACTGTCTCGCGATTTGCGCCGATCTCTCGGAACCGTCGGCGTGCGAAGAGGTCGTCCAGAAAACCGTCGAGCGCTTCGGGCGCGTCGACATCCTTGTCAACAATGCAGCATACCAAGGAGAAGCAACGGAAGATCTGAACGAGCTCACCCCGGGCCGCGTCGAACAAACCCTCCGGGTCAATGTCCTCGCTCCGTTCGTTCTTGTGCGCGCCTGTCTGCCTCACATGAGGCCCGGTGGCTCCATCATCAATGTCTCTTCCATCCAAGCCTACGACCCGAGCGCGCCGATCTTGGACTACGCCACCAGCAAGGGGGCTCTCGTCACCTTCACCAAAGGCCTCGCCCAGTCCCTCATCGAACAAGGCATCCGCGTCAACTCTATCGCTCCGGGCCCCGTATGGACGCCTCTCGTGGTTCAGTCCTTCAGCCCCGAGAAGAACGCTCACTTCGGCGAGAATTCGCCGATGGGACGCCCCGCTCAGCCTGCTGAGCTCGCGCCTCCTTTCGTGTTCCTTGCAAGCGACGAGTCCCGCTACGTGAACGGCGAGATCCTCGGAGTCACCGGCGGGCGCCTACTCGCCTAAGAGTTTCGCGAAAACAAAACGGCGACCAGGATGAGTAGTTCGCTGGCTCGGGAATGCCGACCCCTGGAGCGTCTTCATCTCGGCATAGAGGTTGCTCATGCGCTCCCGCATGCCAGCCAAAAAGTCTGCTCACAGTCCCGGCGTCCAAAACCTCCGCACCTCAGGCGTCCGCTCGAAACCGGACGCACCCGAGGCTGACTCTGATCGAGGCCGGGGCGGCGAGCATCAGGAGTTCGCCGCCCCCGGTGACCCGACGCTCACGACGAATCAAGGCGTCGCCATCGCTGACAACCAAAACTCCCTGAGGAGCCACGCGCGAGGACCCACTCTCGTCGAAGACTTCATTCTGCGCGAAAAGATCACCCACTTCGATCACGAGCGGATCCCTGAGCGTATCGTGCACGCGCGCGGCGTCGGCGCCCACGGCACGTTCACCCTGACGCACTCCCTCAAGGACTACACAAGAGCGAAGGTTCTCTCGGAAGTCGGCGCTCCTGTGCCTGTGTTCGTTCGCTTCTCGACGGTCGCGGGCGGTGCAGGTTCCGTCGACACCCCGAGGGACACTCGCGGTTTCGCGGTCAAATTCTACACTTCCGAGGGCAACTGGGACCTGGTGGGGAACAACATCCCCGTATTCTTTATCCAAGACGCCATCAAATTCCCGGACCTGGTGCACTCCGTAAAGATGGAGCCCGATCGAGGTTTCCCTCAATCTGCGAGCGCGCATGACAACTTCTGGGACTTTATCTCGCTCACCCCTGAGTCCATGCACATGGTCATGTGGATCATGTCGGATCGCACGATCCCTCGCTCCTTCGCGAACATCGAGGGCTTCGGTGTGCACACGTTCCGCCTCGTGAACGAGTCGGGGGAGTCGACCTTCGTCAAGTTCCACTTTCGCCCCGAGGCCGGACTCCAATCGACGGTCTGGGACGAGGCCGTCAAGCTCGCGGGCGCAGATCCCGACTTTCAGAGGCGAGAGCTCTTCGAGACGCTCACGCGCGGCGAAAAAATAGCCTGGAAGCTTTGCGTACAGCTCTTCAGCGAACACGACGCGGAGAAGTTCGACTTCGATCACCTCGACCCGACGAAGCTCATTCCGGAAGAGGTCGTCCCGCTCCTCGAGATTGGACGTCTTGAGCTCGATCGCTACGTCGACAACTTCTTCGCCGAAACCGAGCAGGTCGCTTTCTGCCCCGCAAACGTCGTTCCCGGTATCGACTTCTCCGACGATCCGTTGCTTCAAGGTCGCCTCTTCTCGTATCTCGACACCCAACTGTTGCGCCTCGGCACGCCCAACTTCCACCAGCTACCGATCAACGCTCCACGCTGCCCCTACGCGAACCTTCAGCGGGACGGGAGGATGCAGATGACGATCCCAAAGGGGCGAGTGAACTACGAGCCGAGCTCTCTCGATCCGGGCCCCGATGCGCCGAAACCACCGCGCCAGGTGCAGGACGGCTTCGCTTCCTTTGGAGCGCCCGGCCGCGCCGAGCCCAAGTTGCGCCAGCGCTCCGAGACCTTCCGAGACCACTACAGCCAGGCTCGCCTCTTCTACAAAAGCCAAACGGAACTCGAACAAGCACATCTCGCCTTCGCGCTCGTCTTCGAGCTCTCCAAGGTCGAAACACCTCACGTCCGTGCCAAAATGGTCGCTCACCTCAGGAACATCGATGAAGACCTCGCAGAGCGCGTCGGAAAAGAACTCGGTCTCACCGAGCTCCCGGACCCGATCCCGCCTGCAGTCGAGCCGATCGATCTCCCTCCGTCCGATGCTCTTTCCATTCACAAGAAGGCGATCGAGACCTTGGCGTTACGCTCGGTTGGCATCTTGATCGGGGAAGGCACAGACAAGAGCGCGATCGAAAACCTTGTTCAGCGTGTCGAAGCGGAAGGAGGGCGCACAAAGACCGTCGCACTCCGGCTCGGCGGTTTCCGATATGCGGATGGCTCAGAGGCAACAGCCGACGCACAACTCGCGGGCACCCCGTCGGTGGTGTTCGATGCCATCGCCCTGGCTCTCAGCGAGATTGAAGCAGAAAAACTTGCCCGAGAGGCCGCTGCCGTCGACTTCGTTCGCGACGCTTTCGGACACCTCAAAGCGATCGCATTCACGCCCGAGTCTCAGGACCTGCTCGACGCTGCCCGCGTCGAGGCGGACGCGGCTATCGTCCCCTTGAGCGCCATCGAGCGCTTCATCCAAGCCGCCAAGACGCGCGCCTGGGACCGGGAGCCTTCCCTGCGTACCTTGCCGTGAGCTTTGCGGGCGAGGCCCACTCGATTTCGCCTGTGGCACCTGATTTGCTTCGGTGCTTTGTCATGACACGTACCACGCTCAAAACTCTTCTCATCATCCTGTCTTCGATGGCCGGGGCTACCGCATGCGACGACACGCAGCAAGCCGCACGCGAGCGAGCTTCGGAAGCGGAACGGGATGCTCGACAAGAGCTGCAGAAGGCGCGCGCCGCACGCGAAGAGGCGCGCGCCCACCTCAAGCGCAGGAATGAGCGCGCCCAGGCAAA
>JAEYYX010000128.1 GCA_023428245.1 Pseudomonadota bacterium
GAACTCGCTTCGTATCCTCTTGATGAGCTCGTAGCCGCTCACGCGCGGCATGCCCACGTCGCTCAGGAGCACGTCGGGCATCTCTTTGCCGAGCTCGGCGAGTGCTTCGTCGGCGTCGCCTGCCAGCCGGACGTCGGCGCCCCGACCTCGGAGGACCGTCGCGACCAGGTCTCGGGCATCCGTTTCATCATCGACGACTAACACGCGGATCCCGGAGAGGTCGCTGTTCTGAGGAGAGACGGCGAAGCTGCGGTCCGGGGAAGGTCGGTCGGACGGAGAGGTGGGCTGAAGGACCGCCTGCATCGGGACGCGCACGCGGAAGGTCGCGCCTTCGCCGGTTCCGTCGCTCTCGGCGGAAACGCTGCCGCCGTGGGCTTCCACGAAATGTCGGACGAGGGCGAGACCGAGGCCGAGACCTCCGAAGCGGCGGGTGGTCGAGCCTTCCCCTTGGCGGAAGCGTTCGAAGACGTGAGGAAGGAACTCGGGCGCGATACCGAGGCCGGTGTCCTTGACGGTGAGTTCGACGTCGGTGCCGTCGCGCTTCAGGCGCACGGTGACAGAGCCGCCCTTGGGCGTGAACTTGATGGCGTTGTTGCAAAGGTTCCAGATGACCTGCTGGAGACGCTCGGGATCGCCCGAGATACGCGTGGCGAGTGGATCGAGTTCGGTCGAGAGCGTGATGCTCTTGGCTTCGGCGGCCGGCCGCACGGCGTCGAGGGCGGCCCGGACGAGCTGGGTGAGGTCGAGGGGGCGGATCTCGAGCCGAAGTTTGCCAGTGATGACGCGGGCGCCGTCTAAAATGTCTTCGACGAGGCGAACCTGGGCGGCGGCGTTCCGCTCGATGCTCTCGATGCCCCTGAGGTAGGCGCTTGGGTCGAGCTGACCGGCTCGGAGCAGCCGAGCCCAGCCTAAGATGGCGTTCAGGGGCGTGCGGAGCTCGTGGGAGGCGGTCGTGAGGAACTCGTCTTTGGCCAAGCTGGCTGCTTCGGCGGCGCGGCGGTCGCGCTGAGCCGCTTCCAGCAGGCGGGCGCTCTCCGCCTCGAGGCGCTTGAAATCGTCGACGTCGGTGTTCGTCCCGAACCAGCGAGTCACGGCTCCCGTTTCATCTTTCAAGGCCACGGCGCGGGCCAAGTGCCAACGAAAGACGCCGTCCGAACGTCGAAGCGGAATCTCCATCTCAAAGTCATCACCGGTTGTGATCGCTTGCTGCCAGCGGCGGGTCACTTCGGGGAGAACCTCAGGATCGTGCACCTGATGCCAATTCCATTCTTCGGCTGAAGCGGGGTCTTTGCCCGTGTAGTCGTACCAACGCCGATTGTACCAATCGATGGCGCCGTCGGGCCCCGCCGACCAGGCGAGCTGAGGCATGGACTCGGCGAGGGCGCGCAGCTCGCCTTCGCTCTTCTGTACTTTGGCGGCGAGCTGTTCGACCTCCTTGCGCGCCACCACGAGGCCTGTGACGTCGAGGGCGAATACGCTGACTCCGTCGACGGTCCCGTCGATGGTCCGCATGGGGCTGTAGATGAATGTGCAATAGACGTCTTCGAGGGTCTCTCGCCCCTCGTCCGCCTCCCGAGCGAGCTGGACGAAGACTTCGTGGCCATAGTAGGGCTCTTGGGTCTCGACCACACGCCGGAGCAGGTCATCGAAACCTTTGCCTCGAAGCTCTGGGAGCGCGTCGAGCAGCGCTTTTCCGACCAGATCGCGCCGCCCGACCAGGCGTTCGTATTGGTGATTGGCGAACTCGAAGACAAAATCCGGTCCTCGGAGCAGACAGATCCCCGTCGGAGCCTGGGAGAAGAAGCGCAACAGGCGCTCGCGCTCTTGTTCGACGAGAACGCGCGTCGCTTCTTTGTTTGCGTTGGCTTGGACGCGGGCGGTCGTCTCGCTGCAGATGACCATGACGCCGGCGATAGTCCCCGCTTCATCGAAGACAGGGGAATAGCCGTAGGTCCAATAAACGTCTTCGATCTTGCCGTTGCGGAAGATTGGAACGAGCGCATCCTCGAACCAGCAGGCCTTGCCTTGGGTGAGGACGTCGTCGATCTGGGGTCCAATGATGGGCCAGATTTCTACCCAACACTCGCGGCCCCGCTGTCCGAGGGCGCGCGGATGCTTCCCGACACCGAAGCTCGGCACGTAGGCGTCGTTATAAATTTGAATGAGCTCCGGTCCCCACCAGAGAAACATCGGCTGCTTCGAATGAAGCATGATGCCCACGGTGGTCGTCAGGCTCTCAGGCCAGCTCTCGATCGGTCCGAGGGGCGTTTCCGCCCAATCGAACTCCGCCACCATATCCCCCATTGTCCCACCATCACGTAACCATGAGGGGAGCGGACGAGGTAACGGGAGGCCGTCCATGTGCGGCCAGTCTAGTCGGGAGGGTCCCCGGAACAAGGAGAACTCCGGGAAGTCTCACGGTGAGATCGTAGAGAGAAGATCAGCTTTGAGGTTTGGACATGAGGCGCGCTGTGAGCGACCATGGATCCGACGATCCTCCCATGTTGGCTCCGTCCGACGGATCGCCCGCTGCGCAGGAATGTCGACAACAAAACGCACCATGAATCCCGAAATCAAGACGATCCCCATGATCCGCGTGGCGGCGCTAGAACACCGCGGTCCCCAGCACACCATCTTCTCGACAGTGAGCAAATTCATCGAGTGGCGCCGGGCGAGCTCCTGTTCTCCGGTCCGTGAAGCGCGCACCTTCGGCATCGCCTACGACGATCCGGAGAACACCGACCCGAACATGTTCCGTTTTGATGTCTGTGGAGAGCTCCGTCGTCCTCTTGAGCCAAACGACTTCGGCGTCGTGGAGAAGATCATTCCCGAGGGGCGTTACGCCGTCGTCCGTCACCAGGGATCGACCGACGCGATCACCCCCGTCGTCCGCGAGATGTACCAGAAATGGCTCCCGGAGAGCGGCGAGGAGCTCCGCGACTTCCCCGTCTTCTTCGAATACGTCCGGCGCATGCCCGAGGTCCTCGAACACGAGCAGATCACGGACATTTATTTGCCGATTGTTTGAGGGGGCGGGTGCAGGGCTGCGAGCGCCCGAATGGCGGGGTAGCCTAAGCCTGCGCTGTGCGCGTGAGGGAACTTACCCGCGCCGGTCCGAGCCCCGCATCAGAGCAGAAATGCGTCGTTTCGCGCAGCTGGAGGCAATCTAAGGCGATCCAGTGGCGAACAAGTGTATTCAAAACCTCTCGCTACTGAGCGTAGTACACCAGGCGGACGTTGCCTGAGCTGCCGCCAGTGAAAGAGATCAGGGTAGCGCAGTTCTGGCTCACCGGCCCGATGATTCGGGATTGCCAGTCTCCCGTGAAAGAGTTCGAGCCAGAGGTCCCATTGCAGCTGTTCGACCAGGTGAAGGGGGCAGGATAACTTCCCGGGCTCTGCACCTGCAATTGCATGTTTCGTGTGCCCCACCACGACGGATAGCCCGCCTGAACCTTCACGCATGCGTTCCTGGCGACGACGTTGACAGCACCGGGCGCCCCCAAATCGAGCGCCGTTCCCACCGTGCAACCCCCTCCCGAAGCACCGCCCGACGAAGCACCGCCCGACGAAGCACCGCCGGAGCTAGTCCCGCCGCCTCCGGGGCTCCCGCTCCAGTTGCAGCCGTAGGCGGATAGCTCAGTTTCCGCAGTGCGGAGCGCGCTTTCACACATGCGCGCGAGGGACTCTTTTTTGAACGGATCGTTTTCATGAAGAGCCGCCCACGCGTCACGGTTGGATTTCAGCCCGGCAAGGACTTGTGTCCGGGTCGCAGCCGGATACCCGGTCTGGATGCACTGTTCGTAGCGAGCGAGGTAAGCATCGCAGGAAGCGATTCCGAGCGGCGCCACCACGGCGGGCTGAAGGAGCTCGCGCGTCGAATCGGTGACGGATGAGCCCCCTTGGTCGTCGCACGCGAGGCTCACCCCCAATGACGCTATGGCCCAAACGAACTTTGCTCGCATGACGTGCCCCCGAACTTTCGACAACGCTCCCCCCGTTTCGGCAACGTCTACCCGATCTTCAACTCGAAATGCAAGACTGCTCTTCGGTGGGGAGATCGAATTGGGTTCAATCTTCCGGCGCTCACGTGCGCGCCTACCTTATTTGTATTGTGTGATACGAATTTGCGGAGTCCGCTTCAGTTGATCGTTGACTCGAAGTGTGGAGGCGGCGTAATAGCCAGATGAGCTGAGCGTCGTGAGGCGTGAGGTCGGAACGTAAGAGCAGGGGGGCGAACCGGCTGTAGAGGCCAGGGTTTGCTGAAAATTGATGATGCGAACTGCGGCGGACCAGCTCCCGCACCCGCTGCACTTTGGAGTGAACGATGTTTCGAGTGTTGCCTTGGGTTGGACGATGCTTGGCTCTTCTTTGTCTGCCGTCGATTGCGCTGGGCGATCCATTGCAGATGCGAGTCGCGAATGCTCGGAAGGTTTCGGCACGTGTTGGCCCATCGTCCGACCAACGGGACGAAGCTTCCGTCGGAAGCGGAGGGTCGAGTGAGGCAGCGTTCATGCAGCGGGCCGCCATGCCATTGCGGGGCAGCGGGCGTCTTCGTCAAGACGTATCCTCTGCGCCTGATGGCATGTTGTCAGTGGTGCGTCCTCGGTCTTTTTCTCGATTGGAATTTGCCCGAGAAGCACGCGCTGATGAGTCCGCGGGCGAGCAGCAGAACGTGTCCGCGCCCGGCTGGGAGATGCTGGATGGCCGTCGTGACGCCGTGTACGCCGGAGAGGAGGGTCGTCCAATTCGTTGGAGAGCGCTCTTCTCGGAGCCTATTTGGCTTGACGGTGTGAGCGCGTGGCAGGGGGCGGTGGGGCAGCTCCGAGTCTTCGCGGGAGGCGATAGCAGCCGAACGCTTGGCTCAGCGGGGACGGGCTTGGGCGCGAGCTCGACCCTGATGGAGACCGCTGACGCGGACGCTACGATGGGCGAGGTTCCAGCGGGCTCCGCTCCGACATGGCAAAAGGCCCAGCTCGCGGCGCCGGTTCTCACGGATGTGGTCGAACTCGAGTGGATACCGGGTGGCCCCACTGCGCCGCCCGAGATCGCATTTTGGGCTCGCGGTAGCTCCGTCGATTTAGCGCTGAAAGGGGAGGGGGGAGATGGCTCTGGAGATCTCGGGTTCGTTGGCGCTTCATCCGTTGGGACTAGTGGGGGGGCGGCCGATTACGCCGCGCAGCTCCATCTCGGACACTTGGCCGGAGGTACCACGTATGCTGCGTTTCCCAGCGACGCGCGGGTGTCTGTCGCAGCGGTGCAGACGGAGCTCGCCGCAAGGGTCCGCGTCCATGTGCCTTCGCTGAAAGGCGTCGGACGGGCATTCTTGGTTTATGAGCTGGCAGGGGCGCCCCACTTCGTGGCTGTGGGCCGGTCCTTGAATGGCATCGGGCTCTTGGGTGGCCAAAAGAGGAGTGGATGGGGACCAGGGGGTATGCAGGTCGAGGAGGTGCCGGTTGCTGCTTTGCGCGACAACGAAAACACCATCGAATTCTATCCCGCAGACCCTCATGTGACTGGCGAGTATCGGGTGCGGGATGTGAGAATCGTGACCTTGCCCGAAGGCGCGATCGAGCACGTGATTTCGTCGGGTCACGATGGACACATCGGAAGGCTAGACGCACGCCTCGACTGGGACGTCCCCGTCTCGTTAGGGGAAGTGGCCTTCTTCGTTTCTGCCAAATCGAAGGGGAAGCTCCTCTTCGAGGGTGAATCGGCCCAAGCCGATGCGCAGAGTGGCCCGAAGCGCGGACTCAAAGCGGAGAGAGGGTCGAAGAAGAGTCCGGCGATGCGGCTCGAGCTCGATCTATCTTCGCTCCCTCCGGGGTGGCATCGAGCGGACGTGAGCACCGTGCTCGGTACGACCCGCGGGCTCGGCGTTCGTCTCTCGAAAGACGCCGATCCAGGGTCCGTTGCCAAAGTGGTGGTCTCCGGCTTGAAGACACCGGGGGGCTCCTCGGGCGGCTTGGTAGTGAGCTATCCCGCTCGAGGTGAATGTTTCGAAGGGCGCGCCACGGTGCGCGGCTTTGCTTACGGCCTCGATCGACCGCACATCTGGGTGGGCGATCGAAAAGTCGATGTGCTGCGGGATGGGAGCTTCGAGTACAGCGCAGAGGGACGTACGGACGCTCCGTGGCACCTCACGCTGCGAGCCCTGGGGACGGGCCGGGGGGACACCCGGCCCATCGAGCGCCGCCTCGCGATGCAACCCTGCCTCGACGAGGTGGCCGTCGACCGTTCGCAGGGCCCGATCGCCGACGTGGGAGCCCCTCACTCCGTCGTCCTGGGCGCTGTGGGTGGTACGGTGGAGTTCGGCGGGGCGAAGCTCGAGGTTCCGGCAGGGGCTCTCGACCGACCCACCCGTCTCTCGATCCGACCACTCAAGGCGAGCGACGTTCCTGAAATGAGTCCGGGCGCCGTGAACGTGACGCCTGGAAAGATGGCGTACAGATTCGGCCCCCACGGATTGAAGTTCAATGTGCCGGTCAAGCTCTCGTTGCCTTACGACGAGAAGGCGCTTCCGCCCGCAGGACGGAAGCGTGACGTCACCGGCTTATACTATGACGAAGTAACAGCTCGTTGGGAGCCAGTGGGTCGCTTCGGGGAGCCCGAAGGCGGGCGCATGGTCAGCCTCACGGATCACTTCACCGATTTCATCAACGCCACCATTGCGACTCCGGATGGTCCCGGGATGGAATCCTTCACGCCGACGCGCATGAAGGACATGGAGCTCGGAAATCCGCTTTCGGGTGTGAGCATGATGAGTCCGCCCACCGCGTCACCAAGCGGCGCGGCCGTCTTACAGTACCCCCTGGAGCTTCCGCCTGGACGAAACGGCATGCAGCCCAACTTGGCGCTCACGTATTCGAGCCAAGGCGGGCCCAGTTGGGTGGGTCAAGGTTGGGATCTCAGTCTCTCGAAGATCGAGCTGGACACGCGGTATGGCGTTCCTGATTACGATAATGTTATCGGCGGTGGAGGTCCGCACCCGCCTTTCGGCGACAACAGTTCGCGCGCTGGAAAGCTCACGTATTTGCTGGATGGAGAGCAGCTGACGGAAGTCGAGAGCGCTGGAGGTGTTACGAAGTTCCGGCGCCGAGTCGAGGGATCATTTCAAAGAATCCTTCGAGTCCCGTCTCCTGATGGTCACGTGCACTTCGAGGTGACGGGCCAAGACGGGACACGTTTCATTTACGGTAGGAGCGCCTCAGCGAGGCTCGACGACCCGGGCAATGGTGCGCACATTTTCCGCTGGGCTCTCGAAGAGGTGCGTGATGTGTTCGGGAACGGCATCGTCTACTCCTATTCAAAAGAATCGGCACCTGTCGGCACTTCCGACAACGTGAGCTCCGTGGGACTCTATCCGACGCGCATCGAGTACACGGATTTCAAGGGGGCCGGAGGAACCGGGAGTAATGAGGCAGCTGGATACGCGATCGAATTTCATCGTCAAAGCGATGGAAACGGGAACCTCTTGGTGCGCCCCGATTCGTCGCTGGATGGGCGCGCCGGATTCCTCACTTCCGATCGCTATCTGCTCGAGCGCGTGCAGGTGGTCTACCTGGCTGGCGCCGGACACGAAACCATCCGCAGCTACCAGTTCGAGTATACGACAGGCGCATTCGGCAAGCCCCTACTCCAGTACGTCCGTCACCACGGCCGCGACGGGACGGAATTTTATCACCACGAGCTGAGCTATCGGAATCAGGCAAACGAGCCCTTTTCGAACTTCTTTGCTTGGAACGCCGATCCCCTCAGTGGCACCTTCGCCGGTCAGGCTCGTACGAGCTCAACCGGAAGTGGATGGTCCGCGACCGTCAGCGGAGGATTCGGGTTCTCTTTCTTGAATTTCAGCGTTGCCGGAGGCGGAGGCTTCACGGATACGTCAGTGCAGGGGCTGTTTCGAGACGTCACCGGCGATGGAGTCGCCGACTTCCTGAGCACTCATTCCACCTACTCCGTCGGACAGCTCCAGTATGGCGTTTGGGGTGACACGACCCGTCCCGATAAGAGTCCCGGCTATGGTGCGGAGGTCTTCGAGCCATCGTTTCAGGATGGAGCGCTCGGGAAGAACCGAAGCACCGAGTGGCACACTTCGGCCAGCGCCTCGGCGTTTGGCCTCGCGGGTCTGAGCGGACACCTGGGGCGGTCGTGGGAGGAAGAAAAGGCGACCTTAGCCGACATGAACGGCGATGGGTTCGTTGATATGGTGCGCCTCGAAGAGGGCACGAACAGGATTCTGGTTCGCCTTGGCCGCGGAGGGAGCTTCTTTGGTCAAGAAACGAGCTGGGGAACGATGCAGAAGAACATCGTTCAGAAACCCCGCTCGGTGCCGAGCGGGGCGGACGCCAGGGAGGGTGCTGCTGGCCCCGGCGACGAAGAGTGGTCCGCTGACTTAGCCGCCGGAAGCTATCCAGTGGATCCTGTTTTGGCTTGGATTGCGCCATTCGACGGAGACATCGTCATCTCCGGAGCAGCCACGCGTGAGGTGGCAGATGGCGATCCGATCGCGCTCTTCATCCACAGGCAAGGCGCACCGGACCTTTGGCAGAGTACGATCCCGTCAGGAGATACGAGCGCCCACGTCCCCCCGGCGACTCCCCTGCATGTGCTCGCCGGACAGGCGATCTATTTCCGAGTGAGCGCTGGCGGCCAAGCACGCAACGCATCGGTCCTGTGGTCGCCGCACATCGAATACGTCGGGTCATCGGCGTCGAGCTTCAATGAGCCTTACGGGTTACCATCGACCACCTTCGACTTGGCGAGCGATCTCCGTACGAGCGGCTCGGCGCGTCGCGCGTTTCTGGCGACGAGTCCCGGTGACGTAAGAATTGAAACGACGCTCACGAAGCAGAAGACGCCTGATGAACTGCGTCTGCGCGTGTACATCTTGGACGCGTCGAATCCGAGTTCCCCGGTTCGCACTCCGATCGATCTCGACCCGGGCGACCCCAGTAAAGACTACTGGCTCGTACCTGCGGACGCCGTCTCGAGCCCAGTCTCTTTGAACCACCCGGCCGTCGTTTCTCTGGGGGCGCATCAAACGCTCGAGTTCGTCGCGGAGACAGATGCGCCGGTCGACCCGAAGGATGTGACCTGGTCGGCGACGGTCGAGTACCTGACCTATTTCCGCCCCAATCCAGCGGACCCGTCCGCGCCGCCAACACCGACTCCCGTCCATTGCTACCTGAGCCCCTATCCGGCTGAAGCTGCGGCAGGAATGCAGCGATGCAGCGTCACGAACGATCCATTCCCGGACCGTCCTCTGCCATACGCCATCATTCGCGGGCCGTCCGACACGAACCTATCCGTTCCGGTCTTCAAGACCGAGCGCGCGGACGAGTTTTTGATCGCGAGCGGCGGCACAGTCCAAATCGCGCCGAGTGGCGCCGCAAGCGGCCTGATCTGCCAGGCAGATCGAACCCTCATCGGAAAGGGAGGAGGCGTGCTCACTGCTGATGTCGAGCCAGGAGCGCATATCTCCTGTCTCAACGTCAACGGACCGGACCTGATTGTCTCGGTGAGCGGAGCCAGCGGGGGTACGCTCGTTGCACGGGGCGTCGAAGAAGACCCCGTCTTTCGGGATTTCGCCGATGCGCTCGACCTGACGAACTACGGCTTGAGCTGGGTGCAGTATCGTCAGAGTCGGAGCAGTTTGGGAGGGGGCTATCATCGGTGGTTCTACGGGGATTGGAACGGACTTGAGCCTTTTGACCCCTCAGCGCTCATCGCAGAAAACATTGTCCAGCCGCCTTCGCCTGGACAGCCGCCCTTGGTCGGCATGCCGGGGTCGAGCGACATTCAAGGGGTTTCCTCGTGGAACTTCCGTGGAGGCGCCTCGATTCGAGCGGGCGTCTTCACCCCCGCACTCGCGTCGGCACCAGGATCCGCCGGTAGCATCCAAGCGCTTCGGAGCTCACACACATGGAACTACGGTCTCGAGGCCAGCTTGGTGGGTGTGGGCTTTGGACTGGCTAACGCCGACACGACCTCAGACCAGGACTTCGTGGACGTCAATGGCGACGGCCTGGCCGACATCGTGACGGCCGCCGGCGTCCAGTACAATCGAGGGTGCCGCAATGCGGCCACTCAGTCGGAGCTCGGAGCCCTCGACCCGACGAGTGAGCCGGCCACCTGCCAGGGATCGTTCGGTCCGCTGACGACCGCGTTCGATCAGGAACTCTCGCGGACGGAAACGCGGGTCCTGAAAGGAAGCTTCGATCCGCTCGGGGCTGTGTCGGGGATCCTGGGTGCACCGGACTTCGTCAAACACACGGAAGTCAAACCTGCGAGCGGCAGCGGAAAGAAGGGGATTCGAGCCATCTATAACGGCGGCTTCTCCGTCGGCGTGAACTACGGACAAACCTCGAGCCATCGAACTCAGGCTGACGTGAACGGCGATGGCCTCGTGGATTATGTCTCGTGGTCTCCCGGGGAAACGAGCCCGCGGGTTCGGCTGAATTTGGGGTATAGCCTCGCCCCGGAGGTTCCTTGGGAGCTGGACCTCACTCGGTTTGGCACCTACGAGGACGGTGAATCCGGCCAGGCTGCGCTCTTCAGTGGCGGTGGCCTCGGTCAATACTTTGCTGGGATTGGCAGTCAGCTAGGGCATCTGAACGCAGTAAGCCTTGGCTCTCCGTCTTTCGGCGACACGACGAGCATGAGTATTGGAGGCACTGTTGGTGGCAGTGTGGGGGTCGTTGGCGCTGCCGTCGGGGGGGGCGCTGTCGTGAGCGTGAAGCGTGACGTGTCAGCGCTCCTCGACGTAACGGGAGATGGAGCGGCTGACTACGTGCAACGACTCCCGAACACCGAGGTGCTGCTCGTTCGGCCCAACCTGGGCGAACGTTTCGGCCCGACGGAGGCTTGGCCGATGCCCATCTTTGCCTCTGAGCCAGGAGGCGATGATGTCGGAGGGCTTGTAGCAAATGTGCTCGCAGATACCATCTTCGGTAGCACGGGGGGCGGCGATGACGGGCGAGCGTCGCTCGACGTACTCAGCTTCGATCGCAGCGACGATCTGCAGTTTACGGCATCGATCCAGTTCTGCTTTCTGGTCTGCATCGGAGTCTCTTCGACCTACAGCGAGAGTCGAAGCTTCGGTGAAATGGCTCCTGACGACATCAATGGAGACGGCTTCACCGACTTCGTGCTCAAGCAAGCGGGCTCCGGGAAGGTCTACACCCGCCTCAACCAACAGAGCGGAGCGAATCTTCTCGAGAGGGTCGACGGGCCGGCTGGTAGAGTCATCACCGTCGAATATGGTCGAGACGGAAACACCGTAGAGAACCCGAGGAACCAGTTCATCCTCGCTGCGACCACAGTGAGCGTTCCGGATCCGTTCGGAGGCCCGACCCAAAGCTATCGATCGACCTTCGATTACGGGCGAACCGGAAAGTATGACCGCGATGAGCGGGAGTCCTTCGGCTATGCGCAGGTCGTAACGACCCGTCCCGATGGATCGACGATCGCCACCACCTTCCACAATAGCGACTTCTACAGAAAGGGCCTGCCGGTTTCGACGAGCCTCCGGAATCAGCAGGGCAATCGCTACACCGAAACGACCTATCTCTATCAAGAACCTGCGTCGAACCTGGCGCCACTCAGCGGCTCGACTCATCCGGCCGAACTCGAACGCACCATCTCTCAGTACGAGGGGCACTCGACCGCAGGGCTCACGACGAGAGAGCTCCGTACCTGGAACCCCATTCACGGGAACCTGGCGACGTGGACCAAGCTGGGCGAGCTCGGCGATCCGGCGGATGATCTGATCTACAGTATCAGCTATCAAACCTTCAACACGAGCAGCAGCGATCCGTCCGAACTCTACGCCGTGCGGGCCTCCGAAATCGTAGCGACCAGCTCCACGAACACCATACTTCGCAAACGCACGGCCGCGTTCGACGCGAGAGCCGCGGTGACGAGCGTCAGTGACCACGTTTGGGGCGGAACGGACGCGCTCGGCTCCGCCTATAACGGGGCCCTGAGCACCAGAACCGTAAGTGCACGCGATCCCTACGGAAACGTTACAAGGATCACCGATCCGACCGGGTACCATCTCGCCTATTCCTACGATGAGTCGATCCACACCCACGTCATCGCGACCACGGACTCGTTCGGATATCTCGCGACCAACTTGCCAAACTACTACTTTGGCGGGGTCGACGAGGTGCGCGACGTCAACCGGAACATTAGCCAATACACATACGACACGTTCGGGCGCCTTACCGCCGTCATCGGGCCCAGAGATATCGGCATGGCCCCGACGATCACCTATGCGTACCCGACGACCCTGATGAGCTCGGCCGGTGTGCTCGGGGCGGTGACCGGCCACAAGGACATCAGTCGAAACTATCCCGCGTCGAGCAGTCAGGACTACATCGAGACAGCAATCTTCGTCGATGCCCTGGGTCGAACCGTCCAAACGAAAAAGGACCACCTACAAGATACGGGCACGACGCTTCAGGTGGGGACCGTGGTGAGCGGGCGTGTGACCTTTGATAGCTTGGGGCGCATCATTCGAGTTGGGCAACCCCGCTTCAGTGCGACCGCCGCGAGCGCCTTCGTCACGAATCTCCCGGAGCTGAATCCGACGCTGACGACCTATGACGTGCTGGATCGAGTGACAGAGATCAGAACACCGATCGACCCGAACCCGACGAACTGGCAGCCAGCGGAGAACCCGGCGCAGCCGCCGCCCCAGCCCTTGGCGGAAGCCGTCATGACCACGACCTACGGCATCTCGCCAGAGCCTGGATCGTCGACCAGCCGTTTCCGCACGGTCGTCCTGGATGCGCTCGGCAAGAGCAAGGAGATCTATCGCGACCAGGACGGCTCGATTCGAGCGGTTGTCGAGCACAACCCGAGCGCTGGTCATCCGGATCTCACGACGAGATACCAGTACGATCCGCTCGATCAGCTCCTCAGCGTCACCGATGCGCGCGGGAACGTCGTCTCGAGCGTTTACGACACCCTCGGCAGAATGATCTCGCTGAGCAGTCCCGACACTGGCCTCACGAAGTGGTCCTATGATCTCGCCGGGAACCTCAAAGCCAAGGAAACGGCGCGACTGCGAGCACAATCCAAGAAGGTCCGATACCTCCACGAGTACAACCGTCTCGTCCAGGTCGACTATCCGGACAGCCCCGACCGCTTCTACCACTACGGGATGCCTCACGAGTTCGGCCTAGCGCACGGAAACGTCGCCGGTCGGGTCAAGTTCGAACAGAGTGAGGCGGGCACCCGTCACCTCGGCTACGACGAGCTCGGCAATACTGTGCGCATCGCCATGGAGTTCGGCCGCATGCGCGAGCCCCACTGCGGCCCCTACATCGCAGAGGTCTCCTACGAGTACGATTCGTTTGGCCGGATCCTCAAGACGCGCTTTCCCCTCGTAGAAAACGAGACGGATTGTGGTCAGTACACGCTCAACGCGACGAACGAGGCCATCACCTACGCCTACGATCAAGGCGGAAATCTCCAAAGCGTCTTCGGGCAGAACCAAGTCGTCAACCCGCAACACCCGAACGAGGCCCCCCATTCGGATTACCTCCTGCATATCGGGTACAACGAGTTCGGCCAGAAGGTCCGCCAGCTCTCGGGCAACTTCGTCCGCACGACGTTCTCCTACCAACCCAGGTCGCGCCGGCTCGCGAGCATCTTCACCGACCGCAACGGGGCCAAGCCGATGCAGCGGCTCGAGTACGCCTATGATGCCGTAGGAAACGTCATCGGGATCAACAACAACATCCCCTACGTCGCCCAGCCCGGAACGGCGCGCGTCGGCGGATCACGCCAGCTCTTCGCCTACGACGACCTTTACCAACTCAAGTCGGCCAGCGGCTGGATGCGCAACGAGCAGAACAACCGCCACCGGTACTTCGTGGGCATGGAGTACGACCAGCTAGGAAACATCGCCCTCAAGGATCAGGTCTCGTACCGGCAGGTACTCCAAAACGGAAACTGGAACGACGAGTACCATGTCCACGGCCAGATGTATAAGGCCAAATACTTCTACGACGGCCCAAGACCCCACACCCCCAACCTCATCGTAGAGGCAATCCCCAACGAGAATGTAAACATCGGCTACGGAGAATACGACTTCCGTAGGGACTTCACGTACGACCAAAACGGGAACCAGACGCAGTCGGTCTACCGAGGAAACGATACCCGACAGCTCACATGGAACGAAGACGACCAGCTGATTCGAGTCGTCAAAAACAACCAAGAGCTGAATAAGACCCGGTACGACGCTCAGGGGAACAGAGCCGTGCACGTGCACCAAGTCACGGGCATGGAGGAGACGAGCTACCTGACGG
>JAEYYX010000011.1 GCA_023428245.1 Pseudomonadota bacterium
CCCCCCCCCCCCCCCCCCCCCCGCGAGGGACGATGCGCGAGAGATACCCCCTGCACCTTGAGCTCAGAAGCGACCATCGGGCTCGGGCGAGAGGGGGGCTCACCGGGGCAGGCGGATTCAGCTAAAGGCTCGACCGGACGCGATGGATGTGATGGGCCGGGGCCAAAGAAAACAGGGGGGAGAAGGAGCTTCTGGTCGCGATACGCGCCTTGATGCGCTCCGGGGGATCGCTGTGCTGCTCATGACCGAGCAACACCTCGGGATCTGGCTCGTCGATCTCAAGCGCTCTGCGAGGCAGCTCGGCGCCCTCGTCTATCTCAACATGCTCGGCGGTCTCGCAGCCCCACTGTTCATCTTGCTCGCCGGCGTAGGCGCGGCTTACGCGAGCGAGAGACTGAGCTTTCGAGCGAGTCTCAGCCGCGGCGTCCGCCTCCTGCTCATCGGGCTCGCCCTGAATCTGCTGACTCCCGGCTGGTTCAGCGCTTCGAGCTTCTACGTGCTGCACCTGCTCGGCGTCTGGCTCATCCTTTCTCCCCTGCTCCGCAAGGTCGACATGACTGGACTCTGCGCGCTGACGCTCAGCGTGCTCACGGCGACGGTCCTCGGACAAATCTGGCTCAAGACTCCCCCCCAGCTCACGAACGCGATGATGAGCGGCAGAACCGGGAAAGGCCTCTTGCGCCTCGCCTTGTTCGAAGGACATTTTCCGCTCTTCCCCTGGCTCGCAGCGGCGTTGCTCGGGCTCCTCGCGGGCCGCTTGTACCGGGCAGATCGCAAAGGGCCTCTGCTCGGGCTCGGCCTCGCATGTCTCGGGCTCTCCCTCTGCGCCAGTTCGCCGGCGCTCTTGCTCGGGCGCGCCGCTCGACTGCTCCCCTGGCGCGCGCTCTCGAGCTTAGAATTTTACCCCGCGAGCCCCGCGCTCATCCTCGGCCTCTCGGGCGTGGGCATCCTCATATTGCGCGTGGCCTCAAGTCTCTCGTCACCCTCCGGCACGCACCCGCTCGTCCTGTTCGGACGAAGCTCTCTCACTCTGCTTGTGGTGCACGTGATTCTCTTCCGTGAGCTCTTCGGAAGATGGGGCTTGGATCATCGGCTGTCGCCGACCATGACGCTCCTCACTATCGGCGCCGCTTGGCTCCTTTGGTGGCTCTGGGCTCGCGCCTGGGCCCTTTGCAACTATCGGTTTGGTCTCGAATGGCTCCTCAGGGTCTCTCCGCGGAAGGACGCGCTGGCGTAAAGGGAGCCTCGCCTTCTGGGGCGAGTTCCAAGCCAAGAGCCGCGCAGGGAGCAGGCGAAGATCTCGCTCGCTCCCTGGCAGTCAAAGGACGGCGCGAAAATCGACACGCCCCAAGTACACATCAATCGTCGACGGAGACCGCCTGACGGAAGACCACGTCGTCGCTCGGAAATGCGGGATTCTCGCCCACCTCTGCTGTGATACTGAGACTAAACTGGCGATGCGGCGTCGATACGCGCAGCGAGCCGGTTCTCTCTTTGGGATTATAGTCGAGGTTTCCGGCGTGAATGGGAGCGCGGTCCTGATGCCGAATCCAGACGCCGTAGTGCTGTGCGTTCGTTTGGACCCGGTCGGGGGGAAGCAAATGTTGGACGGTGATCGCCACGCCGACCGTCCCTTGATCTTCTTCATCGACTTCCAGAGTCGCGTCAGCTCCCTGGGCCGCGTTCACTCCGGCGACGTCATATCGCTGAGTACCGGAGCACCCGAGCGCGCTCAAAAGGACGAAACCAAGTCCCACTGCTGATGCAAATTTCTTCATCACTCTTCCTTCTTGGTACAATGTAGCACTTTGTTGGCCAAGGCACGCGCCCTTATGACTGATCTGGCGGAGCGCTCGGCGTAACGTCACCCGCGGACTCTGGGCGCGCTGGGTCTACTACTTCAACACTCTTGTCCTGGCGAGAAGCAGATTTGGGCCGACTCTTCCAGAACTCTCCTTCTCGGAGCTCCGCGTAGGCCCATTTGAGCCAGCCGAGCAGGTTCGTCGCGAGCCAGAAGGACCAAGCCAGCATCACTAGACGCCAGACCCACACGCTGACGGTGAACATGTAGGCGGGCTCGAAGCGCCCCTGAGCTCGGTCAACGTACCAGGTGAGCTGACCTGAATGACTTCCAGCGCCAACAATCTCCATGTCCGGCGAGCTCACGAGCCCAGCGTAGACGATCGTGAGCAAAGCGCTCAGGAACGTAACAGAGTAGACGATGACGCCGAGGTGCACGAAGTTGTGAAGAAAGCGACCGAGCTTCGGCCAATGGCGGCGTGAACCGATCAGGAAGAACCAGCCCGCTGTCCACACCGCGACAGCCGCCGGTACCTGGGTCAATCCAAGGCCGAGTAGGAGCCACTGGTGGAAGCGGAGCGGCGCGTAGGGCAGCCGACTCAAGACCCAGCCCGCGAGCATGAGAACAACCAGATAGCCCCAATACAGAAGCGCAGGGCCCTGAGCCGGGCCCCCAACCCAGAGCAACCACCTGTCATGGGGGAGCGTGATGGAGGTGCGGAGATTCACGCTCGCCGCGCCGAGATCCACAGCGGGCGCTCGAAACACGGGTGAGATCCCGATCGGCTCCTGCCAAACGATTTCGACCCGCGGACTTCCCGGATGGAGGGGAATCATGAGAGAGCCGGAGGTGAACTTCACAGCCTCGGAGACACCGTCGATGGTGACGCGCTCGACGCGCGCACGTTCAGGGAGCGTGACGCTATGGACCATTGAGCGAGTGACCTCGAGAGCAAGGCCAAGAGTGGTCTCGGACGATCGGACACCCGGGACCGTGGTGAGGTGAGCACTTTGGACAGTGAGGTACTCGCCGCTCGCTGGCTCCGGAGCGTGCACGCGAATCGTGAGACTCTCCCCTCGCCTCGGGTGGAATGTGACCACGCTGCGGCCATCCTCGAGATAGGAGGAAGGAACGATGCCCTCCGTTTCGCAGTGATAGATGATGCCGCAGCGGACGGTCCAAACCTCGAGATAAGGCTGATCCGAGGGAGCGCGGAGGAGGAGAGTGAGGTTACTTCCTTCCTTTTCCGGGAGGGTCAAGCTCGACTGAAATGAGCGTTCGGTGGTCTCGGCGGGGAAGCCGAGGATGACACCTGACTTTTCGGTCTCGAGTCCAGCCGTGATCACTCGCTCCCCGAGCACGAGCGGCAGCTGCAATTGCTCGGGGAGTCCAGCGTCGCTCACTCGACGCACCACAGTCGAAACAGCCGGCGTGACGGCCAAGTCGAGCGTGCGATGAACGATGAAAAAGGGTGGAATGTTATCGACAGCGCTCTTGTCCTTTCCGTCGATCGTCGGCAAGCGCGCTTCTCGCTGGAGCGTGAGCGCTCCGCTCGGGGCCTGACCAAGCTCATTGATCCCACTCACGACCCAGCCGGCGGCCTTGACCGTGACGCGCTCAGGAGGAGTGCCGAGATCCAGCGTGAGGCGTTCGCTCTCGAGGCCAGCCACGAGCCGCACCTGATGCACCCCTGGCTCGAGGCGCACGTACAAGGCTCCGTCCGGGCCTCTGCGGGCCGGCACTTCCGGGCGCCCGTCCAGGAGAACGCGAGGGGACGCGAGCATTGTGGCCGGACCGGGAAGCCGGTAGGCGAGAGGCGCGCCCGCGTGGACCTCGGCCTCGAGAGTGAGCTCCTGTCCCAGTTCGAGCTTCAAAGCGGACACACTGAGGCAATTTGGCTCGCACGACGCCGGCTTCAGCAGACGGGTCTTGAGCTCCTGGAGGCGGGAGTCGCTGGGTTCCTCAGCGCCTACGGACCTCGGCCAAGCGAAGATCGCGAGCAGGGCGAGGAGCGCTGCGGGAGCAACGGACCCGGGCGAAGGCCGCGTCTGAGGAGACCGACCCATGAAGGGCCAGAAATGGCGGAATACGAGGGCCGAAAGCGCCAGAAGGGAGAGCACTCGGAGCAAGGTCAGGACGCGATGGCCGAGTGGCGGTAGGAGAAGGAGCCGCATCGAGTGGTCTTTCACGACCGGCCCTGTCCACTCGAAGTGCCACGAATTGCCCACTGATTCCGGAAGGCCGGGTCCCGACTGGGCCACAGCATCGGGGCGGTATTTGAGCTGATCGCTCGCGCTCACCAGTATGTCCTTCTTCGTCGAGCTCTGGACCTTGCGCTTGACGGGCGCTTCCTCCTCGATGTCCTGGGGGGGAGCCACCGGCCGAGCCATCCCGGACCCGCCTTCCTTGTTGTCCGCCTCCTGTGCGATTTCAGCCATTTGGGGCTCGGGAGATGTCCCTGGCCACGCATCGAACCGAACGAATGACTGATCGCGGTCGAGATGTGGATAGATGGCTGATCGGACCTGGGTGACGGTAAAGGTGACGATCGAAATCGTGAGAGACAGCGCTGTTACGAAGAACGCCGCACGCGTGAGCCTTTGCCAGATTCCTGCAGGCAAGAAGCTCGCGAGCGCCCCGAGCGCGATCAAGGGCATCCAATAGTACTCAGGCGCCCCCGACTCTCCGCGAAGCAAGACAAGGGCGACGAACGCGCAGAGGCCCGCGGCGCGACCAAGTAGGCGATCGATCGCGATCGCCAAGATGAGCACATAGAAGAGATCGAACAGATCCCAGCGATCCACCCAAGTTCCGCTCGGTCGATCGACGCCGAAGGCGGCGAGAACACTGAACCCCGGCGGAAGATAAACCTCCGCGCTGAGGCTTCGCACATCTTCGGACCAGCCTACTGCGGCCAGGGAGCTCGTGCGCGGGACGCGAGAAACAGCCGCCAAATCGAGTCGCGACTCGCGGACCTCTACCCCTCGTGTCCCCAAAGGTCCTATAGTGACGACCTGACTCTGTCCACCGGCGCGCACGCTGCCGAGCTCTCCCGAAAGAAGCTCGAGACGCCACGTCTTGTGCATTTCCCCGGTGAGCCGATCGAGAACAGTGTAGGCCTCTCTTGCTTCATCAAGCCAGAACGTCCGGCGCAGATGGAGCTGGTTGCTCGGGATTTGTTCCTGGCCACGCCGGGTGTTCACGATCGTGAGCTCATCGCCCGCCCGTGCCAGATAGGCGCCCTGGTTCCGCCATTCGCTCGGCAGATCCGTACGGGAAGCGTCAATACCTGACAGTCCGCGCAGCTCGACGGACCGAATCGAAGGTTCAGGCGCGAACGTCCAAATCTCCTCCGCAGGCCACGGACTCTCACGAACGGGGCTCAGAAGCGGGCCGTCCGGAGACAGCGGACGAGCCAGAAGGACAAGCTCATGTCGACCGGGCACGAGCTGCACCCGAAGATCGCCACTCGGCTCCAAGCGCAGAGCCAGATCTCCGCTCACGCGAAGCGGCACCGAAGAGGGAACAAAGGGGCCTTTGAGCAAGAGTTCTCTCGCGCGCCCCGAGACCTCGAAGACCAATCGAGTTTCGATGGTCATGAGGACTCCGTCTTGGATCCGACGGTACACCGAGAGCGTGAGTCCCTCCTGCTCCGAGGCGGTCCCGGCACCGAGCCCTCCTCCCTGCAGCCAGACCTTGGAGTCGTCGCGCTTCACCAAGAGCAGCTCCTTGCCCTGGACGGAGACGCGCACGAACGCAACATTCCCGCTCAGAGGGAGCGTATCGGGCACGCTCGGCCAATAGAACTCACCGCGGACGACGTGGCGCCCGGGAGGGAGCTCGAGCGCAGGATGCCCTCCCTCATTCATCACGAGCCCGGGCTTGCCGTCGATGGTCACTTTCTGAGGCCAGAGCCCTGCCCCTCCCGGAAGCTCCTGTTTCATCGCCACCTGAGCGTCAACGCCGAGCTCGAAGCGTCCGCTCTTCTCTTCCGCTTCGATGCGCAGGCTGCTCGGCCAGACGCAGGCTCGCTGACCACCCACTTGGGGGCAGAGCTCTTGCTCCGCTCCCGTGAGCGCCCAAGGGATCCAGGACCGGAGGCTCTCAGGTACGCTCGCAGTCCGGTCGTCCCAGGCGGGTTCGGCTACCGCACGCCCGGGGAGAAGGCTCAGGAGCGCGACGAGCAGCGGGAGATAGATACGAAGGTGACGGTGCACGACGCGAGCCATACGAATCGCGCATCCTGCGCGCTTCCCTTTTGCCTCGCAATCGGGTCCATCCTCCGCCCCGAGCGGGTTACCCTGGGGGCCCCGGCCTAGGAGCCCGATGGGGCCAAAGTCTCGAGGTAGGCGATGATGTCGGCCGATTCCCCGAGCAGCTCCTCTCCCTCTGGCCTTGGAATTCCAAGGACCGGTACAGTCCCCCTGCCACGCCTCGCCACCAGCATCTGACGGAGGCTCGGATCCCGATCGACGCTCAATAACTCCAAGCGAATTCCGAGACGGTCTGCGGCACGAGTGACCATCCGGCAATAGGGGCACCACTCGGTTTGATAGAGGCGAAGAGAAGGCATGAAAGTATTCCTCAGGCTGTCAGGGTTTCCTAGCGGTTTCCGCGTGTTGGGTGCACCAGAACGCTCAGGTCCTTGGACCGACACTTGCTTACGTACATGGGGTGGTGGTGTCGGTCATTCAAAACATAGAGTAAAGTAAAATGGAGAGTGGAGAGCTCGTGCGCCTTTCGTTAAGCTACCCCGGAGTGAATTCCGGGATCGCAAAAAGTGAGCCGTACCCTGTACCGGTTCGCGACCAGGCGACGCCTCTCGCTCTCCGCGCGCTTGAGTCCATCTTCGGATGTCTGCCGTCTTTCGTCGGCGCGCGCATCATGACGACATCCTTGCGCGCTCTCGGACTGCGTCTCGGACGGTCGTCTTGTTTTTGGGGCATGCCCCATTTCGAAGGAGACGCGCGGAAGTACCTCCAGATTGGTGAGTTCTGCGGATTCAACGTCCGCTGTCGCTTCGTGCTCGAAGCAGATCTCATCATCGAGGATCATGTGTCCGTAGGGCACGAAGTGTCCTTTCTCGCCAAAGAGCCAATCCGGATCGGGAGCGGATCCTGGATCGGTGCGCGCGCGACGATCCATCCCGGCGTAACCATCGGTCCCGGAACGATCATCGGTCCGCTCACGGAGGTAAAAAGCGACGTCGGAGCCAACTTGCTCGTCGTCGGCAACCGCAAGGTCTCGATCGCCAACTGGCGACAGGGCTGACAGTCAAGAGTAGCAAACGAGAACAAGAAATCGGGTAGCCATGGATGCAAACACAGCACAGCAAATCGTCTTGAGAGCCGTTCAAAGCGTCTTCGATCAGATCGGCGAATCCTCGCCGGAGAACTTGAGCGCCGAGAGCGTGCTCGTTGGGCCCGATGCGATCATCGACTCGCTCGGCGTCGTCTCGCTCATCGTCGAGATCGAGCAGATCGTCGAAGCAGAACATGGCGTTTCCGTCATCTTGGCCAACGACAAGGCAATGTCCGCTAAGAACAGCCCCTTCCGGACCGTAGGAGTCCTCGCCGCACACGTCATCGCGACGATCGAGGAGGCGAAAGCCGCATGACCGCCGAAAAGAGGGTCATGCTCATCACCGGTACTCGCAAGGGAATCGGTAGGTACTTAGCTGAGTATTATATTCAGCAGGGCTTTTTCGTTGAAGGCTGTAGTCGGAAAGAGTGCGATATCGATAGTCCGAACTACCATCACCACTTCGTAGACGTCGCCGATGAAAAGGGTGTGCGCTCGATGGTCGCTGATATCGTCAAGCGCCACGGCCGACTCGATGTGGTCCTGAACAACGCGGCGATCGCCAGCATGAATCACGTGCTGCTCACGCCCGCTGCTTCGGCCAACCGCATGCTCGAGGTCAACGTGACTGGAACCATGCTCGTCTGCCGGGAGGCGGCCAAGGTCATGATGCGAAAGCGCTGGGGACGAATCGTGAATTTTACAACCATCGTCGCGCCCATCGCGCTCGCTGGTGAGGCGGTCTACGCGGCGTCGAAGAGCGCTGTCGTGACCTTCACGCGTATCTTGGCCTTCGAGCTTGGCCAGTGGGGCATCACCTGTAACTCGTTCGGTGCAACTCCGATCATGACCGACATGATCCGCGGAGTCCCGAAAGAGAAGGTCGACGAAGTGGTCAACGGCCTGGCGATCAAGCGCCTCGGGACTCCTGAAGACTGCGCGAACGTCTGTGATTTCTTCATCTCGCCGGCCAGCGACAACATCACCGGCCAGGTCATCTATCTCGGCGGCATTACCTGAGAGGAGAGGCGCTTTGTACGATTGGTTTTTCGAGCGCCTCAAGTCCTTTGGTGAGGACAAGGCGCTCGTTTACCCGACGGCTTCGGGCGAGCGCGTCGCCAGCTATCGAGAGCTGCTCGAAGGCAAGGAGGGTTTCCGCGCTGAGCTCGAGAGGCGCGGAATCGGAGCAGGCGACGTCGTGGCAGTCGAAGGCGCGTTTACGCGCAGCGCGACAGCGCTCATCTTGGCGCTGATCGAGGCCCAAGCCATCGTTGTGCCGCTCGTGCGCGAGATGCGCGCCCACAGGGACGCCTGTCTCGATGTTTCTGAGGCCAGCTGGCTCTTTGAGTTCGACGAGGAAGACGGACCCACCGTGCATGACCTTCGCCCGGTCACCCGCGTGAACAAGACCCTCGAGAAGCTCAGGGCGCGGAGCTCACCCGGCCTCGTCATCTTCTCCTCCGGCTCGACGGGGCAGCCGAAGGGCATTGTCCACGACTTCGCCCAGATTCTGAAGAAGTTCGAGAAGGTTCGCCAGAAGAAGGTCACGCTCTGCTTCCTCCTGTTCGATCACATCGGCGGTGTAGACACGCTCCTCAGCACGCTGACCAGCGGCGGCACCCTCGTCACAGTCGCTCGACGCGACCCAGTGACCGTCGTCGAGACGATTGAGCGCCACCGTGTGCACACCCTACCCACCTCACCGACCTTCCTGAATCTTCTCCTCATCTCGGGACTCGTCGAAAAGCACGACCTCGGCTCTTTGCGTGTCATCGCTTACGGCACCGAGCCGATGCCTGCGGGAACCTTGGCGCGGCTCCACGCTACGTTCCCAGACGTTGCTCTCGTCCAGACCTACGGGATGAGCGAACTCGGCGTCTTGCGGTCACGTTCGAAGGACTCGAGCTCGCCATGGATCGAGTTCAACCAGGACGGGTTCCAGGTCGATGTGCGCGACGGGATCCTCTGGGTGAAGGCCGAGACGGCCATGCTCGGCTACCTGAACGCCCCAGATCTGTTCGACGAAGACGGTTGGCTCAACACGCAGGATGCAGTCGAGGTCGATGGCCCCTATTTCCGAATCCTCGGTAGGAAGACCGATCTCATCAACGTTGGAGGCCAGAAGGTCTACCCGACGGAGGTCGAGGGCTGTCTGCTCGAAATGCCGAACGTCCGCGATGTGAGCGTCTTCGGTAAGACAAACCCGATGACAGGGCAGATGGTCGCGGCTCGCTTCAACTTGATCGAACCCGAGCCCCTCGCTGAGTTCAAAGTGCGTATGTTCGCCTTCTGTCGCTCGCGCCTCGCCGCCTACCAGATCCCACGCGCAGTGGAGATCGTCACGGAGGACCAATTTGGAGCCCGCTTCAAAAAATCCCGACGAGAGCATTAAGGCCAAGCTCAAGCTCGTCATTTGGGAAGAGACTCGAGGGATCCACTTCGAGCTCCTTTGGCTGCGCCTGCTTGCTCTGCTCTTTCCCGACGCCACGCCGGAGATGCGCGCTGAATGGCTGCGCAGCGTTGGAGCAACAATTGGCCCCGAGACGCGTCTTCTCACGCTGCCCTATATGAACGGCCGCCGTCCGCGCCTCTTCGGGAATCTGAGCATTGGTCGCAATTGTCTCATTGAAGAAAAAGTCGTCCTCGATCTCCAGGAACACATCGAAATCGGAGACGATGTCCATCTCGCCGAAGGTGCCATGATCCTCACGAGCACTCACGAGATCGGCCCCAAGGAACACCGTGCCGGAGCCTTGCAGCGCATACCAGTGACCATCGAGAGCGGCGCGAAAATCGGACCCGGAGCTTTGATCTGTCCAGGGATCCGCGTCGGAGCGGGTGCGGTGGTCGACGCTCGAGCCATGGTGAACAAAGACGTGCCCACAGGCGCCTTCGTCTCGGGGAATCCCGCTACCGTGAAGCGATGAAGAGGCTGTTTTTGATTTCAGTCACGGGGCTTCTCGTACTCGGGGCGCTCTTCGAGGTCTCGGGCCTCAGGGAGCGCACGCTCGGCCGGGAACGCTATAGGTTTCTCTACGCGAGCGGACCGATGCGAGACGAAGAGCAGGCTGCTCTCCGCGGCTCATCCTGGAAGCTCGAGACCCTCACGGTCGCCCCCGACATCTCAATAAAGGTCGCTCGCACCGAGGGGCGAGCGAAAGACGCACCGTGGCTCTTCTATTTCCCTGGCAACGACAAGACGCAGCTCAAGACCGGCATGCAAGTCCTCGAGGCATTGCGGACCGATCACGATGCTCATCTCGTTGCTCTTTCCTATCGCAGTTTTTCCGGCAATCCCGGCTCCGCCGCAGTCGATAGGATCGCCGAGGACAACATCGCCATCGTCGAAGCGCTCCAGGCTCAGCACGGAGTGACTCCTGAGCGCGTTCACGTCATCGGCTTCTCGATCGGCGGTTACTTCGCGGCACGTTTGACGGCGGAGCTGTGCGAACGAGGGCGAGGCCCTTCGAGTCTCACGCTACTCGCGCCAGGTTATGATCTCGTGATGATCCGTCCTTCGCCTCTCGCACGTCTCGGGATCGGAGACGACTATCAAATGGCGCCTTTCCTACCTTTCGTGAAGTCTCGGAGCGTCGTGCTGCAGGGGACGGCCGACGAGGCATTTCACGGCCCTGAGCAGGGCAAAGCCGTCGCAGAGGCCCTCAGTCGGACGGGATCGAGCTCCTATGTGGAATTCCCCGGCCTTGAGCACGAGGCGCTCCTCGAGCACGAGCCGGCGCTCGCTGGCGCACGTGAGTTTCTCTGGGAATAGCGAGTTTTCTTTCGCCGCTCCGGCGCTAGGATGGCGGGCTCTCGGAGAGAGGATCGAAGACCATGCGCCCGTTCGAATACCACGCTCCTACCCGCCTCCTCGTCGGAGCCGGTCAGCTTGAGGCTCTTTCGTCCCTCGTACCGCAAGGGAAGAAGATCTTGTGCATCTACGCTGGCGCTTCGGCACAGACGAGTGGCGCCCTCGACGCGGTCCGCGTGGCGCTCTCCGGCAGGGAGTACCTCGAGCACTTCGGCGTCCCCGCCAATCCGGCCATTGAGGACGCCGATCCGATCACTGAGAGCGCGCGCAGCTTCGGCGCCGAGTTCATCTTGGCGATCGGCGGCGGCTCGGTCATCGACCTCGCCAAGTTCGTCGCCGCCGCCGCGCGAGCCGAGGAGGACAGCATCACTCTTCTCACGCGGGGAAAAAAACCGAGTGACCCGTTGCCCGTGGGTGCCGTCGTCACCCGCGCCGGGACAGGATCCGAGTCAAACGGCATCGCCGCCATGAGCTGCGCGCGCACGGCACAGAAACTCGTCTACATGCACCCGGGCACGGTCCCAAGGTTCGCTGTCCTCGACCCGGCGCTCCTCCGCAGCTTGCCGCGAAATGCCCTCGCCCGCGGCGTCGCGGACGCCTTCGTGCACGTCCTCGAGCAAACCGCAACCTACCCGACCGGATCCATCGTCCAAGAGCACCTCGCCGAGTCCCTCCTCAAGTCCCTTCTCTCTGTCGGGGAAGAGCTCAGCCGCGAGGAGATCAGCGATAGGACCCTCACGAACTTCTTATGGGCATCGAGCCTCGCTCAAGGGGGCCTGATCGCGACCGGGACACCGGAAGATTGGGCAACCCATTTCATCGGACACGAGCTCACGGCGCTGCTCGGTATCGAGCATGCCGACACGCTGACTTATCTGCTTCCGCTCGTGTACCAGGCGCGCTTCGAGAAGAAGAAGGAGCGCCTGGCTCAGATCGGCGCCCGGATCTTCGGGCTCCAAGGGGAACAAGAGGAAGTAGCGCGCCTCACCCTCGGGTGCATCGTGTCGTTCTTCCGCTCCCTGGGGCTTCCGACGGAACTTCGTGAGCTCTCCCTCACAGACGCGCAAATTCAGCGTATCGTAGCGGGACTGAAAAGCGCCCGCCGCCTTCGGCTCGGCGAGCGCCTCGATCTCGATCTGCCCGAGGTCGAAGCCATGCTCCGCGCGGCATCAGCTAGCTGAGTTCAGCCTGGTGACAGCAGCTTGAAGGCGTGCGTCCAGGAGCCCGTGCGAAATCCTGGAATGCACCAGAGAACACAAAGGGGCTCGATGGCGCGGGCTGCGACCACCGTGCCCATGTCACAGGTTTCCCAACCGAAGTCGGTCAAAATCTGGCGCGTCTGTGCTTTTGCTGGCTCGCTGTTGCCACAAATGAACATCGTGGGGGGACCCGAAAGAAGCTTCGGCTGGAACATGAGGGCACTGCCCACCGAAGAGAAGCACTTCACGAAATGGGCCTCGGGGAAGGCATCCTGCAAGATTTCCATGAGCGAGCGCTGACCGTCCGTAAAAAAGCTGATGACTCCGTCGACAGGCGGCACATCCGCAATGGGGTTTGTCGTATCGAGGACGGTCTTGCCGCGCAGAAAGGCAGGGTCGACGCCTTTCAGCGCCGCGACGGCGGCCGCTCCTTTGACGGCGAGCACGAGTAGCTCGCCGTATTTGGCCGTGGCCTGGAACGTCCCGATCGAAGGGGTGCCCTGATTCCGAACTGCCGCGCCGCTCCGCCAAGCTTCGAGTTTCTCGGGCTCTCTTGAGCCCCGCATGACCTCGTGACCCAGGCTCAGAAACCCGTCCGCGAGCACCTGACCGACCTGACCTGACCCGAAGACTCCTACTTTCATAGTCCAACCTCCAGGCTCCACGGTACCAGGAAAACGCCATCTTGGGGTGAGGAAAGCCTCCTCCGGGCGCGCCTCGATTGCTTCCCCTGGAGCTTGGCACGTGGCGTGCTTTAAAGATAGCGATGGAGCTCACAGACGCGGGACCGTTGGTCCGGGCTTTCTACCACGAGGACACCTCAACCCTGACTTACCTCGTCTGGGACCCCGAGTCGCGCGACGCGCTCATCATAGACCCGGTCCTCGACTACGACGTCTTCTCTTCACAGACCAGGACAACCTCCGCGGACGAGGTCCTCTCGGCTCTCCAAGAAGAGCGATTGACGCTTCGAGCCATCCTGGAGACCCACGCCCACGCGGACCACCTTTCCTCGGCCCAATACCTGAAGGAAAAGGCCGGAGTTCCAATCGGCATTGGTCAGGACATCACCAAGGTCCAGAGCATCTTTCGCTCGATCTTTAACTTCCCCGAGACCACACGTACAGACGGCTCACAGTTCGATCTTCTGCTCCGTCCTGGAGAGATCCAGCGCTTCGGCACACTCGCCGTCCTCCCGCTCGCGACCCCCGGACACACGCCTGCTTGTCTGAGTTACCTGATCGGGGACGCGGTGTTCACAGGCGACGCCCTCTTCATGGAAGATTACGGGACCGGACGCGCCGATTTCCCAGGAGGAAGCGCCGAGGCTCTCTACCACTCGGTCCATGAAGTGCTCTATTCGCTGCCCGAGGAGACGCGGGTTTTTGTCGGTCACGACTATCGACCGAACGATCGCGCTCTCCGCTTCGAAAGCACCATCGGGCGAGAGAAGTCCTCCAATGTGCAGCTGCGTCAGACGACCACCGAGGCCGAGTACATCGCCCTCAGACAACGCCGCGATCGAACGCTCAAGGCTCCCCGGCTCATCTATCAGAGCGTACAGACCAACGTTTACGGCGGCTTCTTGCCGGAAAGCGAGCCAGGCGCCGGCCGCTTCTTCAAGATCCCCCTCAACCGAAGCACGCCCACGAGCCGTGCCGGCTCGCCGCTCGCGCTTCCGAAGAATGAGAAGAAATCATGACTCCGTCCTCCTCCTTCCTTGTCCCTCTCGCGGGCGGGGTTCTGATCGGACTCTCCGCGACCCTGCTTCTCGCCCTCCACGGGCGCGTCGCCGGCATCAGCGGCATCCTCGGCAATGCCATCAGCACGAACATCCCTCGACAGGAGCGCCGATGGCGTCTCGAATTCCTGCTCGGACTCATCGGTGCCGGCGCACTGCTCAGTCTGCTCGCCCCTGAGCAGTTCTCTTCATCGCCCGAAGCCTCCCTCCTCCTGGTCGGGCTGGCCGGTGTGCTCGTCGGCTTTGGAACTCGACTCGGTTCCGGATGCACATCGGGACACGGAGTCTGCGGCATCAGCCGTCTCTCCCTGCGCTCCTTGGTCGCAACTGTGACCTTCATCGCCTTCGGTGCCCTCACAGTCTTCCTCGTGAAGCAGTTCGGAGGCGCTGCATGAAGGCGCTCTTGTTCGTCGCCATCGGGGCTCTTTTCTCCATCGGTCTCGTCCTCTCCGGCATGACCCGGCCCGAGCACATCATCGGCTTCCTCGACTTCGGCGGCGACTTCGATCCGACTCTACTCTGGGTCATGGTCGGCGCCGTCTTGACCCATGGCCTCTCCTATCGATGGATCGGGAAGCGCCCCTCACCCTTCTTAGCGCCCTCCTTCGACATCCCTGCCCAAAAGCCCGTGGATGGCCGGCTCGTTGCCGGTTCCGCGCTGTTCGGAGTGGGCTGGGGGCTCGGGGGGTATTGCCCTGGTCCCGCGCTCACCAGTGTGTTTACCTTCGACCCCAAGACGCTGACTTTCGTCGCGGGCATGATCCTCGGGATGGTCCTATTTGCTGCTCGGCAGCTCGCGCGAGGTCGTCCGCCCCACGCAGCTGATTCATCATGGCAAAAAGCCGACTCCCGATCCCACTTGTCGCCGACCTAGAGAGATTCGGAAGAGGGGCAGCAAAGAGTGATCTCATGGCGGGGCTGACGACAGCGGTCCTGCTTGTCCCGCAGTCGATGGCTTATGCGCTCATGGCTGGGCTCCCCCCGGTCACGGGCCTCTACGCAGCGCTCATCCCGCCCCTCGGCTACGTGCTCGTGGGCTCGTCTCGGGAGCTCTCCGTGGGCCCTGCGGCGATCGACTCCTTGCTCGTCCTCGCCGCCCTGGGGGGCATCGCTGAGCTTCCCAAGGACCAATACGCGAGCGCCGCTGCCCTCCTCTGCCTCATGGTGGGCCTGTTTCAGCTCACGATGGGCGCGCTCCGGCTCGGCCACGTCGTGACACTGCTCTCGCAGCCGGTGCTCAGCGGCTTCACGTCCGCGGCCGCGCTCCTGATCGCCACAGCCCAACTTCCCCACATCCTCGGCCTGCCGGCAGTTCGCGACGCGACGCTCTGGGGGGTTGTGCGTGCTCTTCACCCGTACTTCACAGCGGTCCATCTCCCGACGTTCCTCCTCGCCCTGGGCGCGGGCCTCATTCTCCTCGCGCAGGCGCGCTATTTTCCCCGCGCACCGGGTGCACTTGTCGTGATCTTCTTCGGAAGCCTCGTGCCTCTCCTGGTTTCAGGCCCCTTCACGGACGTGACCGTCGTGGGAGCGGTCCCCCGAGGCCTGCCTAGTCTCGAGCTACCTGCCATTGACCTCTCACTCGTCGAGCGCCTCCTTCCGAGCGCAATCACGATCGCGATCGTCGGATTCATGGAGTCAATCGCGGTGGGACGCTTCTATGCCCAACGCGGCAAGTATCTCCTTCAGTCTGATCGGGAACTGCTCGCGCTCGGCCTCGTCAACGTGCTCGGGGGCCTATTCCAGGGTTACCCCGCCACAGGCAGCTTTTCGCGAACGGCGGTCAATGCGCGTGCCGGAGCTCGTACAACGCTCTCCATAGCCTTCGCGTCCCTCATGGTGGGCGTGTCGCTCCTGCTCCTGACCCCCTTGTTCTCTTACATCCCGAAAGCAGCGCTAGCGGCTATCATCGTGGCGGCAGTGCTCGGACTCGTCGATATCGCCCAGGTGCGCGAGAAATTCCGGATTCAAAAGAGCGAAGGTGTCCTTCTTTTGATCACCTTTGCTGCCACAGTGACCCTCGGGGTAGCGGCAGGTCTGGTCCTCGGGATCTTGTCATCGTTAGCGTGGTTTTTGGTTCGAGCGACTCGTCCGCACATCGCGGTGCTCGGTCGAGTACCCGGCACACTGCTCTTCAAAGATGTGAAGCGGAACAAGCACCTCATCACCTATGATGACGTGCTCATCATCCGCCCTGATGCGCAGCTCTTCTTCGCCAACGCTGAGTATCTTCGCGATCAACTTGCCCGCCTCGAAGGCCGAGCCAAGCGCTCTCTCACCGCGATCATCATCGACGCAGCAGCGATCCCGTCCATCGACTCGACCGCCGCCGATCTCCTCGAAGAGCTCGACACCGCGTATCGCGCTCGAGGCGTTGAGTTCTACCTGACGGGCATCAAAGGACCGGTCCGCGACATTCTGGAGCGCACGGGATACTGGGAACGGAGACGCGAGATGCTCAGCTGTATTTCGGTTCACGAGGCACTCCTGCGCCACGAAAGTCGCAGGGATCCGAGATCGTTTTTTCCGCGTCCACCCTCGTCGGCGCCCCGTCCCTGACCGAGCGCTTCAGTCCCGCCCCGAACGAGGCGAGGGTGGAAGCTCGGGACATGGTGCGACGCGCTTCACGGCTGCGGTCAAAGCCACCCAAAAAGCAGAGGCGGCGAGCGGCTGTAAGTTCCCGAGCCCCTCAATTGCCCGGCCGACCAGCCTTCCGCTAAAAGTCCCGGAGCCGCGGGAAATCGCCCAGAAGTCACAATGAAACTCCGGCTCGCGCGCCGCGTCGCTCCCCTGCTCATTGTCCAGAGCTTCGGCTCCACGCACGCGCTCGCGCAGACCTCTCGGGCGCCCGAGTCACAGACCGCCCAAGGGCGCGCTCACGAAAGTCCGACTGCCGTCGTCCCTCCGCGATTCCTCGGTGGAGCCCGCCCCGAGGTAGAAGGGGAAGTAGCGGAGCCGACGCGGGTCCTCTTGAAGCTCCTCGTCGAGCGCGATGGATTCGTGAGCTCTGTCGAGGTCGTCGAGGGAAGTGAACCCTTTTCGAGCGCCGCGAGCGTGGCGGCTCAGGGTTTCGTCTTCGAGCCGGCACGGCGCGGAGAGTATCCAGCTGCGAGCTTCATTCATTTCGAGCTCTGGTTCGTGCCTTCGCTCGATCCTGAGAAGGGTGCCCGCGCCAAGACCCATTCCGCGAACGAACTCACGGGCACGCCGCCGCCAAACGTCGAGCCTCCTCGAGAAATCGCGGTGATCGGCGAGCGCCGTGCCATCTCTACTCGAGTCATCTCCGACGCTGAGACACGAATCATCCCTGGCGCGGAAGGTGATCCCATCCGCGGTCTACAGACGCTCCCTGGTACCGTCCCGACGCTCGTGAGCGGCCCTTTCATCGGCATGCGCGGCGCGCCTCCGGGCCTCACCGGAGCCAGCTTCGATGACATCGAGCTTCCGTACCTTTTCCACTTGGCCCGCGGCACGGCCGTCGTCCATCCCTGGCTCGTCGAGAGCGCTCGCCTTTACGGAGCCGGACGCCCCGGAGCCTTCGGTCGCAACATCGGAGGTCAGCTCGACGCTCGTGCGGCGGCGCCTCTCGGTCGCCCCCGCGCTACCGGCCGCCTGCGCCTCACCGAAGCGGCGCTCGGCGCAGAGCTCCCCTTTGCCGAAGGACGCGGCTCGGTGCTCGCGGCGGGCCGCTATTCCTACACAGAACCGCTCGTTTCCCTCGTCGCGCCGGCCTTCGCTCTCGACTACTGGGACTACCAGGGTCGTCTCCGTTACGCGCTCAGCGACAAAAATACGCTCGACCTCACAGCATTCGGCGGTCACGACATGTCGGGCCGTCGAGCTCCCGATGGCGCCGTCGAAGAGCTCTTCAATGCGACCTTCCACCGCATAGCCCTGCGCTTTTCGCAGCAAACAGTCGAGTCCTCGATGCGCATCGGCGTCGTCTACGGACGCGACGAGTGGGATGCGAACATCACCCCCATCCATCCTCGCTCGGACACGCTCCACGTGCAGGGCTCAGGGAAATTGCGCCTCGCTGGAGAGCACCACCTCTCCTTCGGAGCCGACACAGGCCTCCGCTCCTTGCAGGACGCCTTCTATTCCGCCCCGGGCGAGACCTCCTCCTACCGGCGCATCGACTCCGAGTCCGCCGCTTGGCTCACGTGGAGCTACGCCCCCTCGGACAAGATCGAGCTCGACCTCGGGGTGCGCGCCGATTGGCTCAGTAGCGGCGACTCTCCGCTCCATGATGCAGCAAACTACGCAACAGCCGGGCCTCACTTCATCCTGTCCCAGGAGCTCGGTCGGCGCGTCCGCCTCCACACCTCAGTCAGTTACGGCGCCGCCAGGCCGAGCCCAGGACAAAGACCTCCAGCACGCATCTACTCGGTCGTGGGGGGTCTCGCGCACGGACTCCTCTCGGACTTCGGGGTCGAGCTCCGCTGGCCGCGCTTGTTTTCCTTCGACGTCACTGTGTTCCAAAACGCCTACTTCAACACCGGCGACGTCAACACGCTGCGTCCGCTCGCCGACCAGGATGAAGGAACCTTGTCTCGCTCAGGGCTCGCCCGGGGGCAAGGTCAAGCCTACGGACTCGAGGTCTCGCTCAGAAGGACCTTCGGCGCGCACCTGACCGGGTTTATCTCCTACTCCTTCGGACGCAGCTGGCGCTCGCTCGGCCGCGTGCGCGGGCCCTCCGAGTTCGACCGGCCCCATATCATCGATGCCGCATGGGGCTACGACTTCGGCCGCGGCTGGCTTCTCTCCCTGCGTGGTTCGTTCCTTTCGGGCTACCCGAGCCGTACCGACAGTGTCGTGCTAGCGAGCGATCCGCCGCGCACGACCCCCTACTATCAAATCGATGTGCAGGTCTCGCGCCGCTTCGAGCTTGGCGCAGAGCGCTCGCTCACCTTCACCCTCGGACTCCTCAACACCACGTTGAACCAGGAGACGAACGACATGTTCTGCGGCTCGCTCTTGTGCGCGGAGTCGAAGATCGGCCCAGCGTCGATCCCGACGGTCGGGGTCGACGGGGAACTTTGAGCCCCCTCCGCCTCGCCTCAGGGCATCGGGAGCTGCACGGGAACGATCTGAAGCTCGACTAACTCTCCCCCGCGCCGCACGCGCACCGGAAGCGGCTCGCCAACCTTCGAAAGACTGACGCGCCAGCGCAGCGCCGTCGCGTCGGCAATCGGGTGTTCTCCAACCTGGACCACGACGTCTCCCGGCTTCATCCCCGCCGCATGGCTCGGTCCACCAGGGATCACTTGCAGGATCCTGGCTCCGCCTTTTTCGTCGGCAACGTGAACGCCGATTGCGGCGCGCACGATCACACCGTCTTTGAGCAAACGCGGCAAGAGCTCGCGCACCATGTCGCTCGGGATCGCGAAACCGATCGAGTTCGCCCCGGGATTAATGGCGGTGTTGATCCCGATGACCTGCCCTTGAAGGTCGAGGAGGGGACCGCCTGAGTTCCCCGGGTTGATGCTCGCGTCAGTCTGGAGGAAGCTGTAGTAGGCGCGTGGGTCGCCCAGCCCCACATCCTCTTTGGTACGCTCGCGCGCCGAAATAATTCCCGCGGACACCGTATGGGACAAGCCAAAGGGATTTCCAATGGCGACGACCCAATCTCCGACGCGGACCTTCGAAGAATCACCGAGAGTGAGCGCGGGGAGCGCGCCTGCGCTGACGCGCAGCACTGCGAGATCGGTGAGCGGATCGGCTCCAATCACCTGAGCGGGGAACTCTCGTCCGTCGAGCAGGTCGACGCGGATGGCGCTAGCCTGCTTGACCACGTGGTAGTTCGTGAGAATCAAGCCGGAGCCATCGAACACAAAGCCCGAGCCGCTCCCTTCGTTCATGACACGCCGGTAACCGAGCGTCTGCGTCACCAGAGTCCGCACGAAGACGACACTCGGGTTGGCCCGCTCCGCCAGATCGGCGAAGGTGAGAGGCGCGCCGTTCGGAGGCGCGACGCTGCCTTTCGGCAGGAGCGCCTGGCCGGTCGGGATCGGCTTTTCGACCTCAGCCTGGGAAGAACCGCAGGGATCGCGGCAAGGTTCGGGGTCTTTTTGGGGCGCGCGCTGACAACCGGCGAGCACAAGCGAGCAAGCGAGAGCGATGCTCTGGCCGAGACCTCGCGAGACTCCCCGCTTTGTCTTAGGCGCCGCGGGCGAGTTCGTCATAACGCGAGCGGAGGTCGTCGAGAATCTGCGAGAGCAGGCGCTCCTCCGCGCCGGTCAGGTTCCCCTTCGTCTTGTCAGAGAGGAGCGCGATAAGATCGATGGTCTGCCGCGCGAGCGGTAGGTCGACTTCGGCAGACTCGCCGGGAGGCGGCTCCGCGACGCCCAGATGGACGAGCGCGGAGTGCGCGAGCGACAAAAGGAAGGTCGAAAAATCGACCTCTGGGAGCTCTGCGTCCGCGCCCCCCGAACCGCTCACGACCGATCCTTCTCCGCAGCGACACGCATGGGCTGCTCGAGAGGCAGCGTCTCGGTCTGGGACTCGAGGTCGGCGAGGGACTTCTCGTACTCGTCCACCTTCTCGGGCGTGAGGAGGCCTTTGTCGATCATGCGCTGACGGATTCTCACATCGTAAATGAACTTCTCATCCATAGGGCTTGGCTCCGGAAAAGGCTCTCGGGTAGTCCGGCGCTCAGAGCGAACGCGGGCCCCGAATTAACCCCCTGCTGCCCTCGGGATCAAGCGCTCGGCGAAAATCAGGAGATCTGGGACTCCTGGCCGCAGGCGCGACGGCTCAGGGCCAGGACCGCTGTCAGCGCAATCTCGATTTCTTCCTCGGACGGCGGCACCGGACGGCGCTCGATACGCCGCTTAACGGCCGCAAGCTCGGTTCCGAAATGGCGCAAAACCGCCCTTTCGTGCTCGCAGCCAGCGCTCAAGACGTACCCTGCGACAATTGTCCAGAGCGAGTCGATGTCCCGGTCCATCTGGGTGGAAAGGAGTCGGACGAGCGAAGCAGGCACTGCGCGGCTAGCCTAGCAGGACGATACGGGAGGTCACGATTGAATCTCACGGCCGGAGGTGCGATGCCTGGCCCCGTGTTCGATCTGGCCCGTGAACATTTATCTCCTCGAAGGGACACAAGGGGGAGTGCGCACGGGAGCTACATCGCCGCACCCTTCCCAAAGTCCCTCTCGAGGGCCAAGAGACTGCTCGCGCTCATCCTGACCGCCGCTTCTGCTCTCGGGTGCTCCAAAGAAGGCGGTCCACCCGCGCCCCAAGAGACTTCAGGAAAAACGACCGCCGTTCATTCGAGCGCGACCCTCGATCCTATCCTGCACGTTCCTGTGGGCCCCGTGACCATAGGAAGTCCGCCAGGCAGCCCCGGACGCGACCCCGCTCTCGATCCGCTCCCCTACGCGGTCGAGCTCGGCCCCTTCCGGATTGACAGGACCGTGCGGAAAAACGCGGACGGAGCCTATCTCACGGTGAGCTCACAGACCGCTGCTGAAGCCCTTTGCGCAGGCGGCGAGGGCCGCCTCTGTACGGAACTGGAATGGGAGCGGGCCTGCCGCGGGGAGCTCGGAATCGAGCTCGAATCCCAGGCGGAATGGACGGCGAGCTCCTTTGGCCCGGGGAGCGAAATCGAAGGCCAACCGGTGGCCCGCCAGAAGAACGGCGACGCCCCTCTGGGCTGCTCGGCTCGTCGCGCCGCGCCCAAGGAAGGGGCCAGGGTGCGCTGCTGTTATGGCGCTCCGAACGCGCCGCGCGTCAAAGAGCCTGTCGATGAGCTCCCGGTTTTCAAGCCACATCCTCTCGAGAAGGAGGCTCTCGTCGAGCTGCTCGCCGCGCATCCCGAGACCCAAGAACTCTCGAAATCCGCGTCTCTCTTTCCGGAAGACGCGGCGGCCACGGTCCTCGCTCGCGGCCCCGGGGACACTAAGGGCTTCGAGCTCACGACGACCCCTGTCGAATGGACGCCGCGGCGCGGGGTCCGCCTGCTCGTGGTCGCAGGCAGGAGTGAAAGCGACACGGCCTTCGTCGTGGCGTTCTTCAAGTCGCCCGGAGGTTATGTCTTCGCTTCCTCCTTCGTGATGAGGAAAGAGAAAGGACCGGTGGCGCTCGCCTACGCGCAGTCAATCCGCCCCCGCATCCACTTCAGTACCTGCTGGGGCTGCCCGGGAGAGACCGGTAAGGCACTGTTTCGCGAGCCGGAGTCCATCGTGATGCTCCAGCCCTGAGTCACGAACTTCTAACGAGAAGCGGGGAACGAAAGCTCGAAGCGATTGCCGGTGCGGGTCTCTACAACCGAAATCGCGCCTCCCGAAAGTAGTGCGCTGCGCCCAGCCACATAGAGCCCAAGGCCACGCGAGTAGCGACCATCAAGACGCCCCTTCGTCGTCGTCTGGCCCGCAACCGTGAATGCGCTCTGTCGAAACTCAGGAGCCAGTGCGGGTCCCGGGTCCTCTACTGAAAACACCATGACCCCGTCTCGCGCTTCAAGCGAGACGGTGACGAACTGGCCTGTTGGACAGCAGGCGATGGCATTGTGAATGAGAGCGGAGAGGGCGGTCTGTGCGTGCGGCTCCGTCGAAGCGCAGCGCCCCGGTGCACTCGCGCCGCGACGCAAGCCCACGCCGTGACTTTGAGCCGCTCGTTCTGCCTGAGGCCAGACCGAATCCAGGACTTTTTCCGCGGAATGCACGCCGCCGCGGGCCGTATCGATGCCCGTAAGCTCGGCGCCGAGCAGAGCCACAGCGAGCGTCATGCGCCCGAGAGCTTCCACGGAGAGCTCGATGTCGACGATGGTCTCTCGGATGTCCTCCGGCAGGTCCCGACTGACCATCCCGAGATAGCCGACGTTGCTGAGCAAAGCGGCCAGCGGGTTCCGTAGGTCGTGCGCTATCGTGCCGAGGACCTCGCCCAAGATCTCCGGTTGATCAGAGATCTTCGAGGCCCCCGTCCGGGCACGCTGGTCAGGAACGTCGTCGGTAGTCAGAAAAAACTCCCATTCCTGGGACCACTATTTCGAGAGCGACCACCTCACGCATCAAGCGGGGCTATCGTCGTCGTCATCGACCTCGTTCACGCTCGGGATCTTGCGGATCTCGGTCCGCGACAGCTTCCACGCGCGCTGAACGACCCATGAGAGAGAACGGTCGAGGCGAGCCGCCTCGTCCTTGATTTCCTGGAGCATGATTTCGGGGAAATACAGGCTCTGCTTGCGCTTATCGCTACCGGACTTCGAGTTAGAATCGTCTGCCACAAAAGGCAGATTAAGGAATCCTCCCCCGACTGGCAACGTTTCCGGCAATCGTGACGCCGCTCGGGGGCCGCACCCCGCGCGCGAAAAACGGCTCACCAAGTCAGTCGCTACCTCACACGGGCAACGGAGCCCCCCCCATTCGCAGCATAAAACGCCTATTTCGAGGGAGAATCAGAGCCCTTGGCCACCATTGGGACTCGACGACCGAGCAACCAGAGGGCTCTTGTCCTTTCGGACGCCACTTCTGTGGGTGCTTGAGTCAATGCGAGTGAGGTGCGCGCGGGCGGCGAGAGTCTATAACTACGGCCCCATGCAGCGCCGCCTCAGCCTCGGCTCGTCCGTATGCCTCCTCGGACTCGTATTTCAGGCCAGCGCCGTCGGGAACGCTCACGCGGGCGATGCGCCGCTGCATCCCCTCGACCCCTATGAGGTCTTGGACCGGCTTGGGCACGCGCTCGAGATCGTCGAGCGGAATTATTATGCTGTCCCGGACCGGACGCGGCTGACGGCCGGTGCCCTGCGCGGGATGGTTGGGGACTTAGACCCCCACTCGGTCTACTTCGACCCGGGGGACCTGAAGATTTTCGAAGGCGATTCGTCGGGTCAGTTCGGCGGGATCGGCGTGGAGGTCGATATCGAAGATGGCGAGGCCATCGTCATTGCCCCGGTCCCTGACTCGCCCGCCGACCGCGCCGGCATCGTCGTCGGCGACGTCATCATGGCGCTCAATGGCACCCCCCTCGCGGAGCTCAAGCCCGAGGAAGTGATCCGATCGATGCGGGGGGAAGTCGGCTCAAAGCTCACGCTCACCGTCAGGACGAAAGGCGAGCGCCCCCGACTCGTCACGCTCATCCGTGAGCATATCCGCGTCTCGAGCGTGCGCCTCGCCGCCCTGCGTCATCGCGTTGTCTATCTCCGGATCCGCTCTTTCCAAGAAGGAACACACGGAGAACTCACAGATGCGCTCGCGGGCTATCGCCGCGAAAACGGAAGAGAGGCCGCGCTCATCCTTGACCTCCGCAATAATCCGGGCGGACTCGTCCGCGAGGCAACGGCTGTAGCCGACGAATTTCTGTCTCGCGGGCTCATCTTCGAGACGCGTCACCGAGATCAGGTCGAGACATCTGCTTACGCTCGACCCGGAGGCGCATTCACCTCGGGCAAGCTCATTGTCCTCGTTAATGAATACTCCGCGAGCGCCGCGGAGCTCGTCGCGGCCGCGCTCAAGGACAATGGGAGAGCTATCTTGGTCGGAGCTCGCACATTCGGGAAAGGCAGCGTTCAAACGATCATTCCGCTCTCCCACCGGAGCGCGCTCAAGCTCACCACAGCTCTTTATTATGGGCCGAGCGGCGAGACCCTGCAGGCGAGGGGTGTCCTGCCGGACCATCCAGTGGAATCCGGCGGGACCCGCGTCCGTCTCGTCGTGCGCGAACAGAACTTGACGGGGCACCTGGAAGGAAGTCCTGATGCGAACGCGGAGACACCCGAGCTCTCCCTCGGCGCGCCGATCACGAACGACGAGCTCCACAACGGCGTCATCCGAAAGGTCCCCGATGATCCCCGAGGGGGGCCCGATCGCGCGCTTGCCCTCGCGTTCGAACTCGCGAGCTCGCCAGATCCCAAGCAACCTCAGCCCTAGAAGGCCCGGAAAACACGCCGCGCACGAAAGCGCCAGGGGAACTGTTTCCGCCACGAGTCCCGGCCCCGCGAGGGGCGCGTCTCCCCTTCGAGATGAAAAAGCACAGCTATCGCCGTCTCGAAGCGCCTTTTTGCGGGGCTCGGAATGAGCTAGATCCCGAAAAATCTCATGATCGAGCAGTACGAAATCGCCGCCCAAGAGCGCCTCGCCCAAGGAATCCCCCCGCTCCCTCTGACCGCTGCCCAGGTGAAGGAGCTCGTTCTGCTCCTCAAGGCCCCTCCCGCCGGACGCGAAGAGCTCCTGATGCAGCTCCTGACAGAGCGAGTCCCCGCGGGCGTCGATGACGCAGCCTACGTCAAAGCAGGCTTCCTCACCGCCATCGTCGAGGGACGCGACAGCTGTTCGCTGATCACAAAGCAACGCGCTGTCGAGATCCTCGGCACCATGCTCGGAGGCTTCAACATCGGCACTCTGGTCAAGCTCCTCGACGACGCGGAGCTCGGTCCGCTCGCCGCCAAAGAGCTGAAGACCACCCTTCTCATGTTCGACGCGTTCCACGACGTCGCCGAGAAGGCCAAAGCAGGCAACGCGAATGCCCAAGCTGTGCTCAAGTCCTGGGCCGACGCGGAGTGGTTCGAGGCGCGCCCTCCCTTGCCCGAGAAGATCGTGCTCACGGTCTTCAAGGTGCCCGGCGAGACGAACACCGATGATCTTTCCCCAGCGCAAGACGCCTGGTCGCGCCCAGACATCCCGCTGCACGCACTCGCGATGCTGAAAAACCCGCGCGATGGCGTCGAGCGCGCCCTCGAGCAGATCGCTGAGGTGAAAGACAAGGGACACCCTGTCGCTTACGTAGGTGACGTCGTCGGCACCGGCTCGAGCCGCAAGAGCGCGACGAACAGTGTTCTTTGGCATTTCGGTCAGGACATTCCCTTCGTCCCGAACAAGCGCACCGGCGGCTTCTGTCTCGGCGGCAAGATCGCACCGATCTTCTTCAACACCATGGAAGACTCGGGGGCACTGCCCATCGAGTGTGATGTTACGAAGATGGCGATGGGGGATGTGATTGTTCTCTATCCCTACGCCGGCAAGATCGAGAACGACAAGGGGGAGGTCATCTCGACCTTCTCGGTGAAGAGTGACGTCCTGTTCGACGAGGTGCGCGCCGGCGGCCGCATCCCGCTCATCATCGGGCGGAGCTTGACCAAGCGAGCCCGCGAGGCGCTCGGACTCGGCCCCTCGGACAAGTTCCGCCTGCCGAAGAATCCTGCCGACTCCGGAAAAGGCTACACCTTGGCCCAGAAGATCGTCGGTCGCGCCTCTGGTTTGCCCGGTGTTCGTCCCGGAACCTACTGCGAGCCAACCATGGGCAGTGTCGGTTCACAGGATACGACAGGACCGATGACCCGTGACGAGCTCAAGGAGCTCGCCTGCCTCGGCTTCTCCGCGGATCTCGTGATGCAGTCCTTCTGCCACACCGCGGCCTATCCGAAGCCCGTCGATATCGAGACTCAGCATACCCTCCCCGACTTCATCACGAACCGCGGTGGCGTCTCGCTGCGCCCCGGGGACGGGATCATTCACAGCTGGCTGAACCGCATGCTCCTCCCCGATCAGGTCGGCACGGGCGGCGACAGCCACACCCGCTTCCCCTTGGGCATCTCGTTCCCCGCCGGCTCCGGTCTCGTCGCCTTCGCAGCAGCGCTCGGCGTCATGCCCCTCGACATGCCGGAGAGCGTGCTCGTCCGCTTCAAGGGCAAGATGCAGCCGGGCATCACGCTCCGGGACCTCGTCAACGCCATCCCCTACCAGGCGATCCAAGATGGTCTTCTGACGGTCGAGAAGAAGGGCAAGAAGAACATCTTCTCCGGGCGCATCATCGAGATCGAAGGCCTGCCGGACCTCAAGGTTGAACAAGCTTTTGAACTCTCAGACTCGACGGCCGAACGCTCCGCGGGAGGCTGCACGATCCGCCTCAATAAGGAGCCGGTCATCGAATACCTCAAGTCGAACATCGTCATGCTCCGCTGGATGATCGCGGAAGGCTACGGGGATGCTCGCACCCTCGAGCGCCGCGCTCAGGCTATGGAGAAGTGGCTCGAGAACCCGTCGCTGCTCGAGGCCGATCCCGACGCCGAGTATGCTGCGGTGATCGAGATCGACATGGACAAGATCACCGAGCCACTCCTCGCTTGCCCGAATGATCCCGACGACGTCCGTCCGCTCGGCGCCGTCGCTGGACGCACGATCGACGAGGTGTTCATCGGCTCCTGCATGACCAACATCGGTCACTTCCGCGCGGCCGGACGCCTTCTGAACGAATACAAGCAGCCTGTCCCGACCCGGCTCTGGATCGTTCCCCCGACCAAGATGGATCAGGCACAGCTCATGGAGGAAGGCTTCTACTCGATGTTCGCCCAGGCGGGCGCGCGGACGGAAATGCCCGGTTGCTCGCTCTGCATGGGCAACCAGGCGCGCGTTGCTCCGAAATCGACGGTGGTGTCGACCTCCACCCGCAACTTCCCGAACCGCCTGGGAGAAGGCGCCGATGTGTTCTTGTCGTCGGCTGAGCTCGCCTCCGTCGCCGCAATCCTCGGTCGCCTGCCGACGGTCGGCGAGTACATGACCTACGCCATGCGCATCGACACGATGGCCCCGGAGCTCTACCGGTACCTGAACTTCAACGAGCTGCCGACCTTCGTGACCAAGGCGACGTCGGCTTCGCTCCCTGTCGTCCAGTACTGAGGCGAAGGACCCGCCCTCCTCAGGATGAGTCCCTCAAAGGGACGAGCCGCCCTTCTTCCGAGGGCGGCTTTGTTTTGTCCACTCGCTTGTCGGCCCGCGGGCGAAACGGTCTGTGACGCGCCGGGGTGGCGGCCCATGACCCACTTCCACCGGACAGAGTTGTACTCAGCGTAGAGTTGCCGATCAGTCGAGGTAGCGAATCCAGACCTGGTCGACGCTGCCCGTGACAGGCCCGCCGAGCCCTTCGCTCAGGGTGATGAACGCAACAACCTTCCCATCCTCGGAGATCGTCGCGTCACCCGAGGTGGTGGTTGCCTGCTGCCCCATTGCTCCGAGGCTCACGCGCGTTGTGGTCCGCTCCTCGCGATCGCGGACGAATATATCGATCGAATTGTTTGTGTCGCCTGCGACGAGATTCGTCGCTGATGACGCGAAGACCACGTAACGTCCGTCGCCGGAGATGCTGCGCTGGAAGCTCAAATAGCTACCCCTATTGGCTTGCTCCCCGGCATTGTTCACGCTCACAAGTTCGATGGAACCTGTTTCCATGTCGCGAACAAAAATATCGGGCTCTCCGTTGGTGTCCCCGGACACCAGTGTGGTCGCCGACGATTGGAAGACGACATAGCGCCCGGTGGTGGACGTAGAAGGATTCCCCGAGTGATCGTCAATCGCATCGCCCGGTCGGGCGTAGGTCACGAGACGGATGACCTCATCCTCCAAATCCCGACGATAAATATCGACGTAGGAGTCCGCTGCCCCCCCTAGGTCGCTCGAAGGAGAGGCAAAGACAACGTAGCGGCCATCGCTCGAGATGCTCGGGCACGAGTTCAGCGTGTACGCGGTCCCTCCCACCTGACCTCCGTCACTCTTCAGGTTCACCCGAACCGTCTTGCTAGCTCCGATGTCTCGCACGAACTGATCAGGAAGAGCGTTGGTGTCGCCGGAGACCAGATTGCTCGCCCCGGACGTAAACGCAACGAGATTTCCGTCTGCTGAGACCGTCGGGAACGATCCGTAGTCCTGAGGCGCGATGCCCTCGGCCCCGCTATTTGACAGGTTGACGCGGATCGTCTCACCAGTCGTTCGATCGTGGCGGAAAACGTCCACCATGTCGTTGATGTCGTTCGCGACCAAATTGTTAGCGTAGGACGTAAAGACAACGTAACGGCCGTCACCAGAGATGTTCGGATATGCGCTCCACCCATTCGCCTCCGCTCCGGCCGAATTCACGCTCACGCGAGACACCTTGCCGGTTTCTCCGTCGAAGACGAAGACATCCAAAGTATTGTTGGTATCGCCCGGAGCGAGATCGTCTCCAGGCCCATAAAAAGCGACGAAGCGACCGTCTGCAGAGAGCGATGGTCCGGCGTTATAGAAAGATGATGGCTGATTGGTCAAAGACACGCTCACCAGGCGAGTGCGAGGAACACACCTGTGGCCGTTCCCGAAGAAACCAGCTTCACAAGTGCACTCGTAGTTGCCCTCCGTATTCTCACAAGCCGCGTTCTCGTCACAGGGCTGCTCCTCCGCGCACTCGTCAATGTCGACGCATGCGTCTTCGTCCGCCTCGAAACCCTCATCACACTCACAACTCGCGCTGCCGCCATCCACGATGCAGCTCGCGTTCTTCGAACACTCCTCTTCGCAAGTGGGCTCACTGCCCCCGCTGCCTGTGTCCCCGCCGCTCGCGCCTCCGCCTGTGCCCGGCCGAGCGCCCGTCCCCGTCTCTCCGCCAGACGCCTTCTTACCACCCGAGCCATCACTCTTGCCGCCCGAGCCACCTTCCCCCCCGACGAGCCAGCTCGTCCTCCTGCCGGCGAATTCTTTCCCCCGGACCCATCGTCCGGACCAGCTCCTGCCACGTCATCCATCGCGGCCAGACCCGGAGCGCACGCACCCCAGAAGGACGGTACCACCATTAGAACCAGGAGCGATGACGGGAGTCGTGCCATAAGCCGCGATTCCGATAGCACGGACGGCCAGCCCGTGTCAGCCGGCGCTCGATGTGAGCCGAGTCTGCACCTGGGGGCTCTCTCAGAGACTGATGTCTCGCACCCAGATCTGACCGCGACCCTCAGTCTCGAAGCCGAATGTCTCGCTCGCGGACTCGAAAGCAACGATCTTCCCATCTGCGGAGATCGTGGGAAAGGCGGAGGGACGGTCCGCTTCTGCTCCCCGTGGACCAACACTCACTCGAGTCGTCTTCTTCAGAACCCGATCGCGCACGAAAATATCGATGAGCTCGTTTGTGTCGCCTGGTGCGAGGTTCGACGCAAGGGACATGAAGACCACGTAGCGTCCGTCGTTCGACACGCTGCGCTGGTATCCAATGTAGCTTGAGCCATTGGCCCCTTCTCCATCGCTCGACACGCTGACGCGTTCGAGAACGCCCGTGTTCATGTCGCGCAAGAAGACGTCTGAACTCCCGTTCGTATCTCCTTCGACAAGGGTGGTCGAGACCGAATCGAAGACGACGAAACGCCCGTCGCCCGAGATCGATGCCGCCGTGGCATGACCGTCATTGTTAAAGCCCGCCGGAGGGTAGCTCACGTGGAACGTGAAACCGTCCCGCAAGTCGCGGCGATAGATGTCCGTGTAGTCATCGACGTCGCCGCCCAGCCCACTCCAAAGGGACACGAAGGAGACGTAACGTCCGTTACCCGAGATCTGAGGCGTCGAGTTCGGGGTTCGAAGAAGCTTCCCTACTTGTGTCCCGTCGCTATGGAGATTCGCGCGAATTGTCGTGCCCGCGGCGATGTCTCGCACGAATTGGTCAAGGTATTCGTTCGTATCACCCGGGACCAAGTTCGGCGCCATCGAGGTGAACACCACACGATTGCCGTCGTTCGAGATGCTGGGACTTGCCGCGTAGCCCTCGCCTCCCGAAAGCTCACTCCCGTCGTGGGCAAGGCTCACGCGAATGGTCTCGCCGGTCTCCCGGTCGTGGCGGAAAACATCGACCTCTCCGTTCGTGTCATCCGAGACCAAGTTGTTCGCGTCAGCGGAGAAGACGACGTAGCGCCCGTCGCCGGAGAGCGCGGGCGTCCCACTCCAAGAGTTCGCCACCTCTCCATCGCTGCTGACGCTCACGCGCGTGACCTGACCTGTCTCACGTTCATAAACGAACACATCGTCGGCGTCATTTGTATCGTCGGGGGCAAGGTTTTTCGCTCGCGAGAAGAACGCGAGCACGCGGCCGTCCGCGGATAGAGCCGGGGATCCGGAGAAGTCACTCGCCGGCTCGCCGCTCGGCGACACGCTGGCGAGACGAAGCCGAGGCACACAGGTCTCACCATCGCCGACGTAGCCCTCCTCACAGGTGCACTCGTAGCCGCCTCCCTTGTTCTCACAGAGGGCGTGTTCGCCGCAGGGGTCGTCCAGGACGCACTCGTCGATGTCAACGCACTTGCCCTCGTCCTCGTCGAAGCCCTCGTCACATTCGCAAAAGGCCGCGTCATACTCCACGACGCAGCTCGCGTTCCTCGCGCACCCTCCCTCACAGCTCGGCTCGCCAGGGTGGCCTCCGGTCCCTCCGCCAGCGGCGCCACCGCTCGTCCCAGGGTCCGCTCCCGACGCACCGCCCGAGGCGCGCGCACCGCCCGTCGCACCCGATCGTCCCCCGCTCGAGGGCTCTCGACCACCCGCGCCGTCGTCCGACGGGGCGCCCGCCTCGCCGTCGCTCGAGGCGAGACCAGGGGCGCAAGCGCCCCAAAAAGACGGGACCAATAAAGAAGCCCAAAACAAAGGTTGTAAGCGGCGCATGAAGACCAATTTCGCTAGCACACGCATTCGAGCCATGTCAGCCCGAAGCGGGGTCGGCCTCGCAAAACCCGACTCAACTAAGGCACTACCGCCAAAGTCGGGAAATCTTCCCCGACACCTCGCTTCCGAGGAGGCGGTGCACCTTTTCGCGCGACTTCGGCGTCATTCGCTCAAGTCACGCACCCAAATCTGGCCGCGCCCTTCGGTTTCCACGCCGAAGGTCTGACTCCTCGAATAAAAAGCCACGGTCTTTCCGTCGTCGGAGATGGTGCCGTCGGAAGAGTGGCCATCCGCTTCTTCGCCATGCAGCCCCACGCTCACACGGATCGTTCTCTTCCTCACGCGATCGCGCACGAACACGTCCGTCAGCTGGTTCGTGTCACCTTCCACGAGGTTCGTCGCCGAGGACATGAACACCACGAAGCGACCGTTGCTCGAGACGCTGCGCTGGAAACCAGCAAAACTTGCCTCGTTCGCCTCACTTCCGGCATCCGTCACGCTGATCCGTTCGACGACACCCGTGCTCAAGTCGCGGATGAAAACATCCGACACACCGTTTTCGTCGCCCGGAACCAGGGTCGAAGAGAGGGAATGGAAAACCACGTAGCGCCCATCTCTGGAGATCGACGGGGCCGACGCGGAGCCATCATTGGATAGCATCGCCTGGGTGTAGCTGACGTACTCGGTGACATCGTTCTGGAGATCGCGGCGGTAGATATCGGAGAAATTGTCGGTCGCTCCACCGAAACCACTCCAAAGGGACGCGAAGACCAGGTAGCGCCCGTTCCCCGAGATATGGGGCGTGAAGCTCAAGGAGGATGCTGGGGTGCCGCTCTGGGTCCCATCGTTGTGCAGGTTGACGCGGGTCGTTGTCCCGGCCTCGATGTCCCGCAAGAACTGGTCAATGTAGTCGTTCGTGTCGTTTTCTACGAGGTTCGCCGCGAAGGAGTTGAACGCTACGCGATTGCCGTCGGCGGAAATCGTTGGGAACGCTGCGTAGCCTTGGCCACCTTGGAGCTCACTTCCGTCGTAGGCCACACTCACCCGGATCGTCTCCCCCGTCTCCCGGTCGTGCCGGAACACATCAAGCTCCCCATTCGTATCGTCCGAGACCAAGTTGTTTGCGTAGGAAGAGAAGACGACATAACGGCCGTCCCCTGAGAGAGACGACGACGTGCTCCAGGAGTTCGCCTCCTCTCCTGCCGAGTTCACGCTGACTCGAGAGACCTTTCCCTCTTGGCGATCGAAGACGAAGATGTCGTGTGTTTCGTTTGCGTCGCCGAGGACAAGATCTGAGGCTTGCCCTTGGAATGAAACGAAGCGGCCGTCAGCGGAAAGTGCGGGATATTCCGAATAAGCGTCTCCCGCTTCATTCGACGAAGAGACACTAGCGAGGCGAATTCTGGGCATGCAGACTTCGCCATCACCGACGAAGCCTGGTTCACAAGTGCATTTGTAGCTGCCCCGCGAGTTCTCACAGATGGCGTTCGCTCCGCAGGGATCCTCCTCTTTGCACTCATCGATATCGACGCACGCGGCCCCGTCTTCTTCGAAGCCTTCGTCACACTCGCAGCGCGCCTCGTCCTGCTCGCCCACGCAACTGGCGTACCTCGGGCACTCTCCGCAGCGCCCGGCTCCGCCCTCGCCTCCGATGGCGAAGCCCCCCGTCGACGGACCCGCGCCTCCAGTGGACGAACTCGCCCCCCCCGCCGCGCTCGCCCCGCCGCCGCCCGACCTGCCGCCTGTCGATCCTGTGCGTCCTCCCGAAGCCTGACGTCCGCCCGCTCCATCTTCCGGACCCGCGCCCGCGGCGTCATCGCTCACGGCGAGTCCGGGCGAACAAGCGCCCCAAAAAGAAGGAATCACCAATAAAGCAAAGAACAAAGGTCGTAAGCGCCGCATCAAAGCTGACTTCTCTACAGCTCAAAAATGGAGGAGGCGCAACGTTTCCCACCGCTCACGCGCTCGTCAGCGCCGAAAGAACCCTTCGCGTTTCAGTCTGAGCGAACGGCGCGGCTCAAGACTCGTGCCCGGGCAAGCCTTTCAGACAGGCTGTGCGCCGCTCGTTTCCGCGCAGAAACAATTCTGCCGATTCCTTGCCCGCCTCCGGAGTGAGACCGAGCTCCTCAGCGACAATTTCTCCCGCTCGCCGCGCGCAAAGTTTCCCACCGCAGGGGCCGAGACCGAGTCGCGTCCGGCGCGCTACGTCATCCACCGACCGCGCCCATTCATGGCGGACCGTGGCCCGGATCTCCGCTTCCGTCACCGGCTCACAAGGACATACTACTTCGGCCGACAGCGCTCCGCGCTTCATTTCCTCGGCCAAGGGCAAGGCGCGCGAGCCGTGACGCGCGATGAGGCGCTTTTCGGTGAGTGCGTCGATACCCGAAAGTCCCTGGAGCTTTCCTGGAGGAACCGGCTCCTCGCCCCCTGGCAGGGGTACAAGGTGCGTTCGGCAGGGCACATTCGTACCTAGCCAGAGGGAAACAATGTCAGCCGTTTCCTCCGCGAACAATCGATAGCTCGCGAGCTTTCCGCCGACCATCGAAAATAGCCCCGCTTTCCCGTACCGCTCATGATCGACGATCCTATGGTCGCGGCTGAGCGCATCCTCAGGGACCCCCCAAGCGTAGAGCGTGGGGCGCAGCCCTGCCCAAGTACCGATCGGACGCGCCGCGCGCACCGCGGGAAACACGCGCTCGATGGCCTGATACAGGTATCGAACCTCGTCGAGCGTGGCGACAACGTCATCGAGGTCACCGAAATAGTCGTCGTCGGTCGTCCCGAGCACGCTCATGTTCTGCCAGGGCAGAAGGAAGACCTGACGCCCATCGATCGCGTCGGTTACAATCGCGAAATTCGAGAGCTTGCGATCCAAGTAGACGTGGATGCCTTTCCCGGGGCGCACACGGATCCCTTCGTCGGAGGTGCCAAAGAGCTCGGCCGTCTTTCCTGACCAGGCGCCCGTCGCGTTCACGATCGCTCTTGAGGATAACATCGTCTCTCTGCCATCGGGTCCCTCGACCTCGAGGCCCCTCACCTTGCCGCCGCCGTCAGTGACGAGCCCAACGGCGCGGTAGCCCACGAAAATGGCTGCGCCGAGCTGCTCGGCATGGAGAGCATTCGCCACGCACAGTCTCACTCCATCGAGGCCCCACTCGTCGAAGGTGATCGCACCCACCGCGGGAACGAGCCCCGGCTCAAGCGCGTGCACCTCATCTCTACCGAAGCAGAGGTGAGGATGGCTGCGCTTCAGATCTTGATATCGATCGTAGGCGCGAAAAAACCCGTCATAGGTCAAGAGCTTCAGCTCTGCACCACGCTCCTCGGGCAACACCGGCATCAAAAACGGCACCCGAAACAACATGTGCGGAGCGATCTTCTGGATGTATCCGGAGTCCAAGCAGGAGCTGATCGTCACCTCGGGCGTCTTCAAGAGATAGCGAGGGCCCCCATGGATCATCCCGCTCGAGTTTCCACTCGCGCCGACGGCAAGGTCTTGTTTTTCGACGAGAGCAACCTTGAGGCCGCGCAGCGCAAAGTCACGGGCAATACCCGTGCCGTTGACGCCTCCGCCGACAACGACCACGTCGAAACTGGTCTCCGATCCCGGCGCGCGGTTCACCGCTCGAGGGTAGATCACATCGCCGAAATGCTACAGCTGCCCGAGCCCTATGCCCCCGGTGTAGTCAAACATTTGGCCCGGAGGCGCGGCTTCCTGTAGCGAGGGGAGACGAGATGGGTACTTCTGAAGCTCGACGGAGAGAAACCTCCCGCCGCGCGGCCCTGGGCCTGTTGGCGCTCTCTGGGACTTGGACGCTCTTCGAAGGGACGGCACAGGCGACAGGCGATCGTCCCGGATTCCACATCAATCAGGTAACCCTGCCCGCCGGGCTCCCGAGAGACGCGGAACTCCGCAAATATCTCGAACGAGCCATCAAGCTCGCCGCCCGCAAAGCAGACTTCGGCCTCGGCCCTCGAGGACGCGTAGAGGCACGCTTCGTACTGACGGAGCTCAGCTACCACCGGGAAGGTTCGGTCCTCTCCGTCCACGGACGTCTCTCAGGACGACTTCCGAGCGGCCGCACCGCTGAAAGCGCCATTCATTTCGGCGGCAAACCGTCTGACGAGGCGCGGCTCACACGCCAAGTCCTCGATATCCTCGCGCGAGGCGTCGTGACCCGGCTCGCTGACCTCGAACGCAAGCGCCGCGGCCTCTGAGCCCCCGAGGCGGAGGGCCGGTCAGCCTGGAAAGTTCGCTCGCTGCCGCCTCGCCTGGCAAAGGCCCCTGTCCTCTGACAAAATCAGGACAGTGACCGAACTCCAGACCCGAGCGACGCCGCGCGTCGAACAACTGCTGACAGCTTACGCAGAAGCGAAAGCGCGCTACTCGAGCGAACTTGGAGAACGTCGTCTGGTCTTTCCTGACGCGACTGACTTCCCCGACGTATTCGCGAGCGATGCTGCGAGCGCCGGGCGTCTTTTGGCCCGGATGCAGCACCACGCCGGGATGAGCGATATCCCGATCGCCCTGCGAGCCCTGCCCCTCGGGGCAGAGCTCGACGCTTCGAGCTGTTCCTCCGGAGCTTGCGCGCCGGTTCGTGCACCAAGCCCGCGAGATTTCGCCCGCGTGATCGACGAGGGTGATAGCTGGACGATCGGAGTTCCCGACGTCGAACTGCGTCATCCCATTCTGCTTACGACAGGTCTCGCTCGCGCGCTGGCGCTGATCTTCGTGCTTGAGACGGAGGAGCCCGGTGATGCTCCACCCACGCCGCTCCGCATCGAGCTCATCGCAGTGCTCCTCGGCTTCGGTGGACTCTTGCTTCAAGGGACCCACGTCTATCAGAAATCCTGTGCGGGCCCGCGCGTGGATCAGTTCACGCTCATGAACGTTGACGAAGCGGCCTTCCTGACCGCGCTCATGGCCCTCGACACCGGCTCGAATCTCGGCCGATTGAACTCCGCCGTCGAAGTGACCCAGCGCGCCGCGCTCAGCTCAGCAGAGGACACGCTCCGTCTTTACCCGAGCTTCCTCCGCCGATTGCAGCTCGATCCCGAAGCCGCCGCCGCCTTCCCGCCCGAGCCCGAAGCGCCCAAGGGCCTCCTCGGCCGCCTCCTCGATCGCGTCCGCGGCACCCGCGACGAGGCGGACGATTTCGTCGCCTTCGAGAAAGGGCTCCCCGCAAAGCCTCAGCCGAAGGCACTTCCCCCGCGCCCGAGCCAGGACATCATCGACCTCGTCAAGAGTGAGTTGTGAATCAGGCCTCGCGCGACAAGAGCGCATGGCTTTGGCTTGGGATCGCCGAGTGGTTTGGGTCGGGACGCTTGCCGAAAGCCCCCGGGACCTTCGGTTCCGTCGGAGCCCTTCCTCTCGCCTGGTTTCTCGGTCGCTTTGACCTTGCAGTCTATTGGGTCATCACGATCGGCTTGGTTCTGCTCGGGACACTCGCCGCTCACCGGGCGAGCGCGATCCGCGGGGAAAAAGACCCCCAGAGCGTCGTCATCGATGAGGTCGCCGGGGTCCTACTGGCCTTCGGGTTCGTGACAGAGGGCCCTCTCTGGGCTCAAGGGATCGCGTTCCTCTTGTTCCGCCTCTTCGACATCACAAAGCCCGGACCCATCTTCCACGTCCAAAATCTCAAGCCGACCGGGCTCGGGATCATGGCCGACGACGTGCTCGCGGGGCTCTTGGCCGGGCTTCTGGCTCTTGTCGCGGCCCATTTGCCCGGCCTTCTCTAAGACGTCGCCTTACTCAGCCTCGAGCAGCGTTCCGCAATAGGTCCGGCAGCGCGTCGTCGTACAGCCGCAGGTCGGATCAGTCTTCTTCTTCTCGAGCAACTCACGCATCTCCTCGACGGTGATGCCCGCAATGCGCTCGACCTTCTTCATCGTATCGCCCGCCCGCTTCTGCTTCGGCGTGCGCGGATCTGTCTCTTTTCCGTCCGCCTCAGCGCAGCAGCGGAAGCTCAAGTAGTAATAGTAGAAGCCCTCATCGTGGGTATAGATCTTCGGACGGCACTGATTTCGGACGCCCTTGTACCAAGGGCCTCCGGTCGTCACGCTGTCGAAATGAGCGCCTTTCCCTGAGAATGTCTCGCTCGCCGCAATTTCGTCGGCGTTCCCTGGCAGGTCATAGACGCCGAAGTCGCTCTTGCAGCCTGTCTCCCCGCTCGGTTGCGCCTTGTAGAGTCGACGCAGCTCTTTCGGATCACGCGCAGCGATCTTCTTCATGTTCGGCGAGTCCCAGGGCTCGTCGCCGTGGCACTTGGTGGCGTCGCGGGTGAGTCCGTAGGGGAAAGGATCCATCTCGGGACCTTCACAGGCAAAGGTCCATTCGCTCTCCGTGCAGAGGCGCTTCCCCACCGCCGCGCATTTCACCTGCGCTTGGTGGAACCGATTCATCACTTCGGGATTCTCTCCCTTCTTGTTCGGCCACTCATAGCGGTCGATACAGAAGCGCTTCTTCACGAGCTTCCCCTTGCAGGTCGCCTCGGGAGAAAACTCTTCGCAGACGCGCTTCTTGTTCTGCTCCGCGTACCACTCGCGCTTGCACTCGCGCTCGACGGCCTCGATGTCCGGCTGGCCTCCGCCCGGCGTGTTGCCAAACTCGTCAGGCTCATGGAGATTCGAGCTCGCTGTGCAGTAGTCGCCCTCGACGTAGACCATCTCGGGAGGACAGTGAGCCGGTTCGTCCTTCTTCGCTTCGCGCTTCTTCGCTTCCTTGGGCTCGGCGGCAGGCGCGGGAGTCTTCTTCTCTCCTGACTTCGCTGACGCTTTCGTGGATGCGCGCGCCGGGGGCGCCTTGTCATTTTTCGCGGGAGGCGCAGACGCCTGCGGCGAAGCCGCGCAGGAAGAAAAGCTCACGGCGACGCCCAGCAGAAAAATGCCCCATGAAACGAGCTTCATGGGGCATGGGATTGTCAGAGCCTCAACGAAAAGGCAAGGCGCGGGCTCATTCCGCCGGTTCAGGGAACGCGATCGGCTCCGCTTGACCTTCGCGGCTCGGCGCGGGGTAGCGCATACGCTGCGGGCTCGTGATCTCGATCACGCCCATGGCTGCGAGCGCTCGCATGACTAACCATGCCGGATCGATCTCGAACCAACGCGCCGCAAACTTCGGAGCCATACCGAACTTGTGGTGGTTGTTCTGGAAGAGCTCACCCATCGTCAAAAAGTCAATCGGCAGCATGTTCACCGATTTGTCGCCGTTGTCGAAGTTCCGGTAGCCGTACTTGTGACCGCACCAGTTCACGATCGCCCCATGGATCGGACCCATCAAGAAATGGGCCGGGAGCAGAACGAGAACCCAGAGCGGAGCGCCCAAGGCCACAATCGCGTAGGCATAGAACGCGACGTAGAGAGCGCACCAAGCGAGACGCCCTAACCAGTTCTGGCTCAGGCGATCGAGAGCGGGCCAGGAGGGAACGCCGCCGTCGAAACGGGGTTCAGGATCGACGCGGTAGTATGCGTAGCCATCGTAGGCAGTGCGCGTGACGAGCATCATCTCGACCACGTTCGGGAAGAAGTGGGGGCTGTGCGGATCTTTCTCGGTATCGGAGTAAGCGTGATGCATCCGATGCAAGATCGCGTATCCGCGCGGGTGGAGGAAACTCGGTCCCTGGCAGATGTAAGTGAGGAGGTAGAAGAACTTCTCCACACGCGGGCTCATCGAGAACATGCGATGAGCTCCGTAGCGGTGCAGGAAGAAGGTCTGGCAGAAGACGCTCAGCTGCCAATGCAAAACGAAGAATACGAGGACCGCAGTCATAGACCGCGGGAAAGCTAGCGGACCCCCGCGTAGAGCGGTGTCACCATTTCGTCATTTGAGGGCCCCTCACCAAGGAAGTCCCCGACAGCGCGGCGGACCGCCAAGAGCCGAACCGCGGCCAGGTCGAAGTCCTCCGCCGCTCCCTGGGTCCCTAAGAAAAGTTGTGGAACATTCAGCAGTTCGGCCTCAGGAGCCCGAGCGCTGACCTGCCCCCTTTGGAGCGGCTGCGCCCGGAGCGGACCGGCCTCGGGCAGGCTCGTCCGAAGCTCCTCTCTGAGCCCCTCGCCGAGAGGGATCTCCGGGGTCGACCTGTAGAGCTTGAGCTCCCAACCCCCGAGCGGCCCGAGGTAAAGCACCCCGGAGGCGCCCGTGAGATCTCCGAACTCCGCAGGGAGCCCCGAGGAGACCTCAGCGCGACCCACGAGCACGAAGCGGACGCTCCGCGCGAGGTTCGCCCGACCGAGCATGTGCACCAGCTCAAGCCACCCTGCTGCCTCGAGAGCGCCTCCTGCCGCTTCCCACGTCTCCTCACCCTGCTCCGAGACAAGACGCGGCCACAGTGAGTCGTAGGAGGCAAGCACGAGCCAAGGTGGCGTCGACCTGTCCCGCCCGATCACCGAGACCGAGAAGGAATGAAACACGACACCATTGAGCTCCGTCGTCGCGCGCTCGACCGGTATGCCCTCGGACTCGAGGGTGCTTGTGATGTACTCGACGCTCTCGAGCAGCTCCCAGGGGTGGTCCCCATCCCGAGCCCCGTGGCGACGAAAGGTATCGGTGTGATGGCGGAGCGCAGCCGAGAGTCGACGCTCGTCTTCGTCGAGTTCAAGGCGAGCCGGAGGCGGAGTGCTCTCCGAGGCCTCGGGAGCCTCCCGGGGCGTCACTTGAGCCCCACCTGCCCCAGCGCAGCCCGGCGACGCTGCCAGGGACAGCAGAAAGGTCGCCGCAAGAAGAAAATCGCGTCGTTCTGAGAGGCCCATGGGAGCCCGAGACGATAGGCCGCCCGCTGCTTGAGTGGAATGGGGAGCCTGGTTAGAGTCGCCTCCTTGAACCAGAAAGCTTCCCCCCTCGTCGGCGTGATCATGGGGTCCCAGAGCGACTGGGAGACCATGCGACATACCGCGGAGACGTTGGAATCGCTTGGGGTCCCCTTCGAGACTCGAGTCGTCTCCGCGCACCGCACGCCCGACCTTCTCTTTTCCTACGCCGAGAGCGCGATCGAGCGCGGCCTTGAGGTGATCGTGGCAGGCGCCGGTGGTGCTGCGCACCTGCCGGGCATGGTCGCCGCCAAGACGCGTTTGCCGGTGCTCGGCGTCCCAGTGCAGAGTAAGACGCTCCAAGGCGTCGACTCTCTCCTCTCGATCGTCCAGATGCCCGCGGGTGTCCCTGTCGGCACTCTGGCGATCGGAAAGGCGGGCGCGGTGAACGCGGCTCTCCTCGCAGCCGCGATCTGCGCGCGAGGACGCCCCGAGTTCGAGACAGCCTTGGACGATTTCCGCGCCGATCAGACGCGCCGTGTCCTCGAGGGTCCTTCAGGCCCTGCATCGTCATGAAAAGAAAAACTCTGGGTATCCTCGGGGGGGGACAACTCGGCCGCATGCTCGCCCTCGCGGCACAGCCGCTCGGCATCCGCGTGACAGTCGTCGATCCCGACGAACACGCCCCGGCCCAGGTGGCCGCCGAGCACGTGCCTTTGCCCTACGATGATTGGGATGCGCTCGATGAGCTCGGTCTCTCCGACGTCGTGACTTTCGAGTTCGAGAATGTTCCGGAAGACTCCCTGACGAGACTCGAGCGTCTGCGCCCCGTCTTTCCGCGCGCGAACGCGCTGCGCGCGGCTCAAGACCGCTGGGAAGAAAAATCGCTCTTCCTCGAGCTCGGCATCGCCACCGCCCGCACTCTCCGTATCGACTCGAGCGAAGACGCCGAAAAGGCGTTCGATGAGCTCGGCCCCTATCTCTTGAAGACGCGCCGGCTCGGCTACGACGGCAAGGGCCAGATCTTCGTCACCGAGCGCTCCCGCGCGGCCTCAGCTCTCGCCGAGCTCCAGGGGGTCCCCTGTGTCGCAGAGGAGAAGGTAAACTTCCAACGCGAGCTCAGCGTCGTGCTCTGCCGCGGCCAAGACGGGACCATCGTCAGCTACCCCGTCGTTCAGAACACGCACAAGCGCGGCATCCTTCATTTGAGCTTGTCCCCCGCGCCGGAGCTGAGCCCGGAGCTCGAAGCCAAGGCGAAAACTCTCGCGACACGGCTCGCGGAGAAGCTCGACTATGTTGGAGTGCTCGCCCTCGAGCTCTTCGAACGAGACGGTGAACTTCTCGCGAACGAGTTCGCGCCCCGCGTCCACAACAGCGGTCATTTCTCGATCGAAGGCAGCGTCACGAACCAATTCGAAAACCATGTCCGCGCCGTGCTGGGTCTGCCCCTCGGGAGCACGGAACCTCTCGGCTACTCGGCGATGGTGAATCTGATCGGCGACCTTCCCGAGCCCGCCGCGCTCTTGGTTCTACCTGACGTTCATCTCCACGATTACGGCAAAGAGCCGCGCAAAAACCGGAAGGTCGGCCACGTCACGGTGCGAGCCTCAAGCCGAGAGGAGCTCGACCGTCGCCTCGCCCAAGTCCTCGCGGTCGTGAGCGCGGGTTCATCAGCCCTCGCGTAAGTCGACCCGCCTCGAGCCCAAGAGGACGAGCACCAAGAGCGAGACGGAGCACGCCATCGCACAGGCCACGAACACGACGCGATAGCCGAACTTCTCAGCGATCATTCCGAAGGCGAGGTAGCCGAGCAGTGATCCGACCCGAGCCGAGTTCGAGTAGAGGTTTGTAGCCGTTCCTGGCTGGCCAGGGAGGAAGTCTTGGAAGAACGTGATCGCCAGCCCGCTCATGATGCTGACCACGAACGCGCTCAAGATCTGCAAGAAAAAGACTCCGAGCGGCTGCTCTGCGAGCGCGAGGCCCGAGTAGTAAAGCACCGCCGCTACGAGCGAAACCCGAATGATGCGCGCGTGCTCGATGCGGAGCGCGAGGAAGCCGATCGAAATCATGAATGGCAGCTCGAACACAGGAGCCACGCTGTAGGCGATCCCCACGTCCGTCTCCGCACCAGCAAGAGTTCGCGTGAGATAGAGAGGCAGGTTCATCATGCCCATCACGGAACAGGCGTGATACAGCGAAAAAGCCGCGAAGTAGGTGAAGACGATGGGCTGACTGAGAGCTTTGCGGAGCGGGAGTGCCTCCGCGAGCGCCTGAGCTTCCGCGGTCGGTGGCCGCGAAGGCACGAGCAAGAGGACGAGGGCGGTAAAGGCCGCGTAGAGCCCCGCCGCGGCGAGGAAAGTGCCGAGGAAGGAGAGGCGCATCATGAGCCACGCCGAGATCATCGGCCCGAGGGTCCAGGCGAAGGCGAACGAGATGCGCACCACGTTCATGTAGAGGGGCGCCTTGTCCCGAAGGCGCTCGTCCCTCTGGATCACGTCGCGCGCGTAAGCGAAGAGCTGCGAGAAGGATCCTGCCGACACCGCGAGGGCCGTCGAACCGATCACGAGCAAGACCCAACCATCCCGCACCAGCGCGTAACCCAAGTAACCTAGCGTTCCCGCGAGACCGCTCATGAGCAGGGTGCTGCGCCGGGAGTAACGGACATCAGACCAGCGCGCGACGAGAGAGCTCAAGACGACGGCCGCGAGGCTCGTCACGGTCATGAAGAGCCCGAACTCGAGAGAGTTGAAGCCGACCTCCTTGGTCCCAAACAGCGACATGAAGGGACCGACAAAGGAGTAGGCGAGGCCGAGCACAATGCCGAGCACCAGCGCCCCGCGCAGTTCTCGACTCGCCCAGAAATCTCGCCAGCCGTGCTCGGAGCTCATGCCGTCCTTTTCGGCGCCTCACTTACTCGATCCTGACGCCCCGCCAAAGGCCACTCGCTCAGGGCGACAAACGCTGAGGGAAACTCCGCGCGGCGCGGCAAACAAAAAAAGCCCCGGGCAATGCCGGGGCTTCTTTGCGTTCGCGAAGAGATCTTGCTCTTCGCTGGCGCGGCTCAGAGGATCGCGCCGCCTTCGCCAGCCACGCCGGTCTCGCCGCCTTCACCAGCGCCACCGCCGGTGTTGTCCGAGCCGCCGGTGTTGGTACCGCCGGTGTTCTCGTTGCCGCCCGTGGAGCCGCCGCCGGAGCCCTTGCCACCGGTGCCGGTCTTGCCGCCGGTGCCGGAGTCTTTACCGCCGGAGCCGGGGCCTTTACCACCGGAGCCGGGGCCTTTACCGCCGGAGCTGCTTCCCCCTGTCTCTGTGGTGTCGTCGACGCCGTCGTCCGAGTCACCACAGGCCGTGAAGAAGAGCCCGCCGCTCAGCAAGATTCCCAAAGCTAGTTTCGATGTCTTTTTCATCACTGATTTCCCTTCGCGATCAATCCCTCATTCATGAGATTTCGAACGGCAAGACTTCTGCCGAATCCCTGTCTGCCCCACCTCCCATCAGGAAGTGGTCATCCGCCCGAAGTATCCGTCCAACGATATCGACTTCTTAAGTGATGGCAAGGTATTCCATCTCGAGAAGTCTTCGAAACCACACTTGAAACTCCGCAAGTGTGATGAGATTGAAATCCGAGCTTTGCTCGGCGAGAACCCAGGAGCTCATAGAGGGGGCGCAAAATTGCCCCCCCTACCCTTGATGGAATTCACTCACGATCTGTCGCGGTCGATCCAGCACAAACAAGCTACAATCGCCGTGGGGACGGGGCACACACATTGTGAGACAAGGGTCGTCTTTCATGCCAACGGCTGATCAGAACAACCCATAAGCGGCTCAGGTTTTTTTCCCAAATGCGAGATGAGCAACGCTCGCCAGCGAAGTGATCCCTTGCAGTTCTTCGCGCAAATACTCATGGGCGATCGCCGTCTGGCGTGCGAACTCCTCTTCGCCGACGCGCTTGCGTAACAGCGTGAGCGGCGCAGCTCCCCGGACCATCTCGTCCCAAAATGCCTCGGGCGACTCAACGTCCAGGTACATTTCGACAGCCTCCACCGTTACCGAACCGAAACCTGACTCCTCGAGCTCAGCACGAAACACCTCAGGGTTCTCGAGGCTCGAGATATCTCGCTCCGGCATTTTCCGAGAAGGATCGATCGCCGCGAGAGCTCCAAACAATACGCGCATCGCAGGGGACATATCGACGGGTGCCCAGCTCGAAATGAGCGTCTTTCCCCCTGGCCTGAGGACACGAGCGAGCTCACGCATGCCGCGGCGTCGATCAGGAAAGAACATCACGCCGAACATCGACACGGCCCCGTCGAAGGATGCGTCGGCAAAGGGCAGGTGCTGCCCGTCGCCTTCATGAAGCGTGATGTTCGTGAGGCCGTAAGCGGAGACATTTCGCCGCGCGATTCGAAGCATTTCCGGCGCGAAATCGAGAGCGTCCACGGAACGTACGAGGGGGGCCACAATGAGGCTCGTCGTTCCCGGCCCGCAGGCGACGTCCAAGAAGCGATCGCCCGCTTCTAGATCGAGTTTCTTCACCCCGTACTCAGAGAACTTTCCGAGGAATTTCCGAGTGACCTCCTCATAGCCCTCGCTCACCAGGTCCCAGGGTCCCGGGGATGAAAGCGGATTCACGGGAGGTGCATTTTCGGCGGACATGGCGCGACAACGTACATGAGATTGCGAGCCAGGTCTCCTTTTCGATCTCAGTGGAATGTCCTCATTGCTCGCAGGCGGCCCAGCGGGTCGCAAAAGGGAGGCCGAGAGCATCGAACAGCGAGAGAACGAGATGCATCACCCGCGCCCGGTGACCGACGCGAAATTTCCTTATATGAGCCCATAGTGAGCTTCGACCGTCACCCTCCGTGCGGCAGGATGCTGCGAAGAAGACGGCTGCGTCGTTCCCAGGTTTGTCCACGGATGCGCGTCGCTCTTGAGCGCTGCCCTGACAATAGACCAGACAGGAAGCTCGCTCGCCCGAGCTCGGTCGGCAGAAGCTGCACGCGGGCGGAAAAGGAAGAACGTGCGCGCCCCTTGCGCTCCGGGGCTTGAGAGACCACATTGAAGGACGTGGCTGTGTTCCTCCCTGGAACACGGACACCCCCAACCTCTCCTTCGGAGAGGCGGCGAACATCGTGTTCAACGACGGGGGCGAAGGGCTTTCGACGAGGAGAGTGAAGCGCTAACTTGCGTGCCGTCGTGTCTGGACGACGTAAATGCCAGGCCGTTATTAATTGCCAACGACAACGCAATCGCTCTCGCAGCCTAATTAGCTAACAGAGCCGTCCGACCCCGAGGAGCCTCAGTACGGGAAGGGCGCAACTACCGAGGATAGGTGGAGCGAGCACGCTCGCGATAGTTCCACCGAGATCAGAGCGAGATAGGCGACGGCCGAATCCGTCGACCCGGTCCCGAGGGTATTTGGGACTACGCACGTGAATGAGGGTTAGGTGGAGCCTTTTCGGACCCGGGTTCGATTCCCGGCGCCTCCACCAGGGTCGGACGCTCAAGCGTCCTCCCAAAGCTTGGTCATCGGGCCTCCTGCACTCCGTCCAGCTTCCTGGACTCCGTGCAGTACGGTCTCGATTCCCGGCGCCTCCACCACTGGAGGAGTGCGACAACCGCTCTCACAGCGCCGCGAGGACGAGTTTCGTGATCTCCTCGAGGGAATCGCGATCTCCCCAGCCCTTTGGCACGAAGCTGGTCTTCCAGTCTTCCACAGTCATCGGGCGGAGGGTGAAGACCCCACTTCCTTCGGCCTTCCACTGGTAGCGCTCAAGCGAATCTTCGAGCAGGAAATCGACGAGTGAGAGACGCTCGTGGCACTCGTGCCAGTGGACAACAAGCGACTTGACCTCGTCGTCCCACTCGACTCCCGGAAAAAGGCCGAGACCGTCCGTGACATAACGAGGATCGCCCTCGACCTCGACGATGACTACTTTGGGAAATGGGAACTTCGGAGGGCCCGCCGCGATCGCTTCCCTGAGCTTCCTCTCCCCGTCGTCTGACATGCTTCCTCGAATCAGAATACGCCAGGCCTCCCACTGAGCAAACAGGAGCTAACGGCAAGCCACTGAAGATCTTCGATGCAGACGGAGGGCCGCTCCCAGGCTCGCGTTCATCGTGATGCGGTAGGTCCTGGAAAAGACGCAGCAGATCGACGGAGCGATCGTTGATGGGGACGGTGGGCACGGTCGTCGGAGACTGCGACGCAATGGCGGCGCTGCACCATCGATGTTAGAGCTTATCACGCCTGCGGGACGGGTCCTGAGGACCAACCGGACGGGTCCGGTGGTGCGACGCTGACCGGAGGCGCATCGAGCGGGAGCGGCGGCGCGAGTGCTTCTGGTGGCGGTAGCTCGAGCGGAGGAGCCGCGACCTCGTCAGGAGGGCAACAGGTGGCCGAAACCGTTTTCGGCGGTCCGTGCACGAAGGATGAGGATTGCCCCGCGGCTCCAGGTGAGCTCCTCAGCTATTGCGGAATCGGGCCCAGCGGTTACTGCACTGCTACGTGCAGCTTTTCCATAGACAATCCCATGTGCGGAGCCGGAGCCGTGTGTGACGTAGGCCGGTGCCTCAAATTCTGTATCACCGACGCCGACTGCCGAGAGGGCTATTACTGTCAGGGAAAAAGCAAGGGGTGTGAGCGCGATCCGCGCCCTTGAGAGCCTTCTCCTCGCCTCCCTCCCGAACCCCGAGCCCGGTGCTGCGCGCGCCCTCCCCACGAGAGGTCAGCTCGAGAGCGGCCTTGTCAAAAGAGTTCAGTCGAGCGCACCGCGCCTCCTTTCTCACCGCAATCGGAGCTCAGAACGGCCGCGCCGAATACCCGTCGCCGTAGTAGCAGTTCCCCTCGTCGTTCAGCCCGCCGACGAAGCGCACTGTCTCCGCAGGGGTCGGCGCGGGTGAGCTTCCGCTGAGCTCGGCCTCGACGCTCCGGAGGATCGCCTTCTTGAGCGTCGTGACGTAGTAGCAAGGCAGCGTCGGCGCCTTGTGGCTCCCTCCGAGCCCGGAGTCGTCCGTCAGGAAGAGGTAGCGGCCGAGGGTGAGCTGAGCCGCCTGGCGGAAGGAGCGCTCAGTGAGCTCATCGACGCCGCTCGAGGCGACGGGGTAAATATGGAGACCGCCATCCCGGGCGCTCCGGATCGCGTCAGCCATCGCCTTCCGATTTTCGTCGTGGTGCGGCGCGTCTGCCACCAAAAACATCATCTTTGCCACGTCGTCAGAAGTTCGCCAGGAGAGCGAGACCGACTCGGCGATGCCCTGGTCAGGAGCTTCGGGGAAGTCACCGCCGCCACCATAGGTCTGGCCATTGAGCGTTCCCTGAAAGACCTGGATATCGTCAGTGAAGTTGTACTTGCGCGTGACGTACTCATCCCCCTCGTCCCGAAAGACGACGAGCGACCAACGCTGGCTCGCCTGCGGGAAACGCTCGGAAATCTCGCTGGCAAGGGAACCAAGCTCCTGCTTCAGGTAAGCGAGCTCGTCACCCATGCTGCCCGTCGTGTCGATGACGAGGGAGATATCGAGATCGGTCGGCCGCGGTCTTTGCTTCTTCGACTCCTCATAGGACGCTTGCATCTCCTCCGCCGTAATCGGCAACGCTCCGCGCTGCTGGGCTGCGTGGTGCTTCAGGTAATCGGTGAAAAAGTCGAAGCTGAGGTTGTCATCGAAGATGCCCGCTGTGAGCTGTCCTTGAGGCTTCAGCTTCGCGTCCGGCGATGGCACCTTCGGGGGAACTGCCATGTTCGGTGCGCCCGCGCTCCCAGCCCCTGCCACCCCGGCTTCACCCGCCGAACCTGACGGGTCAGCAACAACCAGCCCGTCGCCGTCTCCTAGACTGTCGCCCCCTTTCTCCGGTCCTCTCGGCGACTCATAAGATCCGTCGTCACCGGCCGGGCCGTCGCCGCTCGTAGGCGAGGACAGAAGGTCCGAAGAACAGCCCGAACCGAGGAGCGCGATGCTCGCGGCCCAAAGCCATACGCTGCCCGTAAACCGCCTCTTGGATAGATTCAGTCCCATGGGAGCCCCGATCAGCAACGGGCGTGCCACAAGCTTCGCTTTCGCCACTCTCCTTCCCCGCGAAACTGCTCACACTTTTCCTGCGATCTGTGCCCCTCCGCGTAGAGTGCGCCACCGTGCGCCAGAGACCGGGACAGGGATGTCAGGGCGCTCGGCGGGGCCCCGAAGGGCGCCGCGCCGATGCCTCCTCTTGTTAGATCACCCCAAAGGCCAACATCGCATCCGCCACTCGCGTGAAGCCGGAGATGTTCGCGCCGAGCACGTAGTCGCCCGGCCGTCCGTACTCTTCGGCGGTGTGGGCGCAGCGCTCGTGGATGCCGTGCATGATCTCGGCCAGACGCTGCTCGGTGTACTCGAAGGACCAAGAATCGCGCGAAGCGTTCTGCTGCATCTCGAGGGCGGACGTCGAAACGCCGCCCGCGTTCGCAGCCTTGCCCGGAGCGAACAAGACCTTCGCGTCCGAGAAGAGACGAATCGCCTCTGGAGTCGAAGGCATGTTCGCGCCTTCGGCTACAGCTTGCACGCCGCTTCGGATCAGGAGCCGCGCATCATCGCCATTGAGTTCATTCTGCGTTGCGCAGGGGAACGCCACGTCAATGCGCGTGCTCTCGGCGATCTTCCAGATCTTCATGCCCGAATGATATTCGGCCTTGCCGCCTTTACGCCGCGCGTACTCGCTGACGCGTCCGCGCTCGACCTCTTTGACCTGGCGGAGCAGCTCGAGATCGATCCCTTCCGGATCGTAGACGACGCCGCCCGAATCTGAACAGCCGACGACGCGCCCACCGAGGGCATGCACCTTATGGATCGCATACGTCGCCACGTTCCCGGAGCCAGAAACAAGGACTTGTTTGCCCTCGAAGGTCTGGCCGCGGGTCTTGAGCATCTGCTCGGTGAAGAAGACTGTGCCGTAACCTGTGGCTTCGGTGCGCACGAGGGAGCCGCCCCAGGAGATGCCTTTTCCGGTGAGCACCCCAGACTCGTAGCGATTCGTGAGCCGCTTGTATTGACCGAAGAGGTAGCCAATCTCGCGTCCGCCGACGCCGATGTCCCCAGCGGGAACGTCCGTGTACTCGCCGAGGTGCCGATAGAGCTCGGTCATGAAGGACTGACAGAAGCGCATCACCTCGTTCTGGGACTTGCCCTTCGGATCGAAGTCGCTGCCGCCCTTGGCGCCGCCGATAGGAAGGCCCGTCAGAGCGTTCTTGAAGATCTGTTCGAAGCCGAGGAACTTGACGGTGCCGAGCAGAACCGTCGGATGAAAGCGGAGACCGCCCTTGTAGGGGCCGAGGGCCGAGTTGAACTGAACCCGGAAGCCCCGATGGATCTGGACCCGGTTCTGATCGTCGATCCAGGGGACCCGGAAGATGATCTGGCGCTCCGGCTCACAGAGCCGCTCGAGGATCGACGAGTCCGCATACTCGGGATGCTTAGCGATGACTGGGCCGAGGGACTCGAAGACCTCGCGCACGGCCTGGTGGAACTCGAGCTCCCCGGGGTTTCGTCGGAGCACATTTTCGTAAAGAGAGCTGATTCGCGGGTGCAGGTTCGTCATGAAGGGTCTCTTGAAACAATCCGGAAACATGGCCCGCAGCCCCTTCGCTGTCGACTGCAAAAACTGCGGCAAGGGCTACCCTAAGTCCCCAAAGATCGGGGATTTTCCGGCGCGAGCGGAACCTTCGCGAATTGCGCCCCAGTGCTCGCTCTCACGTTCCTCCTCCCGGATGCGTCTCGGTGGATACAGCCAGGCAACCACCGCCAGGCGAAGCACGCTCGCTCTCTTCACCCGCGCCCTCTCCGAAGCCGAAAAGAGCTGCGCCCTTAGGCCGGCCCGACCTATTGCGCGGCGGCCTCGGCGTCAGCGACGATCGGTCGATAGTCCTTGCTTTGGAGGACGAGCGGACCGTCGTTTTGGAGACTTTTTCGAGACCAAGTGCGGACCGGCGTCTTTTTCGAGACCAAGTTCCGAAACGAACGCCGGGAAGTCTGGCGTGAAAGTCGATTCGCCATCGGATGAGCTCCCGCCATGACTCGGTGCCCGGGCAGAGTGCTTCTGATCTCGGGCTTCGAGCGACCTCTCGTAGATCTTGAGATTCCGTAGACTCCCCAAATACAAACCGGGAGACCACCCTCGAGGGGCGTCTCCCGGTGTCTCATCCACATCGCGCGGGTCTAGCGCGCTTCGAGACGCCCGATCTCGCGCTCGAGGGCGCGAGCGAGCTTGCTCGCGGCGCCGCGCACTGCGAGTTCAACGTTGTCAGCAAACTCGGTCACGACGGTCGGCTGGCGGTGCTCGACGCGGGCTTCCATGACGCACTTCGTGTCACCGGGAGTCTCTTTGACCCCGTTCTCGTCGCTGATGTGCACCTCGACGCGGGTGATACGACGCGCAAAGTGCGACAGAGCGTGCTCCGTCCATTCGGTCACGAGGTCCTTCAGTCTCTCGTCGCCTTTGATGTTGTTGTCGGTGCGGACTTCGATCTGCATACCGATCACACTAGTAAAGGAAACCATTTCGTCGAGGGCATTTCGGGCAGCGACTGGGCCGGTTCCGGGATTCGGGAACAAAACGCGCACATTGTGCGCTTCCCTGTCGAGACGCCCCGCTGCAGCCCCCCAGGAGCGCGAAACCTGAACCTTCTGCCAGAGCTGCCGTTTCTGGAGATCGACCATGGTCCTCGGTCGCGCTTCGGCGCTCGCATCGCTCCTCCTCGTCGCTTCTTGTTCCGCAGCCGGTGGCTCAAAGACCCAAGGCACGCCGGGGAGGAGCGTGGTCGTATCCTTCACTGGCAATCTCGACGCACGCGCGAGAGTTCCCGAAGAGCCATTCTCCGTCGAATCCCCGGGCAAAACGTCACAGCTCGGCGCCGTCGTCGAGGTTCGAGGCGAAGCCTCTGGCAGGTACCCCCTCTCCTTCTATTTCCGGAAAGAAGACACCTCTGCATTTGCATTTTATGTGCTCGCGGACATCGAGGACGTCTCGCTCGAAACAGAGACGGATCCGAGCGAGACGCTCGTCGGACAGGGCACCCTCTACTTCGACACAGACGGCCTCCTCCTCTCCGTCGTTCCGAGCGATCCTATCGAGATCCACTTCCGCGGCGCCCCCCGCTCTCAGCTCATCTCCCTGAACTTCGGCTCCGCCAAAGACCGAGGCGGCGACGGGCGCTCCGGCTTCACACAGTACGCCCTCAGCACGACCATCACCTACCAAGCGAGTCACTAAGGGCTCCCCGACGTAGGCGCCTTCATTCGCTCCTCAGCTCGGATACCAAGCCGGCCCATGCGGCCCGTCTTCGTGACTCCGCCCCCGTGCACGGGGGCCTGCGCCTCGGACTCGTAAGCAATCCGCAGGTTTGCGATCTGTTCATCTGCCCAGACGACGGTCCCAAGCTCCCTTCCGCTCCGCGCCCGTTCGAGCACAATCGCCCGAGGCTCTGCCCCAGCACTTCGACTCGCCTCAGGATGTGTTAGCCATAGAAGTGCTTACGATTCGGACCTCAGCCGGGCTCATCGGCGGGATCTTCGCCCTTGCTCTCGCGATCTTCGCCGCCGACCTCATGGTCCCTCTCGGGATCGCTGTCTGGGTCCTGTATCTCGGACCCGTCGTCCTCAGCAACTTCGGCTGGCGACCGGCGATGCCGATCTACGTCGCGCTGCTCTCGACGATCCTGCTCGTCCTCGGCTACTTGCTCTCCGCTTCGAACGGCTCGATCGAGGCGACCTATAGCCCGATCAATCGAACCTTCGGCATCATCACGATCTGGTCCGTAGCGATCATCGGGCGCAGCTTCGTCGCGAGTCGCCTCGCGCTCAAGATCGAAGACTGGTTCAAGGCTGCGGAGACGGGTCTCAGCGAGAAGCTCGTCGGAGAACAAACCCTAAAGCAGCTCGGCGAGAACATCCTCGGCTTCCTCGCGCCCTATTCGGGCGCTGTCGTCGGCGCCATTTACCTGACAGACGGCTCCGGGAGCTACGAGCTCTTTGGGACCCATGCGTTCGACCGCGAGAGCGGAGTGCGCGAGAGCTTCGGGCCGGGCGATGGGCTCATTGGGCAGGCGATCCGCGACAAGAAGCTCCATCACGTGAAAGAGGTCCCTGAAGGCTACCTCGACGTACGCTCGGGCCTCGGTCATCACAAACCGAAGGAGATTGTGATCGCGCCGGCGGCCTTGGACGGACGCGTGCTCGGTGTCCTCGAGCTCGGCTTCTTCTCGGAGGCCGACAGCAAGGTTCTGACCCTCTTGCCGCGGCTTTCCACGCTCATCGGTTCGGCGGTGCGCGCCGTCAACTTCAGCACCCGTCAACGGGAGCTCCTCGAAGAGACCCAGCGCCAGGCCGAGAAGCTCCAAACGCAGCAAGAGGAGCTCCGCGTTCAGAACGAAGAGCTCGAGCAGCAAAGCCGCGCCCTCGTCCATTCGCAAACCCAGCTCGAAAACCAGCAAGCGGAGCTCGAGCAGATCAACGCGCAGCTCGAAGAACAGACTCAATCCCTCGGAAAGCAGCGGGACGAGCTTGCCCACGCCCAGGCGGACCTCCTCCGCGCCAGCTCCTACAAGTCCGAGTTCCTCGCGAACATGTCCCACGAGCTGCGCACACCGCTGAACAGCTCCCTCATTTTGGCGAAGCTCCTCTCCGAAAATCGCGAGGGCAACCTGACCGAAGAGCAGATCAAATACGCCAATACGATCTACTCCGCGGGCAACGATCTCCTCACGCTCATCAACGACATCCTCGATCTCTCGAAGATCGAAGCCGGTAAGCTCGACATCCGCCCCGAGCACGTCTCCATCGCGCGCATCACCGACGAGCTCACGACGACCTTCGGTCCGGTCGCCAAGGAAAGGGGGCTTGAGCTCAGCATCGACACACGGGACGCGCCCCCGAGCCTGTTCACAGATCCGACCCGCCTCCAGCAAATCCTGAAGAATCTGATCTCGAACGCTCTCAAGTTCACAGAGCGCGGCGGAGTGGCCCTGCGAGTCGAGCGCCAGCCGGACCGCACCTTGCGCTTCTCCGTGGCCGACACCGGCATCGGCATTCCTCAAGAACAACAGGAAGCAATCTTCGAAGCCTTCCGCCAGGCAGACGGCACAGTGAGCCGCCGCTACGGTGGAACCGGGCTCGGCCTCTCCATCTCCCGCGATCTGTCGCGCCTGCTCGGCGGCAGCTTGGGTGTGGAGAGCACACCCGGGCACGGCAGCACCTTCTGGATCACGCTCCCCGAGCAGTACGCGGGCTCTCCCGCGCAGGCGCCGCTGCACAAGTCGTCTCCGAGTTCCCCCCCGCGACCTGCCCCGTTTCCTCCCCAGCGCACTATCGCGAGCGCCGAGCCACCCTCGCGCCCGAAGCAGGCGCCCGCGCCCGATGAGCGCTCGCGCCCCCGAGGGACCCGCACCATCCTCATCATCGAAGATGACCTCGCCTTCGCCGAGATCTTGCGCGATCTGGCTCGAGAGCTCGACTTCGACTCACTGATGGCTCATAGCGGCGAAGACGGACTCGCCCTCGCCAACCGCTACCAGCCGAGCGCGATCATCCTCGACGTCCAGCTTCCGGATCGCTCTGGGCTCTCGGTGCTCGACGCTCTCAAGCACAATCCCGCCACCCGCCACATTCCCGTGCATATGGCGTCCGTCTCGGACCATACGCAGACGGCCCTCGAGATGGGCGCGGCGGGGTACGCTCTGAAGCCTGTCGCCCGGGACGAGCTCTTGGCCGCGTTCGAGCGCCTGGAGTCGAAGTTCTCCGAACGCAACCGGCGCATCCTCGTCATCGAAGACGACCAGACCCATAGAGAGAGTACCTGCCAGCTGCTCGCGGCGGACAACGTCGAGGTCGTGCCCTCGGCGAGCGCGGCGGAGGCTCTCGAGCTGCTTTCCAGCACGACCTTCGACTGCGTGGTGATGGACCTGAATCTCCCCGACCGCACGGGCTTCGAGCTGCTCGACGAGATCTCAAACAAGGAAGAGTACTCGGTCCCGCCCGTGATCGTGTACACCGGTCGCTCCCTTTCCCGGGAAGAAGAGCAGCGCCTGCGCCGCTTCTCTTCGTCGATCATCATCAAAGGCGCTCGCTCTCCCGAGCGCCTGCTCGACGAGGTCACTCTTTTCTTGCACCAGGTCGAGTCGAGCCTCCCGCCCGATCGCCAGCGCATGCTGCGCGCAGCGCGCAACCGGGAAGCTGTGTTCGAAGGACGGCGCATCCTTGTCGTCGAAGACGACGTCCGGAACATCTTCGCCGTCACCAGCATTTTCGAGCCCAAAGGCGCCAAGATCGAGATCGCTCGCAACGGGCGCGAGGCCCTCGAGCTCCTGGAGCGGGACCCGAATGTCGATCTTGTGCTCATGGATATCATGATGCCCGAGATGGACGGGCTGGAGGCGACACGCGAGATCCGTCGGCGTCCAGAGCTCGCAAAACTTCCGATCATCGCCCTCACAGCCAAGGCCATGTCCGACGATCGCGATAGTTGCCTTGAAGCCGGGGCCAACGACTACATGGCCAAACCTCTCGACGTCGACCGTTTGCTCTCGCTCGCGCGAGTCTGGATTCGAAAGTGACAGAATCCCAAGATCCCAGCGGAGAAGACGTCGAACTCGAGCTCCATTTGCTCCTCGAGTCCATCTACCGGAAGTATCACTACGACTTCCGGAGCTACTCGGAGGCGTCCCTCCAAAGGCGCATCCGCGCCGCCCTCCTGCATTTCGGCTGTCCCACCATCTCGAGGCTTCAGGAGCGTGTTGTGCACGAACCGAGCACCTTCACGGAGCTGCTCCGTTATCTGACAGTCCAGGTCAGCGACATGTTCAGGGATCCGACCTATTTCCGCGCCATCCGCGAGAAAGTCGTGCCCTATCTCCGGACTTACCCTTCGCTCAAGCTCTGGGTCGCGGGCTGCTCAACCGGCGAAGAAGCCTATTCCCTCGCGATTCTGCTCGCGGAAGAGGGCCTCCTCGACAAGAGCCTCATCTACGCCACCGACATCAACCCCGAGAGCCTGCGCCGCGCCGAAGCGGGCATCTACGAGGTCGAGCGCTTCGTCCGCTTCAGTGAGAACTATAGGCTCGCGGGCGGGCGTGCCTCGCTCTCCGACTACTACACGGCGAGCTACTCCTCGGCGGTCCTCGACCGCCGTCTGAAGAAACATATCCTCTTCTCCGACCATAGCCTCGCCACCGACAGCGTGTTCGCCGAGGTCGAGTTCGTCTCCTGTCGCAACGTGCTCATCTACTTCGAGCGTGATCTGCAGGATCGCGCGATTGGCATTCTCAAGGACTCCCTCAGCCGCAAGGGATTTTTGGGCCTCGGCATGAAGGAGACCTTGCGCTTCTCAGCGCACGCGGACTCCTTCAGCGAATTTTCCCCTGAAGACAAGCTGTACCAAAGGCTCTAAAGGAATCCGGGGAAATGGCGAGTGCACGGAAGCGAGAGGTGATCGTGATGGGAGGGTCGGCGGGAGCCATCGACGCCCTCGCGACCATCTTACCGAGCCTGCCCGCGGACTTCAGCTTACCGATCGCTTTAGTGGTTCATCTCCCCCCCGACCGCCTGAGCGACCTCTCCGGGGCCCTCTCCTATCGCTCGGCCCTGCGCATCAAAGAGGCAGAAGACAAGGAGCCACTCACCCCCGGCTGCGTCTTCGCGGCCCCGCCCAATTACCATCTGCTCCTCGAACGCAGCGGGCACCTCTCGCTCGCGGTCGACGATCCGGTCCATTTTTCCCGCCCATCGATCGATGTGCTCTTCGAATCCGCCGCTCTGGCCTATGGTCCCCGTGTGCTCGGGATCTTGCTCACTGGGGCGAACGAAGACGGCGCTAGCGGACTGCTCACGATACATCGGGCGGGCGGTCAGACCTTGGTGCAATCCCCCGAGAGCGCCGTCGCCAGCGCGATGCCGAGCTCCGCGCTCCTGCTCGAACCCCGCCACGACGTGCTGCCTCTCGAAGAGATTGGCCCGTTTCTGCTGCAGCTTCACCGTACAGGCTGGGAGGCCTGAGACCCATGCTCGCTCACGATCCTGATCCAGTTCGCTTCCTCCTCGTCGACGACACCCCCGAGAACCTCGTCGCTCTCGAAGCGCTCCTCGTACGCCCCGGGCTCGAGATCTTAAAAGCAAGGTCAGGCACCGAGGCTCTCGAGCTCCTTCTGACCCACGAAGTCGCGCTCGCCTTCCTCGACGTGCAAATGCCCGGCATCGACGGCTTCGAACTCGCTGAGCTCATGCGGGGCACCGAGCGCACCAAAAACGTCCCCATCATCTTCGTCACAGCAGGTACGAGCGATCCCCACCGCATCTTCAAAGGCTACGACCGGGGCGCCGTCGATTTCCTCTTCAAGCCCATCGAGCCGCACATCCTCCGCAGCAAGGCCGACGTCTTCTTCGAGCTCTATCGGCAGCGACGAGATCTGGCCTCCGCGCTCAGGCTGAACGAAATGTTCGTCGGCATCTTGGGCCACGATCTGCGAAGCCCTTTGAGCACGCTCGTGGCCGGCGCGCAGATCCTCGAGAAGGAGAGCAAAGACGAGGACACCCGTCGCATCGTCCAGCGCATGGTGCGGGCCGGAGACCGGATGAACGGGATGATCCGCCAGATGCTCGACCTGACGGGGACGAGGCTCGGGGGCGGCGTCGTGGGCAGCCGCCGGCCCATCGATCTTCTCGAGCTGACCCAGAGCACCATCGACGAAATCCTGGGCGGCGCGCCGGATCGTCAAATCGCCCTCGATAGCCGCGGCATCTGCGTCGCCACCGCCGACCCCATCCGCATCCAGCAGGTCCTCGCGAACCTCCTCACGAACGCCGTCCACCACGGAACCCCCGAGACCCCAGTGCAGGTCCGGCTCGCCGGCGAAGACGAGCTCATCATCCTCTCCGTCGAAAACGGCGGGGCGATTCCGCCCGAGGTCCTCCCGAGCCTCTTCGACCCCTTCAGGAGCGGCCGCAGCCCGACCTCCCGCTCGAGCGGGCTCGGCCTCGGCCTCTTCATCTCAAAAAAAATCCTCGAAGAGCACGGCGGCTCCCTCGAGGTCGCCTCGAACCCGCGCGAAGGCACCCGCTTCGTCGCCCGCCTGCCCCGCTGACTGCGCCTCAGCGCGCTCTTCGCGGCAGCAGCTCATCGAACGCGGCGACAGCTCATCGAACGCGGCAGCAGCTCATCGAACGCGGCGACAGCTCATCGAACCCGGCAGCTCCGCGCCTTCACGATACCCAAATCACCAGAGTCGCGAGACCGCTCCGCCCAGCGAAAACGCCGAGCGTCCCTCGCTCTTCTTTTGGCCCCGGCCCGCGACTTCCGACCGTGTCCGACCGAGCCTTCACCTGAGCTCACCCCCTCGGGACGTCCGACCCCCAAGCCCAGCTCCTCTCCGCGCACCGCGCCTCCTCCACCCAGGCGGCCCACCTGACACTTCTCTCCATTGGGCCCAGGCTCAAGCCGCCCTCTGCAAGCCTCACTCTATCCTCTCCTTGCGCCGGACCTCGCCTTCGCTCGGTCCTCACGACTCCAGAGCCATCGCGCGGCTCCCCGGCCCCGGGATCTCAAGCCACGCTCAATCTTCTCTGACCGCTTGTGACAGAACGCCTCATGAGGCGGCTTTTGTGCGCTCAGGTAGGAGTAAGGGATTCAGCTCCGCGCGCCGTGCCCGCAGCGTGCAGGTCTCGGGCTCATACGAAAGCACCGTCTCGCCGAGGAGATCGAGCGCCATTTCCCGGGAAATCCCGCGTCGCTCGGCCAAGTAGTCAAGAAAATCCGGGGGTGCGTTCGTCGCAGCAGCGGCCCCAAGCGCCGGGGAAACGAAGACATTCGAGTTCATGTGAGTCCTTCAAAGCAAAGAGCGGACCAGCTCCAGTGACGCTTGCCGCGTCTCGCAAAGAGGAACCCTTGAGGGGGACTCGGGCTTTCCCGGGCGCGCGCGGCTCACCACGCGCTACCCGAGGGAAGTGGGGCTCTTACGAACGCTGTCAGGTGGTCGTCTTCACGTAGGTAGGACGTCGCCCGCTCCGCTGCGAGTGCCTCTCGCACCAGAGCTCGGCTCCCCCGCTCGCCTTCCGTGCTGCGACACAATCGGGGCAGGGTGGCTCAATGCGGGGCACATTTGCCTCAGCTTTCGGACGGACGACCAAGACGGGGCACGGCGACTGGCGCACGACAGCTTCCGCGACCGAACCGAGCAACAAATGGCGCAGACCACGCCGCCCGTGGGTCCCAACGACTACAAGCTCAGCATCGAGATCGGACGCGAGCTGTGCGACCTCACTGGACGCAGTCTCAGTCCTCACGTGGATGGCGAGGCGAGAGAAGGACTTTTGGGTCTCGTCTTGCCACGCGGAGAGGCGCTCGATGATGCGCGCCTCGAGGGCGTCGTAGGCCGCGGTGAGGTCGAGGGGCGTCGTCGTTACAGCGCCCGCGGAAGCGACGTCGAGCATGTCGACGATCGGCGCGATCACGTGGATCACGTGAACTTCTCCGCGTTCTTCGCGGGAGGCGAGCTCAAAAGCGCGGCGCAGAGCCCCGTCCGCCAGGTCGGAATAGTCATAGCCAACGACGATTCGATACGGTTCTTGAGACATGATCTGGTTCCTCTCGGTCCTTCTTGTTCCCCGCTGACTCCACTGGCGTTCAGGCCGGCATCCTTCAGAGCTCCGGGGCATCGCTCCGAGAACACCGTACCCTAGGACCAACTTTTTCACGGCAGGCCCACCTTTCAAGGGCTTTGTCCCACGCCTTTCGGCCGTTTTAAAGCCTGCTTTTCGTTCTTTTCGCGCAGACTACGCCCAAGGCCTCCCAACCGTGCAAAGTCGAAATAGACAGAACACTCACTGATGCAAAATCTGCCGCTTCATGAGCGCACAGTGGTCCGCCTGTCTGGCAAAGGCGACGCATCTCTTTCCGCTCGGGCTAGATTGGCTGGCTCGCGCGAGTTCCTCTGTCACATTGTTCACGAATATCTTCACTCTGCGCGAAGAAATGCGCATAATGGATACTGCTGACTGCGAGAAAGAGATCGTGAGCTTCGAGATGATGTTTGCCCGAGAAAATACGCCGTCCACCTCTAAGATGGACTCTGAACCGGAGTCGGTGGTGATGCCTATTCGGGCAAAGACTCTGAGCACGAACGGTTCACAGATCGTTCACGAATCGGCCCCGGTGAAGACCTCGTCTCCGTCCGCGGAGATGATGAACGAGACGGGTCTTCGGACCTACGTATCGAACCTCGCGAACTCGGGTCAGCTAGTGCACTCGACGCTGCTCGTAGCGCCGACTTCGCCTCCCGAGGTGACCTCGAGCCTCCCTGAGCTCTTCTGGAAGCTGGTCGAAAGGCGCATCCACGCCGCCGCGTTCACTTATATGGTGGACGGTAAGCTCCGCCAGGACATGGTCCGCGTCACACCGAACGGCTACGCCCTCACTCGCAGCTAACCCGGCTCCGACCGTACATCCCCAAGACGCCGCGCGACCCGATCGCGACGGCGTCTTCTGCTTTTGTCATCTACTGGGAACCGCGGGGAAATCTCGAGGCCCGTGAGCAAGCGAGGAGAGCGTTCCCGTGCGCCTCCGTATTCCGCACGAAACTAGGGGTACGCTCGGGCGCGAACTGTGCCTATGCTCGCGCCGCCTGACCCACACTCGAAACAAACTCCGAGACCCATTGCAGGCGAAATATATCGAGAATGAATTCAGGGAGAATTCGAACCACGAATTCGAACGGCACAGTTCTTAGAAACAGATGAGTAACTCCGCAAAGGTGATGCAAAGGATGTCACCCCCACTCACCGGGTCTCCCGAGAAAACAACGTCCATGAAAAAGCTCCTCTCTCATTCGTTCGTCCTCGCGACGCCGATCCTCATCCCGACGCTCGCCTTCGCGCAGGCTGCGCCTGAGCCCGAAGCCGCCGAGCCTCCTCCCGCTGCCGAAGAGGTCGAGCCGCCCACGGCGACGCTTCCGCCTCCCGCCGAGGAGCCTGCGCCCGTTGCCGTGGAGCCAGCTCCCGAGCCTGAACCCGCACTGCCTCCCCCGCCGCCGGAACCGGAAGTTGCCGCTGAAGAGAAGCCCCCGGAGCCGAGCCTGGCGCCGATCAAGTTCGGCACCAGCACCTGGAGCCGCTTCGAGGTGCGCGAAAACTACGACCGGCTCGGTGTTTCGCGTCAGCGCTTCACCGAGGGCGACCAGACTGTCTTCCGCGCGCGCATCAAGATGGAGACGGCCGAGCTACCTCTCGTCGACGGCGTCACAGGTCTCGCGAACTTCACGCCGCAAGCGAGCGGTAGCTGGGGTACGAGTGGCGCAGGCGGCACAGTCGGCGAAGCCAACCTCGGCATCTACGAGGGCTACTTCATGCTCAAGAGCAAGATCGTCGAAGTGAAGGGCGGTCGCTTCGCGATGAACTACGGCGACTCCCTCACCATCGGCAACCTCGATTGGAACCAAGCGGGACGCGCCTTCGACGGCATCCACACCCACTTCATCCTCGACAAGGGCTGGATCGACGCCTTCTTCACGCAACAGGCCGAAGGTCACCCGGCTGTGAACAATCCCTTCGCCGCTGGCGACAGCTACTTCTGGGGCCTCTACGCCAACATCGGCGGTTACATCGCAAAGGGTCTGGCACTAGAGCCCTACTTCTTGGGCCTCTCGAACGCCTCCACAGAAGGCATTGCGGGTACCGACGCCGCAGGCGCCCCCATCACCTACGCCCGCGACGGCGCGACCCTCTTCACGCTCGGCGCCCGCGCTCAGCAGAACATCGATCTCTTCGACTACCGCGTCGAAGGCGGCTTCCAGTTCGGTGAGTCGACCGGCGCAGTTCCGCCCACCGGCCCCCGCGCTGCCGCTGTCTCAACCCTCGCGGCTCAGGTCGAAGGCGAAGTCGGACTCACTTTCGGTCCCGCTCGCGTCGGCCTCGGTGGCTTCTACGCCACGGGCAACGCGCCCGACGGAGCCGATGGGCCGCGCAACGAAGCCTACAATGAGCTCTTCCCCACCGGTCACAAATTCCTCGGCTGGATGGACGTGATCGGAGCTCGAAGCAACGTGATGGGCGGTATGTTGAAGCTCGGATTCAAGCTCAACACATCGCTCACAGCCGATCTCCACGGTCATCTGTTCGCCCGCCCGCAAGATGGCGGACTCGGACGCACCGGCGCTGATTCTCTCGCGGGCGGCGAAGTCAACGCCCAGCTCACCCAGAAGATCGGCAAATACGTCGCCGTGCGCCCGATGTACGGCATCTTCATTCCGAACGAGAACCACTACGCCATCGGCGAACCCGTGCACTACTTCGAGCTCCAAGCTGGCCTGAATTTTTAGGGCGCACCGTATGAGGGGAACGCGCCCTCACGAATGAAAGCAGAAGGAACGAAGGCGGGTCAGGGGCCAGAAGAGGGGCTCTGACCCGTTCTTCGTCTGCTCGAATCGCTTTCAGCTCACTGTCAGTTAGACTGTGAGAGATGAGCTTCCCTTCTGCCCCTCGGCTTTCTTCCCCGCGTGCTCGCCTTTGGGCGGGAGGTTCGGTGCTTCTGCTGGTGGTCGGGTTCGGGCCCGGCTGCAGCGCGAGTGAAGAACCCTCCGGCAGCGGGGGCACTGTGAACGTAAGTGGAGGAAGCGGGGGCACGATCGGAGCCGCGGGAGGAAGCGGGGGCCTCGCCGCGACCGGCGGTGCAACATCTGGCGGAGCGAGCGCGGGAGGCACGGGCGGCGATGGAGCCGGCGGAGGCGCGCCTGGAAGCGGTGGAGAGTCGAGCGGCGGTGCTCCGAGTGGGGACGGCGGCGCGCCGGGGGGAGGGGGAGGCTCGACAGGCAGCGGGTATCCTCACGGCGTCCGTCCGACGACGATCACCGATGAACACCTCGCGGAGGCCTGGACTCGATGGAAGGAGAACTGGGTCGAGGCGTGTCCGGGCGGCGCGGCGCGCGTCATTTGGGACCAGCCGGAGAACACTGTCTCCGAGGGCATCGGCTACGGAATGCTCGGCGCGGTGGGCAATGACGATCGGGAGCTCTTCGACGGGTTCTGGAAGTACTACCAACAGAACGTCAATGAGCGCGGTGTGATGCACTGGAAGCGCGGCGGCTGTGAAGGGACAAAACCCGACGACAACTCGGACAACGGCGCCTCCGACGCAGAGCTCGACGTAGCGATGGCGCTCATGCAGGCAGAGTGCAAGTGGAAGGACGCCAAGTATGGCACCGACGCCGACGCGCTCATCTCGCGCATCTTCGAACACGAGACTGTGGTCGAAGGAGGGCTCCGGCTCCTGAAGCCGGGAGACGCCTTCGGCGGCGCCGACTGCCAGAACGCCTCCTATTTCGCCCCCGCCTACTATCGCCTCTTCGCAGAGCGGCCCGCCGAGGCGGCGCGAAAGAACGACTGGCTCAAGCTCGCGAGCGATAGTTACGTTCTCCTTGAACGCTTCGCGCACGAGACGACGGGCTTCGTGCCGAATTGGTCGGATGCGAATGGGAACACCTCGACCTCCGGGCCCTCCGGCTGCAACTGGTACACCGACGCGCACATCTTCGGCACCGACGCGATCCGAACGCCCTTCCGTATCGCTGTCGACTATTTGCTGTTCGGAACCCCTGAGGCCAAAACCTGGCTGAACCGGGTCACCGACTTCGTCGACAGCCAAGACATCACGAAAGTCGGACGCAAGTTCAATCTCGACGGGACTCCCTTCGGCGAGATCGACCACAGCATCATCAGCGTCGGTGCCTTCGCGAACGCCGCCATGGCCTCCTCGCAGGAAGTGGCCGACCGCTTCACTCTCGAGGCTGTCACCGTCGACGACCACAAGTACTTCCCAGACTCGCTCCGAGTCCTCTATTTCCTCGTCCTGACGGGCCGCTTCACCCCCTGCGCTGAGTAGCGCGGGGGGATTTTCCGAGTTCGAGAGCAAGATCCGGAGTGCCCGAGCGCTGGGCGCAGCTATTGCAAAGGGACCGTGACCCTCCCCGCACCTCTCCCCCGAGTTTCCACGCCCGACCGGCGCTGGGAGCTCGTGAGCGCGCGGGCTCGCTCCGCCGATGGGCAGTTCGTTTTTGCGGTGCGCACGACAGGCGTCTACTGTCGACCCTCCTGCAGCGCTCGGCGTCCCTCGCGAGAAAACGTCGAGTTCTACGGGAGCCCGGAACTCGCTCGAGCGGCGGGCTATCGCGCCTGCCTGCGCTGTCATCCCGATGCAGCCACCTCATCCGAGAGCGAACTCGTCAGGGCCCTTTGCGCTCGGCTCGACGCTCACCCCGAGACAAGTCTCATGGAGCTCGCCGCTCTCGTTCAGAAGAGCCCCTCCCACACCCATCGCCAGTTCAAAAAACTCACCGGCCTCACTCCGACGCAGTACGCTCGTGAGGTACGCTCTCTGAAGCTTCGCGGCGAACTCTCGGGGGGCAGCCCCGTCACGCGCGCCGGATATGCGGCAGGCTACGCGAGCTCGAGCCGACTCTACGCTTCGACCTCGGGAGCCCTCGGCATGGAGCCGTCCCGCTACCGGCGGGGCGGCGAAGCAACGACGATTCGTTTTGCCACTCGCGCGACCAGCCTTGGTCAACTCCTCCTCGGACGCACAGAGCGCGGCGTGTGCTCCGTGTCTCTCGGAGACGATCAGGGCGCGCTCGAACGGGACCTCGCGCGAGAGTTCCCCAGGGCCGAGTTGATGCGAGACGACGGGGCTCTCGAGCAGGAGCTCGCCCTGGTCGTTGCTCTCCTCGAGTCAGAAACTGATTCCCCGGCCCTCCCTTTGGACCTCAGCGGCAGCCTCTTCCAGAAGCGCGTCTGGACCCTGCTCCGCCAGATCCCGGCAGGACAGACCACCACCTATACGGAACTCGCCGAAAAGCTGGGCCAGCCCACCGCGGCGCGCGCTGTCGCGCGCGCCTGCGCCACGAATCCCGTCGCCCTACTCGTCCCCTGCCACCGCGTCATCCGCTCGACCGGAGAGCTCGCAGGGTACCGCTGGGGCCTCTCACGCAAAAAGGCTCTCCTCGAGAGAGAAGCCGAGCGCGCTTCGCATTCGGGCCCGAGCGACCGGGGCCGCCGCTCGGCGGCTCCAATCAAGCGGCCATCGCGAGGTAAATCGTGATAACGAGATAGACCGGGGTGAGCGCTGCGATCGCCTTGACCGCATAGCTCACGAAGTTGTAAGTCTTGTAGTTCTGGCTGTCGGCGATGGCCTTGACCATGAAGTTCGGGCCATTGCCGATATAGGTGTTCGCGCCCATGAGCACAGCGGCGGCGCTGATCGCGAAAAGATGGATCTGCGGGACGCCGACGACTTCTGATGGGAGACCGAGGCCCTGGGCCGCAGAGAGAAACGTCAGGTAGGTCGGAGCATTGTCGAGGACGCTCGAGAGAGCGCCTGTGACGACGAAGTAATGCCAAGGCGAGACGAGCCCGAGGGAAGCGCCGTGCTCCTTGAGGAGGGCCAGGGCCGGGACCATGGTCACGAAGATGCCCGCGAAGAGAATGGCGACTTCGAGGATGGGTCCGAAGGAGAAGTCATTCTTCTGCCGCGCTTCCTTGGAGCCGAAGACAAGTGAAACAAGAGTGAGCGCGACCATCACGAACTCGCGGTAAGGGGTCGGCAAGAAGACGGCGAGGACGATGCCGAGCAAGAGGGCGATGTTCGAGAGACCACTCATCCGCACCGGCTCAACGTGGCTCACGTCTTCCGCGATCGCGGAAGCGGGCTCGGCCGCGTAGGCGCGCCTGTCGACGATCACGAACAGCGTCAGAAGGTAAGCGACGGCAAGCAACCAAACCGGCAAGAGGTTCAGGGTCCAGAAGAAGGGCACTCCGCGCAGGTAACCGAGAAACAGCGGCGGATCTCCGAGAGGCGTCAAAAGGCCACCGCAGTTCGAAACGAGCAGGATGAAGAAAAAGGGGATGTGGCTTGTGTTCTTGCGCTCGGAGTTCGTGCGCAGGACCAGACGGATGAGCACCATGCTCGCCCCGGTGGTCCCGATGAAGTTCGCGAGCACGGCGCCGATGCCAAGCAATACGGCGTTCACCTTCGGTGTAGCTTCCAGGTCGCCGGAGACATGGATGCCGCCGGAGACGACGAAGAGAGAACCGAGCAAACAGATAAAAGAGACGTACTCGATCGCGCTGTGCTCCAGCGCATGGGGGTCGTGGGACGCGAGCCAAACCGCGACCGGCGCCCCTAGGACGGCGGTGATGATTCCCTTGTTCCGGTTCGACTCCCAGAAGTGGTTCAGAACCAGGGGCAGCGCCGCGATACAGAGCAGCAGGGTCGCGAAGGGGAGGACGGCTACGGGCGAATAGGAGACGGGGGCGTTATCCACGGTGAGGCCCGCTCCTTAGCGCAGGTCCGGCCTCGCTCGGACGTCCAAAATGCGCGATTTTTCGCATCATTCCGGCGCCGAGTCGGGCGCAGTTCGTGTCATCCAGCAAAGATGAGGACGAAACGACGAGGACATACCGACGAAACTCGAACGCCTGCCGCGGGTCCGCAATAGTCCCCGCAAGAGAGCCGGGACCGAAACCGTCAAATATAACGGCCCGGGAGGCTGCCCAGCTCCCGAGACGGCCCGGGTGAGACAATTTGATGGTTTGGCCCGCTCAGGTGCGAGCAATTGGGCGAGAATCGCCCGTGAACCGCGCTGGCATGGCCAATGCTTGAGGGCCGGCCATGCGAGCCATTCCGAGAGCATTCCGACCTCTCGTTTTCCTCTCCTTCCTTCTGCTCTCGACCGCTTGTCAGAAGTCCTCTGACTCCAGCCGCGCCGACGAAGGCACCAGCAAGGACGGGAAGGCAACGCTCGTGCTCGGGGCCTACTCGGTTCCCCGCGAGGCCTACGGCAAGCACATCATCCCCGCCTTCCGAGCCAAGTGGCAGAAGGAGAAGGGACAGGAAGTTGAGGTCTCCGAGTCGTACATGGCAAGCGGCGCGCAAGCGCGTGCGATCGTCGGCGGCTTCGAGGCCGACGTCGCCTCCCTCTCTCTCGATCCCGACATCCAGAAGATCCAGGACGGCGGGCTCATCGCTCACGATTGGCGCAAGCAGCCCCACGACGGCATCGTGACCCAGTCCGTCGTCGTCATCGGCGTCCGTAAGGGAAACCCCAAGGGTATCTCCGACTGGGCCGACCTCGCCAAGCCGGGCGTCGCCGTCCTCACACCGAACGTGAAGACGAGCGGGGGCGCCATGTGGAACGTCCTCGCCGTCTACGGCGCAGCGCTCCGTTCCGAGCCGCGCGACGGCGCTGATGCACGAGCGGAAGAGCTCTTGGCCAAAGTTCTCGCCAACGTGAAGATCATGGACTCGAGCGGTCGCGAGTCGGTCCTGAACTTCGAACGAGGCGTCGGAGACGCCATCATCACCTACGAGAACGAAATCCTGGTCCTCCCGGAGAACAAACGACCCGACATCGTCGTCCCGAACTCGACCCTGCTCATCGAGAATCCCGTCGCCCGCATCGACGGCTATACGAAGAAACACGGAAGCGAGGAGATCGCCCAAGGCTTCATCGACTTCTTGTTCAGCCCCGAAGCTCAGAAGGTGTTCGCAACCCAGGGCCTCCGACCCGTCGATGAGGCTGTCTTCTCGGAGGTGCGCGGCAAGTTCGCGCCCGTCGAGAACCTCTTCACGGTCCGAGACCTCGGCGGCTGGAATCATCTGAAGACGACGGTCTTCGCGGACGGGGGCGTCTACGACAAGGCGCTCGCCAAAGGCAGGAGCGCTGGAAAAGGATCATGAAGCCCATCGGCTTTGCGCTCTTGCCAGGACCTGGGGAACTCTGGGTCCGCCGAGGAATCATCTCTTACGTCGGGCTCCTTGTATTGGTGCCCTTCTCGGTCCTCGTGTTCGTCGCTTTCCAGGACGGCCCGGGGGTCTTCTGGGAGCGCGTGACCTCAGACGTCGCGCTCTCCGCGGTCAGCCTGACGCTCTGGACCGGGCTCCTCGTCGGAGTCCTAAATGCGTTCTTCGGCACCCTAACCGCCTGGGTGCTGTTTAGGTATCCGCTTCCGCTCAAGCCCCTCATCTCGGCGGCCGTCGATCTCCCACTCTCGATCCCGACGCTCGTCGCAGGCGTGATGCTCTCGATCCTCTATGGCCCCGCATCACTCCTCGGCCAGAAGTTCAGCGCCCTCGGCATCGACATCATCTTCGCCAAACCGGGCATCATCCTAGCGCTCCTGCTCGTGACGTTGCCCTTCGTGGTGCGCGCCGTAGAGCCAGTGCTCGAGGAGATTGACCCTGCCGAGGAAGAAGCAGCCGTCGTGCTCGGAGCGTCACCTTGGCGCGCATTTAGGACTGTCCATTTCCCTGCGATCTATCCAGCCGTCGTCTCGGGCAGTCTCCGCTCACTCGGGCGCGCAATGGGCGAGTTCGGATCGATCGTGATTGTCGCCGGCAACATCCCCGAAGAGACGCTCACCGCACCCGTCTACATCTTCGGTGAGATCGAGAGCGGTCACCCAGCCACCGCAGCAAGCGTCGGTTCGCTCCTTCTCTTCATTGCCCTAGCCCTCCACGGCATCGCTCGCGTCGCCGAGAACAGGGTCGGAGGTCGCCATGCACGAGCTTGAAGCCCTACCGGCTCTCCGGTCGAGCACGTCGGTACGGCCGCTCAAAGAAGAAAAACTCCGCGCTCCCTCCCCGGTCACGCGCATCGTACTGTCGGGCTTGGTTCTCGGCTATCTCGGGTTGGTCTTGCTCGGGCCGCTCTCTGCGCTCCTCTTCGAGATCGGGGAGATCGGTTTCTTTGTTGCGCTCTCGAAGCTGCTCGATACGACAGCCCTCCTCGCCCTGAAGAACTCGATCCTGCTCCTCTTGATCACTCTGGTCGTAAACGGCGTGGTCGGGGCACTCGGCGGAATCGTCCTTGTACGCCACCGTTTCCCTGGCCGCGCTCTGCTGAGCGCATTGTGTGACCTGCCCCTCGCGGTCTCGCCGGTCATGATCGGCCTCTCGTTCCTGCTCTTGATCGGCAAAGGTGGCGTCCTTTACCCGCTCCTTGAGGCCATCGACATCAAGCTCGTCTTCACGTTCTGGGGCCTAGTGCTCGGCACGCTCTTTGTGACCCTGCCGTACTCGATCCGCGAGGTCTCCTACGTGCTCGAAGAGCTCGGAACCGACGAAGAGGAAGCCGCGACGACCCTCGGTGCGTCTCCGTGGCAGACCTTCTGGAAAGTAACTCTGCCGAACATTCGAATTGCACTCGGCTACGGCGTCCTGATGGCCATGGCTCGCTCCCTCGGCGAGTTCGGTGCCGTGCTCGTGCTCGGCGGCAGCATCTCCGGCCAGACGCAAACTGCGACGACGTTCATCCACGACTCCATCGAAGAGCGAAATCTCGACGCGGCCTACGGCATGTCGCTCCTCCTCGCCGTCTTCTCGAGCGGACTCCTCTTCATCCTGGAGCGACTCAAGAAGCGCCAAGCCAAGACTCAAAGGCGGGCCCACGGCCCGAGCAAGCAGACAGCATGAGCATCCGAGTAGAACACCTCCGCAAACGCTTTGGCTCATTCCAGGCCGTCGACGACGTCAGCTTCGAGGTCGAGAGCGGCTCTCTGGTCGCGCTACTTGGACCTTCCGGCAGTGGCAAGAGCACCATCCTGCGCATCCTGGCAGGCCTCGAGTCCCCGGACTCCGGCTCGGTTTGGTTCGACGGCGAAGAAGCGACCCATGTCCACGCTCGCAGCCGCGCCATCGGCTTCGTCTTCCAACACTACGCTCTCTTTCGGCACCTGACAGTCGCTGAGAACGTGGGCTTCGGCCTCTTGGTCCGGGACGTCGCTCCGAAGGCGCGCGTTGAGCGCACCGAACAGCTCCTCGAGCTCGTCGGGCTCGGCGGACTCGGCGGCCGCTACCCTTCCCAGCTCTCCGGGGGCCAACGCCAGCGCGTCGCGCTGGCTCGTGCACTCGCACCCGAACCCCGCCTCCTTTTGCTCGATGAACCCTTCGGAGCCGTCGACGCGAAGGTCCGCGAGGAACTCCGCCAGTGGCTCCGGCGCCTCCACGACGAAGTCGGTGTCACCTCGATCTTCGTCACCCACGATCAGGACGAAGCCTTCTCTGTCTCGGACCGCGTCCTCATCATCAACCACGGCAAGCTCGAGCAATCCGGCACTCCTGCCGAGATCTTGGACGAGCCCCGAACTGAGTTCGTGGCGCGCTTCGTCGGGGACGTGAACGTCTTCACGGCCCAGATGGACAAGGGAATCGCCAAGGTTGGCGCCCTCCAGACCCCCGCCCAGTCCGGCCCGAGCGACGGCCAGGTCCAGCTCGTGGTTCGATCCTACGATCTCAAATTCTTCCGGGAGGACCCGGGAGTCGCAACCGTGGAAAGAGTCGTTCCCCTCGGGGACCGGGTCCGCGTCCACGCAACCCTGGACGGAGCTGGACCCCTCGTCGCCCAGTTCCCTCGTCGAAGCAGTCTGCTGCGCGGCATCGAAGCCGGAGCTCGCATTCAGGTGGAAGTTACTTATGCACGAACGTACCCCTTGGAATCAGGGCGGCCCAGCGCCCCGTGATATTCGCTGGCCTAGCGGGTCGGTTTCAGCGACCATTCCCGAGGTGTCCGACGAAATCGCGAGCCGTGAAGCGATGAACCTAGAGTCTCAACTCTGGCGCGAGGTGTCCGAACACCTTGAGCTCGGGGAATCGATTCGCCGCATCGCTGCGGTTCTCTCCGAGCATCTCCCTCTCGACCTGCTCCTCGTGCGGCGGCTCGAACAGGACCCTCTCCGTTTGACTACTGTCGCGTCCAGCGTCCCCCGTCAGACCGAGGGCGAAGCCCCCTGGCCCCCAAGAACGGACGTCGAACCGGAGCTCGCTCGCGAGCTCGGCGCTTGGCTTCGTACCCGTGGCATCGCCCTCGTGAGCGAACGGCACCCGCTGAGTGGACTCCTGCGCCCGAAAGAGAGCAGCGGCGAGGGCGTCGCGTTCCCGCTCATCGTCCATGGCCAGACCGTGGGCGTCGCTGTTGCGATCGTCGAGCCTGGCTTTGAGGTCGAACCTCGCCACCTGCATCTGCTCAGTTCCGCGGCGCGCCCGCTCTCGGTCGCCTTCGAGAACGATCAGCGTATCCACGAGCTCACGCGCATGCGCTCGGCCCTCGAGGCCGATCGCGACGCGTTGCTCTCGCGCCTGCAGCGCACGGGCGTCAAAGACGTAGTGATCGGTGAGTCCAAAGGACTCAAGGCGGTCATGGATCGCGCGAAACAAGTCGCGCCGACTGATGCCCCTGTGCTCATTCTCGGCGAGACGGGCTCCGGCAAAGAAGTCATCGCCCGCGCCATTCACGCGCACTCGCGGCGCGCCCGTGGACCTGTCGTCCGCGTGAATTGTGGCGCGATTCCTTCCGAGCTCATCGACTCTGAGCTCTTTGGGCACGAGCGCGGAGCGTTCACCGGCGCCAATGCTCAGCGCAAAGGTTGGTTCGAGCGAGCCGACGGTGGAACCCTGTTCCTTGACGAGATCGGTGAGCTTCCCCTCGCGGCTCAGGTGCGCCTGCTCCGCGTACTCCAAGACGGAACCCTCGAGCGCGTCGGCGGTCATCAGACCATCAGCGTCGACGTGCGCATCGTCGCGGCAACTCACAGGCAGCTCGAGACAATGGTCCAAAGCGGAGCCTTCCGCGAAGACCTCTGGTACCGACTCAGCGTCTTCCCCTTGCGCTTGCCCAGCTTGCGCGAGCGCCCCGAAGATCTCAAGGACCTCGCCGAGTACTTTGCGGACGCCGCCGGCAAGCGCCTCGGGGGCCACGGACTCCGACCAACGGACGAGGACATCGAGCTTCTCTCCCGGTACTCTTGGCCCGGCAACGTGCGCGAGCTCGGCGCTGTGATCGAACGAGCCGCCATCCTTGGCAACGGCAAGCACCTCGAGATCTTCGCCGCGCTCGGAAGTATCGGCTCAGCCCCTTCACGTCCTTCGAGTCCTCCCCCGCCTCTCACCGGCGAAGCGCCGATGAAAGCGCCTCCAGCGACAAGCGGTCGCTTCCCGACCCTCGACGAAGCGATGGCTGCACACATCGAGGCCGCCCTCGAGCGATCCTTCGGGCGCATCGAAGGACCTCACGGTGCGGCGCGCCTCCTCGGCATCAATCCGCACACCCTTCGTGCAAGGATGCGGAAATTGCGCATCGACTGGGGGAAGTTCCGCTCCGGGGCAGGTTAGAAATTTCTATACGCACGAGAGATGGTAGCGCTCTCTACATAGGGTGTTGGGAATTTCAGTCGGAGGGTGGGCGCGTTTCTGGCACATTGCCGAGAAGCCGCGCCCACGTCAGCGCTTCACTTCCAAAGGTATTTTCCATGCGCACCTCGCTTCGCTCCCTTCCTGTCGCCTCGCTTCGCTCCCTTCCTGTCGCCTCACTTCGCTCCCTTCCTGTCGCCTCGCTCCTGGCCCTCGCCTGCTCTTCCGGCCTCCAGAGCGGCGATGATGATGGCACCGGCGGAACCGATGCGGGTGCTGGGGGATCGGGGGGAGCGATCGCGAGCGGCGGAGCGACAGGGCCGAGCGGCGGACAAAACTCAGGGGGAGCCCTCGCGAGCGGGGGCTCGAGCGCTGGTGGCTCGAGCGCCGGCGGCTCGGAGAGCAGCGGTGGAGCCAGCATCGGTGGCTCAGAGAGCACAGGCGGTGCTGATAGCTCGGGGGGCGCTGACGGCGTGGGCGGGGGAGAGCCGAATGGCAGCGGTGGCAGCGACGGCGGTGACGAGAAAGCACCGCCCAAGCCGAGCGCAGGCTGCAACAAGGCCAATCCAGCGGTCGGCAGCTCGGGTTCGCCACTCACCGTCTCGGGCCATCAGTACTATGTGAAATTACCCACCAACTACGACCCCTCAAAGCCGTACCCGGTGCTCATCATGTTCAACCCGACGGGAAATCCGATCTCGTGGGCCGAACAGAGCGCCGGATACGAGAGGAACGAGGCCAAAGACAAGGCGATCCGCGTCTACCCACATCCGGCCAACAGCTCGAGCGGCTGGGGCGCGGGGGACGTCTCATTCTTCGCTCCGTTCCACCAAAAGATCATCGGCGATTATTGCGTCGACGAGAATCGGGTGTTCGCGGCCGGCGAGAGCTCGGGCGGAGACTTCGCGAGCATCCTGGGCTGTGAGCACGCCGACAAGGTGCGCGCCATCGCCCCTTGCGCCACGAAGAACGTCCCACAGTATCAGCTGAACCCGAGCACACGAAATTGCACGGGCCAAGTCACCGCGATCGTCATCCACGGGAAGGACGACAAAGTCGTCGGCACGGAAAACGGGCCGAAGACGCGCGATTTCTACACCGCATTGAATAGCTGTGGCTCGAACGCGACGCCGGTCCAAGGTTATACAGACACCCAGTCGAATTGCGTGATGTACGAGGGCTGCGACGACGGCTACCCCGTCTACTGGTGTCATCACACCGACCCGGAGTATAGCGGAACGAACCACGGCTGGCCGAAGTTTGCCGCGAACATGACCTGGAAGGTGTTCTCAGAATACTGACCGAAATCCTGGCGTTCCGCTTTGATACAACTCATCCCAGACAGATCGCTCGTAGCGATCACAGGGCTGGTTTCCGCGTGTGCCCACACCAAACCTATGTCACGGATATGTCGGTGCCCATAGAGTCAGCTCAGTCAACGTCTCAAGCGAGAAGCTACCGACATTTGTACAACTGCTGCTGCCAGCAACAGTTACTTGATACCCAGCAAGGAGCGCGGCCTGGGCAGCCGAAAGCAAGGCTCTGCCTTTCTCAGTGCTAAAGTCGAACCCATACGAAAATACAAACTGGCCATTGTGACAAGACGGCCGACCGCTTGTGACCTGTTGGCTAAGATTGATTTGGGCGTGATTGGCCCCCAGGATCTTAATCAGCTTAACTGTGCCGCTGATATTGCTCGCCCGAGCCACCGGCGTCATTCCAAGTGACACCACGCCAAGAACAACTCCAATCCCCCTTAAAATCCCCCGCTGCATGCTCGCCGTATATGTGAAGGGTCCTAACCTGTCAATGAAAAAAACAATCTCATCACTTCTACCAAAAGGGCTCCCCCACGCCTGACGGCGAGTGAGCTCCTCGCCGTGCTCCGCTCCCCCGGCGCAAGAGTCTGGCCCGAGGCTGACCGTTCTTTGCGCCGATGGCACGTCCGCGGGGCGTGGGTCCCTCTAGGCCGCGCGCTTCCGCGCGGCCGAGGGTCCCGAACTCATCCGATCTGAAGAGGCGAGCCCGAGCTCATCCGACCCGAAAAGGGCACCCCCGACCTCACTCGGCTCAGCGCTGACGCACCGCATCGTCAGCGGCCTTGAAGATCTTCACCTGAGAACGGGCCGCGTCATGCTGAGGACGATTGCCCAAAGCGGCGAGGGGGGTCTGCGATGCCGCCACCGAGGCACGAGGTGGCGGCTGTTGCTGCGGGAAATTGCCCACGGACGCGAAGGCAGGTCCGGACAATCCAACGATCATGAGCGCAGCGGTCAGAGCGGGAACTTTTGATGCTTTCATCTTTCCTACCTTTCTCGACACGACGAAATGTCATTGAAACACAACAGCGCCGTGCCGCTTGTTTTGTTTCAACTCGTCGTCGGGGTGCATCATTCCCCGAAAGGGCCGCTCGAACGCGATCTCTTTGGTGTCGGGTAGATCCGACACAGGAACAGTTGCCCTGAACAGAAAGCAAACTGCACGGCGTGAGCCAGACGCAGCGACTCGGAGAGTCGCTGCGGGGCGCTCAACGCTTGAAAGACGGGCGAGCGACAGATGAACGCTCCACTCCTGGGGGGATGCGTCGCTCACAAACGTCTCCCTGAATGCGCGCCCCCTCGTGGCAACCTGGGCCGTCTACGTGAACGCGCTCGAAGGCCGCGGAGTGCACGCGGTCACGGTCAACGACTACCTGGCACGCCGCGACGCTCGGCGTCGCCGAGCGTACAGAACGAGGAGTCCCGCGAGCCATCCAGCCGCGAGTCCACCCGAGTTCATGCGCCCAGCACTCGTGCAACTGCATCCTGCGGCCGGCTCTGGAACATCGCTCGGGCCGGCTCCACCCGTGGTCGCCGAAGCGCCTCCTGCCGAAGCACCACCGCTCCCGATGACGGGGCCGCCACCGCTCGCGTTCGCGAGACCTCCGGTGGAAATCGGAGCAGCGCCGCCGCCGCTCGCCGACTGAGAACCGCCGCTCGCAGGCGGTGCCCCACCGGTTGTGCTGGAAGCTCCTCCGCTATCGGTTCCTCCGACGCTCGGCGCGCCACCCGCCGAAGAAGCCCCACCAGTTCCGCCGGGCAGCGGGTCTTTCGGCGTGAACTCCCAATAGTCGACGTTGAACAACGAGCCCTGCCCGCCCTTGTAGAGGAAGAACAGGTCATGAACCTCTGTGGCGTTCGTGATGTCACACGAGACCTCGTCCCAGGTCTCCCATCCGCCCGTCGGCTGCACCTCGCAGGTCCCGATCACGGGCCCCATGGCACTGTCGAGCCGAAGCTCGATCGTCCCTCCGGAGCCCGCGGAAGCGACGGCCGCCGTGAAGCTTGTCGCACCCGTCCTGAAGTCAACGGACTTCACCTTGATGGAGTCGCCGTTTTCGATGTGCGTGACGGCGCGTCCTCCACGGCCGTTTGGATCTACTTCGATTCCGACGCCCCAAGCGATTGTCTCAGCTTCGACGCGCTCGAACGGGTTCAGATTGGAAACGGCGTCGGGGCCAGCCTTCGTCTTCTGGATGAGCGGAATCTTGCCGTCGGATCCGTAGCTGAACTCTTCGACAGCGACCGAGCGCTTGTAGCCGCCGCCTCCGGGCGCTTCTTGCGTGTGATAAAAGAGGTAGGAATGATCCTTGAAGTCGATCACTCCAGGGTGGTTCGTGAAGGCGTGACCGTTCGTGCTTTGCATGATGATGCCGCCGAAGGTCCAGGGGCCCGTCGGGCCAGGGCTCGTAGAGTAGGCGATCGGCTCCGGGAGCGGGCCAGCCGCATACACCATGTAATAGAGGTCATTGCGCTTGTAGAACCAGGGACCTTCCTCGTAGAGGGTCGGGCGATCGGCGCTACCATTGCGCGTTCCGAAGCTCTGGGTCGTGTTCGGAATCTGCTCCACGGAGCCGCTGAACGAAATCATGTCCTCGTTCAGTTTGACGTACCAGAGCCTGGGATTACCGAAGTAGAGGTAGGCCTGTCCGTCGTCGTCGATGAAAACGCTGGGATCGATGTATTGGTAGTTACTGAGGAGAGGTTTACCGAGAGCATCTTCGAAGGGGCCGTAAGGCGTGTCCGCTACGGCGACGCCAATCGAGTCGGAAACCGGAACGTACATGTAGTACTTGCCGTTGCGCGCAATGGCGTCGGGGGCCCAGGCTTTCCCCCTGGCCCAGGAGAACGACGTGTAGCTGAGAACGACGCCGTGATCGGTCCAGTTCACCATGTCCTTCGAGGTGTAAAGGAGCCAATCGTTCATCGTGAAGAAGTTGTCGACGGTGACGTCTTCGTCGTGGCTCGTGTAGAGAAAGACCGTATCGTCGTAGACGATCGGCGCTGGGTCCGCCGTGTAGATGTGCTGGACGAGAGGGTTATCCGCGTGGGCTCGGGGACTCAGAAGAGCGACGCCAGAGGCAACGATCCAATGCGAGAAGGAAGGCCGGGAAGAAAAGCGGAAGCGGGGATTCATGCACTGGTCTCTCGAAAGGGAGCTGCTCCATCGCAGCTCCTTTCAGGGAAGCGCTCTCCCGAAGCTTCGACGAGAGGAACCTCGCCGCCCCACTCGCGGAAAAATTGAACCTCAGCCAGAACCTTCCTCAAAGAGCTCCTCGCTCCGCTCGATCCGGGGTTCTTTGCGCGCGGAGCCCCTCTCCAACGTGGTTCAACATGCCACCCACTCGGAGGGGGCAGCGACCGGGTCTCACGCAATGGGGGCCGGCTCGGGGCAGCCGAGAGCGGGAGCGGGAGCCCGCGGCTCGCCGGATCGAGGCGCTGATGACGACAGGAAACCTGCGCGCCCACAGTGGTGGCACATTTGCACCCTAGCCCCCGGGTGCCAACGCGCTACGATTTGAGGCAGTGATAGGACAAGCACCTGACCCCCGTCCGTCCGAGCGCTGGGGAGTCTGGTTCAGCTCGGCGCTCTCGACCTTAATTAAGGACCACTCGCACGAGTGCCCGGAGCTGAACCTGATCATGTCCGGCCGGATCGCATATCGCCTCCCGGACCTCGGCTTGGAGCTGGAGGCCGAGGCCGGCCAGCTCCTGGTCCTGCCCGCCGGTCATCGTCACGAGCTCGCCCGAACCTCTGAAGAGGTCACTCTCTGGGTCATCGAGCTGAACAGCTTCGAGCCGCACCCTTGGCTCGAACGCCCCGCGGTCCTCACGCCAAGCGTCGCTTTTCGAAAGGCTATGGTTGCTGGAGCCCGGAGGCTCTGGCTGCGCCCGTCGCTCGCCGAATGCGAGCAAGTGCAAGAGGAGCTCGGAAAGCTCCTCGCGTCCTTCGAAGACGCGCCCGACGCGCCGCGCCCTGCACCGCTGCATCCTGCGGTCCTCCGCGCCAAACACATCTGTGAGAACCACCTCAGCGACGAGCTCGACGCGGCCACCCTCGCTCGTGAGTCAGGGCTGAGCTCGAGCCGCCTGGCGCACCTGTTCACAGCTCAGGTCGGGGTCAGCCCGCTGCAGTACCGGAACTTCTCCCAGGTCCAGCATTTCATTCGCAACTACAGCGGCGACGAACGCAGTCTGCTTCGCTCCGCGCTTGCCGCCGGTTTCGGGAGCTACGCGCAGTTTCATCGCGTCTTCTGGCAGGTATGCGGAGAGCGTCCCACGAGCCACTTCAAGTGGCTCAAGGGCAGTGGTCAGGTCGACGTCCACCGAACCTTGCTCACCGCATCAGCTCCGTGAAAG
>JAEYYX010000014.1 GCA_023428245.1 Pseudomonadota bacterium
CCCCCCCCCCCCCCCCCCCCCCGCCACCTGATGAGCTCTCTGGGGCAGCATGGAGCTATCCTTTGAGCCCTCTCAAGGGTCTGGGGCGACCGCTTGGCGCCGTTCGTAAGCGGGCGGACGGGGCCTAGTCGCTCGCGAGAGGGGCTGGTACCGTCTGGCTCGCGGTGAGCGAGGACAAACCCAGCTTCGAACAAGAGGCGCCTGTGCCGAGCGGGTTTGGCCAGCGCCCGAGTTTCCCTCCTGACCCAGGGACGCCTTCGATGCGCATGACGCCGGAGTCGAACCGGCTCAGCGTCAGCATGTTCGAGCCCGACGCGCTTGCGCCGCTCTTCTTCGCGGCCCTCTTCGCGTGCGTAACCTTCGGGACCATCTACGTCCTTCTCGATTTCGTTGCCGACGCCGTGCTCGCTTTCGTGCTCGTCGGTCTCTCGCACCGGCTCTACGAGATCCTGCGCCGCCGCTTGAACAATCGAGCGGTCCTCGCGGCCATGCTCGTCACAGTCTTCGTCGCGATCGTCATCATCGGGCCGATCTCGATGCTCGCGTACACGATCGGCATCGAGGCCAGTAGCGCCTTTGGTTCGCTGGCCGCGACCCTCACGCGTAGCTCGAGCGAACTCGTCGATAAACTCGTGCTCAGTCTCGCCGAGTTTCGCATCCCGGTCTCTCGCCAGCTTGTGCTCGAGGTCATGAACGATCTGTCGAGCGCTCTTCAGAGAGCGGCCGTAGAGTGGGGCGGGGCGATCCTAGAGAATGCGCTCCGCATCACGGTTCACCTCATCATTGTCTTGATCCTCGTCTTTTACACGCTGATCGACGGACACCGGCTGAAGACCTTCCTCTTCGATCTCTCACCGCTGCCCGATGACGAGGATGAGCTCTTGATCCAGACCTTCCAGAAGGTCTCGCGGGGTGTGGTGGTCGGCAATGGGCTCGGGAGCGTCATCCAAGGGGTGCTCGGCGGGATCGCGATGGCCATCGCAGGGCTCCCTTCGCCGGTTCTGTGGGGCGGGGTGATGTCCTTCTTCGCGTTCCTGCCGCTTGTCGGGATCTCACTCGTGGTCGTGCCGGCGTCGGTCTTCCTGTTTTTCGATGGCCGGCCGGGGACAGCGCTCGCCTTCTTTTTGTTCTGCAGCATTCAGGGAATCTTCGTCGAGAACGTGGTGAAGACCCGGCTCATGGGCTCGGCCATGAGGATGCACGATGTGCTCGTGTTCCTCTCCATCCTCGGAGGCATCACTTCCTTCGGCGTGATCGGCCTCGTCTACGGCCCGCTCATCGCCATGCTCTTCAGCGCGCTCGCCGAGCTTTACCACAAGCGGTATCGCCGCAAGCTCGCGCTCCAGCTCGGCCCGCGCAAACCCTGAGAGACCCTAAGGAGGCTCCTCCGTCACACAAGCGCCCCTCCCGATCCCCGGGGCCCTGGTACTCACGAGGCGCAGTCTGGCGTGGCTCGAGAGCAGGCAAAATCGGCTCCTCGGTTTTTCAGGTAGGCAAGCTCGATCCCTTCTCTCTATCGTTGGTTCATGACGAACCCGTTCGAGATTCGCAGCCTTGGGCCGTGCCTGATCCCTTCGCCCTTGAAGCTGCGCGCCGGGCCGGGGGCGCGCCATTTCGTCGACGACGGGGAGCGGGTCCTCTGCAACATCGAGGTGATGGAGGGCGAAGAGGAGATTCACTCGAGTGAGCGAGGAGTTCTTGAGAAGGCGGGCCCGCGGGAGAACATCTTCTTCCCGCCGGGCCGCGTGCACGCGGCCATTGTCACCTGTGGCGGGCTCTGTCCCGGGCTCAACGACGTCGTGCGGTCGATCGTGATGACGTTATACGAGCAGTACGGCGTCACGAACGTGAGCGGCGTCCGCTACGGGTACCGGGGACTGCTGCCGGACGCGCCGTGGAGCCTCATGAAGCTCGATCCGACGGTCGTCGCGCGCATCCATCGCGCCGGCGGGACCATCTTGGGCACCGCGCGGGGCGGGGGAGAGCGGACCAAGGACATCGTCGACACCCTTCAAAGACAGGGGATCGACGTCCTTTTCACGATCGGTGGGGATGGTACCCAGCGCGGCGCTGCGCTCATCGCCGACGAGATCCAGGCGCGCGGCCTTCCGATCGCTGTGGTCGGCGTACCCAAGACGATCGATAACGATTTGTCGTTTGTGGAAAAGTCGTTCGGTTTTGAAACTGCGGTGAGTGAGGCGCTCCGGGCTGTCGACGGGGCTCACACGGAAGCGGCGGACTCCGTGAACGGCGTCGGCCTCGTCAAGGTCATGGGCCGTGATAGCGGGTTCATTGCCGCTCACACTGCGCTCGCATCCAATGATGTGGATTTTGTTCTTATTCCTGAGGTGCCCTTCGACATAGAGGGGGAGGGGGGCTTCCTCTGGCACCTGGAGGCACGGGTGCGCGATAGTGGGCATGCTATGGTTTTGGTCGCCGAAGGCGCTGGCCAATCCTACGTGGAAATGGAAGGATATGACGCAGGGGGGAACAAGAAGTTGGGCGACATCGGAGTCTACCTACGCAAGGCGATCGAAAAGCACTTCGCCGAGCGAGGGCTCGAGATTTCGATGAAGTATATTGACCCGAGCTACATGGTCCGCAGCCTTCCCGCTTGCGCCTCCGATTCGATCTATTGCGCGCGACTCGGCGCGAACGCTGTGCACGCCGCGATGGCGGGACGCACGGCGTGTCTCGTTGGCCGCGTGAACAATCGCCTCGTCCACGTTCCGATCGGAGGCGCATCCGCAAGGCGCAATCGCGTCGATCCGGACGGCCCTCTGTGGCGCGATGTCGTCAGTGACACGGGGCAACCAGCCTTGGTCAAGGCTGCTCCCGCTCCATGAGCTCGAAGCACCCTCCAGACGACCTCGCGGCTTCCTACGACGTCGTCGAGCGAGAGTTGCGGCAGCGAGGCGCTCGCTTCACGGGCGTTTGCGCCAAGGCACTGCTCGCGATCAATCTTGCGATCCTTGTCGTGCTTTGGCCGGGGGCAGGAGAGGCGCGGGGACTGCTCGTCTTGGCGACAGGTTCGATGGGACTGATGCTCGGCGTCGTCCTCACACTTGTCCATTTTGGTCGAGCGCGACTTGGCGCTTGGGTCATGACAGCAGGGCATCTCGTTGTGCTCGGCTTGACCTACTGGAGCGCGGGCATCATCGATCCCGCGCCGGGAGCCGCGATCCTTGTCGTGATCCTCCTCGCCGCGGTGACCCTCGGGCGCAAAGCCCTGCTCTTGTTCGGGAGCCTGGCGTGCGCACTCGTGCTCGGTATGGCGATCTATCTTGGCCTCTCGGGGGCGACCGTGCCGGTGGTGCGCGGCTCACCGATGCAGGATGCGCTTGCGCTCTCCTTCGTCTGCATTGGCGCGACCGTGATGATGTGGGTCCTGCTTCGGGCGCACGCTCGGGCCATCGAGGTAGCTCTCGTGGCGGCGCGCGAGCGGGACCTAGCCCAGATTCGCTCGCTGGAAGCGCAGCGCATGGAGCCCATCGGACGCCTGGCGAGCGGCGTAGCCCACGACTTCAACAACCTACTCGGGGTCATTCGCGGCGTCTCCGACCTCTTGCGGGTGCGCATGGGCGAGCCCGACGCGGCGCTCAAGCTGCTCGACGACCTCGATAACGCGACGACCCGAGCGACCTTGATGACGAAGCGGCTCCTCTCGCTCGCGCGTCAGCGCACTCTGGGTCCGCGCAGTTCGAACCTCTCGGCGGTGGCTCGAGAGCTCGCTCCGCTTCTTGAGCGACTCATCGGCGATCAGGTCGATCTGAGCGTGCAGGATGAAGCACGCTCCTCGCAGGTGAGTGTCTCCCAGTCGGAGCTCGAACAGCTCATCTTGAATCTCGCTGTCAACGCGCGGGACGCGATGCCGAGCGGAGGGCGTCTCGAGGTGACCATTCGCGACGGCGCCGACGATATGGTTGAGCTTGTCGTCGTCGATTCGGGCGTCGGGATGTCCGAAGAGGTCTTGAAGAGCGCGTTTTCTCCGTTTTTTACCACAAAAGGCACGGGCACTGGGCTCGGCCTCGTGACAGTCAAGGACGTCGTCGATCGCGCCGGTGGACGACTCGAGGTGATGAGCCAGGTGAACCGCGGGACGACCTTCACGATCCAGTTCCCGCCGGCCGATGATCTCTCTCCGTTCGTCGAGCGACCGAGCGGAACCGGTCCCGAGTCGAAGCTCCGAGGTCGCCTTCTCCTTGTCGAAGATCACGACCTGGTCCGCCGCACTCACCAAAGACTCCTCGAAGGGCTCGGCTTCCGCGTCACGACTGCTGTCGACGGGATCGAGGCCCTCGCCCACATCGACCAAGGCGCCCAGTTCGACATCATCGTCTCCGACTGGCTCATGCCGCGGCTTGGGGGGCTCGAGCTCGCTGAGGAGCTCGACCGCCGCCAGAGCCGGATCCCCTTTCTGCTCGTCAGCGGCGACGTCGAGAACGCCCCGGCCCGCCTCGAGACGCTCCATTTTCATGCCGGGTTCGTCATGAAACCCTGCACGAGGCAGGTCCTCGAGGTTCAAATCGGCTGTCTCCTCGGGGGACGCTCAACTTTGATGGATTCCCCTTGACGCGCCAGTCGGGCGAGCTACTGTCCGCGCCCTCTTCACATTCCAGCGTAGCTCAGTTGGCAGAGCAGGCGACTGTTAATCGCCGGGTCGTAGGTTCGAGCCCTACCGCTGGAGCCATTCATGCGGGGTCGCGGAAACGCGACCCCGCACCTTTTAACAGCGGCCCCTGAGAGCGATCTCCGGGGCCGTTGTCTTTTCTCCCCTGATTCCCCGAGGGTTTGCGCGTTCGCAAGCGTCGCGTGCGGCGGGATCTCGACCGCGCCGAGAGCACCGTGAGCGTGACGACGAGCGC
>JAEYYX010000075.1 GCA_023428245.1 Pseudomonadota bacterium
GGGCCCCGCCGCCCCCGCCCCCCCCCCCCCCGACGGCCTCGTGCGGATGGTCCAGCGTCGCTATCCGACGCTGGATGCGGGAGACGTGTACCAGCGCGCCTCCCTCCGCGCCCTTGAGCGCTCTGAAGCCCTCCGTGAGCGGGAGCGAGTGGACGGTTGGATCAAACGGATCGTTGTGACCTCCGCGCTCGACTTGCTCCGGGAGCGGCGCGGTGAGGTTTCGCTGCTTCCGGATCACGAAATCGAAGCTCCGCCGACTCCTGAGGGCGAGGTCTGCACTTGTTCCCTCACGCTCGTCAACTCCCTCCCTGAGTCCTACGAAGACATTCTCCGGCGCGTCGACATTGAAGGAGCGCGCCTTGGCGACGTCGCGGGGGATCTCCAGATCGCTACGGCGAACGCTGCCGTCCGTCTCCACCGCGCTCGCCGCGCGCTCCGGGACCGCGTGCGCTCCCACTGCGGCGTCGATACCATGGCTCAGTGTCTTACCTGCAGTTGTGACGAACGGGGCTGTTGTGACAAGAGCAGCGCCGAACGAAGCGGAGCGGAAGTGGAGTGAAGGAAGAGAAGACCTTCTCGAAGGGGGGCTCGACGAGTCCCTCGGGGCTATCGAGTCGACGATCGGAAAGTGCGCGAAGCTTCAGCCGGGCACTTCGAGTCATACGCTCCTCACTCGTCGCCTGAAGGCACTTCGGAACGCGTCGCCTGAAGGTACTTCGGATCGCTTCCAGACTATGATCTGGCGGGAGCTCGAAGTCGCGTAGACGTCGAGGTTTGCGCGCGCGTCGGGAGCGACGCTGAGTGCGTAGGGGGGCGTCTCGTCAGCGCTTAGGATTCTTCTGCTCCCAGGTGCTGCACGGGGAGGTCGAGCGCTCCGACGACGCAGTGGCGATGGCACTCTTCGGGGGCTCGCTCGAAACAGGTGAGCGCAACGCGCTCGCCCTCGCGGAGCCATGCGCGAATCCTGTCGAGGGCCTCTTCGTTCTCCGGGAGCCACTCGCGCTCGTAGCGCTCGAAGAGCGCGTCGTAGTCGGCGCGTGTTTTCGCGCCCTTTCGCTTTGCAGAGGCAATACCGAGCTCGGGGATGTGTTCGTAGCGGATGCCCTCGGCGCTCGAGCGCTCAGCGAGCGCCCGCTTTGCAAAGCCCTTCTTGCGGCTGTTCGGATTGGCTCGGAGGTCCGCGAGCAGGGTCACGCGGGCCTCTTTGAGGCGCGCGAAATACTCGTCCGGAGACCGGCCTTCATAGCCGATCGTGAAGAGCGCCCCTCGTGCCATAGAGATCCCTTAGCGCAGGTCGGCCGCAGTGCCACGAACTCATCCGCTGTCTGGCGCGCGAATTTTCTCTTGACCCTCACGCGACGTGAGGTCCTACGCTTCTCAGCATGAACAAGGGCCGCACCTACCAAGTCAGAGAGGTCGCGCGCATCGCGGGTGTGTCCGTGCGTACACTCCATCACTACGACGAAATCGGGCTACTCAAACCCTCGAGCCGGACGGAGAAGGGCTACCGCCTGTACCGGGATCAGGATCTCTTGCGAACACAGCAGATCTTGATTGGTCGCGAGCTAGGCCTTTCTCTCGAAGAGATCCAGCGCTCTGTCGACGACCCGGATTTCGACCACCGAGCGGCCCTCGAGAAACAAAGGCAGGAGCTCTTGGAGCGAGCTGAGCGCACGAAAGCGATGCTTCGTGCGGTGGATGAGGCTCTCCGAGCTCTCACCAAAGGAGGAGAAGAGAAAATGAATCAAGAGGAGCTGAAGGCGCTGTTTGAGGGCTTCGATCCGTCGAAATACGAAGACGAGGTCCAGGGGCGCTGGGGGAACACCGATGCCTATCGGGAATCGGCCCGCCGGACGAGCCAATATACGAGGGACGACTGGCAGCGCCCCGGGGCTCACGGCCTTTTGGATCACGGCCATTGCCCACCGGGCCGAAAGCTGAGGTTCTTGCCGCTCGTTTGACTGTTTCCGGTCCCCAATGTGCATGCAAATGGTTGCCTATTTGGGCCGGGGGAGTATATGCAACCAAAAGGTTGCTGAATTATGACGGACAAGATTGAAAAGACGACGATTCTGAAGGCGCCGCTCGCAAAGGTCTGGAGAGCGATCAGCGACTCGGAGGCCTTTGGAACCTGGTTTGGGATGAAGCTCGACGGGCCGTTTGTCGAGCGGCAGACGGTCTACGGCGCGATCGCAATGACCCAGGTCGACGACGAGATCGCCAAGTATCAGGAGCCCTACGTCGGCGTGCGCTGTGAGCTACGGATCGAAAGGGTTGTTCCCCAACGGCTCTTCTCGTTCCGCTGGCACCCGGGGGGCGAGCCCGACGTTGGGCCGGATGCGCCGATGACCCTTGTGACCTTCGAAGTCGAAGAAGTCCCTGAGGGAACCCGCCTGACCATCGTCGAGTCAGGCTTTGAGGCGATCCCCCTCGAGCGGCGCGCGAAAGCCTTTTCGGACAACGAAGGCGGCTGGGAAGCTCAGCTCTCGCTCATCGCGAAGTATCTCGCGCGAGAAAGCTGACCCGTGGCGACTCGCCTCACCGCATCTGCGCCCGTCTTTGCGGCGCTCGGCGATCCCCAGCGGATCCTTTTGGTCTCCCGTCTCAGTCAGAACGGACCGATGTCCGTGGCGCGTTTGACCGAAGGAACTGGCATCACGCGCCAAGCCGTGACGAAGCATCTGCGGGTCCTCGAAGGGGCCGGCCTCACGCGCTCCGAGAAGTCCGGCCGCGAGACGATCTGGACCCTCGATCAGCGCCCCCTCGACAGGGCTCGTGAGCACCTCGACAGCATCTCACGGCGATGGGATGCAGCGATCGAGCGCCTTCGCGCCTTCGTCGAATGAGAAACGCGAAGATCTCCGAGCCGGCGCGCGAAAGCTCTTGAATTTTGCTAGCGGCAGAGCCGCGGGAGCGCTCCGAAGCGTCATTTCAAGCAACATTTGCGCGAGCAAAACACCCGGACAGGGCCTCTCGCAAGGGAGAGCTGTCAGCTTTTTCGGACGTGCGTTCTTGGGAACAAAGAGCCTTCACTGTCCATTGGGTTGAAGGCAGTATGCTGGCCGTGGGTAGAGCTTTTGAGCGCGAGACCGAGCAGCCATCCTGTGAATCGGTCTCCCGTTGTGAGCGCCGCCGCCTTGAACTCGCCGCTTCTTCCGGAGTGAGCGCTGAGCGGTGCTTGGGGCCAGGGGAGGGGACTGAGTGATCTTACTGGTTCTCCTGCTCTTACCCTTTGTCGGCGCGCTGGTGACGTCCGTCTTGCCGACGCGCGCGCGCAACCTGCTCTCAATCTTCGCCGGGCTTGTCGCGGCCGCCGCTGCGTTCCTCGTGGTCAGCCTGTTCCCCGTCGTGCGCGACGGCGGAGTCATCGGTCATGCGCTGCCTTGGGTGCCCTCCGTGGGGCTCGATCTTGTGCTGCGCATGGACGGGCTCGCGTGGATGTTCTCGGTCGTCGTGACCGTGGTCGGCGCGCTCGTCTGTCTCTATGCGCGTTATTACATGTCGCCGGAAGATCCGGTTGCGCGATTTTTTTCGTTCTTTCTTGCGTTCATGGGGGCGATGCTCGGCGTCGTCCTCTCAGGGAATCTGATCCAGCTCGTCGTCTTCTGGGAGATGACGAGCATCTTCTCGTTCCTTCTGATCGCCTATTGGCATCATCGGAAAGACGCACAGCGCGGAGCGATGATGGCGCTCACGGTGACGGGGGCGGGAGGTCTCGCCCTGCTCGCTGGTGTGATCATTCTCGGGCAGATCGTCGGGAGTTATGAGCTCGACGTTGTCCTGAGCTCGGGCGAGGTGGTCCGGGAGGATGTTCTCTATCCCGCGGCGCTCATCCTGATCTTGATCGGCGCCCTGACGAAGAGCGCTCAGTTTCCGTTCCATTTCTGGCTTCCCCGAGCGATGGCAGCTCCGACCCCGGTGTCCGCCTATCTCCACTCTGCGACCATGGTCAAAGCCGGCGTGTTCCTCTTGGCGCGGCTCTGGCCCGTCTTGAGCGGGACAACCCTCTGGTTTTCGATCGTGAGCGGGGCCGGGCTCATCACGCTTCTGCTCGGCGCTTACGTCGCCATGTTCCAACATGACCTGAAGCGGGTGCTCGCCTATTCGACAATCAGCCACCTCGGGCTCATCACGCTGCTCTTCGGTCTGAACAGCAAACTCGCCGCCGTCGCTGGCGTCTTCCACATCATGAACCACGCGACCTTCAAGGCGTCGCTCTTCATGGCGGCGGGGGTCGTCGACCACGAGACGGGCACCCGGGACATTCGCCGGCTGAACGGACTCTGGCGCTTCATGCCGCGGACCGGAACTCTCGCGCTCGTGGCGAGCGGGGCGATGGCTGGAGTGCCGCTCTTGAACGGTTTCCTCTCCAAGGAGATGTTTTTCGCGGAAACGGTGCTGTTGCACGTGAGCCCGTCAGTGAAGATAGGTCTTCCGATCTTGGCGACGATCGCGGCGATGTTCGCCGTCATTTATTCCCTCCGCTTCGGTTACGACATCTTCTTCGGGCCGCCGTCGACGGATCTGCCCCGAGCTCCGGAAGAGCCGCCCCGCTGGATGCTCGCCCCGATTGAGTTCTTGGTCGTGGCTTGTGTTGTCGTCGGGGTAGCGCCAGCGATCTCGATTGGGCCGTTTCTGGCCGCGGCTGCGCGCCCTGTAGTCGGAGGCGAGCTCCCCGAATACAGCCTGTCGATTTGGCACGGCTTCAGCATGCCGCTCATCATGAGCATCGTCGCCATCGTGGGCGGGGTGCTCGGTTATCTCTGGCTGCGCTCGTACCAGGAGCGCGGACTCTTGCAGAATCCGCCATTTCTTCGTGCCTTGAATGGTCGAAAGCTGTTCGAGGCCGGCCTGATCTTTGCGACCAAGGGTTCCCGCTGGGCTCTGCGAGTGTTTGGAACCCGTCGTCTGCAGACCCAGATGTTCACGATCATCGCCTCGGCGCTGGTCCTGGGGTTCCTTGCCTCCCGTGACGTGCCTTTGGTCTGGGGAGAGCGGGAGCGTTTGCCGGCTTCGCCCGCCTTCGCGATCTTATGGATGATCGGCGGTGCCTGTGCGCTCGGAGCCGCTGGGTTTGCGAAGTATCATCGTCTTGTCGCGATCACCCTCGTGGGCGGGGCGGGTCTCGTTACCTGCGTCACGTTCATGTGGTTCTCTGCCCCGGACGTCGCGCTTACGCAGATCGTCGTCGAGGTGATCACGACGACCCTGTTCCTACTTGGGCTCCGCTGGCTTCCGATGCGAAAGGAAGAGATCCGAGATAGGATCAGGGTGCGCGATCACGCCCGCCGGACGCGCGATTTCATGCTGGCAGTGGGGGCAGGAGCGGGACTCGCGGCGCTGTCCTACGCGATGCTTACGCGTCCTGCTCCTTTCAGCATCGCACCGTTCTTCCTGAGTCGGGCGCTGCCAGAAGGGGGAGGAACGAACGTCGTGAACGTGATGCTCGTCGACTTCCGGGCCTTCGATACGATCGGAGAAATCACCGTGCTCTGCGCCGTGGCGCTCACGGTCTTCGCACTCCTCCGGCGTTTCCGCCCCCCGGTCGAGAGCGTTGAGTCCCCGAAGCAACAGCGCCTCCTACCGGCCGACATCGTCACCGATCTCGTCAAGCCGCGGACCGCCGCGGACGCGGCTCGTGGCTACCTGATGGTGCCCGCGGTGATCACGCGCTTGCTTCTGCCTGTGTCGCTCGTCGTCGCGATGCACTTCTTTTTGCGTGGCCACAACGAGCCGGGCGGTGGCTTCGTCGCAGGGCTCATCGTCACGATCGCCATGGTCATGCAGTACATCACCTCCGGTACGCTGTGGGTCGAAGGCAACACAAGGATCCGCCCGGTACGCTGGCTCGGATTTGGCCTACTGGCCGCCGCCATGACCGGGCTCGGTGCTACTTTTGTCGGCTTTCCTTTCCTCACGAGCCACACGGCCCACGTCACGCTGCCTCTCGTCGGTGAGGTCCATTTCCCGAGCGCTGCCTTCTTCGATCTCGGCGTGTTCGCTGTTGTCGTCGGTTCGACCCTGCTCATTTTGACCGCCCTCGCTCACCAATCCATCCGTGTTCACGGACAACAAAGGCGGAGCGCCGCTTCGACGTTGCCGAGGAGGCCCGAGTAATGGAGGCTGTGCTGGCGCTCGTCGTGGGGGTGCTCGGGGGGGCGGGGGTCTGGCTCGTGCTGCGCCCTCGCACCTTTCAAGTCATCATGGGGCTCACGCTCCTCTCCTATGCCGTGAACCTTTTCATCTTCAGCATGGGGAGCATCTTCATCGACAAGCCGCCTCTCGTGAGGCCGGGGGTCCCCGCCGATCTCGAGCACTATACGGATCCATTGCCCCAGTCGCTCGTACTCACCGCAGTGGTCATCGGCTTTGCGACGACGGCTCTTTTCCTCGTCGTACTGCTGGCTGCTCGCGGTCTGAGCGGCACCGATCACGTCGATGGCACGAAGGAGGAACAGTGAACTACCTCTTTCAGCATTTGATCGTCCTGCCGATTGTCTTGCCCCTTCTGACAGCAGCGGTGCTCCTGTTCCTTGGGGACAAGCGCCGCCGCCTCAAGTCGATCCTGAGTGTCAGCTCGACCCTGCTCGGGCTCGTGGTGGCTCTGACGATCCTGAACCGGGTGGACCACGGCAGCGGCTCGGGCAATCTTCACGTCTATCTGGCTTCGAACTGGCGAGCTCCCATCGGGATCGTGCTCGTCGCCGATCGACTTTCGGCCCTCATGCTCGTCCTCGTGAGTTTGGTCGGCCTATGTTCTGCGCTCTACGCAGAGGCGCGCTGGATGCGCGCAAGCGTCTATTTCCACCCTCTGTTCCAGATCCAGCTCATGGGGCTCAGTGGAGCCTTTTTGACCGGCGATTTATTCAATCTGTTCGTGTTCTTCGAGGTCATGCTGGCGGCGTCCTACGGGCTCCAGCTCCACGGTTCGGGACGCGCGCGGGTGCGCTCGGGCCTGCACTACATCGCCGTGAACCTCGTCGCCTCGTCGCTGTTCCTGGTCGGGCTCTCGGTTCTCTACGGAGTGCTCGGGACGCTGACGATGGCGGACATGGCGGACAAGATCGCGCTCGTCGCGGCGCAAGATCGAGGTCTCATGCACGCAGGAGCCGCCATCCTAGCACTCGCATTCCTGATCAAGGCGGCGATTTGGCCCCTCAATGCGTGGCTCGCTCCGGCTTATTCGGCGACCAGCGCCCCTGTGGCGGCGCTCTTCGCGATCATGACCAAGGTCGGCATCTATACGCTGCTCCGCCTTTGGACCTTGTTTTTCTCCGAAGAAGCTGGGGACTCAGCGGGCTTCGGACAGTCGGTGCTTCTCGGAGGCGGCCTCCTCACGATCGCTTTCGGGACGTTCGGTATGCTCGCCTCGGCGCGCCTTTCGCGCCTGGCTAGCTATTCGCTCATCGTGTCGTCCGGCACGCTGCTCGCTGCGCTCGGGATGGGCAGTCCGGCGGTGACTGCGGCCGCCCTCTACTACCTCTTGAGCGGTACTTTGGCCGCCAGCGCTCTCTTCCTTCTGGTCGAACTCGTCGAGCGCATCACCGACAGTGACGAGACACCACCTCTCGACCTCGATGACGCCGACAGGCTGACGGGAGAAGACACAAACCTCGACGATCAGGAGCGTCCTTTGGTCGGGCGGGTCTTGCCCGTTTCGACGGCGCTGATTGCCCTCGGCTTCATGGCCGCTGTAATGGTCATCGCTGGACTCCCGCCGCTCTCCGGTTTCATCGCGAAGCTCTCGCTGCTCTCGGCGATCGTTGGTGCCGACACCACGGAGCGCGCCCTAGGGGTGTCAGCGGGCTGGGTGCTCTGTGGGCTCCTCTTGCTCTCGGGGCTCGCGACTACCGTTGCGCTCGTCCGCGCGGGCATCCGCTCCTTCTGGTCTTCCGGGGGGGGGCAGGCGAAGGCGACCCGGGTCGAGGGGATCGCGGTCGTCGTGCTGCTCGCCGGGACTTTTGGTCTGGCTTTCGGGGCCGAGCCGGTCCTGCGCTACACGAACGCGGCCGCGGCCGGCCTCCACGGTCCGAAGTACTATATCGACACGGTTTTGTCGGCGAACCCGGTCCGTCGGGCGGGTGCCTCGACCGAGGCGGAAGGAGAGCCCTGAGTCATGCGTGCGCGCTTCCTTCCCGCTCCGCTCATGTCCGCCGCGCTGCTCGCGCTCTGGCTGTCGCTCGCGCGCTCGACGAGCATCGGACAGATCCTGCTCGGGCTCATCTTGGCGCTCGTGGCGCCTTGGCTGACCTCAAGACTGCGTCCAACGCGGGTCCGCGTGCGTCATCCTCTCGTGATCGCCCGCTTCATCCTCAGAGTCGGCCACGATGTGCTCGTCTCGAATTTCGAGGTGGCCTTTGGGGTCCTGTTTTGGCGCTCCCGCCGTCCACGATCAAAATTCGTCGTCCTGCCGCTCGAGCTCAAAGATCCGCTCGGCCTCGCGGCGCTTTCGATGGTGACCACAGTGGTCCCAGGGACTGTTTGGTCGGAGCTCGCGCTCGATCGGAGCGCTCTCCTGCTCCACGTCTGGGATGTCTCCGATGAACAGGAGTTCATCACTCGCTTCAAGGCACGCTACGAGGCACCGCTTCGGGAGATCTTCGAATGAGTCCTTTCCTGTATTGGTCGATCAGGTTTGCTCTTGGCTGTTACGCGCTCGCGTCGGTCCTCGTCCTTTACAGACTCGTCCGGGGACCCCGGGCGCAAGATCGAGTGTTTGCTCTCGATCTCCTGTACTTCCACGCGATGCTCGTCATGCTGGTGCTCGGGATCCGCAATCAGAGCGACGTTTACTTCGAGGGAGCCCTCCTGATTGCGCTGTTCGGCTTCGTGAGCTCTTTGGCCATGGCGAAGTTCATTCTGCGTGGAGAGGTGATCGAATGACCGAAGCGCCTTTTTGGGTTGAAGTCATTGTGGCGGGCCTGCTCGTCCTGAGCGGACTGTTCGTGCTGATCTCGGCGATCGGCTTCCTCCGGCTCCCGGAATTCTTTCTGCGTATGCACCCGCCAGCGCTCGCTTATACGTTTGGGAGCTGGTGTGTGACGCTGGCAGGGATCTTATACTTTTCGGTGCTCGGCGAGCGTCTGACGCTGCACCCCTGGCTCATCATCATCATGCTTTCGATGACGGTGCCGGTCACGACGGTGCTCTTGGCTCGCGTTGCGCTGTTTCGCCGCAGAGTCGCCGGAGACTCGAATACCCCGCCCGTGCTCACACGCCCCGACGACGCCTGAGGCCGACCGCGTTCAGGTGCGGAGGACAATGAGCGTCGCCATGTAGACGAAGTAAAGGCTGAGGAACGCGATTCCTTCGCGGCGCGAAACCATCCGGTCGCTGCGGAATACTGGGTAACAGGCGATCGCGACTGCTGCGGCCAGCGGCAAGTCGATCTGGAGTACGTCCTCTGTGACGTCGATCCCCCGAGGTGCTGCGATGCAGGTCAGCCCAAGAATGACGAGGATGTTCGAGATGCTGCTGCCGACCAGGTTCCCGACGGCGACGTCCCGCTCATCCTTCAGTGTCGCGACGACCGTCGTCGCGAGCTCCGGCGCTGAAGTGCCGACGGCCACGATGGTGAGGCCGATGATGGCGTCGGAGACGCCGAACACTTGAGCGATATTGATGGCGCCCCCCACCATTAGGTCTGCCCCGAGGACCGTGAGGCCGATGCCGGAGGCCAAGAGCAGACCGTTCCAAGCTCCGTGGGCAAACCCTGGCTTTGCGCCGAGCGCCTTGCGGCTGAACTCTTGGGCGAACTCCTGTTTCATCTCGGCGTTCTCCCGCTTGCTCCAGCGAATCAGGGCTGCCGTGTACACGAGGGCGGCGCAGGCCAGCATGATCCCTTCGGTGCGACTCAGGACACCGTCGAGCGCCATGATGAAGAGCGCGATGGCCGAAGCGATCATCACCGGAACGTCGAGTTTGATCGCTTGAAGCTGGAGGGGGAGGGGCCGAATGGCAGCGCTCATGCCGAGGATGAAGAGGATGTTGAAGATGTTCGTGCCGGCGATGTTGCCGACGGCGAGCCCTCCCTTGTCTTCGAGCACCGCTGCGATTCCGACAGCGAGCTCAGGCGCGCTGGTTCCGACGGCGACGACGGTCAGACCGATCATGATCGGCTTGATGCCGAGCATGGCCGCGAGGCGGGTGGCTCCTCGCAGCAAAAGCTCGGCTCCGACGACGAGGACGACGAGGCCGCCGAGGAAGATGACTGCGGGATGGACGGTCATAGGGAACGTTCAGACGAGCTTCGACCCTTCACTCGAGCTTCGACCCTTCACTTCTTGCCGCGCGACGCGGGCGGGACGACGAGCACGTCGCAGGGCGCCGCACGGAGGAGGTCACCAGCGACAGTTCCGAGGAACATGTACGCGGCCCCTGAGTGGCCGTGGGTACCGAGGACGAGCAGATCGCTGTCGAGCTTCTTGATGGTCTTTTCGACGACCAGGCGAGCGGAGCCGTACTGGACATGAGGCTTGAAGGCGGGGGCTGCTTCGGGACGAATGTGCGCCTTGGCGAGAGCCGAGGCGAGGAGTTTGGTGAGCTCTGCGCCCGCGCTCGTCCGGTGTTCATCCTTGCGCTCCTGGGCGACGTCTTCGGACAGACTCGGGTACACGAGCCCCTTGTAGGGAATGTCAAAGGCGTGGATGACGTCGACCTTGGGCCGGGGGGAAGGGAGGACGCGGAGCAGGACTCGGAGTACCTCACTCGCGACAGGATCGAGATCGAGGGCCACAGCGGGCCGAGTGTAGAGAGCCCGCGGCGGCTGCCGCACGACGAGCACAGGGCGTTTCGCTTGCCGGACGACACGTTCCGCCGTCGAGCCGAGGAAGGCCTCCCGGAGGGCCCGGCCGCCGCCTCGTCCCATGATGATCAGCTCAGCTTTGACCGCTGCGGCTGCCGTGGCAATTTCCTTCGCCGCGCTGCCGAGGGCGACACGCGTCACGACCTGCACCCCCTTCGGGAGTTTGGTCCGGAGGTGCCTCGCTTCTTCAGCGAGCGCCTTCTGAGCGTCCTTCGCCGCTTTGCGCTCCTCGAGCACGAGCAGTCCTGCGGGCAGCACATGCAGGAGCGTCACGAGCGCCCCATCGATGAGCGGTAGGCGCAAGAGACGGCCGACGACGCGATCAGAGGCGGGGGTGAGGTCGATGGGAACGAGGACGGTGCGCAGTCCGATTGGTGGGGAGCTCCCTAGGTACGTCACATTCTGCTTGGGGGTCCTGTTCATGAATCTCCGCTCCTCGGGCGCGAGTCTGGCATAGGCACGGGCGAGGGTCGACGCCCGTCTGTTTGCCGCGAAACCGGCGGCCCATGGAGCGTTCACGCCCTCGCCCGGAAGTCCGAGCGAGGGTGTGAGAAGGAGCGCGAGACGCTCGACGGCGGAGCTCGTGTGCGCCCGCCGAGAGCCGGGTGGCTCAGAGTGAGGAGATGAATTCCCAGGCGATCGGCGGGGTGAAGGCCTTCAGTCCATCTTCTCCGCCCGACATGCCATCGTTGATGGTGGAAGGAGTGTGGCCACCGTCGAAGGTGCAGACCTTGACGGGATAGCCTTCCTCACATCCCTCGTATTCATAACAAGTGTGGTTCCTGCTCCCGTTCATAGCCGTCGGGATGTTCTGGGGAACGGTGCAGCCGTTGTCGCCAGCGTGCGTGAGCGAGCAGAACTTTCCGCCCGTCTTCTGACCTTCGTTGTTGACCCAAGGACAGGTGCCGTCGCTCATGCCGGTGAAGCTGAGATAGGCTACCTTGGCGGGCTCGTTGGTCGGTTGGGTGAAGTTGTAGTTGGCCGGAGCCATCGTGACGGCGCCCCTGAGCTTCGATGCGCGGCCGAGCGACAGGGCGTGGCTCATCATGGCCCCGAAGCTGAACCCGGTCGTGAAGACGCGCCCTTCGTCGATGCACAGGTTCGTCGTCACGAGCTCGAGCACCTTGTCGAAGAGTTCGACGTCGCGATTGTAGTCCCAGGGGAAGTTCCCGATGCCTTGGGGCGCGACGAAGATAACAGGATCGTTTGCCTTCATAGCCTCGCGGTGCAGCCCAAAGTACGCGTAGTTCTGGGCATCGAAGTTCGGTCCGTTGCCCGCCGGGTATTGGCCGACCGCGTTGCCATTTGCTGATCCATAGGCCTGGTGCCAAGAGAAGATCAGACGATAGGGGTGGTCCGGATCGTAGTCCGCGGGGATATCGATGATGTACTCGCGGTTCCCGCTGCTGAGGCTGATGCTCTTGCGCGTTGAAGTGGAAAGCCCTCCGTTGACTGCCGATCCACCCATCTTGATCTTGGCCGCGCCGTCGCTCACGCCGCAGCCTTGACTGCGTGTCACATCGCCTCCGCCAGGATCACCACCGGTTCCATCGCCGCCCGTGCCTCCGGGGTCGCCGCCGCCGGTATTCTCACCGCCTCCTGCGGCTGAGCCACCCGCGGCTGCACCGCCGCTCGACGCTCCACCCGCGGCTGCACCGCCGCTCGACGCTCCACCCGCGGCTGCGCCGCCGCTCGACGCTCCACCCGCAGCTGCGCCGCCGCTCGACGCTCCACCCGCGGCTGCGCCGCCGCTCGACGCTCCACCTGCGGCTGCGCCGCCGCTTGCCGAACCGTCTAAGCCGTCAGAGTCCGATGCTCCAGAACTTCCGCACCCTACGATTCCGACGGACACACCGACAGCCAACGTGGCAAGCCATTTTGATTTCATTTGATTCTCCTCGAGAGGTCACGCCGCCTCAGAGCCGTTTCTCTTAGACAGGCGCCGCGAGGAGCTTGGCTGTGCGCGAATCCATCCGGCAGATGCGCAGTTCCCCCGCCCCCTCTTGGAGGTTTTTGCTTTCGGTGAAACGCTCAGGAACGCTTTCAGCGTGCAATGGGCCTCAACAGAGGCAAATGTAAACAGGGCAGCGCTGCCACGCTCGACGAACATTTCTTCGGTCGAGCTGCGCTCTGGGACTGAGGCTGGCGGGGTGGGCCCCGGGGGGGGGGGCGCCCCGCCGCGGGGGGACCGCGGCCGCGGCCGCGGCCCTGCCGCCGGAACGGCTGATGCCGGGCATCGGATCCTGCGCGCTGGCCGATGCGATCGAACTGGGCCAGGCCGCGCTCGAGGCCGGGGTGCGCAACGTGC
>JAEYYX010000025.1 GCA_023428245.1 Pseudomonadota bacterium
CCCCCCCCCCCCCCCCCCCCCCCCGCGGCCGCCCCCGGCGCGAACTGCACCGCGACTGGAGAAGAGGGCACGCGACAAGGCCGGCAAGACGACCTCCGAGGCCCCCCGGAGCCAGACAAGGGCCGCCTCGCTCACATGCTCATCACTGTCAAGGGCGAGTTCCGCAATCTTGGCAGAAAGATCATCCGAGACCAAACTGCCCGCAGACTCGAGCAAGACGCGCACCCGCACTTCGGGGCTCGGATCGCGTACGAGCTCAGCCCAGACGCTCTCCCGAATCCGTGACGGCGAGCTCGCCGCAGCGATCGCAGCCTGGATCCGGTCCGCTTCTGAGCCGCCCCGTAGGCGTTCGAGTTCACTCGCCGGAGTCGGCCAGATCTCGGCCCTCGCCCCAGACGAGAGGAGCGCGGCGCACGCCGCGAGGAGCGCCGGAAGCAGTCTCATAGATACCCATCTCGCCGTCGAACGACCCAGTGGAGCGCGAGGAAGAAACAGGCGGCCCCAGCCCACGCGGCGTCGGGGAGCACCGGCGACTCGGTGCGCTCGGTGATGACTTTAGTTCCCGATGGTTCCGGCAAGCGATCGATTTCGTTCGGTGCCACGCTCACGCCACCGCTCGCGGACGACAGCGCCCTGAGCGCCTCTGGGTCAGGACGGGTATCCGCCCAGGCATCTCCTCCCGCCTCGCAAGCGAAGACGAAGCGCGAAGCGGGTCCCGAAGAGAAACGAACGGTGCTCGCGTAGCCGCCCGGCTTCGGCCCCGGGATAACGAAGGAAACGAGGGAGCCGTCGCGGGTTGCCCCTTCCCGGACGGGTCCGACGGCTTGCTCGGCGGAGGACAGTTCACTCACCTGCATCGTCACTTGTTCTGTCACGCCGGGCAGGGGCTGCACTTCGATACGAAATGGACGCCCGCTGATGCAGGGCCACGGGGCGTAAATGCGCGCCGCCTCGTAGCGAGGATCACGCATCAGCCAGCCCAAGATGCCTTCCCAGAGCGCGCCGTGGGCTCGACCTCCGCTGAGCACGCCCTCGGGTCCGAAACGTAGCTTATGGGTCGCGTCCACCGCGAGCGCGACGCTGCGCCCGTCTCCGAAATCGCCAAGAGTCAGGATCGGCATGCCACTTTTCGCAGAGCCTCCGGCCGGACCGAGACGGGGATGTTCCCAGAGCACGTAGGCCGACGGCGCCGCTGCTCCGACCAAGTTCGCTCCCGCCATCTCCGGCAGGCGCTCCCCGAGCATCTCCCGCAGCGCCCCCAGCATCGGCGCTTCACGACCCACGCGAGTATACCGTGGCACGAAGGGCTTCAGATCGAAGCTCTTCTTCCCCATAGGAAACTGAACGGGAATCACGCGCGCGAGCGCCCCCTCTCCATACCCTCCAGCTCCGAAGGACTCAGGACCGCCGACCAAAACCAGCCCGCCGCCCCGGAGCACGTAGTCCTTGAGGCCGGGGAAATGCACGCGAATTCCGTACTCCTCAGCGTCGATGTCTTGGAGCACGACTGCGTCGAAGCTCGGCAAATGTTCGGAGAACAGCTCGTCCACCGGGAACGGGATCAGGGCTAGCTCGCTCGGAGGCGCCATCACGTCGTCCAGCGCGGTCCGAAGGATCATAAATCCTACCAGATCAATACTGCGATCGCTCTTGAGGAAGGTTCGGAGCGCCCTCACGTCGTAGGTGGCGCGTCCAGCCACGTACATGATCCGCAAACGATCCCGCCTCACCCCTACGGGCAAGAGCCTTCGATCGTTGTCTTTAACGACGTCGCTTGCGTCCGAACTGAGCGCTATCTCGATCACGCGAGGACCCGAGCGATCCAGCGTGATGTCGAAGGACGCCTTGAGCAAGGACGCGTCTTTCGGGTCAGGCTCGACGCGCCCTTGGTGGAGCTCGATCGGCGGCGCACCTTGGAGGAGCTCACGAACCTGGAAGGGAGTCGTCTGGCAGGGCACTGAACCGGAGCAGCGGACATCAAGATCGACGTGGAACGGCTCGTGAGCCACGACCACGTCCGGCATGCGCACGCTAGCGATACTCCGATCTCGAAGCGGCTCGTCGCTGACGCGCACCGAGTGGATCGGCACCTCAGGCCAGGCGGCCACATAGTCCTCGGCGCGCCCGAACGAGCTCCCTCGACTGACGCGCCCGTCCGTCAGGACCACGATGGCCCCGGGTGGCCCTGATTCTCCTCGCGGAATCTTCTCGAGCGCGGGACCGAGCTCGTTGCCGATCTGAGGTGGGCCTTTGCGCGCGACCTCGAGCTCTTCGAGGTTCGCGCGATCTCCGTAGGAGAGGACCTCCAGGCGAGCTGAAGGAAACACACGGGCGAGCTCTTCGATGGCGCGGTCCGAAACGTCTGCTCGACGCACCGAGCCTTGCGCAGGCAGATTCATGCGCTCTGAAGCGTCCACCAAGACGACGACGCGGGCCGGAGCCGACTGGACCCCTTGGTGCACCAAACTCGGACGCAACACGGCGAGGGCGAGCGCCAGGGCTCCGAGTGCGCCCGTCACGATGTGGGCCCAGGGCACGCGCCCCTTGCGCCTTCCCTCCGCGGCCAAGAGCAGGAAGGTCCCAAGCACGAGCACAGCGACGAGCGCTATCCAGGTTCCTCCGAGATCGGACGAGAACTGTTGGCCGAAAATGGTCACGTTGATTCCTCTAACGCGGCCGGGACGGGGCGCTGCGTGTCCGTCGACGCATCAGGTATGGGGCGTGGACCTGATCGTCTTTGTAGTCGGTGCAAAGAATGTACATCGCGATGTTGATCGCAAAACGGATGGCATACTCGCGCTGCTCCGGATCATCCGGCTCAAGTGGAGAAGCCCAACTGTCGCCACGGCGCGCGAGGGCCCCGAGCAAGTCATGACGCAGGAACAAGACGCCGCTGCCCGCACCGCCGAGCGAGGCTTCGACCGTGGGGGGACCGAGGACCCGACCTACGGGACGAGGGATCAGGTAGAACGATTTGTAGAGGACGTGATCCGGGGCCAGCTTGATGCGCGGCGAAGGGAGCGCGACCTTCTCGAGTTCTCGTTCGACGCCAAGGCGGAACGCGCCAGTCTCCGGCGCCTGATCGTCGACGAGCATGAACCCGCCGAGCCGAAAGAACTCGCTCAGCCGGCGCGCGGCGAGTCGAGACAGCGTCCCCGGATCCTCCGAGCCGGTCCAAATGATGAAAGGCTCTTCGAAGAGCTCTTTGGACTCAGGCGAGACAACCGTCGTCGCGATGCGCACGGGGGCACTCGTCCGCTCCATGAGCTCGAAAGACCAGCGCGACATCGCCGAACCCAAGAGCTTCAAGTTCTCGTCCTGAGCTCGTTTCCCGGAGAGCGGACCGAGCAAGCGGGCATGGAACGCTCCCTCCTCCCCGAAAGCGAGAGCGGACGAGGGCGTGAGCGCGAGGAGACTCGAGGCGAGGAGGGTGCGTCGCCGCATCATTCGATCTCCACGATTCGATAGGTTCCATCTTCGAGCGTCAATGTGATGCGCCGGCCATTTCCTAGGCCCACGACCACGCCCGAGATGACCTCGTCCTCGGTAGCTGTGCGGGCGTCCTCGAGAGCCCGCCCGAGGTCCGCGATCAGACGCTCGATCTCTTGTCTCCGCGGAGTCGCAAGCAAATCGAGAAGCGCCGGAAGATCCCGCGCCTCAAGTGCCCGCCGAAGCTCTTCGAGGGCCCCCAGCACGCTCGTCGGGCGACCTCGGAGACCCGCCGGAGCCTGAAGGAGAAAACGCCCGTCCTCTCGAACGAGCTGGACCTCAGAGCCATCAGCGAGCTCCACCTTCGCCTCCCACTCGGCCCCACAGAGCCCGGGCCTTTCGCTGAGCAAGAGGACCCTCGCCGAGAGCTCTCTCTCGTTCTCCTTGAGCAGGCGTGCAAGATCCTCCTCGCTGTATCCGGCGCGCCCCTCATGGGTCAGAAGCTCCTTGAGTGCGGCGGTGTCACGCGCGCGTACGGCCTCGGCATAGGCAAGCGCAATCGGTTCAGGATCCGGCAGCGTAGCGCGACCACAAGCCATGGTCCCCAAGACCGAGGCGATCACCCAAGGGGCCAGAGAGGCATCGCCCCAAATCGAAGCTCGAGCAGAGCCAGCTCGCACGAGGGTGTCCTAGCGCGCCCGGCCCTATCCGACTAGAGGACAGGACATGGGCAAGGCAACGCCTCGCAGAGACCGCCTCCTCTTGATCGGAGCCTCCGCTGTGGCGGTTGGCATCGTCGCCGCGAGCACCTCGCGGGGCTCAGCCTTTTGGCCCGTCGTGACCTGTGTCGCCTACGCGCTCATGTGCGTGACGATTCACAAGATCGGTCGCGCGGGGAGCCGATAGCTCTCGCGACTCCGCTTAGGTCTCACTCCGCACGAGCGCGATCGCGACGTCTTCCCCGAGGCTCTTGGCGCGCCCCACAGCGATGCCGAACCGACGCCCGTCGATATCCTTCACCACTGTGTAGCTGTCCTGCGACTGAAGCTGCTCTTTCGGATTCGATTCCAGAATCGCCTTCGCGTTCACTTCCGGCGACACCGGTGCCCCGTAGGCCTGGTCCCCAGCTACTACGTAGACGTATGTGAGAGGAAGTTTCTCTCGTTCCTTGAGCTTCGAGATCAGCTCAGAGCGAAGCGCCGTCTCGAGCCGATAGGCGTAAGCCGAAAAGGACCAGCCCGTAACGTAGACGCCGAAGGTGTCAGCCCCGGAGCGGAGCGGCACCGCCGCGACCCACTGCGCGTCGGGCTTTCCCTTCACGCCGCTCGCCTCGGGCATCGAACCTCGCGTTTCGGTGTAGCCGGCCACAAGCGCCTTCTTCAGGTCCGGGAAGGACTCGAAGAGCACCTTTCCTGCCATCAGGTCCTGCTTCTGGTCGTTTCTCAGAATCTTTCCATCCGGAGAAGCGACGGCGAAGAAGGTACTCTTGGCAACCCGCAGGTCCTGGGTCTTGTCGCGCGCGCGCCCGAGCGTCTCACGCAGGACTTCGAAAGCTGGCTGTTCCGGGCGGCGTTCCTCGAACAGCTGAACGAGATGCGGTGCGCCTTCGGGCAGGCCGCTCCGGATTTCACTCACGTCTTGTTCCGTCGCGCGGATTAAGAATGGCAAGTCTTCAGCCGCAAGGGTCGCGCTCTTTTTCCCGGAGTCTTCGCAACCAAGGCTGAGAGCGACGGGGAAAACCACGCAACTCGTGAGGAGAACACGTCGTTCTAGAGTCTTCATTTCGACTTCAGCTCCTCGATGATCTTCTGGACATGGCCATCGACGCGCACGCCCCGATACGCGGCGCGGACCTTGCCCTTGTCGTCCACAATGAAAGTCGAGCGGACGATTCCATAATATTCGCGCCCGTAGTTCTTCTTGAGCGCCCAGACGCCGTACTTCTCCGCGAGCTCATGATCCGGGTCTGAGAGCAGGTCAAAATTCAGGCCGTGCGAGGTCGCGAATTTTTGGTGGCTCGCCGTAGAGTCGGGACTCACACCGAACACACGCACGCCAAGCTTCGTGAAGTCCTTCTGAGCGTCCCGGAAATCGCAGGCCTCTCGGGTGCAGCCGGGAGTGTTGTCCTTCGGGTAGAAGTAGATCACGTAGGGACTCCCTGCGAGCGAGGCGGAGCTGATGACCTCTCCCTTCCCCGAGGTCAGGCGAAACGCAGGAGCTTTTTTCCCTACGAACGCGTCGACCTCCGCGGTGGTTGCGGGGGCCGGAGCCGCACCGGAACGCGCCGCCGAACCGGCCGGGGTCTTCTTGCTGGCGCTCGGGGGCGCGGCGCTCTTCGGCGCGGGCTTCGCCGCCGTCTTCTTGGAACGTGGGGTCTGTGGGGTCACCATGAGCGCGGGCATCGTTGCACGATTTTGCAGAGAATGTGAGAGCCCCTCCCCTTGTCAGAGCCGATCCGCGTTGTAGATTGGGCCGCCTATGCTCGACCTCCCCGAAAACGGCCTCTATAGAACCACGACCGCGATGCCTGGCAACGAGGACGCCTTCCCTGCGGAAGTCCTCGTCTACATCGGCGAGAAATCCGGACAGAAGTTCGTGGTTCGTCCCGGTCAGAACCGGAACAATCGTTGGTATTGGGGCGAGCCGACGACGGTGATGCGTAGCCCGACCTGGGGTCGCACGCTCAAGCGCTTGCCGAGTGAAGGCTTCTACACCCTGCCGGAGGACCTGAGCTTCGAGGGAGGCGGCCGCTGGCTCAAGAACGCAATCGTTCAGCTCGGGTACAACGCACAGGGCCAAGGAATCATCTTCGTCGGCGAGAGTCGCGATACCGCGACCGAAAATGCCCTCCACTTCAGCGACCGCGGCATGCTCATTTCCGACGAGCTGCTCGAGCGCCTGATCTGGGCGCCGATTCTGCCTGTCCGCGCTCACTGAACGCCCCACCGCGCCCAAGAACGGCCTTTGCCAGTTACCTATTAAAGGTCTCAGGCGGCGGTCGTTTCGGGGCTTGATGAGCAGACTGGAGAGCCCCCCTCTAGACCTGACGGTTCCGGCGTCACCGAGAGCTAAGCGTCTGCCCCCTGGGTCGCGCGTCCCCGTTCCCCTGGCTCAGATCCGCAAGGACGTTGGACTCTTTCGGACCGACCTTCAGACCCCAGTGCTCACCCCGGAGCGGCTCAGCGCCCTCGAAGCCCATCGGGACCTCGACCTCGATGCTCTGTCAGCCTACGTGAAAGCGCTCGGAGGACACCTCGAAGTCGCTGCCGTGTTCGGGGTGCGCCGTTATCCTCTCGATCTTTCGAAGCAAGCAGCCGAGAGCCTCGAGCCCGAAGAAGTTCCGGACGATCTTTGAGAATACGGACGCGACAAGGTCATTCTTCCTTCATCTCCTCGAGCTTTCGGTAGATCGTTCGCTGCGAGATTCCGAGCAGCTGCGCCGCGAGAGCCTTGTCCCCGCCCGTGCGCCGGAGCGTCTCGCGGATCATGTGCTGCTCGACCTGCGTCAAAGGCGTACCGATCGCGAAAGTGAGGGATGTTTGTTCACTCGGCACGGCGACGCGAAGCGGGAGAGGAAGATCCTCGAGGGTGAGCTCCGGCCCGCGGGCCAGAACGGAGGCACGTTCCACCACATTCTCGAGCTCGCGCACGTTGCCGGGCCAGGAATAGTCCGAAAGGCGCGCACGAACCTGCGGCCCCACACTCAGACGGGGTCGTCCGTTTTTCTGACAATAAATGCCGAGGAAATGGTCCGTGAGGAGCGGGATATCTTCCCGCCTGGAGCGCAGAGGCGGCGCCGTGAGTTCAATCACGTTGAGGCGATAGTAAAGATCTTCCCGGAAGCGCCCGGCTTCGACTTCGGCGCGGAGATTTCGGTTGGTCGCGGCGATGAGCCGAACGTCTGCCGTGATCGGAGTACCCCCGAGCGGCTCGAACTCATTTTCCTGGAGAACGCGCAAGAGCTTGACCTGGACACTCGGAGTCAGCTCTCCGATCTCATCGAGGAATAATGTCCCTCCTCGCGCCCGGGCAAAGCGACCCTCTCGACGACCGACCGCGCCCGTAAACGCCCCGCGCTCGTAACCGAACAGCTCCGCTTCGAGGATGCCCTCGGGGATAGCCGCGCAGTTCACCGCGACAAAAGGCCCAGCTACGCGGCCGCTGCGCGCGTGAACGTAGCGGGCGATGAGCTCCTTGCCGGTCCCGCTCTCTCCCAAGATCAGAATATGAGCGAGCGAAGGAGCCGCCTGTTCTGCCATGGCGAGCACGACCCGCAAGACGGGGCTCGTGCCGATGATCTCGCGATTCTTGAGGGTACGCAGCTCCTCTTTTAGGTTCTGATTCTCTTGCAGGAGGGAGCCGTGTTCGATGGCCTTCTCGATGGAGCGGACGATCGTCGCCCTCTTCAGAGGTTTTTCGACGAAGTCGTAGGCCCCCTCTTTCATAGCGCTGACAGCTGTTTCTACAGTTCCAAAGGCCGTCATCAGGACAACCTCTGTGCTCGGAGAGACTTCCTTTGTCGCCTTCAAGAGCTCGACTCCGTCCGGGCCGGGCATCATCAGATCAGTCAAGAGGGCGTGGACGCGATGAGTTCGGAGGAGCACAAGCGCCGTTTTGGCGCCTTCGGCCTCAAGCACCCGGAACCCCTCACGTTCGAAGATCTTACGCAGACTCAGCCGGTTGTTGGCATCGTCGTCCACAACGAGCAGCGTCTTGTCGGGAACCTCCGCGTTCATTCTCCCCCTTCCCCCGGAGCCGGACGACTGCGCTGGCGAGGCTCGATGTATTCCTCTTCCGAGAGGACCAACCTCTCGACCCGGGTCCCCTGCTCGAGGGCGTCGACGATTTCAGGGACATCCTCGAGGCGCACCCGCCCATAAGCGTAGCCATCAGGCTCAACGAAGATCGCCGGCCCCGCCCAACACACGTCGAGACAGCTTGAGGTGCATGCGCGGGCACGCGTGGCTGCGAGGCCTCTGTCCTTGAGGCTCTTCTTGAGCTCGGTGTGAATGTCCAAGGCTCCACGAACAGCGCAAGAGCCATTCGGAGCGCCTTCTTCTCGCCGATTCACGCACACAAAAAGGTATCTCTCACGCTTTGCCATATTCCCTCATGACTACACCGATGCTCTCTTCGACGATCGCTATCAGCGCGTCCAAGTGCGACAGTGGGATATTCAGCGGCGGGGCCAGGTAGACGACGTTCCCGAGCGGTCTCAGGTAAGCGCCCCGCTTTTTGGCTTCATCGAACACCCGCCAACCGAGCCGGTTCAAATAGTCGGCCCTATCTCCGAGTTCGACAGCTCCACACAACCCGAGAGTTCTCGGTCGCCGCGCCCCCGGAATCGCTCCGACGCGCTCAAAGAGTCCGCGCAAACGCTCAGCGCGTTCCGGGATCCCTTCGAGCACCGCTTCTTGTTCGTACACGGTGAGCACCTCGAGAGCTACCCTAGCGCCGAGTGGATTTCCGGCAAACGTATGTCCGTAGTAGAAGGCACGCGACGGATCGCCGAAAAAGCCCTCGAAGATTTCGGTCCGAGTCAGCGTGGCCGCGAATGGAAGCACGCCGCCGCTGAGTCCTTTCGCCGTACAGAGGATGTCCGGTTCAATTCCCGCCTGTTCGCTCGCCCAGAACGTCCCCGTCCGCCCGTAACCGGTGAACACCTCGTCCACGACGAGGTGCACGCCGTGCGCCTGGGTCAGTCGTCGTGCCTCCGAAAGGTAAGAGGCTGCGTGCATGAGCATGCCTCCGGCTCCCTGAATCAGAGGTTCAACGACCATGGCCGCGACCTTGTCGCCGTGACGCTCAAGCACCTCGGTCAGTGCATCGAGGGAGCTCTCGAGGGTTTGCCCTTCGGCGCCCGGCGAAGGGACGTGATAGACTGTGAGAGGCAGGCTGCCGTCAAAGGCCTGCCGGAAGGCATCGACGCCTCCGAGGGAGGTCACGCCCAGGGTCTCCCCGTGGAACGCATGCTCGAGGGCCACGAACCGAGTTCGCTCGGGAGCGCCGTTCTGCTTGTGGAACTGGAGGCTCATCTTGAGCGCGGCTTCGACGGCTGTGGACCCATTGTCGCTGAAAAACACGTGAGGCATCTTGCCGGGGGCGCGTGCCGCTAGCTTTTCCGCGAGGAGCACCGCGGGCTCGTGGGTCATGCCGCCGAACGCAACGTGGCACATCTTTCGCGACTGGTCGTGAAGCGCTTCGATGAGGCGCGGATGGTTGTGACCGAGAAGCGCCGTCCACCAGCTCGAGTTCCCGTCGTAGTAGCTCCGCCCGTCGACGTCCCGAAGCACGGCGCCGTAAGCTTGTGCGATCACGAGCGGTTCTCCCCGCTCGATGTACTCCTGCATGGGAGTATAGGGATGCCAAACGTGGCGCTTGTCGATCTCGATGAGCTCTTGTCGTTTCACTGGTTTTCTCTCGGTTCGAGGGCAGCAAGCGTCTCGCCACGGCTAGCGTCGACGCGCTGCCCTGCCCTCGGACGAGCGCGCCTTCGCAAGGACGACGGGACACCCCGCGTCGAAGAAACTGGCGCTTCCCCGAGAACCTCCATAGGGAAGCAGAGGGAAACTACGGTGCCGCTCCCGACCTTGCTCTCGATGAGCAGCTCGCCGCCGTGCTCCCGGACGATGCGTTCGACGATCGGAAGTCCGAGCCCGGAGCCGCGCGGTCGCGTAGAGAAGAATGGATTTTTCGCTTTCTCAAGGACGGCGGGGGCCATGCCAGATCCCTTGTCCTCGACCTCGACGCGGAGTCCCTCTGGATCGGTCGGCGTCGGGCCCCGGCGAAGCCGAAGCGACAAAGGCCCGCCCCGTGGCATCGCTAGCAGCGCATTGTCAACGACGCTCTCAATCGCAAACTTCAAGAGACTCCCGTCCACCCAAACGGAGCGCGCTCGTTCCTCCGGATCGACTTCGATCGCAACTTCGTAGGTTGGTTCGATGTCCTGGGCGATCTGGCGAAACAGCTCTTCGATCAGGACCGGCCCCCGCGCGAGTACGAACGGTCGCGCAAAACGGAGCAGGTCTTCAACCAGGTGATTCAGACGGTGCGCCTCTTCGTCGATGATGGCCAGGAGCGACTCTGTGTCCTCTTTAGCCAAGGGGCGGCGCAGCCCGCTCGCAGCGTTCATGATGACGGCGAGCGGATTTCTCACCTCGTGGGCGATCGCCCCCGCGAGCTCCCCCACCGCCGCAAGCCGCTCCTTTTCGTCGAGCTCGGTCTGGACCTGTTCGAGCTCGGCGTACGAGACCTCGAGCTCCGCTGTTCGCTCCGCGAGGCTCGAGGTGGTCATTTCGAGGAGTCCTTCGGCGCCTCGCAACTCCGAAAGCAAGACGAGCGCCACGGCGAGCCCGTACACCCAAAGCGCCACCTCGATCACGGGAAGACCATGACCCGTCGACAAAGTGAGCCCGTAGTCGACCGCAACTGCAGGCCCGACGCAGACGACCAAGAAGAGAAGCACCCGCGCCGTTCGCTTGCCCTGTCGAATCGCCCGGTAAAGTAGCACCGCGGCAAAGACCAAGTGCAAGACGACCAGGCCTGCCATTGTGACGCCGAGCTCGGGAGCCGTCACGATGAAAGACCGCTCTCCTCCATGCACGGCCCAGGACCAGGAGGAAGCCGCGACCCCTAAGTCGCATACGATGATTGCCGCGGCGAGGAGAAAGCTCGCGGAGACCACTCGTGGCATCGGGGGAAAGCGCAAGAACTCGACCATGAAGCGGCTATGGAAGGGCGGCGCCAGCGCCCCCGAGAGCACGATCAGGCGGCCGAGCGCGAGATCCGTCGCGCAATCTCTCGAGCGCCGCGCAATCCAAAAGCTCAAGGCGCTCACCGCAAAACAAGACATCATCGCGCCGAGGTACGCGTAGCCGCGCCCGGAGATCCGGCGCGCCGCCAGGAAGTAAAATCCCGCGAGTCCCGCGTACACGCTCATCCAGGCGAGCGCGGTAGGTCCCTCATCGATGCTCATGGTCCGGGCCCGGGATTGATCGTAATCGTGCGAGAACCGGCGACAGTCGAGCCCGGACCGCAAAAGAGCTCAACGGTTGTGTCTCCGACTGGCAAGGTCACCGCGAGCCGCTCATGTAACGTTGCTTCTAGCGTCGCTCTTTGGTTCCCATGATGGATCCGGAAAGAGATCCCGTGCGTCTCGCCCTCGCTCAGCGCACCGAGCGCAAGAAGCTGGATCCCGGCCGTGCCGAAATAGGTGCCGCCCGGCTCCCAAAGAAGGCAATCCGGCTTCTTGAAGGGCACTTCGCTGGCGCGCCCCTCATGGGTCCAGGAAAACGCTCGACCCGAGCAGAGACGCGCGCTCCCGCTCTCTTCGCAGACAACGATCTGGTGCTCCCCGGGTGCGAGTTCGAGATCTTCCGGAATGAGCCGGAATAACTCGATCGTCCGTGCCTCTTTGCTGAGCGGGCGGGGACGATGGTCATCCAACATCACGCCCCCTTCCCGCCCGGGTTGCCTTTGGATCACACGCTTCGGACCCTCGATGAGGAGAGAGAAGGTCGGCTCCACGAACTCGACAGGCACAGCTCCCCGTCGCTCCACCGCGAACGTCCAGTCAGCGGCGGGTTCGGTTTCGCTCGGAGGAGGCGACACCAAGTCCTCCCGCTTCTCGACAGCGGCGGGCGGCAGAGGGGTCTCTGGGGCACGCTCTGAGGCGCCGCAACCGAAAGTCGCCACGGCGAGCCCGCACCCGAACATGGTCCAAGCAAAGTGACAGCGGAGCGCGTGTGCGCCCCGGAACCTGAGCGCCGCCATAGGGGTCCATGGACCCTACAACGCCCGCCGAGCCTCGGCCACCGGGCTGTCACCATGGAGTCTCAGGGGGCTTTCTGCTAGCCCAGTCGGGCAGATGAGCTACGTCGTACTGGCGCGCAAATGGCGGCCCATGAGCTTTCGCGATCTGGTCGGCCAAGACCACGTCGCGCAGACGCTCGGCAACGCTATCGCGCAGAATCGGGTCGCACACGCATTCCTCTTCACCGGGGTGCGCGGGGTCGGCAAGACGACCAGTGCCCGCATCCTCGCCAAAGCGCTCAACTGTATGGGTGCGGACGGAAACGCCACGAGCCCGACCGTCGATCCCTGCCTCACGTGTCCCGCTTGCATCGAAATCGCTAAAGGGACCGATCTCGACGTCCAGGAAATCGACGGCGCTTCTTACAACGGCGTCGACGAGGTGCGCCGGCTTCAGGACTCACTTCCCTATCGGCCGACCCGCGACCGCTTCAAGATCGTGATCGTCGACGAGGTGCACATGCTCTCGCAGGCGGCCTGGAACGCGTTCCTGAAGACTCTCGAGGAACCACCTGCCCACGTGAAGTTCATCTTCGCGACGACCGAAGTTCACAAAGTCCCCATCACCATCCTGAGCCGGGTCCAGCGCTTCGACTTCAAGATGATCGGCGCGAAAATCATCGCCGACCGCTTGCGCTACGTCCTCGGCCAGGAGTCCATCCACGCGGACGAAGAAGCAATTTCGATTCTCGCGCGCCAGGCCGCTGGCAGCATGCGCGACGCCATGAGCCTGCTCGACCAGGTGATCGCGTTCGGCGGCGCGGAGCTCCATGGAAAAGACGTCGCTCGAGTGCTCGGGGTCGCGAGCAGCGTTGCCCTCGAGCAGATCGCTACGGCCATTCTGGACAAACAGCCCGCGCAGGCTCTCGAGCACATAGGAGACCTCGCCGAGCAAGGCTACGACCTCGTCCATGTCGCCCGCGATCTTCTCTCGCTCTTCCGCGATCTCGTGGTGCTCCGGGTCGCGGGCTCAAACGGAACCTTGGTCGACCGTCCTACAGACGCGCTTGAACGTCTTGCAGGGCTCGCCGCCTCTCGCTCCGAGACCGATCTCGTCCGCCTCCACCAAGCCTTCTCAAAAGACTTCGACGACGTGGTCCGCTCCAGCGACCCTCGGGCCGGCCTGGAGATGCAGTGTGTGCGTCTCGCGCTCCGGCCCGACCTGCTCTCCGTCGATGAGCTTTTGCATCGGCTCGGACACCTCGAGCGCCGGCTCACAGGTGCAGCGCCTGCGCCTCGCACAGGCGAGCCGAGGCGCAACGCCCCCCCCGTGCGCGCGGCCGGACGTGAGAGCGGAAGCCGCAGTGAATCCTCCGCGGCCACAGCGACTCCCGCGCGGAAGGAGCTCGACCCCACAGAAGACGTCGAGCCTGACCCGGCCCCGAAAGCCGCCGCGACCGCTCCCTCCCCCGAGCGCTCCGAAACGCCGAAGGTCCCCGAGCGCCGCCCCGAACCCACTTCCCCGAGTTCCGCAGCGTGCGGGCCCGAAGGGCCCGAAGCTTCCGCGCCAGCAAGTCTCGAGCCGAGCGCCTCGCCTGCCCCGAAGGCGCCTCCTGACGCTCCTTCCTCGCTCCCGGCCCAAGAACGGGCCGGAGGCCCCGCTGCCGAGGCCCCGGCACAGGAGCAAGGCCTGCCCCTCGCCGAGCCCCTCGCCCCACAACACGAGCCGGCTGCGCTCTCCCGAGCGCCCACCACTGCCCCGGCATCCCCCCCAGGGCCCGCTGCTGCCCCAGCGCCCCGTCCTGTGCCTGCCATTGCTCCGTCCGCGCCGGAGGCCGCAGAGCCTCCGCCGTCCGCTGGGGACGAGCCGTCTCTGCCCGCGAACGAAGAGCCCTGGAGTGACCTTGCGGGAGGGGAAGCGAGCGACGAGTTCCTCATCTCCGACGCGCTCCGTGCCCGTGACGCTCACGCGGCCGCTCTCTTCGATCAGCTGATCCCGCTGCCTAGTGGAGGATCCTCGGACCCTCGCAAGTTCGTCTTCGACCGTGAGTTTCTCTTCGCCGAGCAGGTCAGCGAAACGAGCTTCCTCGAGCTCGTGCGGCAAGCAGCCCGAAGTGCGCTCGGGCGTGACGTCGATATCCAGATCGTCTCCCAGAAGATCGACCCCTCCTGGCTCTCGACTCGCGACCAAAAGGAGAAGGCGCGGCGCGAGCGCTACGAACAGGCCATGCGCGCCGTCAGAAGCAACCCGAAGGTCGAAGCCGCCCGGCGCATCCTCGACGGCGAGCTCACCTTCGTCCGCCCCCTCGCCCGAGATTGAACCCCATGTGGCCCGAGTCCTTTCGTCGCGTCGTCGAGCAGCTCTCTCGCCTCCCCGGCGTCGGCGATAAGACCGCGCAGCGCTTCGCTCTCGAGCTCGTGCTTGAGCCCTCTTTAGCGCTCGAGCTGGGCGCGGCGATCTCCTCGATGCCAAATGGAGTAGGCCGCTGTCACAAATGCGGTCATCTCGCCGAGCGGGTCGACGGGCATCCGCCGGAGTGTTCGATCTGCCAAGATCAGCGCCGCAACAACAAGCTGCTCTGCGTCGTTGGACGCATTCAAGATCTGCTCGCCATCGAGCGCAGCGGCGCCATGCGCGGGCGCTATTTTGTTCTCGGTCGGCTTCTCTCGCCCCTGGACGGAGTGCGCGCTGAACACTTGCCCATCGCGGAGCTCATCACTCGGATCGAAGCCCTCGGCGCCGAAGAGGTCCTCCTAGCGACGCCGCCGAGCGTCGACGGAGAGGCGACGGCGCTCTTTTTGGCTCGCGAACTCGCGCAGCGCAACTTGCGGGTGAGCCGCATCGCAAGCGGGGTGCCCCACGGCGGAGACCTCGAGTTCTCCGATCAGATCACCCTCGGTCGAGCGATCGAGGGTCGGAGGACCTTCTAACTCGAGTGGCCTTCCCGACTTTCTGGGAGTGGCTCCTCATCCCCGCGGGATTTGTCGCAGGGGTCATCAACGTCCTAGCGGGCGGAGGCTCGCTCTTGATCCTTCCGCTGCTCATGGCGACAGGACTGCCGCTCGGGCTCGCGAACGGTACGAATCGAATCGCCGTTGTCCTTCAGGCCTTCGTCGCCCAGGCGAGCTACCTCCGCCGCGCTCCGCTCGATCGAAGGCTTTTTGGCGCAATGTTTCCGCCACTCGCGATCGGAGCACTGCTCGGCGCTTACCTCGCTACCAAGCTCGATCCAATGAGCCTCGAGCGCGTGTTCGGGCTTCTTTTCCTCGTCATGGGCGCACTATTGCTCCGACGGACCGGAGAGAAGCCACCCGAGAGGCTGTCGCCCCAATTCATCCGCGTCTTCAAGCTCCCAGCGCTTCTGCTCGTCGGAACCTACGGCGGATTTCTTCAGGCAGGGGTAGGCCTCTGGATCGTCGTGGTGGCGCTCAGCTTCTTCGAAACTGATCCTGAAAAAGCCAACGGCGTGAAGTTACCACTAGTGCTTGCGTTTACGATTCCCTCTCTGTTTGTGTTCGCTCAGTCAGGACAGCTTGATGTGCGACGGGGCCTCCTGCTCGCGGTCGGTACAGTTCTCGGAGCCCTAGTCGGGGTGCGTCTTGCGCTCCGGGGCGGACGGCGCCTCATCATGCGAGCGACCATCGCGCTGATGTGGGTCACGGGTCTCGTGCTTGTGTTCCGCTCGAGCTTTCCTTGAGGGCGCGCTCTTCCAAGAGAGCCCGCAAACTTCGGGTCCACTTCCCCGGCACCCCCGAGCCGACGGTCCATCCGTCGACAGTCACAACAGGCACGATGCCCCGGAGGCTCGAGGTGATGAAGACCTCGTCCGCCCCTTTGAGCTCATCGACGCTCGGAGCTTCAAAACGAACATCGAGGCCTGCTCGCTCCGCCAGTTCGAGAACGACCGAACGCGTGATGCCCGCGAGAATCCCTTCCTCCGAAGGCGTCAGGAGGGTGTCCCCGCGGACGTAGAAGACGTTCGAGGTCGCCCCCTCGCTCACTACCCCCCAAGAATCGACGAAGATTGCTTCATCGGCCCCGGCCTGACGCGCCTCTCGGAGTGCTCGGATCCCGAGGACGTAGTTGCCCATTTTGGCACCCGAAAGCTCCTTCAGACCGAACCGCGGCTCAACGACAAATGAGACAACCTTCGCGCCCCGCTCGTAGACCTCTTCGTGGGGGAGGGAGAGCGCCGTGATCAGAGTGATGCGCCTCGGGCGGAGCTCGGGGTCCCAAAGGAGCCCAAGCGGCCCGTCGCCTCGGGTGATCATGATGCGTACGTAGGCTTCCTCGAAGCCGGCGCTCTCGACTTGTGCCCGAGTCTCAGCCCCGAGGTTCTCAAGCTCCCGGGCCCAGGGGATCGCTACAAGTTCCGCCGACTTCTTGAGGCGTCGGATGTGCGCCTCAAGCTCAAAGACTTGCCCGCCGTAGGTGCGGAGCGTCTCGAAGACGGAGTCTCCGTAGAGAAGACCCCGATCGAAGACGCTCACCACCGGCGGATCAACAGCGCGAAGACCGTCGATCCAGACTTCGACGCGCTGGCTCATAACCCCATCACAACTTCTGAAGTTCGCTCTTGGCGATCTCAAGGTTCGGATCGGCCTGCAAAGCGCGCTCAAACATCTGCTTCGCCTTCGGGTTTTCACCGAGCATCACGTGCGTCTGCCCGAGCCGGACGAACACTTCAGCCTTGGTGATGGGTGAGCCAGCCTCAAGCTTCTGCAAGAGAAGCGCGCGATACATCTGCTGCGCCTTCTTGGCGTCGCCGCTCTGGATCGCGAGCTCGCCGAGCTGGTTCAGTACACCGATGTTGCCCGGTTCGATTCGGAAAGCCTTGTCGAGCTCTTCGATGGCGCGAGCCGGCTCACCGAGCGCAACGAGAGCCTTCGCGAGACGCCGGTGCACGTCGGCCAGCTCTTTGACGCGCTTGCCTCCGTAGCTATCGACGATCCGCGTGAGCACCTGGACCGCGTCGTGGCCACGCCCTGACTCGGTGTACAGGTCGCACAACTCGAGGAGCAAAGCCCTGTCGTCCCCGGAGTGCTCAACAGCCCTCTCGAGCATCGTCGCTGCGCCGGCGAGATCACCCGCCCGCTGCCGGAGCAGAGCTGCCGCCTCTCGGAGCAAGCGCACCCGCTCTGCCGGCTTGGTCTCGAGATCGGCTTCTTCCGCGGTCATGCGCGCCACATCAAAGACACGGCCGAGCGCATCATAGCTCTGCTTGAGCTCCGCGCGCAGCTGCCTGTCGCTCTGGTCGAGGGTGAGCGCCGCTTCCAAGTTCCTGAGCATCGCGTCCGCCTGGCCGAGCTCACGGTAGAGCGCCGCGAGTTCACGGCGCTTCTCCGCTTGCTCTCGGCCGGCGAGCGATCCGGCCCACTCCTCAAGCTCCACCGCCGCGCTCTCACGCTCACCGAGTGCAAGGTCAAGCCGGACCAGCGCTGAGTAGGCATCGGGTCCCGGGTCGATGGCCTTGATTTCGCGCCAGATGCTGCGAGCGAGCGGCAGATCTTCAAGTTCGGTCTCCGCGAGCGCCGCTCGCCGACGACCGAGACCCGCGGCCTCCGCGGGCTGACCGTCCTCGAGAGCTCTCGCCACCTCTCGAGCCAAGAGATCGCTCAGGCGATCATGATCCTCGGCTTCCTCGTAGATCGCAACGAGCTCGGCGCTCGCGCCTTCGAAGCGCTGGTCAAACTCAAGCACCCCCTCGAGCAGCTCCGCCGCTGTAGCCGGATCTTTGCGACGCGTGAGGTGGACCCGAGCGAGCTCCAGACGGAGTCCCGCCCGCTTCCTCTCGTCGCTCGTCCGATCCAAGCGGCGCTCGACGGCCGAGACCCAGTTGTCCCACTCTCCGGCGAGTTCGTAGGCCTTCAACAGGTCATCCACCACGGACTCGTCATCGGAGCTCTCTTCGACAAGGCCCTCGAACAGGCGCGCAGCCTCCTCCGCCTTACCCAGGCGGTCTCGGGCAAGTTCCGCCGCTTCACGTCGCATCGCCCAGGCCAAAGAAGCGTCAGCCTCAGCCTCGGCACGCCTGAGGAGCAAGAGGAACTCCTCTTCGTGATCCCCCGCTGCGCGCCGAAGCTCCGTCAAAGCAGAAAGGGCTCCGATATCCTGGAACGCGAGCTCGAGGATCGCGCGCAGCGAGACCTCGGCTTCTCTTGCCTGACCGAGCTTGTCGGCCAACGCCGCCCGCTTGCGCAAGAACTCGATCCGTTCATGATCGTCGAGCGCAAGAGCCGCCCTCTTGTCGAGCGTACCGAGCAGGGCCTGATCCTGTCCGAGCTGCTCTTCCAGAGCCTCGATCCGCGCCAGGATCTCGTCACTCTCCGGGGAAAGCGTGGCCGCTGAGCGCAGCGCTCCGAGCTGTCGCTCGAGATCTCCGCCCCGCTCAAACCACTCCGCCGCCCGCAGACAAAGCTCGCTCGCCGCATCTGCTGCGCCCTTGAGCTCGCTCGCGCGCATCAAGATCTCAGCCCCTGCCTGATACGCACCTGTGAGCGGGAGGAGCCGCTCCACCTCGTCCACCAGCCCCAGGTTCGTCGGATCCTCGAGCACACCCTCGGCCAGGATGTCTTGAGCCGCGCGGGCATCTTGGCATTCGTCTTCGAGCACGTGCGCGAGAGCACGGCGCCCGTCGATACGAGTAGCGGTGTCCTCCGCCCGCGCGAGCCGCAAACGGTGCAGCTCCGCGAGAGCCGTACCCTGACGCCTTGTGCGATAGGTCTCCTCAAGCACGTCGAACACTTCGTCGAACAGCTCGTCTCGGCCGATGAGTTCTTTGAGAAGGCCAACAGCTTCTTCACTGCTGACGTCGTACTCAAGAGCGCGCTTAGCGGCCGCGAGTGCAGCCTCGGGACGCTTGAGCCCCGAGATCTCGAGCACGCCCACGCGCACGAGCAGACGCGCTTGTTCACCCGGATCGACGGCGAGAGCGAGACGCCGTTCGAGCACAGCCACAAGCTGCTCCGGTTCGTTGAGCTCTACGTAAAGAGCGTCGAGGGCCGTCAGGAGTTCGTCGTCGTCTCCGACCCGCTCGCAGGCGAGCTCATAAGCAGCAGCCGCGGCCTTCGCGTCACCGAGGTCTTGCCTCTGGACCTCAGCGGCGCGGATGCAGAGAACCCTCTGCACTGACGGATCGGTCTCCTCATCGATCATCGCCTCGAGGGCCTGTGCGTAGAGCTCAGGTTTCGAGATCTTTCGGCTCAGAGCGCGGGCCTCGTCGTGGACGTCGAAGGCAGACGGCTCACCCCGGAGGCCTGCGAGAAGAGCCTCGAGGGCCGAGTCCAAGTGTCCGAGCTCGACCTCCAGGCCCGCGACCTGCCGGAGCGTACCCAGCCGCGCGACGCTGTCCTCCTCGGCACTCAGCCGATAGCGGAGAGCGCGGACGAGGTCCGCCTTCGCCGAGATAGCCGTGAGAGCTGGCACTAGGATCTCCGCCGCGGGAACTTGGAAATGTTCCTCCTCTTCGGCGAGAGCAAAGATACCCGCGCGAGCTCGTTCGTCCGCCGGATCGGCCGCAAGGATCGCGGCCCAGGTCTCGAGTGCCTCTTCGGGCGCACTGAGCTTGTCGATCAGCACGCGTGCGATCCGATGCCGGATCTCGGCGCGCGCTTCCTCTGTCTCGGCTGCTCCCACGCTCTCCTTCAAGAGATCCAAGAGGTCACTGAAGCGCTCTTCTTTCTCGTAAAGGCGCGACAGCTCGGCGGTCGCCGTCGAATCGAGGGGTCGAAAAACGAGCGCCCGCGTCAAACACTCGATGGCACGGTCGCGCTGCTCGAGTCGCTGTTCGAAGAGATCCGCAGCACTCAGCAAGAACGAATAAGCTTCGTCGGGCTCGGTACCGTCCGCTTCTGCGCGGAGCAGATAAAGGTCCACGAGTCGGTTTGGATCTTCGCCGCCCTGATAGAGTTCGACCAGACGATCCAAGATCTCCGCGTCGCGCTCGTCTTCGGCGAGCGCTCGCTCGTAAGCTTCGATCGCGCGAGCAGAGTCTTCGAGGCTCAGATGACGAAGCTCACCCAGCTCAAGAAGGATCGAGCGACGCGCCGCCGGATCGTAAGTGACCTCTGCCTTGAAAGAGAGGCCCTTCTCAAGAGCGACCCAGTCACCGAGCAGCGTAGAGAGCCGGATTACGACCGAGATGCTGTCGAGGTCGCTCGGATCTGCGTCGAGGCGTTCGAGATAGAGCAAGAGGGCCGCGCGCGGGTCGTCGAGCTTCTTGTCGAGCAAGAACGCAAGCCGTGCCACCACGTCGCTCCTATGATCTAGGTCGGGGCGTGTCTCGAGCAGCTCGCGATAGGTCTCGGCCAGCTTCGCCCAATCCTCCGTGCGCGCAGCGAGTCGTTCGAGCTCTTCTCGCAGCTCGTCCCGCTCCGGCGCGAGGGTCAACGCCCGCGCAAGCAGGTCCATCGAGAGCGAGAGGTCTCCGGCGCGCTGCTCGGTGAGAAGGGCAGCCTCCGCGTAAAGGCTCGCTTTGTCGCTCTCATCGGGAGCAAGCTCCAGCCGATCGTCGAGCAGCCTGAGCAAGCCCTGCCAGTTGTCGGTCGTCTCGTAGATCGGGACTAAGATCTCGACTACTCGAGCTCTGAGCTCCGGACGGGCGCGGAAGGCTTCGATTTCAGCGAGCGCCAGAGCCTCACTCGGCTCCTCCTGCACGATCACTTCGAGCTGATCAAGAGCACGTTCCGAATCCTTCAGCTCGCGCTCGAACACATGAGCCAAGGAGAGACGCTCCGCCCGCGACCTCGGCCCCGGAACCGCCTCGAGCCAACGTTCGTACAAACTGACAAGGTCCTGCCACTCGGAGTGCTTCCGGTAGAGACGTTCGAGGGCTCGAAACGCCGGTTCGTGCTGATCGTCGAGGGCGAGAATCTCGGAAAGGGCTTCGATGGCCTGTGGCTCGTCGGAAGCCTTCTCCGCAAGCTCTGCGATGCGCGAAAATAGACCAACTCGCTCGGTGGGCTCGTAGCGCTGTTCGAGGGCTGCCCTGTAGAGCGTGATTCGATCCTCGGCCGTTCCCGCGCTTTCGTAAGCGCGATCTAGCCAAATGAAGAGCTCATGGTCTTCCGGGATCACCTCGAAAGCCTGCCTGAACAGCGGAATCGCCTGAGCGGGCTTACCCTGCTCGAGGAAGATCTGCCCGGCGCGCCGCGCGAGACGAGCCGAGGCTTCCCCGTCGACGCCCGAGGTGACGACCTGGGCCTGGAGCAGAGACGCGAGCTCAAGGGGACTGCCGAGAACCCGAGCGAGTCGCTCCATCTCCGATACAGTGAGCTCGTCCTCGGGATCGAGAGCGAGCACCATGGCGTTCATCTTGAGCGCAGAGGAGTAGTCCTCCTTTTGCTCCTCGTAGATCTGCGCCATGCGCGTGGCGAACTCACGCCGATCCGAGGGCGCGTCGCTCGCCGTGAGCTGAAGAGAGAGGGCCCTGAGGAGGCTGTCGTAGTCGTTCCGGGCTAGGTAAACACGCTCGAGGATGCTGCCCATGCGCGCTCTGTGCATCGGCTCGACGTCGCGTTCCGCTAGTTCTTCGAGCAGCTCGATCGCACTTTTCTGAGACGGTTCCTTGAGGAGCGCGTTGTCGAGCTCATCGAGGCCTCGATCGAGATCACTCTTGCGGTCGATGAGCACTCGAGCGAGCTCGACGTGGTGCGGCGCCGCTGCCGGGCCGGCTTGCTCCACCTGACGCTCGATCAGAGCGGCGAGGTCATCGAAGCGCCCCTCCGAGGTATAGAGAGTCGAAAGCGCCGAGACAGCCTCAGGCTCCAGCGCGATATCGACGAGCGCCTCGAAAGCTTCGATGGCCTTGTCGGGCTGGTTCAGGGCTCCCGCCAAGAGCCGCGCCTTGCGATAGAGGAGCTCCTTCTGTTCCTCGTCGGAGAGGGCGAGCGCGCGGCGACGATCCAAGATCTCGACCAGCTCCTCGTTCTTGCCGAGTTCGAGGAACAGGTGATCGAGGGCCTCGAGGGACGCAGGATCATCGGGGTTTGCGTCGAGGGCACTCTGATAGGCGGCGATCGCGCGCGGCAGATCCCCAAGGTCGTCCCGGTAAATCGCGCCGATCCGGTGATAGGTCTCGAGCTGCAGCTCGCCGTCGAAGATGTCTTTGACGATCTGGTTCAGGGCCGCCGCCTGTTCTGCGCGGCGGTCGGTGACGAGCGCCAACCGATCGATGGTCTTCAGGTAGCTGTCGAGCTCCGAGCTCTCGAGCGCCGAGCTCAGGCCCGAGAGCGCGAGCTTGAACGCTCGCTCCTTGTCGCCGAGAAGATCTTCACAGATCTCAAACGCCCGCTTGAGACGCTCAGCGCGATACTGAGGATCGTCGGAAGCGCTGGCCTGCACCTCTGCGAGACGCAGCTGTCCTTCGTAATTTCCCTCTGCCTCGAAGATCGGCTGCAGAATCTCGGCAACCTCGAGTCGAGTTGGTTCATCGGGACCGTCGAGCAGCGCCAGCAGGGCCTCTCGGCTCGGCCCGTAGCTCATGTCGATGACGAGGGCCTGACGATGGGCGTCGACGGCTCCCGAGGTGTCTAAGAGCTCAGTGCTCCGCAGCTGACCGAGCGCATAAAGCGCTCCGAGCTGCGCCGTCTGATCCGGCAGCACCTCCGCTTGTTTGCTGAGGATGTCGCCGAGGTCGTTGTACCGAGCTGTCTTCTGGAAGAGGCGCGCAAGAGCCGCGAGAACCTCAGGGCTCGGTCCGGCCTCGTCGAGCAGGGTCTGGTAGGACTCGATGGCACGCTCAAGCTGACCGAGCTTGACCTCCTGGACCTCAGCGAGGCGCGCCGTGAGCGCTTGGCGCTCCCGGTCCTGGAGAGCGGCTTCTCGCCGCCGAAGTAGAATCGACGCCAGATCGTCGTAGCGTCCCGCCTGATCGTAGAGCTCGGAGAGAGCAATCAAAGACGCCGGGTCATCCGGCATGTCCTCAAGACGCCCTTCCCATGCCGAGGTCGCCATCTTGGGTTCGTTCAGGGTCTCGGCGAAGAGATGAGCCAAGCGACCGTAGAGCTCCGCGCGCACGACCGAGTCGCTCTCGAGGGCGACCTGTGCCTTGAGGTTCTCTGCCAGAGCCTCAAAGCGCGAGTCGAGCACCAGGTGCTTTTCCATGGCGCGGTGCGCGGAGAGGATGAGATCCGTATCGGCCCCATCGATCGCCACGATGCGCTGATAGGTCTGCATCGCCCCCGGCACGTCGGCGAGGATCTGTTCCTGAACATGAGCAGCCTCGGTCAGAACTTGGCCCTTGAGCTCCGCAGACGAAGCGGCTTCCGCCGCCTGCCCGAGAACCTCAACCACCTGCTCACTTCGGCCGAGGCGGCGGCCAGCGTCGATCAGGCGCGAGCGCAGATCGAAATCTTCCGGGTCGAGGGGAACTAGCTCCGCAAACACGTCGAAGGAGCCAGCGTCGTCATGGAGCCTGTCATCGCGGAGCGTCGCGATACGGCGCAGAAGATCGCGGCGTTCGGTCTCGATCTCAGGAGTCGATTCAGAGGGAGACGCCGGGCGCAGAGCCTCTGCCCGAACCCCCAGCACCCTCACCAAGTCGCGCACCTCGTCGCGAGCCTCATAGGTCGCTTCGAGAAGGCTTGCTGCGCGAAGCTTCACCTTACCGATCTGGAGCAATGTCTCGGCCACGTCCCGCGCCTCGTAATCCGCAGGGTTCACGGTGAGTACCTGCTCGACGTGCTCAACCGCGCGCTCAGGCTCGTGGAGCTCAACCGCGAGACGCGCCGCGCGCACCCGAAGTGTCGGCTCCTCCGAGGTGTCGGCGATGGAGATCCGTCGCTCCAGCAATGTGGCCAGCTCTTGTTTCTTGCCGAGACGTCCGAGCAGTCGGTCGAGGGACTCGAGAGACGGCTTGTAGTTCTCGTCGAGCTCAAGGATCTCCTTGTGATAGGAGACAGCTCGCCCCGCGTCGCCGAGGATATCCTCGGCCAGAAGCGCGACCTCGCTCAAGAGTTCGATCTTTCGGAGCGGATCCGGAGTGCGCGCAGCTTCCCGCACGCAAAGGTCCTCGAGCTCATTCCAGCGCTCGCCCGCCGTCAGAATCTCGCGGAGGCGCGGCCAGGCCACGTCGTCTTCGGGCAGAAGCGCCAGGATCTTCTCGTAGAAAGGAACGGCGCCCGTCGGATCTTGGAGGACTTCTTCGCAGACAGCTGCCGCACGGCGCGCCAGCTCGATAGCCACGTCGGTCGGCAAGTCCCGACGCACAGCTTCCCGAAGCGCATCCAGCAAGTCCGTCGGTCGACCCGCCCGCTCCGAGAGAGCCGTGGCCTGATCCCAGAGCGCTTCGCGCTCCGGCATCTCCCGCACGGCGTCAAGTGTCACATTGAGCGCGCCGCTCGGCTCATGGAGCTTGTGCTCAAAGATCGCAATCAGTCGATCGTAGACCTCAGCGCGCTCGGGAGTCCCAGGTCCCGCCTCAGAGAGCATCGCTCGGACCGCGTCGGCTTCCTGGCGCGCGTCGCCGCCCGCTTCATAGAGCTCGCTCAAAATGCGAGCTGCCTCGGCGCGAACGACGGGTTCCTCGACAAGGCGCTTCAGGACCAAAATCACCTGACCGCGCTCGGCGCCAAGGGCACGCGCCCGCTCGGCGCGTTCGAGTGCGTCCACCGGACGACCGAGCGCACTCGCGTAAAGCGACGCGAGCGCCGCCTCTTTTTGAGCCTGACGCTCACCATCCAAACACAACGTGAGCCGCTCTAGAGCGGTCGCCGCCCGCTCGGGCTGGCCCTGGAGCAAAGCAAGACGGACTACCGCCTCGAGCGCCTGGACATTCTCCTCATCCTTCGCGGCTTGTTCATAGAGCTCGAGGGCCTTGTCGATCTCGCCCTGACTCTCCTCGAAGGCAGCCCATGCGGCATACGCCGGGCCCGCAGGGCTTGTGACACTTGCCCTGTGGGCATAGAGCCAGCGCTCATCATTCGGCCGTCGCTCCCGCCGGAGCAGACCCTCAAACAAAGTCATCAATTCATCATTGCCCGGGAACTCGGAGGCGAGTCCTCGAAGAGCGTCGAGAGCCACTCCGACCTGACCGAGCTCCTCGCCCTGCACGCGGGCAAGCCGCAAAATGAGCTCGCGGCGGGCCTGAGCTGAAGCTTCGTCGAGAGGAGCCGGCGCGACCGACTTCCGCACTTCGGCCGGCGGAACGCTCGGCGAAGGCTCAGCTTTGGCCTTGCCCTTGCCTTTCCCTTTTCGCTTCTTGGCCGGCTTTTGTCCGGCCTCGGAGGGGCGAGAAGGCTCCTCAGGGGGCGGTATCTCAGAGGTCGAAACCGAGGCGGGAGCCGCAGGCCCCGGCGCTCGAGAGAGGGCCGCAATGCGGTGAGAGAAAGCTTGGACGAGTTCGTCCCAGTTGCCAAGCGTGCGGCAGGCATCGTCTAGGAGATCGAGAGCTCGCGCGTCGGTCGGCGCTACCTCGAATGCCCTGCGAGCCGCCTGTGCGGCGCCCTTCCGGTCCCCCAGCTGTCCGCCGAGGACACGCACCAGACGCATCAAGATCTCGAGTTTCTCTTTAGGATCAGGTCGCAGATCAGCGAGTGCCTCGAGGAGCGGCGGGATGCGAGCCCACTTCTCCTCTTGCTCGTAGATCGAAAGAAGGCGTTCGATCGCAAAAGAGTCGCCCGGGCGGATCGAGAGGATCCGCTCATAGGAGCGAACGGCACGGGCGCTCTGTCCCAAGCTCTGCTCGTAAACGCGAGCGGCTCGGTTGCTCAAATCGAGCCGGACCTCGGGATCGGTGGCCCTGTCGGCGGCCGTGCTGAGGACCTCAGCGAGGGTCTCCGCGTCGCCTTGGCTCGCAAAGAGCTGCTCGAGTTCGTCGAAGCGATTGCCCTTGAGGAAAGTGTCGCGCAAGACCCGCATGGCGCGGACATTCCCCGGCTGAGCCGCGAGCACCCGTTGCCAGGTCTGGACCGCAAGCTCGGGCTCCTCGAGCTGTTCGTAGACGCCGCCGAGCTTCGTGAGCACGGGGACGCGCGTCTCGTCTTCCGGGAGGATGCGCGCTTGGCGTTCGAGGACATCCGCGAGACTCCTGAGGTTCTTGCTCCGCTCCGCATATTTTTCCATCCGCTGGAGCGCATCGTTACGGGTCGGATCGAGATCGAGGATCTGACCGTAGAGGTCGAGTGCCTCCTCAATGTTGCCGAGACGCTCAGCGGAGAGCTGGGCGAGTTCTTTGAGGAGCGGGACCCTCTGGAGGCCTTCCTTCCGTCCAAGCTGCTCTCGGTAGAGCTCATAGAGCTCCCTCCAAGACCGACGCTTCCGGTAGAGCTCATCGAGGCGTTCGATGGCCTCGGAGTCGAGCGGGTCGAGCTCATGGAGCGCCGCGTAGGCTTCGATCGCATGCTGGACCTGAGAAAACTGGTCGAGCCAGGCTCGCCCCATGGACCTGTAGAGGGCCTTCTTCTCTTCGCGGTCCGGCACGATCTCCGCGAGCAACTTCTTGCTGACGAGGAGCTCCCGCGGACGGGCGAGCTTTTCATGGAGATGAACCAGCTCGCGGACCTCGCCGACGTCATGCTCGTCGAGCTTGCCATCGAGCTGAACGATCTGGTTGAGCACGCCGACGAGCGCGGTATCGCTCTTGATGTACTCGCGGTAGACTATCGCGATCTCGCGCAAGATGGAAAGACGCTTCTGGTAGTCGTCGGCGTCCGTGCGCTCGAGCTCCTGACGAAGGAGCTCGACGAGGGCGTTGTGGCCCTGGGTCTGCTTGTAGAGCTTCTTCAGCTCGTCTCGCACTCCCCGGTTGTTCGGATCGGCGCGCAGCGCCGCCTTGAACTCCTCGATAGCCTTGTGAGCGCCGGCCTGGGACAGAGTGAGGCGCGCGACCTCTTCGGCGAGCGCCGCGCCTCGCTCGTCACCGGGCGGAAGCGCGCGCTGCGCGGCCTGCAGGATGTGGACGAGGCCCGCTTCGTCCGAGAGCCCCGCCTTATATTCGCGGTAGAACCCGAGCATGATCTCGTGCGTCGGATCGGTGCGCCGGATCAGATCGAACCAGGGCTCGGCGTCCGCGGGGGAGTTCCGTTTGCGCCAATGCAAGAGCGCCACCTGGAGCATCTCACCAAGGAAGGACGGATCGGGCTGACGCCCGCGCAAAGGTCGCTCATAGACCCGCACGAGCTCGTCCCAGCGTTCATGATTTGAATAGTAGTCTGAGGCGTAGGCTGTCGCGTCAGACTGGGTTGGATCGAGCTCGAGCACCCGATCGTAGGCAGCCGCAGCGCGCTCAGCGTCGCTCAGCTTGGTAGCGAAGACATGCGCGAGGCGCACAAAAGCTTCAAGCCGCGCCGCACGGTCCGGCGAACGCTCCGAGATGCGCTCGAGAACTCGCACGACCTCATCGTAACGAACGCTCTTTCGATAGACTGCCTCAAGCAGGCGAGCCGCAAGGAGGTTCGCCGAGTCGAGACGGATGGCCCGCTCGAGGTTCTCCTCGACCCGGAGCAGACTCGGCTCTTCCGCGAAACAGACCTCGGCCTCCGCCGCGCGCATGAGCATGGCGCTCTGGTAGGCGTCATCTGGGGCACTATCCGCCTCGACCATGTAGCCTTCGGCGTTCGCCTTCCAGTTGTGGACGCGATCGAAAAGCTCATCTCGCAGCCGTTCGAGCTCAGCGTCATCCGGCACTTCCAGCACCGCTTTTTCACTCAGCTCAAAAGCCTTCTGCCCCTCGAGCAGCTCGGACACGAGGAGCCCAATTTGCTCCTTTCTGAGCGCCGCAAGTCCCTCCGGTCCCGAGACCAGGCCCGCACTGAGTTCTAACAGTTCGTAGGCGACACGCGCATCGCCGCGCAGTCTGTGTCGCGCGGCAGCCCACCTCAAGAGCTCCTCCGCCTCGCTGGGAGACAGATCGCCTTCCGTACTTGAGAGCGCCCCCTGGAGGCTATCCCATGCTTGGTTTGAGTCTGGGTTTCCTTGCAATGCGCCAAGGGCGGTGCGAACCGTGTGTGCGTCCATTCTTATGCCTCGCGAGCCCGGGCCCGTTGAATCCTTCAGTCGACCCCTCGAACCGGACCGGAGAGCCTATCAGGGGCACAAAGGCGCAAACAACCATATATTTCGAGGATTTCGCCTCGGCCCCCTCCTGCGCGGGAAAACCCGACGCACCCGGGGGCTAGAAGGCCGAAAAAGCGCGCTCTCGGGGATCCGATCGCCCCATACCACTGCTACACGCCCTATCGTGCTCGTCAGAAAGCCCCCACATCACCGCATACCGCTCCGTGGCCGCGCCCTTCTCGTGATGTTCGGCTGTGCAACCTACATCGGAGGCTGCACTTGCAACGACGATCACCCGTATACGCCCTTTGAAGTCGCCACCTCACTCGGAAGCGGCGGGAGCGCGACCGAGGACAAGCCCTCCGCGCCTTCTGGGGACGGCGCCCCGCGCGCAGTGGTCGCGGTCGCCGCTCGGGGCCAAACCGAGTGGCGCGTCTTCGAGCGAAACTTCCGCGCGCCGCCCGGTCTCGGCTTCGATCGCGGGTTCCTCTTCGATCCACAGGGGGCACCGCTATTTTGGCTCGAACCTCTGGAAGGCGAAAAAGGCGCAGCTCGCGGCGGCCTCTATCGCGGTGACGCCGAAGGAACTCTCACTGCCAAGTTTCAAGTGCCGAGCTTCCTTCCTGAGGGCCCCGACTGCGTCACCTCCGCAGACGCCGCCCCCAGTGGTACCTCTACTGTGATCGTACACCTGAAGACGAAATGCCAAACGGCCCGTCTTGCTGGTACTGCGACGGCTGCGCTCGTCTTCCTCGACGCGACCCGGGAAGCGGCGCCTTTTGGGGTGCGACTCCTTCCGAGCGCTCCAGGCGAAGACCTGCGCCCGATCGGCGACGCCCAGGACCAAGACGGCGATGGCGTGGACGACCGCGAGGTCCGCTTCGAGCTCACCTCACCCCGCGGGGGGAAAGCCGTCGCTTCCTTCCGTTGGCTGTCCCGCCCCGCCGGACCGAGCCGCCGCCCCGAACATCCGGCCAAGGAGTTCACCGAGCGCGCGGATCGACTCGCCATCTCGGCGGTACGGAAGAAGGAGCGCGACGCTGTTGCGCCCGAGGTCGACGCGCTCCGAAGACTCTACGGAGCCATCTGTTCGGAGAGCACAACAGGCCGCGTGGCCCTGCTCGAAGGGGAACCCCTTCGCTGCGGCGCGCTCGATCGTCCGCTCGCTTCGCTCACTCATAGCTCCATCACAGCTTTGCTCGGCGCCGGCGACCCCACGGGCGCCCTCGGGGAGTTCGAGCGGGCTGACTTTTTTGGTCCCGGGCCCGATGAACGACAGGCGACGGCCCTCAAGAAGCTCTTTGCTGAGAAGCTCCCAGCTGTCCCCGCGGAGGTACGCGCCACGGTCGAGCTCCCGAAGGAGACCACAGGTTGGCTCGACTGGGACGGCTCCGGGCGTCTTTGGCTGCACGACGAGACCGACGCTCCCATCTGGGGCCAGGCCCCGCCCCCCATCGAAGAGGAAGAGGGCGAAGACGGCGAACCTCGGGCGGAAAATGCGCCTCCCATCCCACGCGCGCCGGACCCGCGCATTGGTCCAAGCGGGCGCCGTCTCGTGCACGTCCTGCCTTCCTGCGATCGCTCCGAAATCCAGATCCTCCTGCAGAGTCCGGGAGAAGTCGGCTCTCCTCAGCCGCTCCCGATCCTCGCACCGCGGCCTGCCGCTTGCGACAAGTTCGGACGCGGACCTCTGCGCGGCCGCGTCGTGCAGTTCCGCGGGACCGAGGCAGACCTGCTCATCGAAGGTCAGCCCATCACCGAGCGCGGCGCGAAGGTCACGCCGCGAGCCCCCCTCGCCTGGCACACCAAGCTCGGCCTCGCGATCCTCGACCAAGAGGGCCTTCGCCTTTGGACGACGGGGCGACAGGGCCTCGAACACAACTGCGCGGTCAAGGGTGATCAGAGCCTCGTCGCCTGCGCGCACGGTCGAACCGTCACCGTCTACGGGCAGGTGCCGCCCAAACCGCTCTAACACTTGCGCGTCCTCTTCACTGAGCTCGATCTCCGCGTCGTGAGCTCAGCAAAGGTCGCCGAAGGTCACCCTTCCTTCTGTTTTTTGCCCCGGTCCATCACACCCAGCTGCACTCGGCCGAGCCTTCCTCGGTGCCCAGCGCCTCATTTGTTAGCGACTGGGTCGTCGCAGATAGGCGTGGCGCCCTCGCTCTGGGTGACTCGCCTCGAGAACGAGCGGGCCTGATTCCGGCATCTTCTGGGTCACGGAGAAATGTCCCTTGTCGTCCTGTCCGAGAGGCTGCCCGTCGAGCGCAACGGTCCAGCCGGGGAGCGCCGAACCTTCGACAGCGACGACACTTCCAGGAGCAGGATGTCCCTGGGGGCTCGAGAGCGCGACGATCGGCGCCGCCGGATCAAAGACGATCGCGATGACGCTCTTCTCCGAGGAGTATCCGCCTCCCGTGAAGTAGGCTTGGTAGGTTCCTTCGGCGAGAGCCCCCGAGGCGAAGCCGTAGCTGCTCGAGCTTGCCGCGAGCGTCCTGGTTCGGCCTTGGTTGCTCAGGTGCAGCTTGAGATCCGTCGCGTCCGCGGGGGCGTCAGGCCAGCGCAGAGTGACCTGGGGCAGTTGGTCCTGGTAGAGAACCGTATACTGGCGCCCGTTGACTTCGATCAGCGCGGAGGGACCTTGCGCCGGAGGACCGGTGACACCCGCGTCCGCGAGCACCGTGATCGTGCCCGATTGTGTCGGCTCGGAAGAGACAGCGCCCGCCTCCATACAATGCACGCTGTAAGGGTAGGTTCCTTGTGGCAGCGCTTCAGCGATCGCTCGGCGGCCCCGGCGCTCTAAAGGAGAGGTCCCCGACAGTCGCACCGTCGCTTCGTCACAAATCGCTCCGAAGAGCAGACGCACCTTTACGGGCGGCTCCGGATCGTGAATTACCAGACTACTTCCCGCGACAAGATCCACCTCGCCACTCGGAAGACTCGCCTCGGCCAGCTTCGGGCTCGGGCTTCCTTCCGCCCCTTGCCCGCGACGCCTCTCCGCGAGCTCAATTTTCACCGAGTGCTCCGCAAGGATCACGCGCTCACCGGCCTCGAGCTCAAAAGACGAACCGTCCAGGGCCGCGACATCGGCGGCGCCCCGCTCAACACTCATACTCAGCGTGTCTTGAAAGCGCTCGAGGGTGACGCGACTCCCACCCTTGAGTCGGGCGGTCCCGAGCGAGGTCGTCAGGGTGCCGCCCTCTGACGCCACCTCGAAAGCAGCCACGCCCAAAAGCACATCAAAAGAGCTCTCGTGCGCACTCCCGCCCCGAGGAAGGAAACGCAACAGCGTCCCCCCCTCGAGATCCACGACACTTCCGTCCCGAAGCGCCAGCTGAGCCGTGCCTTTCGGCGCCGTCTTCAATCCGTCGCCGGGTCGAAAACGAGCCCCGATCTCAGCGACGTGCCATTTCTCCCGGTCCGAAGCGAAGTCGCGATCGACGCCGCCCTGCTTCTCCTTGAGCGCGCCCACCGATCCAACGGTACACCTTTCGCACGCGAGGTTCGCTGCCGCGACCCAAAGAAGAGTCGCGAGAAACAAGATCAAGCGCAGAGGAGTCATCGAAACGCTCGGAAGCTCGCCCTGTTCTCGGCCATCGCCGGGCGCGCCGCGAAAATGAGCAACCGCTAACGGAGAAGTGCCTGGCCCGGGCGTCCCTGCGAGATATCACAGCCGTGAACGTCCCGTCTATGTGAAGTCTGAGGGACGAACCGAGCCCCATGAGTATTTTCTCATCACGTTTCAGCCGCAACCGGAAACCCTCACTCAGAACAGATCCGCCGAAGACCCACGATGTGGTCAAGGGGCGGTCAATGTGCGGCAAAAGGAGCAGCGTCGCACTCTTACCGGAATTTGGCCGAAGGACTCGAGCTCGGATAAGGAAAAATAGCCATGGCGATCCCCAGCCGACTCTCGAAGACGACCCTCGGTGATGTGCTCGGTGAGCTCACCCGCCAAGAAGTCACCGGAACACTGGAGCTCCACGAATCCGCAGGCACGCGGACCTATGTTCACCAGATCATGCTGCGAGAGGGCCACATCGTGCGCGTCGTCTCGCCCCGAGGCCGAAGGCTCGCCGAGTATTTGGGCGAAGGAGCTGAGGGCTCAGCAGAGTCTGGCCCCGGCTTGATCGGTGAGCGCCTGCTCGCCCATGGCCTCCTCAGCCCGAAGCGGCTCAGAGAGGCCCTCAGCGCTCAGCGGCGCGAGCGCCTCGAGGCTCTCTTCCAAATCGCAGAGGCGGAGCTGCGCTTCCGACCGCGAGTTCCTTCCCCCCTGCCCCAAGATCCCGCGCCGCTCCCGACGATTCCTCTTCTCCACGGGCGAGCGCGCCGCCGCGACCGTTTCCAGTCGGAGACGCCGCGGACGCGGGCCCTCCGCACCTTGGGACTCGGCGCTGCCGCGACTCCGGTCGAAATCCGGCGCGCGTTTCGGCTGCTGGCGCGGGAGCTGCACCCGGATGCTCACCCCGAGTTCTCTCAGGACGCCCGAGAGCGCTGCTTGGACAAATTCTCCGAGCTCTCGCGCGCCTACCACAAACTCATCGCGTGAGGTGCGGCTCAAGGCGCGCCTTGAGCTCAAAGAGGTCGGCGACAAGCCAATCCGGAGCCGAACCCCGCACAAGCTCTTCTCGAGGAAATCCGCCGAGAACCGCCACCGAAAACGCACCGGCGGCGCGAGCCGCGAGAACGTCTTCGGCCCCGTCGCCTACCATGATGGCTTGATGAGGTGAGACGCCGATCCGCTCGCAAGCAAGCTGGACCGGGCGCGGATCGGGCTTGAGCGCTGGCGCGTCGCCTCCTGCGATGACTGCGCCAAACCGGGTCTGCCAGCCGAGCGCTTCCACCACGCGCGCCGTGATGCGCGCGGGTTTGTTCGTGCAGATGGCCATCGCGCGCGTCCCGAAGAGCTCAAGGAGTTCGAGAGCCCCCGGGCGGGGCTCCGTGAGATCGACCGGATGCGCTTCGTAGTAGTCGAGGAAGATCGCGAGCGCATCGCTCACGAGTTCGTCTTCTGGTTGGACACCCAGCGCCGAGGCCACAAGGCGCTTTGAGCCGCGTCCGACGAAGGATCGAATGACCGGATCGCTGAGCGCGGGCCGGCCCAGCTGCTCGAGGGTGTAATTGCAGGCTGCGCGAATGTCGGGAAAAGAGTCGATGAGGGTTCCGTCGAGATCAAAGACAACGGCCTCGAGCGGGCTCGGGAGCATCATGGGGCGGCTGAGCATAGACGGAGTCCCGAGCGGGTCGAGGCGCCGTCTTTCGAGCGCACCAGGCCCTTGCTAGCCTTGAGTGCGGAGCGACAAGGGGATAAGGGGCCACCGTGCGATTCGTCGATGAATGCAAGTTTCGGGTTCAGGCCGGCAACGGCGGCAATGGCTGCGCGGCCTTTCGTCGCGAGGCATTCGTCCCCTTCGGTGGACCGGCGGGCGGCGATGGCGGCGCCGGCGGGCATGTCGTCTTGGTCGGGGACGAAGGAAAGTCGTCGCTCCTCGATCTCACTCACGCCCATTTGATCTCCGCCGAGCACGGCGAAAACGGACGCACCCGTGACCAGTACGGCAAGGCCGGCCGCTCCGAGTACGTGCGTGTCCCGGTCGGCACCGTGATCTACGACGCAGACAGCGGAGAGCTCCTCGGTGAGCTCCTCGCGCACGGCCAAGAGCTCGTGGTCGCCGAAGGCGGCAAGGGCGGTCGCGGCAACAAACATTTCGCTACTCCCACAGATCGCGCGCCGAAGCGCGCGGAGCCGGGCACCAAGGGCGAGAGCCGCAATTTGCGTCTTGAACTGCGCGTGATGGCGGACGTCGGGCTGCTCGGCTTCCCCAACGTTGGCAAGAGTACTTTCATCGCGACGGTGAGCGCCGCGCGGCCGAAGATCGCCGATTATCCTTTCACGACTTTGGTACCGCAGCTCGGCGTGGTCCGCCTCGACGACTGGATCCCTGCGCAGCCGGAGCAGACTCTTGTCGCGGCTGACATTCCAGGGCTCGTGCCCGGCGCTGCGGAAGGCGCGGGCCTCGGCATCCGCTTCCTCCGCCACCTCGAGCGAACCCGTGCCCTCTTGCACCTGATCGCCCTCGATCCGGCGGAGGACCGCGAACCTCTCGTCGACTATCACGTCGTGCGCGACGAGCTCGCTCGCTACAGTCCAGAGCTCGCCGCGAGGCCCGAGGTGATCGCTCTGTCGAAAGGTGATCTCACCGAAACCCAGGAGGCGTACCCCGAGCTCAAGGCGAAGTTCAAAGAAGCCGGCAAAGAACTCTACTTGCTCTCAGCTCCGACCCACCAGGGTGTCGGTGACGTCCTCGGCGCGCTCCGGCGCACTATGGAAGAGGCCGGCAAGGAGTTCTGAGCCCAGGCTCTTCAAGCCCTCCTAGGGTCCCATTTCTCCTCGAGTCCAGGCGCAAGCCCGTTGTGCAGACCACCCCGCTCTCCATCAGCCTCCTTGCGCGCGACGACAAGCCCGGAAAGCTGATGGAACGAAAAACGCGCATGAGGAAACTCACGCGCGTTACTCTCTGTCGAGGCCACAGAGTACCGAGGCCCCGCTAGCCAAAGGCTCACTGGGGAGCTTTGGCGCGCTCGACATAGGCGCGGGTGCGCGTGTCGACCTTGACCCAATCGCCCACGTTCACGAAGAGCGGGACCTGAATCTGGGCGCCGGTGCTGATGACCGCGTTCTTGGTGACGTTGTTCGCGGTGTCGCCTTTGACGCCCGGCTCGGTCTCGGTGATCTCGACGATGATGTGCGAGGGAAGCGTGACGCTGACGGGGTTCCCCTTGTAGATGACGACGCTCACCACGGCTCCGTCCTGGAGGAACCCGGCGTCGTCTCCTACGGCTTCGCCGCTCACCGTCACCTGCTCACCGGTGACCGAGCTCATGAAGACGAAGTCGTTACCGTCGGGATAGATGTACGAGAACTCGCGCTCCTCGACATCAGCAGGCTCCAACTTCTCCCCCGAGCGGATGTTTCGCTCAAGAACATTGCCGGTGAGCATGTTCTTCATGCGCGTGCGCGTGAAGGCCTGCCCCTTGCCGGGCTTCACGAACTGGAAGTCCACGACGACGTACGGCTGCCCGTCCTGCATCAGTTTCACGCCCTTTTTGATGTCACTCGTATCCATTGGCAGCCTCTAACTCGTTGGGTCAGGCCGTCGTTCGGCCCGAAAGCGGAGCGCCGACTTAGCTCCGGACGGCGTTTCGTTCAACCCCATTGTGGTTCTTGGCGCTTTTGGCGCCTTGAAACGGGGCCAAACTGAGAGCAAAAGGCGGAGACCCGGCATGCACGAGTACGATCTGCTCGAAATCAAGCGCGAGATCGTCGAAGGTCGAGCCCTCTCGATCAAGACGAACAACCTCGTCAGCGCCCTCTCGGCGGACGTCAAGAGCATCTCCAAACGCCAAATTGGCTACGAGCGGCGGATGACCCTGCACTCGACCGCCGCCTACGTGGTCACGGTGCTCGTCATCCTCGGTCTGAGCAAGGTCGCCCTCGACGCTCAGGTCGGCCTCGTTCGCTCCGAGGCCGAACAACAGAAGGCGCGCCTCGCAGCCCTCGAGAAAGAGGTCAAAGCCGCCGAACAGAAAACGGAGAAGAGAAACGTGGCCATGCGCGAAGCCTCGTCCCTCTATGACCTGATCACGAGTCGCGACGACAAGGCGATCCTCGAGAAGATCCCGAACGCACTCGCCCTTGAGCTCTCCCCGATCGAACGCAAAGTGTTCGAGGAAGCCGGCCGAAGGGCTCGCCACAACATCTCGGTCGCGAGTTATCAGGCAGGCGTCGAACACCTGACCAAGGGCCGCTATCACGAAGCGAGCATCGCGCTCCGCGACGCGATCGATCTCGAATACGACTCGCCGTTCACCCCCTCCGCCATGTACCAACTCGCCCGCGCCTTCCGGGCTCTCGGCGAACAGAAGCGCGCCATCCCCTTGCTCATGACGCTCACCGAGTCCGGCGCCAGCGCAGAGGTCCAGGACGAAGCTACGCTCCTCCTCGCGGAGTGTCAGATCGACGCCGAACTCTACAGCGACGCCAAGGTCACTTTGCGCCAGTTTCTGCGGAGGTTCGAGAAAAGTCCGCTCCGGCTCGAGGCGCGTCAGAAGCTGAGCGAGCTCGAGCTCAAGCACTAAGGCTCACAGGCCCGAGCTGCTCACATAGGTGAGCTGGGAGAGACAACACCCGGTAAGAGGAACGCTCCCAAACCGGTGAGAGGCGGCGCGTCCATGGCAGCCTCGAGATAGTCCCGAGCGCGCGATACCGCGCCGCTGAGGGTGCGCCCTTCGGCAAGATAGCCGGCAATGGCGGAAGCCAAAGTACAGCCCGTGCCCCGGAACGAACCCTTGCGGCGGGAGCGCTCGATGATGTGCCTGTCACCATCCGCAGTCATGAGCAGATCCACCACACGCTCCTCATCGCCACTGTGTCCGCCCTTGATGAACACTGCGCCAGCTCCGAGCAGGAGCAGCTCCTCGCCAGCCGCTTCAATATCGAGGCCAGAGAGGCTTTCCCCCCGCCCCGTCAGCGCGGCGAGCTCGGGTAGGTTCGGGGTCACGAGCGCCGCTCGTGGGATCAGCTTTTGGCGGAGTTCATTCATTCCATCCGTGGACAGGAGACGACGCCCGCTTGTGGACAAGAGAACCGGGTCGAGAACAAGCCGGACTCCCTGAGCACCCAAGAGAACACGCTCCACGGCCCCCACCGTGTCCTCGGAAACGAGCATGCCAGTCTTCATGACGTCCACGCCTGGTTCCTTGAGCGCCGCCTCCATCTGCGCCTCTACGAGGCTGGCCGAAACAGGCAACACCTCGGAAACGGCGACGCTCGTTTGAGCCGTGGTGGCCGTCACCGCGACGCTCCCATAGACGCCGAGTGAGTGCAGGGCGCGCAAGTCGGCGACGAGCCCCGATGCGCCCGTCGGATCGATCCCACCCACACACAGGACACGCGGCCGCGTCTCGCCGCAGAGCCACTCGGAAGTGCTTTTCACGCCTCCCCACTATCGCATGGCACTCTTGCCACCAAGTTTGTCTTTTCAGCCGCGTTCGGGGACGCTATGCGGCACCTCGCGCTCCCCGCGCGGCGCGGCCCCTTGGCGAAATTGGCATACGCGACGGACTTAAAATCCGTTTCCTTCGGGATTCCCGGTTCAAGCCCGGGAGGGGCCACACCATTAGAATCACTTCGTTTTTTCCGACGCGCGTTGCCGCCGCCCTTCGAGCTTGGTCCACCGCGTGGTCCACTTTCGAGCCCAAGCGCCGTATCGAGCGGGGCCAGCAATCCCAAACCGAGCTCCGAAGCGCTCCGGGCGGCACGCCGGTAGCGGTTGATCATGATGCTCGACTTATGGCCCGTCCGGTCCGCTACCCACGTTTCCGTCTTCCCTGACGCCAGCGCCAGCGTGACGAAGGTTCCCCGAAGGTCATGCACGCGAATCGGCATGCGCCGGGCCGTCGCCTCGAATAGCTCCGCACGCTCGACACCCGCGGCCGTGAGGTCCCCCCGGAACGTTCCGCGGCCTGGCTACGGCGCTCCAATTGGAAGCCGTGCTCCGAGTCAGGCGCGCCACCGCGAACCGCTGCCAGGGCCCGCACGACGCCTGATCGAGCGCCCACGCGCGGGGGTCATCGGTCTTGTTTTCGTCGATTCGAACCGCGCCCCGCTCAAGGTCTAGGTCCCGCCATTGAAAGCGCCAGCGCCTCGGAGATGCGCATCCCTTCCCGGGCGAGGAAACCCCATAGGAGGCGCCGTTCAAGCGGGACAGCCGAGGCCATAAGCCGCGCATCTTCGGCCGGGTAGAGGTAAGACTTGGCAGGGCTCGACCTGACCTTTGGTAGCCAGCCAATGGGCAGCGGACTCGCGGGGATGAGTCGCAGCGGATACGCCGCCAGGCGTAAGACCTTTGAGAGCGCCTGTGCGTACTGGCGGCGGGTCGCGCTCGTGGGGCCCTCGGGCAGCGCCCGCATCGCGCGATCGGCGTGGTCGATTGTGAGGGCACGGATCGGAACCGAGCCGATCGTCTTGTTCAGCGTTGCGCATCGGCGTTCGTCATCGTTGGCCGAGCGCTTCACTTTGACGTGATCGGGGAACTCCCGCGCGAGCTCACCAGACGTCCAGCGGCGCGCGAGCTGTTCGAAAGGTGAGATCGTTGCGCGTGGGTTTGGGGCGCGCCTTACCCTTGGAGAGCTCTGCCGCGAGCGCCTCGAACCGGGCGAACTCGGCGGGGGTCGCGGGTGCCGCGTCGCGTAGGATACGCGTCACGCGCGGCGCGTCTACGCCGGCCGACTCAAGAGCTTGGGCGAGGGGATCGGAGCGCTTCGGCGCGCGCGGCGTCGGTCACCTCAAAGCCCGGGCGGGTGCCGTCTGCTAGGCGTATACGGGTGCGCATGGTCCTAGGGGGCGGGCTATCCGTTTTCCACGGCACTGAAAAAAGGCTGCTTCCGGCGAACTGTGCTTTAAGTTCCAGGCGAGCCCCGGCGCGGAACGGGCGAAAAAGGCCCTGGCGCCCGAAACGAAACTTGTCACGCGCAAAAAACTTGCCACGCGAAAGGCGCGCCCCATACTCAAAGGGATGGTCCTTCCAGCCGTCCCCCTGCCAGGCGACGCCCGCGACGCTGAAAAGCAAGCGTCCCGAGAGCGTGATACACGTGCACTCTCGTCGCGCGAAAAGTCGCTCGACCAGATCCATGCAGAGAACAGGGCCTTCCGACTGAGCGGCGCACGAATCGATTTCGAGTCATCGACCAGCACTTGGTGGTGACAGACGCAGCACGCACTTTCACCTGGAGCGATTGCGAGCGGGTGTTCCAAAAGCTCCACGCGGAAGGCATTGATCCTATCGTCGTAGGCGGTCAAGCCATAAATCTCTGGCTCGACTATTACGGCGCAGACATCCAAGCTCTCGCTGCGCCCGTAGCCAGCAAAGATCTCGATGTAATCGGAGACCAGGAACTAGCGCAGCGATGTTCTGCCGTTCTTCGAGCACGTTACGTCCCCATCAATCGCCCGAAGATGGCCGTGCCGATGCATGCGATCGTCTCGCTCGGTGACGACGAGCAAGCTTTGAAATTGACTTTAAAGACACCTCTGCCCCCAACGCCATCGAAGAACTTCGAGAGGCGGCAGTCCCTCTTTCGACCACCTGGGGAGCCGTCCGCGTGATGCATCCATTGCACTGCCTCAAGACTCGCGTTCACAACGTTCTGGAGATCTGGCATAGAGGCCAAAAGAAGTACGCGAACCCTCACGGACGCGCTCAGATGCGAGCGGCAATGGTGGTCTTTCGACAGTTCGCGCAAGAGCTTGCCCAGCAGGTAAACGGTCCCCGCAAAGTACTTAAGAGCTACGAAGGCCTCTTCGAATTCGCATCCAGCGGCGCCGGAGGGAAACTTTGGGTGCAGGAGCGCGTCAACCTGATTGAATGCATTGAGCCGCTAGCAGGCCTGCCCGAGGCTTTTCGAACTATTCGCTACTATCAGATGCGCGAAGCACTGACGTGGCCAGACTAGACGCGCCGAAAGCAGGTATAGCGAAACCGCGGGGTGTCCGGCACGAGCACGAGCACGAGCACGAGCAGAACACGCGGGCGCGGTTCCGGACGCGCCGACAAGCACGCGAGGCGCGCCCGAAGACACACGCGATCGAACCGCGGCGATATGGCGCCGCCTGCCCCGGAGGTGAGGCGCTTTGATCGATCATGTTCGATTCTCCAGCTCTCCATTCGCTAACCACTTCGCAGGCGATCTCGCGAGCCAAGACGCGCAGGGCGTCTTCAAATGCGGCGCTCATAACGCACCGCCTTCGGGACGGACGGCGCAACCGTGCTCGACTAACACGCGATCGAGGGACTCCAGTGTCACTTGGCCCCGCGTGCGGCGGCTGCGTGCGAAGCTTTCGAGGGTTCGGACCTCGACACCAGCTAGACGGCGAGACGCAGGCGGATTGAACGCGGCTCGCTGTTAACATCTTTCAGGAACACGATATTGGACGTAGGCATGCCGACCCCTTTCCGGGTGTCGCACTCGCTCTCTCGCCTATCGTGCGCCTTGGGGGGACTTCATACCCCCTTGCGGCAATCTATGTTGGTTGTGGATTATTGGTTCGGACTGAGCGCCGCGAACCCCTGGGCGTGAGTAACGATCCCGGCTAGCTCGCGCTCACGCAATCGCCGCTTGGCGTGTCGCGCCGGGTGCTCCCCTTCTTAGGCTTACCCCGCGCCGGTACGGCATGGGTCCCCGATTCTGGCCTTGCATCCAGGGTGATCACACGAACGCTTCCGCGAGCGCCTGCACCACGTCCCAGCCCCGGCCTCCAATGCTCGTTCAAGCGCGCGCGCCAGGGCATCACTGTGGTGGACCACTGGACCAAAACGCGGACCAGGGTCCGCACCTTCGTGGACCATCGCGCCCTCTCCCGCGTCTCGCCATAGCTTTTTGGGCTCTCTCGTATATCGTCGCGATCCGTCCGGTCGCTCTTAAAATCCGTTTCCTTCGGGATTCCCGGTTCAAGCCCGGGAGGGGCCACTACTCCCTCATTGCGCTGCTCCGCGTCGCTGTCGTCCCACTTCCGAGCGGCGCCGGGTGTCGTTTTCCAGCCAGAGCTGTGCTTTCATGGCAGGTAGCGAGCACATGCCTTCGAACCGGAGCGACTCAAAGCAGGGGGGATCCCACCTGAGCACGACGCCTATGCCGAGCTTGGGACCCCTCGTCCCCGAGTCGCCCCAGACGACCATCCCGCCCTCCTCGGCCAACGCCCGCGAATTCCGCCGTCTGATCGAGGCCTTCCACGACGCTGTCGCCATCGTGAGCGAACAAGGGCTGATCTTCCAGAACGCGGCCATGCGCGAGCTGCTCGGCTCAGTCCGTCTCGGCGGACACACGGCGATTGAGTGCATTTGGGCGCTCGGTCGAGTGCTCGCTCGCACCCAGCGAACCACCGCGATCGGGGCCCTCTCCCGCGTCATCCGCGGCCACTCACAACACGAAGAATCTGAGCACACCCTGGCCCAGGGGCCCGACGGCTCCCGCGCGGCGCACTTCTACTTCGACGCCATCAGCTTTGGGGACGCGCCGGCGGTCATGGTCACCGCCCATGACATCAGCGCCTCCCGCGCTATCGAAGCGCGATTGAACCGCGCCGAGCGCATGGCAGCGATCGGCATGCTGGCCGCGGGTGTGGCCCACGAGATCAACAATCCTCTCGCCTACGTCACGACCAACATCGCTTACTCGGTCGAGCGGGTTCGCTACATCAACGAGCTCTTGTCCGGCCCCGTAGCCCAGGTGGCGAATCCCGCTTCGCTCCGCGTCCTCCTCGGTCCTCTCGAGAGCGCTCTCAAAGAAGCGCACGAAGGGACAGCTCGCGTCGCGGCAATCGTCCGCGATCTGCGCACTCTATCCCGGGATGACGAGGACGATCGGGCGTCGACGCCGCTCGCGAGCGCGCTCGAGATGGCCATCAACATGGCGGAGAGCGAGTACCGTTTCCGCGCCAAGGTTTTCCGCGAGTTCGATGAGGTCGGTCTCGTCTACGGCAACCATACGCGCCTGGTCCAGGTCTTCCTGAACCTGATCGTCAATGCAGCCCAGGCTTTCGAAGAAGACGATCCTGAGCACAATCGCATCACGGTCCGCGCCGAACAGGCTGGGGCCATGACTGTCGTAACGGTCTCGGACAACGGCCCTGGGATCCCGGCGGATCGTCGAGAGCAAATTTTTGCGCCGTTTTTCACAACCAAACCCGTCGGCAAGGGAACTGGTCTCGGCCTCTCCATCTGTCACAGCATCGTCTACTCCGTCGGCGGGACCATCGAGGTCGACAGCATTGAAGGTCAGGGCGCACGTTTTCGCGTGACGCTTCGTTCGAGCGACGACGCTGTGCCGAGCTCTTTGCCTCGCCCGACGAGCCGACGCCCGGCAGGCAAAGCGCGCATCCTTGTCGTCGACGATGAGCCGCTCATCTTGCGCTCTGTCGCGCGACTGCTGCGAGAACAGCACGACATCGAAACCGCCGGGGACGGTCGCGAAGCGCTCAGGAAGATCGTCGGAGAAGGACCGTACGATCTGGTTTTGTGCGATCTGATGATGCCGGCGATGACGGGCATGGACCTCTACGAGGAAGTGCGGCGCCGCTCTCCGGAAACCGCGGATACTTTCGTGTTTCTGACCGGGGGTGCTTTCACGGACCGGGCGCGCGCGTTCCTCGCCAGCGTGACGAATCCGAAGCTCGACAAGCCCATCGAGCCGAACTTGCTCCGAAGTATCGTGACGGCCGCGGTTCGGCGAGACCGGCCCTACTGAGCTCTCCGGCGGCCCCAGAGCCAGTCCCCCGTGAGCCTTATTGACTTTGAAAACCGTTTTCGATGTGGTACCTGAGCGCTCATGACCTTAGCGGATCTCGAAATCGGGACCGAGGCGCGTATCGCCAGCGTCGGAGGCGCTCGGGCCTTCCGACGAAGGCTCCTTGAGCTCGGTTTGGTGCCCGGGACCTCCGTCACCCTGGTCCGACAGGCCCCTTTCGGCGATCCCCTGGAGCTGCGCGCCCGCGGCTCGGTCCTCTCGATCCGTCGTGCCGAAGCGGAGACAGTGCACGTCTCAATCCCATGAGCCCCACCTCAGACAAGGTCGTGCTCCTTCTCGGCAATCCGAATGTCGGAAAGAGCTCCCTCTACAACGCTCTCACTGGCGGCAGCGCCCGCGTCGCGAATTATCCAGGTCTCACTGTCGAGCGAAAGAGCGGGCAGCTTTTGCCCGAGCTCAGTCCTGACCTCAAAGTCTCGATCGTCGATACCCCCGGAACCTATTCGGTCTCCGCTCGCTCCGCCGAAGAGCAGATCGCCATTCGAGCTTTGCTCGGACTCCGAGGAGAACCGACTCCCGACGCGCTCATCGTTGTGCTCGACGCAGGACAGCTCAGCCGCTGTCTCTATTTGACGCTCGAGTTGCTCGAGCTCCGCATCAAGACGGTGCTCGCCATCAACATGATCGATGAGGTCGATGGCCTCGACCTCGAGGAGCTCGAGAAAAGTCTCGGCGTCCCCTGCGTGGGCACCAATGCCACCACCGGTCATGGTGTCCCCGAGCTCGCCGAGCGCCTCCGCTCCGAACTCACGGGTGAGCGCCCTCCGCTACCTAAGCTGCACGTCCCCTACGGCCCCGAGATCATCCGCGCTCTGGATCGCGTGAGCGATGCGCTCCCGCAGGCCTGGCTCGGCGCTTCTGTTTCCGTCGAACGGAAGCGCGCCCTCGCTCAATTTGCCGTCGGATCCATCGATGCGGAGGACGAACTCGAAGACGTCCCGGGCGAACTCCGAGCACGCGTGGCCGAGGTTCGAACGGACTCCGAGGACCTGGACCTTGCGATCGTGTCCGCGCGCTACCAAGCGATCGATGAGGTCCTCGCTCAGATCACAGCGCCTTCGGCGACGCGACGCGCTCGCGCTTCCGAGCGCGTCGACCGCTTCCTTCTGCACCCGCTCTTCGGCACGCTGACCTTCATCGTCGTCATGACGACAGTGTTCCAAGCCCTCTTCGTCGGCGCCGATCCGGCTATCTCGGCCCTGGAAGCCATCGTTGGTCTCCTCCAAGACCTCACCGAACAGTTCCTGCCCGAGGGGATCGTCCGAGATTTCCTCAGCCAAGGCATCATCGGCGGCGTCGGCAACGTCATCGTCTTCTTGCCCCAAATCTGCCTTTTGTTCCTGTTCATGGGGATCCTCGAGGACTCGGGATACATGGCGCGCATCGCCTATCTCGCGGATCGAGTGATGCGCTCCCTCGGCCTGCATGGCCGGGCCTTCGTCCCCATGCTGAGCGGTTTTGCCTGCGCGGTACCTGCGATCCTCTCGACGCGGACTCTCGAGCGAAGACGCGATCGACTGCTCACCATGATGGTCGTGCCGCTCATGACCTGCTCAGCACGGCTCCCGGTCTACTCCTTGATCATCGCTGCGCTGTTCCCGATCACGGCCTTCGGTCTCCCCGTTCAGGGCCTGCTCCTGCTCGGGATGTACCTGTTCGCCCTGTTCACGGCCCTTGTCGCGGCCTTCGTCCTGAGCCGCACCGTACTCCACGGGCCCACGGTGCCGCTTTTGCTCGAGCTGCCAGCCTACCGCATGCCCAAGGTCAAGCCGCTCGTTCAGGTCGTCAAACGAAAAGCCGGGCAATTCTTGCAGGAAGCGGGCGGAACAATCCTCGTCGCAACGGTGGTCCTTTGGGCTCTCTTGTCCTTCCCTCGCGTGAGCGAAGACGCCTGCACAGCGGGCTCAGACGCTGTAGCGTTCCTGGACTCCTCGACATTCGAGCACCGAACGTCGAGCGATTCCAAGAGCGCGCCCAAGGACAAGACTCACGCCGCCGAGGAACCCGGGAGCCATTGCCCCGCGCCCATCACCCAGAGCTACGGTGGCCGCATCAGCAAGGCCCTCGAGCCGGCGCTCGCGCCACTTGGCTTTGATTGGAAGATCGGTACGGGAATTCTCGGCGCCTTCGCCGCTCGTGAGGTGTTCGTCTCGACCCTTGCTCTCGTCTACGGCATCGAAGGGGACGACGAAGAAGCAGAAGGTCCGCTCCGTGACAAGCTGCGCGCAGAGCGCCACGCTGACGGATCGCCTGTTTACACGCCGCTTATGGGACTCTCACTCATGGTGTTTTTTGCACTCGCGTGTCAGTGCGTGAGCACCCTGGCTGTGATCCGCCGGGAGACCGGCGGCTTCAAGTACCCCCTTTTCGTCTTCGGCTACATGACCGCGCTCGCCTATGGAGCGAGCTTCTTGGTCTATCAGGGCGGGCGAGCCCTCGGCTTTTGAGAAGGGCAGTCGAGCCGCTCGGTCGCGCGTCTTTCCGCCCGAGAGTGCCTCCTATCGCCTCGAACCCCCGGTCGCACTGGGCGGCTTTCTCGGAGCATCCGAGCTCATCCCTCGGAGGCGCTGGGGCAGGATTTTGAGGTGAAGCAGAGTCCAGCGTAAGCTAGCCACGCTTTGCCGACCCTCCACTCTCTCCAAGGGCGCCGCATCTTACTCGGGATTACGGGCTCGATCGCCGCGTACAAATCGCCTCAAATCTTGCGCCATTTGATCCGTGCCGGGGCCCACGTCGAGGTCGTGATGACCGAGAGCGCCGAGAGGTTCGTCGGCGTCGAGACATTCCGGGGCCTCGGCGCGAACGTGCACAAGGAGCTCTGGGGACACACAGGCGAGCTCCACATCGAGATCGCTCGCCGCATGGACGCTGCGCTGATCGCGCCAGCGACCGCAAACACCATCGCCAAGATCACCGAGGGACGCGCAGACGATCTTCTGAGTGCAACCCTGCTCTCGAGCCAAGCACCCGTGCTGCTCGCCCCTGCCATGCACCCCGCGATGTTCGCGGCCCCCGCCACCCAGGCCAATGTCGCCACTCTGCGCAAGCGCGGCGTTCGTTTCGTCGGACCAGTCGAGGGAGAAGTCGCCTCGGGAGACATTGGACTCGGGCGCATGGAAGAGCCTGAGAACATCGCGCTCGCACTGGCAGCTGAATTTGAGGGGCCTCGTCGACTCTCCGGCCGAAGGGTGATCATCACCGCCGGGCCCACCGTCGAGCCGATCGATCCGGTGCGCTCCCTGACCAATACTTCCTCCGGCAAGATGGGTTACGCCCTCGCTGAGGAAGCCGCGAACCTCGGCGCCGACGTGACGCTGATCAGCGGACCCGTGGCACTGCCCACGCCGCCCTTGGTTCGACGGATCGACGTGAGGACAGCCCTCGAGATGAAGGCCGCGCTCCACAAGACCCTCGGCGACGATCTGAACGGCGCCGACGTGCTGATCATGGCTGCGGCTGTGTCCGACTACCGGCCTGAGCGCTCCAGTCCCGACAAGCTCAAGCGCACAGATGGCGGACTTACCCTCCGGCTCGCGCCGAATCCAGATCTGCTGCGCGAGGTGGGCTCCCGCAGACGGACTCTCAGGCCCGTGCTCGTCGGCTTCGCGCTCGAGACCGAAACCGGCGATGCTCTCATTCAGCACGCCCGCCGTAAGCTGATTGAGAAGCGTGTGGACCTCGTGGTGGCCAACCACGCAACCGACAGCCTCGGCCTCGACACCAATCAGGTGCTCCTTGTGAGCGCTCAAGATTGCCGCCCGCTCGGGGTCCGGACGAAGCCTGCCGTCGCCACGGCGATCCTCGACTGGGTCGCGCGACGGCTGGAGACTGAAATCAAAGAGTGGACAGCCTGAGGTGCGGCCAGCACCCTCGCCGCTTTCGACTCACGGCTCAGAAAGCCCGCAGCGTCCCTTGTTGAGGGGCGGCCGCAGGCACTCAGAGTCGGGCTCGGCTATCGAGGGAAGGCTCACTCAGCGCTCGCGGCCTTGCGAACGTACTCGTAGTACTCGACGCCGAGATCCTGGAACGACTCCTCGTAGACCTCGCCGACGCGCAGGATGGCAAACTCCTCATCGGGGACCAGGTTGAGCCGACTTGCGTCGCGGCCGTCATGGAGCGCCTCGTACCCCACATGGTCGAGGTCGACGGCTCGCGCAAGAGCCGCGCGGAATCCGATCTTGCGCGCGGCTTCCTGCCAGCCAGGGACAGCGGTCATCGGGATCGCTTCCGCGGCGTCGCCACTCCCGTAGCCCACCATGACCATCGACGCCGAGGTCAGGTCGTTGCCATTCTCGGCTGCGCTCTCGAGGCCCGCCGCAATCCAAGCCGGAAGCGCCGCTGAATAGAGATTGCCAAGATCCCGCACAAGCTCACCGCCGAGGCTCATCTTCTGCTCGAGGAGCTCAGCGAAGGCCGGCAGCTTACGGAGATAGGTCGCGACAGCGCCCGTCTTTGGATAGGGATCTTCGTCCGGATTTCCGACCAGCACGCGAGCGTAGAGATCAGGGCTACTCTTCGTCTCTTCGATCACCTGCTCGACGGAGACTTCCGCGCCTTTGCAGAGAGCCTCAAGCTCCTCGCGGTGGTGGTCACTCCGGGCGAGACCCCGCACGTAGAGGAAGCTCATCGCCGAGATCGGCATGTGGTGGTAGGGGCGATGGAAGAAGAGCGCGCGCACGCTCTTGTAGTAAGTCCCCGCGCCCATCTCGATCTTCGACAGCATAGCCTCGACAGCTTGCACTGTTTCGTCGAGGTAGGCGTAGGTCGAATAACGACCGCTGAAGACCGGGAAGTCGCTGACGCGCTTGGTACGGCTTGCGTATTCTTCTCGGAAATGGCGAGCGAAAGGCTTGCGGAAGTCGGGACCTCGATAGTCCGACGCGCTTCCGGCCCGGGACAGGTCGACGGCGATGAGCTTCGGATGGCGCTCAACGAGCATGGCGACAGCGCCCGCCCCTTGGGTCTGTTCACCGCTGGAGCCTCGCTCGTACTCGGCCACGTCTGCGGAAACGACGATGGCAATCCTTCCACCGCCGTCACAGGAGACATAACGGAGAGCGTTCTTGAGCGCGTACACGCCGCCGAGGCAGGCGTGTTTGAACTCGGGCACCTCAAGCTGCCGCGAGAGACGCCCGCGGCCGAGCGCATCGAGAGCCCTGTCCACCATGCCCCGCACGATGACCGCTCCGGCCGCGTTGTCGGTGCTCGACTCGGTACCAAGCCCCAAAAAGCCCACCTGCTGCGGGTCGATATCGTAGTTCAGGATCAGGCGCAGGACGGCGTTCGCCGCCATGGTGTAGACGTTCTCGTGGGGAGCAGGGACGCGAAAGCTGCGGCCGACGACCTTCTGCACCTTCGCCCAAGGATTGCCCGTCCACTCGCACCACGCCTCCAGAGAGACTCGCGGAGCCGGTACGTAAAGGCTCATGCCGCTGATCCCTGCTGCGTCTTGATTGATCGGATGAATAGCGCTCACTCGTTTTCTCTCTCTTAGGCTCAATGGCCGGGCTCGGGTTCCGCGGGCGAACCGGCCCGGGCGGCTCACGCACCCCGCATACCAAGGGACCCGCTCTCGCGCCGATGGATTTGTGCCTTCTGCGCCAAAACTCCAAGAACGCAAGCTCCCGGGCCAATCGGCGGACCGATTGACTCTTTTGCGCGCCCTCTTAGAGTCCGGCCCGGGCTCCCCAGGGGGCTTCGGTCACTTCTGTCTCAAATTGCGATGAAAAAAAGAGCCGCCGTGTTCGGTTGGGGCCTGGTCGCCCCCGGGGCATCGAACGTAGATGATTTCGCTCGAGTCATTGAGTCGGGAGCGTCCCAGCTCGAGCCCTTCCAGGGCTTCGGCCCGGCTACATTCCTCGTCGGCGAGCCGAAGTTCGACTTCCGCGACTATGAGCCCTGGATCGCGGCGCGCTTCCCGAAGAGTCGCTTCAAGCAGCTCACCGACAAGATGGACACGACGTCGCTCTACGCCGTGGCCTCGTTCATCCAAGCTCTCGGCCAGAACCCTGGACTCGAGGGGATCTTGCGCGAACTCGACTCCGAAGCGCACGTCTACGTCGGCAACGCGCTCGGCGCGTACCCGACCGTTTACCGGACTTCGATAGAGTATTACCGCGCCCTGCGGCGCTGGAACCGTTTCTGGTCGCACCCGAGCCGAAACGCCGCCTACCGGGCCTTCCTCGAGAGCCCGGGGGAATTGCCGATCGCGAACCCCTCGGCCCTCACCGATCCGGACGAGCGCGAGCTCGCCGAGGACGCGTGGTTTGCTCATTGGGCGAGCCTCTCGGACGGTCTTGCCGCTTATCTCCGCGCCTTCGCCGAGATCGAGCGCCCGAAGGTGGGCGAAGATGTCGCCACAGGCAAGATGAAGCTGATGCGCGACAAGCGCCGCGGCGCGGCGGACCTCCAGGCGGAGTGGGGCGCGCCAACGGCGCCCTGGGAGAGCGTCTCGGCGAACGTCCTGTGGAACATTCCGAACACTCCCGCCTCGCAAATCTCGATGCTGGGTCAGATCAAGGGCCTCGCCTTCGCGCCGATCGCCGCCTGCTCGACCTTCGGCGTCGCGCTCAAGCTCGCGCTCGACGCGATCGACCGGGGCGAGGCGAAGTTCGTGGTCGTCGGATCGGCCGATCCTCCTCCTCACGCACTGAGCGTGGGCGCATTTTACGGAGCGCGCGTGCTCTCCGCCGATGGCGGTCCCTCCAAACCGCTCACGGGCCTCAAGGGAACTCACGTGGCGGGAGGCTCCTGCATCTGGATCGTCGGAGACCTTGAGTACGGCTTGAGCCGGGGTCTCACCCCGCTCGGGATCGAGCCTCTTGCGGTCGGTGTCTCCTCGGACGCCGATCACATCATCACGCCCTCCGAGGAGGGCCCTCGCGCCGCGATGCAGCGCGCGCTCTCCCTCGCCCAAGTGCTTCCGGAAGAAATCGGGACTTGGGACCTGCACGCTACGGCTACACCTGGGGACTACACCGAACTCGAGAACCTGAAGACGGTGATTCCCTCCGAGGCGCGGATCACCGCCCGCAAAGGGACCTTCGGTCACGGCATGGGCGTGTGCGGCGGCTGGGAGCTCACGGCGCAGTACATGGGCCTGTCTCAAGGGAAAATCTTCCCGACCGTGCTTTCCCGCGACGAGGCCCACCCGGCCATCCTCGAGCTCGGTCAGTCAATCGTGTACGACGAGTCAGAGTCTGTCGAGGGACCCATCGCCGCCGGCAAGCTCAGCATGGGCGTTGGTGGCATCAACGCCTGCGTCATCTCTCGCCCGTTCAAGAAGTGAGCGTGTTTCTCGTCCGCTCGCCCTCGAGGCCGGACGAGAGCTTCGCTGCGGCATTTTTGGGGGACGTGTTCTAGGACGGCGGCGCGCCCATCGCGATCCACTCTTCGAGGTCTTGGAGCTCCGCTTCGCCGAGCGTGCGGACACCGAGCAATGGATCCACGGGCATCTGGAAGCCCTGGATCGAAGGATCGCCCTTCAGCTTCAAGAGCAGATAGCTGCCTTCCGGATCCCCAGGAGCGATCAGCGGTCGTTCCATCAAGTCTTGTTCAGAGGGCTTGTTTACAATCGCATCATATGATCCAGGCCCCACAAGGACCAAGCCTGCCGAAGCGAGCTCTTTCGAGTGGCACCCGCCGCAATTGGACTCGAGCATCGGACTGATGCGCTCGAGCCAGCCCTTGCCGACGCCTTCGATAGCCAGCGCCTCTTGGGTCTCGGCTCGATTGTAGGAACAGGACGCGTAATCGATGGGCGCGTCGAGGTTCACACTGCCCGAAGGCGGCAGACCTTCGACGAAGCAGAAGAGAGCGAGCATCTCCGCGGTAGAAAAGGGCGGATTCGCGAGTGGCATACGCGTACCCGGCACGACTTCGTCATGCATCTTCCCGCGCAAGCGTCCGACAAGATAGCTGCTCTCGGGATCGCCGGGGACGATGAGAGAAATCGGGCCGCGAACTACACCGTCCTTGTCGGGCCTAGCACCGAAGATCCCGTTCCGGTTCAAGTCTCCCTGCTCGATGCCGACTTGCAGGAGGTCCCGGACCTGTTTCTCGAGGTCGTAGCGCGCCCGCGCGACCACGTGTTTGCCGCCGTCGAGGAAGGTAAATCTCGTTCGAAGGCTCGCGAACGAAATATCAGAGACCTCGCCACCATCCACGAAGGTTCGGATGAACCGAACCGTTATTTCGCGGTCTCGATCCCCGGACACGGCATCAGCGAGGTGGATGTGCAGGCCCGGCATCAGCTTCGGATCGTCCGTCTCATCTTCTTCTCCGGAGATGAACTCGAGCCAGCCGATCTCTACCTCCGGCCCGCCTTCGAAAGCGACGCGATCCCCCGGCCGCTCACAGCGATCGAAAACACCTTCGTAAGATCCGGGCTGAACGTTGCAGGGCGCTCCGATCGCAGCGAGGAAATTGTAGGTTGTGTGGAGGTCGGGATATTCCTTCTTGTTGTGGCACACGCCGCTCAGCGGACCACAGCTCCGCAGGATGACCTTCGCGTGCAGATCGGCGCCTGTGGCAAGACGGTCTTGAGCTTCGAGCGTCGCCGGATCGTCGCCGGCATAGGCCTCGACAGGATCCCACTCTTCGAGAAACGACGTAGAACCATTCGACCAATCGAGCCCGCTCGGAGGAGCGTCAAAGGGCTCCGACTCCTTGGTCTTCGAGCCACAGCCCGCCGCTGCGAGGAGTGCCGAGAGGCACAGAGAGCCGCTGAGGACCGTGAACTTTCCGGAGGCGTGCTTCAGTTTCATGGAGTTCCGAGGAGGTCGGGGACGACGGGGTCCGCTGGGAAGAAGGCACTCGGATCACAGCCGAGTCCATCCATGAGCGTGTTCATCACGCTGCGATAAGAATAGACGGTTCCTTCGGCCGCCAGGTCCTCCCGCCGAGAGGTCGCACCGACGACGCGGCCCCCCAAGATCGGCCCTCCCATGAACGGCATCGACATCCAACGTGTGCTGTTGTCTGCGTTGTGGTCACTGCCGCGCGCCGAGTTGAAGCGACTACCTCGGGCGGTCCGTGAGAACTCACTACCCACCACGACCACAGTATGGTCCCAATAGGTTCCACCATCGGGGTGTTCCATGCGCGGCAGGACGTGAATCAGCGCCGAAAGCAGCAGGTTCGGCTCCTCCATCGCTCCAGGCAGGCTGTTCTCTTCGCCCGAGTGCATGTCGTAACCGCCTTGGTCGAGATACACGGCCGGGCATCCGTAATGGAAGAGACGGAGGGCCAATCGAATATTCGCAGAGGCGCGAGACTGTCCAAATAGAGTGCGCAGCTCATCATTCGATACGCCGTCGACCACCTCGTTCGAGCGATCGTCGACTTTCAGGAGCTGGCTCGTGAAGATCTCTGAGTATTGTTTGGTCGCGGCGCGGGTCTGAATGTAGGCGTCGACGCGCTCCTTGAGCGCCGGATGCCTCCGATCCCGCGAGCGCGCGTCCGTTTCGGTCGTCGCCTTCGCGATCCAGTCGGGCATAGCACCCACTGAGGAAGTGAAGCGCTCGAAGCTGGCCCCGTTCAAGACCGGCGGGCGATAGGGCGCAAAACTCCCGAGCCCGCGCGCCATTCCCGCCGTGCCCATCACGAAGGCCGGCAGCTTCAGTTTCCCCTCCTTGAGCGCTTCGTCGTAAGTCGCACGAAGGCCCATCTGGATGCGAGTGAAGACTCCGGCCTCGCCGTTCACATAACCGGTCAGGAAGCGCTCGAGCCCGGTGTCATGGTTCCCGTCGGCTCCTCCCGCGAGCGGCTCGTGATCTACCGTCGGCATAACAGTGATCCGATCGGCAAGCTGGTGCAGCGGACGCAGCCCGTTGCCCATTTCTCCTTGCGACGCGAAAGGAGCGCGCTCGAGCAGCTTACTCACGCCCCAAGCAACGCCACTAGGAACCCCCGAAGCCAATCCGAAGGGATTGTATTGATCGCCAACGTCTCCATTGAACGCGCAGGGGAATCGGAAGCCTCCGCTCAAGCGGATGTAGATGAGGTGTTTGAAAGAACCTGTCGCGTTCGTCTGGGCGCGCACGTCTTTCGGGACCCAAATGAACGGGCCAGACGCTGCCAGTCCTGCGAGGGCAGCCGCTCCCTGAAGAAGCCTGCGGCGCGGGAGCCCCTTTTCGGGCTCAGGGCTCGGGACCGCATCTGCCTTGGCTTTGTCGGTCACGACATTCCTCCTCGGTTCGACGTGCTCTCTGCAGTGTTCGGCGCTTCTGTCGTCATCATCTCCGCCTCAGTAGAAGAGCATCTCGCTGCTCGACAAAAGTGAGAAGCAAAGGCCGCGAGCGAAGGTCCCGGCGGTACAGGGTTTCGGCACACAGAGATTCGACGACTCATTCGCCATCTCTCGCTCCGCTTCCGTCGGCAGGCGGCCCAGGAACTGACCGACTTGATAGTTGAGGACATCGTTTGCCACGCCTTCGTCCAGCTTCGTTCGTTCGGTCATTCCGCCCGGCAAGAGCGCCTCGATCGGCACGCCCTGGCCGTCGTTCGAGAGCGGATTGCAGAGCTCAGCGACGAAGGCCTCCTGGGAGGCGGTATTCAAGATGCTCACAGCCTTGAAGCGCCCTGAAGTCAAGTTGTCCGGACAGCCTCCGAGCGTGCGCGCAAGGTCCGCGTAGCGACGATCCACAACCTGGCCATTTCGGCCCTGCCTGAAGCTCCAGCGCGAATCATTCACGAGCTCGTAACCCCCAATGCTCTCGAGAAGCTCATCGGGATCCGGAATGCGATGATCGCAGGCGCCTGGATCATAACCAAGCAAACGGCTCACCGAGTCGACCCACTGCTCGGCTTCCGTTTGCTTGAGCGGCCCGTAGGTCCAAGGAGGCGCCTCTTCGTCACAGCCGCCCTCTCCACAATCCGTTGATTGCAGGTAAAGGCTCGACGTGAGGACAGCGTAATGCGCGGCGCGCAGGTCCCCGCCATGCTTGAGCACGTATTCGACGAGCTCCTTGATCACCTCCGGCGAATACTTGGCCAGATCGTAGCCGAGGTACTGACGGACGACCTCGCTCACCATATGTTCCCAGACCTCAGGCCACGCGCCGATGATCTTGCCCGGGGTCTGGAGAATGGCCCATTCCTTAGGGGTCAGGTTCCCCGACCAGGTCAGATTGTCCTTGGCGCGGAAATCAGGCTTCAAAATGACGCGGTGAAAGCCCCAGAGGACGCTCGTACAGGTTCCAGCGGTATCCTCATCGATGCTCCCGTCCGGTCGGACGCAGCGGTGCTCCACGAAGGCATCGGGCAACCGCTCCCCGAGCATCGGATCGTCGTGGTAACCGTTGTTCCAAATCGCGTAGAGGTTCGCCATATCGGCGCGCTCGTTAGCGAAAGGAGGCCGACCGACGAAGAGCGTGAAGAGCGCCTCGGCGCGGTCCGCCGCGTCGTTCAGCCGGCGAGTGAACACAGGGTGCGCGCTGACGACCTCAACAAACTCGTCAAAGCGGATCAGGCCTGAATAGAGCTTTCCGACAAGTTGGTCGGCGTCGTAGATGCGCTCGACGCTGACGGCGACGTTGTTGTAGCCGAGGAGATCGGCCCAACGCCGTTGTCCTTCGAAGACGAAATCATCGCTCAGGAGGAGCTCAGTCACCGTCTCACCCAGAGCTCGATCGAGGCAGCCTTCGGCGATCTCCCCATAGCTCGGGAATCGTCCCCGCGTGTCGATGAAGAGGCGCCGACATACTTCTTCCTGAACCAAGGGACGGGTGTCGAGCCCTGCTCCCCAGAGCGACGGACAGATCGCTCGATCAATCGGGTTCTCGAACGGGAGGCTTTCGCAATGCGCCCGGCAATCGGCGTCGCAATCGGACGGGGTGCCCGCGCCACCTTCGCGCGCCTCGAGGTCCGGGCTCGGTCCCCCAGAAAATCCTAGATTGAGCGCGTCGGAGCGGCCCACGAGCTCTCCTGGTCCCGACGCCGCCTGCTCTTCCCCATATCGGATCTTCTGGCCGCAAGCGGCCGCGCTCATCGAGAGAGCGAGCGCCATGAGCACTGACGCCGATAGCCCCGTCAACCTGCGCTTGTCTGGTCCCATCTATTTGCGACGCTCCTCCTGAGCCTCTCCTCAAGCAATCATGCCGAAGGTTCGGCACCCTAGCAACCGTCTCAGCTCATCCGTCTCGCCATCTACGGTCGATCGAAGTCTTTTCGTAGGGGCGAGTCGCACTTTCCCACGCTCAAAGCGCAGCGGACGTGCGCTCTTGAGCTACTTTCGCTGCGCCCGAGTCACACACGGTCCTACTTGAGCACCTGCGACAAGTCGCGCCTGTTTGCTTTCGCCTCCGACAGCCTTCTATTTCGGCCGATCCCACGCGAGCCACTTATATGTCTCGCTCAAGCTTCGTGATACCGCCGTTAAGTGTGCGAGCTGGTGACCGTCAGGCAAAGAGCCAAAGTCTTCTCGAATCGCGCGAGCGATACAGGAGGGGCTTCTGGTCGGTGGAGGGCCAGACTATGATTCGCTCTGTGTACACGACGTCCTTGAGACTCACGCTCAGCCTCCCCGTCGCGCTCCTCGCGAGCTTAACGACTGCGCCTCTTCTCGCCAAACCCAAGGCGGAAGTCACGGCTAAGGCCACCGCCAGCGCGCCCAAGGCGACCGCGGAAAAGGCGGAAACGCCCGCGGCGGATCCTCTCGCGGAGCCCCCGAGTGACGAGACGGAGACCGAAGAAGCAAGTCTCGAGACCGAGGAAGAGCCGGAGGAAGCGAACCGTGAGCCCGATGGGCCGATCTGCGTGACGCCGGGACGCAAATGGGCCTTCTTCGTCGACGGTGGGTTTCGATGGGACACGGGCAACTCGTCTCGCCGTAGTCAGGTCGGTGACGACCTCACCAACCAAAACGATAACATCAGCTCTCTTGGTCCGATGTTTCATCTCGGCCTCATGCACCGAAAGAGCCCCCATTTCCGCATGGGCGGAGCGCTCGGCTATGGAACGAACCAGGATCTAAACAACAACAATCTCCTGATCGGTCAGCTTCTCACCGTCGACTATCGCCTCGAGTGGTCAGCGCCTCTCGCGACGGATCTTTATATCGTGGGCGCGCCTCGGGTCGGTGTGTCGCTCGTTCTGCCGAGCGGGGTGCTCGCCGATCGTATCAGCCAGTACCAATCAGCCGGCTATGATACCTGGAGCGGGCCGCGCTACGGATTCTTGCTCGGGCTCGACGCCGGCGTTCGTTATCAGATGAGCTCCTGGCTCAGCCTGCGGGCTACCGTCGGGTACGCCTGGGGCATGCATTTTCTCCTCGATTCGAAGGTCGAGGGCGAGACAGTCTCAGCCTCCCATAGCTGGCAGATCCAGGCTTCCCGCCTGAGCGGGAACCTCGGCGTCGAGATCGCGTTCTAGAGCGCGCCGCCCAGGGTAGAGCGGGGACGGATCTGGGGGGCTTCCTCGGCGTATTCCTCGAGCACCCTCTCGATGCGAGCGAAGACGTCGGCCATCTGACGCGCGTCAGGCAAGAGCGTGATGCGGAAGTGATTCCGATAGGGAACGTTGAAGCTGGATCCGGGTGCGATCAGCACCCGCTCACGCTCGAGGAGCCGAAGAGCGAACTCCTGGTCATCAAAGCCGGGGATCTTCTTGTCATCGACGCGGACGAACGCATACATCGCACCCTTTGGCGCGTTCGCTGTCATGTATTTGCTCTTGTCGCAGGCCTCGAGGATGGCCCGGCGGGTCTCGTAGAGTCGTCCCCCCGGCCTCGTGAGCTCATAGATCGATTGTGTCCCGCCCAGCGCGGTTTGGACAGCGAACTGCCCCGGGACGTTCGAGCACAAACGCAGAGAGGCGAGGAGCTCGAGCGCGCGCAGGTACTCCGTTGCCCGTGACTTTTCACCCGAGAAGCTCACCCAGCCCACACGCAAGCCGCAGGCGCGATAAATCTTCGACAAACCACTGAACGTGGCGCAGAGCGTACGCTTCGCCAAGGTGGCCATGGGCACGTACTGGGCTCCCTCGTAGAGCATCTCGTCATAGATCTCGTCGGCGCACATCAGAAGCTGATGCTCTTCAGCGATGCGAGCGAGCCCGGCGAGGACATCCCGCGGATAGACAGCACCCGTCGGATTGTTCGGATTGATGACGACGATCGCGCGGGTGCGCGGTGTGGCGAGCTTCTTCACTTCCTCCGGATCGGGGACGAACCCTCGCTCAGGAGGACAAGGATAATGGACAGCGGTCGCACCGTGGATCACGACCGAGGCGGTCCACAGGGGATAGTCCGGGCTCGGCACGAGCACCTCGTCGCCAGGGTTCAAGAGCGCCCGCATCGTGAACATGATGAGCTCAGAGACGCCGTTGCCGATGAAGACGTCGTCGGCTGTCACGTCGAGAATGCCCCGCGTCTGTTGCTGCATGACGACGGCTTCCCTCGCCTGGAAGATGCCTTTCTGGTGAGAATAAGGATCAGCCTGGTGGAGATTCTGCACCATCGCGACGCGCATCGTCTCCGGCATGCGAAAACCGAAGGCGCCCGGGTTACCGATGTTCAGCTTGATGATCTCATAACCATCTCGCTCGAGCGCGTCGGCCCGTCGCGCAAGCTCTCCTCGGATTTCGTACTTGACGCCGTGGAGGTGCTCGGAGGCTCGAAACTCGGGGATGGTCATGTCACGTCTCGATGGGATCGCTTCTTTTCCGATCCTGCTTTCGGCGTATCTCTAGCGAAGGAAAAGCGCCAAGGCAAAACCCGCAGAAGGCTCCCAAGTCCAGAATTCGGCGCCCTCGACACGGGTCCGATGCGCGGAGCGAAGCGGCAAACATCGGCTGGGCGCAGCAGTCGGGAAGTCGCCTCCGCCTTCAAAAACGCAGGCGGTAGAGATCGTCGTTACCGAAATTCCCGAGCTTCTCCCCGTATTCCGCCGCGAGCCGACGCGCAAAGGGGATCTCATTGTCGGCCGCAGCGTAAGCGGGACCCGTGGCGTTCGAACGATCCATTTTGAGAGGCACGATCACGTAGGCGAGGCCATCCCGCCGAACATCGTCCACGTAGTGCTCCCAGGTGTCCATGCGCAGCCGCTCCTGGTAGTACGCTTCTGTGATGAAGCAGTAGGGGTCCATGTAGTAGGACGGCCGGCCTGCGGCGAGCAGGACCACTTCCCCGTTCTTCGCGCGAGTGTTGACGTCTTGGAAGAGATCGTACGCTTGGGCGCCGAGCCCCTCGCGCAGGAAGTCTTCGCGGCTCTCGAGACCCACGGTCACCCGGAACGCGCGGGCGGGACTCGGCCAAACGGTCCGGAGGAACTGAGCGATGTTCACCGCAAGCATCGCAGCAAAGGCGACAGTCATCCCGCGATGAGCGAGGAGCCGCTCCGGAAGACGCGCGAACAGGACAACGAAAACGAGACCCGAGAACGGGACGAGGTATCGAAGGTAAAGCCCGGTGCCGGCGACAGATCCGAGGGCCACACCGAGGAAGATGAAAAGCGGCAGACGGAGTTCGGCCCGCTTCACGCGCCAGATCCAGACTCCGAAGCCCAAGAGGACACCCCCGAGTGCGCCGAGCCGGATCAACTTGCGAAGCTCGAGAGACCACTCGCGCGCCGACGAGCCAGTCCCCCAAACGTAGTACTTGAAGAAGTCCGAGAACGCCCGGCCCGCCTCCGGGCTCCAATCTTTCGTCTCGAACACCGAGGGGAGCATCAAGTAGATCGGGCTGCCCGTCTGGATCCACGAGCGCGCGAACCAGGGCACACCCGGCAAAAGCGCGAGCACTCCAATCGTGATCGTCTTGCGGGCGGTGAGCGCAAGCGGCGCCCTCTCGGCGAAGCTCAAGAAGGCGACAAAGGCGGTCAGCGATCCACCCACAAAAAGCCCCGTCAGCTTCGTCGTGAGAGCAAATCCTGCCGAAAGCGCCGCGATGATGGCGTACCCGAAATCGGCCGAGCGCAGGTAGCAAATCAGCGCAAGCACACTCCCGAGGGAAAAAGCCGCCAAGTTCAGGTCGACATAAGCCATCGAGAAAAGGCTCGTCGCGCCAAGCGTGCCGAGGACGTTGAGCCCCAAGAGCCAAAACGCAGCCGCCATGATGCTCGCGCGAAGCGTGCCCGTGCGGAGCCCGATGGCGAGAGTCGAGAGGAGCGCGAGCACCCCGAAGCTGAAGTGGATGAGTTTGGTGGCTGTGTCGCTCCAGAGCGCCATCGCCCAGGTGAAGTACATCTGACCGCCCATCGGCCCGTTGGTGTGAACGAAGGAGGGCAGGTAGCGGAGCGAGCCGGACTGAAGCCAGCGCTTGGGCGCGGTCAGGTGGTAAAAGAGCCCGTCGGGATCGGTGGGCGGCGCTACTGCGATCACCGCCGAGAGCAGGAGAGCAATCCCACTGATGACGACGAAGAGCAGGAGGTCGGGTGCGAGGCGCGGCGAAGAAGCGCGCTCATCCGGCGTCACGGCGCGCCGCAGCCGAAAAGCCCGAACCGCCTCGAAGAGCGCATAAACTGTCATGAGGAGGCTCGCGATCCAAAGGTTCGTCTGGGTAAGCTCCCCAGCCATCCCCAGACCATACGGAATGTACTGGAGGACCCCGAGTCCAAGCAGCAGCGACAAGAGTGAGCGCTCAAGTTTGGTCGCCTCCTCGGACTTGGTGAACAAGGACAGGACGCGCCCGCCCACGAACAACGCAACGAAGAGCAGCCAAAGAACGAAGAGGGGGTCGGTCAGGAGGGCGAGGCGACTCGTGGGAAACTGCTCCATATGCACTCCGGCTGTATTCAACAGCAAGGGCCATCAATCGTCTACGGCGAGAACGGGCCCCCCAAGAACGGCCACCTCGAAAGGGCCCAACACACAGGCCGCACACCGAACTGGAAACACTTCGAGAGGGCTCCTCGTGCCTGACTCAGCCCCCCGCCTCGGCAGAAAGGGCACAGCACCGCCCGGAGCCGCCTTGGGCCGAATCCCCCGAAAATCAAGGCGCGGCTAGAAGCGCGCCTGCAGGTAGTAGAGATTGAAACAGTAGAAGAGGTTAAAAAGAACGATCCCCTTGAGAGCGCGTTTGAGCCCGCGCTTCGGATTCTTGTCGCGCGACATACGCACAGGAATCGCGACGGTCGCGAACACGAAGGAGAGGAGGAGCAGCTTGGCCATGGACCGGAGGAGGAGCCTTCTATCAAACCGCGCTCTGCCTGGGACATCAAGGCTCCCGTGGACACTTTCGCATCCGAGCTTGTTCAGGGCGACACAGGAAGACGTCCCGACCCGGCCACACCAATCAGTTCGCCCCGTTAGGTTCGTCCGGTAGAGTCGGCGGCATCAAGATCCCTGCGTTCGGGCCAGGACCGTCGAGGGTCCGAAGGAACGCCACAAGCTGATCCCGCTGCTGCTTGGAGAGACCAAGGGGTTCGATCTCTGAGACCCCAACAACTCCGAGTTGACCGGAGCCACCGTTGATGAAGTGATCGACGACATCGTAGAGGCTTCGGAATTCGCCGTTGTGAAAGTAGCTCGGCCGACGTCCGGCGCACCGCAACATCGGCGTGCGGAAAGCTCCCTCAAGCTCTGACAGATCTTCCGGTAGCCGATCGAGCCTGCCATCATCCCCATCGCTGAAAGGACCTTTGCTGTTCAGCTCATCGGCGAGCATCTCGCGCAGCGCGACCGAAGCTCCCTTGTCTCCGCCTGTGTCGACGCCCGTGAACGGCGAGAGCGAACCGGGGACTCCCACGTTGTGAAACTTCTGGTCGCTGAAGTAGGGACCGCTGTGGCACGTCGAACACTTGCCTGCACCGACGAAGAGAGCCGCGCCGGCTTCTTCGTCCTCCGTGAACTCGGCTTTGCCGTCCATCCACTCATCGAAGCGACTGCGTCCGCAGGAAAGGATGCGCAAATAGGCTCCGATCGCTTTCCCGAAGTTCACGACCACCCGAGTCACATCGGGATCCTCGAACCCCGGCCGCACGCAGACGGCGCTCACTGGATCATCGGGCATCACCTCGCAGCCGGACTTCTCTGGCTCGAGAGGCTCGTATCTCGAGAGAGACGGAAAGGAACCAAAAACCGCCTCGTACTGGTCCTTGTAGAGGCGCTCGATCTGCTGCGCGACGAAGAGCCGTGAGCTGTTGAACTCGAGGGAGTTTTCGATGACTCCGAACACGACGGAGTAGGCGCTGTCGCGTTTCCCACCCCAAGTCATGAACTGGACCTGATGGAGGTCAAGGAGCGACTGCGTCCGGCGGCGCGTCCACCCGGAGGCGAGCGAGAGCTGGCCGCGGGTACTGCGCGTATCGACGTAGCCGTCCTCGGGGACGTGGCAGCTCACACAGCCCACCTTGAGCACCTCACCGGTACGGCCCACGGTACCGGGACCGCCCGTGTTGTCGTGCGCGAGGAGCGGGCCGGAGAAGCGCGTGTCGTAGAAGAACTTTTTCCCGAGATCGATCGCCGCGAGGTTGTCCGCGTAAGCGTTCGTCGGATCTGGGGGCACCTCGGGACTCTGGGGCAGCACGAGCTCGAGTAGTCGCCGCCGAATCTCCGCGACCGAAAGCTGGTCACTGTTCGGTGCACCGCCGTCGCCCTTGGATCCGCCCTCGCCGGGCGCGCCAGCCTGCCCTCCTTTGATTCCGTCGCTCCCCCCGGCGCAGGCGAGCGCCAAGGGCAAGGCCAAGATCGCGGAAACCTGGCCTTGCCTCCGCCAAAAAGAGGCTCGAAAAAGCCGTCTCATAAGGCTAGGCGCGAGGTGCGGGGCGAAGGTCATGGCACAACGAGGGACAGGTCGATATTCCCGATCATGTCCCAAGGCTGATACTCGGGCACGAAAAACTCGAACTCGTTCGTCCCGTCAACCAGGCTATCGAGGGGAACTTCGATGGTGAACGCGCGAAGATGGGCTGAGTTGTTAGCCCCCGAATTGCCGTAGTCCGGGCATTCGAATGACTGCTCCTCCCCTCCGTTAACCCGGAAATGGAGGGTTCGTCCTGTCTGAACGCCCATACTTAGATTGAGGAGCGCCTTGGTAGCCCCCGTAAGATCGACGTTGTCGACGTTCAAAACGACTTTTCTGTCGAGATCGTAGCCATACTTGACTATGTCGCTCTCAGGAATTTCCTCGTGCGTGGAGCGCCGGTTGTTCAGCGGGAAGTCGTAGGCGCGGAGCATCGGCAGCTTGGGTCCGTTGAAGCCGATGTTGTCCCAGCGGTAGACCTGCGCTGGGCTAGCCCAAACGCCGTCGTTCGATTGAGGACGATAGTCCTTGAAGGCGTTGTAGTGGGAGTGCTGCAGGTGCACGAAGCCCTTGTCGAAACTGAGCTCGAGCCCGTCAATCGTCTGCACGTGGTGCATCTCTGTGGTGCCAGAGTCTGACGCCCAAATCTCGATCCGATCTTTGGTCAGCCGCACCTCGAAGTGGTTCAGCTCGCCGTCACGGGCGGTAAACCCGCCCTCTCTGGGGAAATTCCCAGCGCCGGGCCATTCGTGAATCACCTTATAGTCCCTCGTGACGAAGATAGTCCCAACTTCGTTGCAGTCCGACGTCGACATGGTGAGGCAGGTGCCTACGGGGGTGAACTGAATGCCGAGACCGTTTCTCGGGAAAGAGTTCACGGTCGGCGCGGAGTGGTAGGGGACAGGCGCAGGATCTTCGGTGATCCAAAGCTCAAACCACCAGCCGTGACCTTCGTAGTAGTTGCTGCGCTTGCCATCGACGTCGAAAACAAGCACGCCGCCCTCGGAGAAGTCCCAAGGCTGGCGAATCATGAGGGAGTTGATGCCGAAGTCTCCCGCGTCATCGAACACCTCCTGGAATTGATGAGAGACGACCTCTCCGACTCCAGGTCCCTCACAGATGCGCGCGTCCTCGCCGATCAGGACGTTCGAAAACTCTTCGCCACAAAAAGTGGGCATGTTCCGCTGCACATCGAAACGCGACTCCGGTCTCTTGGTCCAAGCTCCGGGCCGATCGAAGAAGGTTATGACATGCCCCCAGCGGGAGAACGCGAACCTGGACTCGTCAAGGTCCCCGCCGGGTCCGCCGGGCTTCGCCCCGGACTCGAAGTCTTCGCAGAAGGCCGGACTCTCGAGGCCACAGTTCTCAGCGCCCACCAAGACAGGAATGCCACCGGAGACGCCGCCAGAGCCCCCTCCGCGGCGCCCGCCCGTTCCATCCACACCGCCTCCTCCCGCACCGCGCCGAGAGCCACTCCCCGTCGAGTCTCCGCCGCCCGAGTCATCGTCGGCGCCCGAACGGGCCCCTGTGCCGTCCCCATCCGGCGCGTCCGGAGAGGGCTGATTCCCACAACCCAGGGCGACCAGAACAACCAGAGCAAAGGTAGAAGTAGTGCGCATAGCAGTATCTCGAGGGGCGACCCGGCAAAACGCCGACGGTCCGAACCGTATCACTTTTACGCCTGAGTGGTCAGTCCGTTAAGACTTGACTGTGAAGGGCGAGCGCCGCCCTCTCCTGCAGCCTCCCTCCTACGGCGCTGCAGGCTTGCGCTTACCTGGCCACCCACCTGTCGCTACAGCGAGCTTTCCCGCGCAGGCGATGGCGGGGGCCATCAGAAACACCCCCGCCCAGGCCCCGAGCCCCATGTCGCCGTAGGATTGCAGGAGATAGATGAGAACGGAGCCGATGCAGAGAACCGCCGCCACCCGGTCCAAGGGGCTGCGAGAATGTCGATAGCCGAGCATCGCGAAGTAACAGCAGGCCGCCCACAGGAGCACGAGGCCCGTAAAACCCACGACCCCACCGAAGGCCCAGAGGCCGAAGATTGCGTTGTGGGGACAGTGAAACTCCAGCGTGTACCCCACGTAGGGCAGCGGGATGATCTCTACGAAACCGTGTCCATAGCCGTGACCCAGGATCGGATGCATCCGAAATGTATAGAGGAGATCGTAGTTCTCGATCTCGCGCCAGAGAGAGGACCCATCTGACGTGGGCTCAACGACGGACTTGATCGTGGCAACCGGCTTGAAGATCTTGTTGCCCGTCGCATTCCAGCCTGCCGCGATATACACGGCGACGAGCGGTGACATCGCGATGGCAGCTGTGCGGATCCGCCGCTTCATGAGGTTCGGCGGCGTGATGAGGTAGAGGGTGAAAAGGACAAGCGCCACGAGCACCCACACCATCCGGCGGTCGTTCGCCACCATGCCCCAGAAGAGGAGCGGCAAGCCGAGGATGGCTCTCCGCCCCACCCCCTTCCCCATACGCTCCACTACCGGCAGGATGAGAATCAGCGTCGCTGCCGCAAAGAGCATGGAGTCATGGTGCGTCGTCGCGGTTTCCATGAGCGACTCGCCGTGGTCGTTGACCCCCACGATCACGGTCTTTCTAATATAGACGCAGAGCCCCGCTCGGTAGAGCCCAGCGGCCAGGATGATCTTGCCGAGGGTGGCGAAATCTCTCGAGTCGCGGAGCGCTGCGTTGAAAAGAAACGCGAGGATCGGCAGGTAAACGACCCGGTCCAGCTGCCACAGCGCCATGTTGACCACGCCCCCCCGCAGCGTCCCCCAAACGAACATCCACAGCGAGGTCAGAAGAGAGACATGGCAGAGCCGCATGAGCTCTCGGGGAGCCTTTGTGCGGCCGACGCGGTCGATCGGTGAGTTCGACGCCTCTCGAAAGTACGAGAGCCCAAGGAGGAAAAGGATCGAATATTCGATCGGAGAAAGGAATCCGATCGGGATACCCGTCGTGTTCTTCAAGTGCAGGAAGAACA
>JAEYYX010000077.1 GCA_023428245.1 Pseudomonadota bacterium
GCCTCCGACGCCGCCCACGCCACCCCCGACGCCGCCGCCCACGCCACCGGGCGCGCTGCCCACGCCGGACAAACCGCCGCCGACCGCTTCCTGACCCAATCCGTCGCTGCCTCCGGCGGGAGGTGCGCCGCCAGTCTCGGGGCCGCCGCCGACTCCACCCGGGGCGCCCCCCGTGCCGCCATTCTCAGGCTGTAGCGGGGGCACGAGGTCCGAGCGCTTGTCGATGACGCCGTCGCCGTTGAGGTCAAGAGACTCGTAGATCCCATCGCGATCGAGATCGTATACGACGGCGTCGGTGAAGCCGTCGCCGTTCGTATCGACTCCGAGCCCGTCGAGGATGCCATCAAAGCCGAAATCATGTTGATCCCACTTTCCGTCGCGATCGGCGTCGATCGCTGCGCCGAGGTCGTCGGCGATCGTGTCGCCGTTTCCGTCCGCGCCGCCAGCGACGCAGCCGGAGAGATATAGGCAGGAGTAAAGAGCGAGCCAGGAAAACGGGGACCGAGGGTTTCTGAAAGAAAGCATCTTGGGGCGGCTCCGAGGTTCGAGGTTCGGCATTGTCGGAACCCGCCGACAGACCGAATAGGGTCGGAGGGTAAACCAAGATTCGTGGCAGGCCTCTCAAAAATCGCTCGTTTGCCCCTTGCGCTCGAAAAGATTTTCAAGGTTCGCTGATAAATTGACCCTTCGAGGCAAGCGTACCCGATGCCCCAGTTTTCATTCACCTATCTTGGGGGGACAAAGCGGTCAGTACGGCGACCTGGATCACGAGCCGACGCTCGGGCCGGATAGGGGAACCGTTGGTCTCACAGATCACAAATCTATCTTGGACACGACCGCCGTTGGTCTTGATCTTGGAGGAGACGATCTGGACGTTCTCCCGATGCAGAGCGCGCGTCAGCGCCCAGAGCAAACCCGAGCGATCGTTCGTCTCGACCTCGAGCACGGTGAGCGATCCGCTCCCATCCTCTAAGAAGCGAACCGTCGTGTCGCTAGCGGAGCTAGTTGCTTGGCTGGGCGGCGGAAGCCGCGACTCATAGTTTCCTGATAAGATCTTTCGGAGCAGCTCTGCGAGCTCTTCTTCGCGCGCTTCGTCGAACGGACCGTCCGCATAGCGCACAAAGAATAGGTCGAGCGCTTCGGCGGGACGACCCTCGGTCGAGGGACGCGTAAAAGCCAGTGCGGAGTCGACGTCGCAGCCGAACTCAGAGAGGGCGCGGCTGATATTGGAGAGGAGACCCGGTCGGTCCTCTGCGACGACGCAGAGCCCGGTGATGTCTGGCTGCGTCCAAGGGAAGCGCCGGACTGCGACGGAGCTGCCGCTCCGAGCGCGATCTTCGAGCGTCTGAAAGTGGACCGCGATCTGGTCCGCGTCGAAGCGCGTTCGGTAGTCGTTCGGGAGGGAGCGTGCGAACTCTGAGAGTCTCTCGTTATTGGAGGCCACGGGCGTGTCCTTGTTGGCCGCTCGGGGCGTCGGGCCCCTGTCCTAGGGTCCCCGAGCCTCCCTCGAGCGGATGCTTCTTTTTAGTCCCAGAACCGCGTCTCGAAGGTTTCCGCCGCTCGGGTTTTTTGCGGCGGAGAAGCTGAAAGAACGCTGACTCGGCGGGACGGTTTCGGGGGCGCACTTTGATGCGGCCCCTGCCCAGGCGCAAGCTCCGAGGAAAGGGGACCGAAGACTCTAGAAAACGCGGGCAGTTTTCGGTTTCTCGGGCTGACAGGCCTCTCGGGTTCGAAGCTCCGGGGATCAGAAGGCGGCTGCGGCCTGAGCGCAGCCCTCGTCCCAGCGCTCGAGGCTCTGCTTCGCCCCGTCGATGATACGTACACCGAACCCGGGCGGGACTGTGGCCGTTTTGTGAGGCCCGAAGGGACGTCTCCAAACGACCTGACCGACGAGCTGGACACGGCGACCCGAGCGGGGCGGGGTGAGCTCGAGCCAGACGACGTCCTCGGTGGGAGGCGCCAGGGTGCGGACGTACATGCCGCCGCTCGAGACGTTGTAGGTGAAACCGACCTCTCCTTCGATGAGGCCCTCAGGGCGGAAGTGCACGGACGTTCCGTACAGAATACGAACCGCGCTTCGCTTGTTCGGCAGCGGCCCGGCGGCCAGCTCGTTCGCGAGGAAGAGCACGTTTTCGGGCGGAGCTGAGGCGTCGGTGACGCGCGCATCCGAGCCGCCAGTAAACCTCCGCGAGAGCTCGGCGTAGCGCTTGGGTTCGGCGGAGATGACGAAGGCCGCACCGGAGCCGGAGGAGTGCGCCGCAGCGATCAGCCTCTCGGGATCCGGACAGATCTCCGTGCACGAAACGACGAGGGCCACGTTTCGCTCGAGGGCGAAGCGCTCCAAGTCCTCACAGGTCAGAGCGAAGCGAACCTCATAGCCGGCGTTGCCCAGGACGCGCGCCATGGCGACGCGGCGCTGCTGATCGATCTCGGCGATCACGGCGGTCCCCCGGGGAGGTACTTCGGTCAGAGCCGGCACCTTCGAGACAGCGCGGAGTCGCGTCGTGAGGGAACGGGAGCTGCTGGGAGCGACCACGTCGTCCGCGCCCCAGCTGAAGGCGTGAGCGAAATCCAGATCACCTACGTCGTTTGTGAGCGCGAGGATCGGGAGCGTTCGGTTCTTGTGCTGGGCGCGGGCGCCGAGCGCCACCTGAGCTGGCTCGTCTCCTGTCCCGTTCAAAAGGAGAGCGCTTGCCTCGTTTTCGCTCAGCCATGCGGAGGCCTGGCTGGAGGACGAGAGGGTATGAAGTTCGACGGCCGACTCGAGAGCGGCGACACTCAGACAGGACCGAGCGTCCTTTTCGAACTCACCGAAGGCGAGCATGAGCTTTGGGTTCGTCACTGACGGGTCTACGGCTCCTTCCTCACATGAGCTTAGACTACGACCAGACGGAATGCTGAGATCGATGAATGGAAAAATGGACAACCCATTGTTCCGCCACGCAGGTCTCCGCCGTTTGGACGGCGGGCCGGACATCTCGGCTCCGTTCCGGCTGGAACGTGAAACGTCAAGCCGCGAACATGCCGACGATCTCGAGCTCGAGCTCATCAGCGGAGCGATTCTTTGCGAGGGCGAGCTCTTGGATCAGGAGCGCTTTGGCTTGATCGAGGAGGCGACGTTCGCCGAAGGAGAGCTCGGAGGCGGCGCTCCTGCGCTGCATGTCTCGGAGGACCTTCGCGATCTCGGCGGCGGCTCCGCTCGCGAGCATCTCCGTGTAAGCACGGAAGCGCCGATTCCACGGCTGCGACCGAACTGCCACGTCGGGCAAGGTCAGGATACGCAGGATCTCGTCAGCGTCCCGGGAGGACATCACCTTGCGGAGTCCGACTCGGTCGACTGCGGCCTTCGGAACCATCACGCGCATGCCCGTGGCGTGGACCCGGATCACATAGAGCTCGCAGGGCTCAGAGCCCACGAGCTTCTCTTCAATGGAGGTGATGGAACCGACGCCGTGCGCGGGGTGTACCAAGGTGTCGCCGACGTTGAAGGTCGGGGTGTCTCGGGATGGCTCGGCGCCGGGCTCTCGAGCCGGTGTAGCGCGGGGACTTAGTTTCGAAGCCGAGGCTACTTTTTCTCGCATAAGCCGCGACGAGTATCGGCCGAGCGGGGAGAACGGTCAACTCAAGAGCGACTATAATCAATCAATAAGAAGAAAGGTCGTCGAGCATGAGTCGCTTCCAGGCTTCATAAAGAGGACCCGGATCGAGATTCATGAGCAGCTGACATCGACTTAGCTCGGCGCGATCGTCACAGGAGAGCTGAGGACGCTCGAGCTCCGAGAGCCCGAGCGCACGCATTTCTGGTCTTTCGAGCAGGGTTTCTTGCCAGAGCGCGGCGCGCTCTTCCGCCTCCTGAGCTTCCCCCCAGGCCCCGAGGAGGGACATCTCGAGCCTCAGACCGTCGTCCCTGGCGAAAATGTCGGCGTCTATGCTGAGCAGTGTGTCCATGAACGCCGATGTGGGGGGCAGCTCTTCTTCCCGCGAGAGCGGACCAGCGTAGAAGAAAGAGGCGAGTGTGCTCGGCTTTTCACGCCGCGCGAGCGCGAGGGCTTCCTTGGAAGCGGGCACTCTTCTGAGCGTGCCTCGTGCCCGTTCGACGACGAACTTTCGAAGAGAAGGATCGCCAAAAACAAACGCCCTGAAATAAGGGCCAACCACGAGCGCGTTTGGTGCACCGTCGCGCTTGCCATCCCAGACGCGGAGCTGCGTGTGGTGGGTCGCTCGGGCAATAGGCGATTGTGAGTGAGAAAGGAAAGCATCTTGCGCGCCCTCGGCGCCGGCTTTGGGCGTCAGGTAGAGCGTGCCGAGGCCGTAGGAAGCGATCCACACCTCGCTGAGGCGCGAGAGCTCGACTCCCGTCACTTTTGTGAACGCGGCCCGCCGAGCGTCACTGAGCCACTCGTCGCGGAGAGGAGCGAGCGACGGCGTCTCGAGGACCGCCCGAGGAAACACGTGCAGCAGGAACTCAGGCTGAAAAGGCGGGAGCAGCTCGGCGAGCGGGAGCTCCACTAGGGGGACACTCGGCCGAGTCTTTTCAGCGGAAGGCTCGTCAGCGGGAGCGGCTCCGCCCTGCGCGCAAGCGGCAAGCAGCAATGTGGTGAGCAGCGGCGCTTTGAAATGAACGCGCGGAAGACTTCGCACTCGGCGCGCTCGTCGGACCTTCATGCGCGCGAGACGAGATTCAATGATCGTCAGAGTCGTCGCCGTCGCTGCTGTCCGGTTTGTCGTCACCGTCGTCGAGCGGGCTGAGGTTCCGACTTTGATCCACGAGATCTTTCAGCTCTTTGCCGACCTTGAAGAAGGGGAGGCGCTTTGCCGAGACGGGAACAGGGTTTCCGGTTCGAGGATTGCGTCCCGCGTACGGCTTGTAAGGGCGCACGGTGAAACTTCCGAAACCGCGGATTTCGATGCCTTTGCCTTCCTCGAGCGCGCTCGTCAAAGTATCGAAGATACAGTCGACGACCAGCTCGGCCCGCGCCTTGGTCAGCTCGGCCCGTGCCGCAATCGCCTCTATCAGCTCGCTTTTTGTCATCCCGTCCTACGCCCTCCCAGGCAGCTCGCGTTCGCTACGTCCTTTCATGATTTGGCCTAAGGTCTCGAATGTCAACGTTCTTTCGGGAAAGATGCCGGCGACATGTAGGGCCTTAGGCTCCCCGCCCGGGGACACGTTCGTGGTGCGCTGAGCCTTTTTTCAATCGGTCGTTTCGAGCTCGAAGCGATCGAGAAACAGCTGTTCAGGGCCTTGGGTAAGTGAGATTTGGAGCTCTCCCGGAGAGCTCAGCGTCCGTGTTTCGCCGACGAAACACCCAAGGCGCTCGGTCCAGAGGTGAGGAGTGACCCGGTACGATCGGCGCGGGAGACCATCGAACCACAGGGAAAGGCGGCCCGTCTTTTGCTCCGACTGGAAACGGATCGAAAGCGCCCGTCCCGACGGCACACAGGGCGCGGCGATGTGTGCTGGATGAACCCAGAGGCCCTCTTGATCGTAGGGGGGATAGTCGCGCTCGGCCTCGACCATGAGGGGTGTGTCATCGGCGGGCACCTCGAGCGTCCAGGGGACCAGGCGGGTTCCAGGGGGCTCCCGTTCGATGACCAAGTTCTCATGGGAGTTCAGATTCTGGACGAGGAGTGCCTCTCGGACGTCTTTGGACCGGCGGGCGACGAGCGGCCCGCGGAGCTCGGGTTTCGAGCCCTTCCACGCGACGGAACGCGGCAAGAGTCCGCTCAGGAAGGCGTGGTCGCTCTCGACGAAGAGGAGTCGCGGCGTGTTCGGTTCGAGGACGGCGGCATCGAGGAAGGGAGCGCCCCCGTCTCGCGTGCGGAGAGCTTCGTGAGAGAAGGAGCCATGGAGCGAAAATCCGAGGCAGGAGAGGGCGAAGGTCCTTGCTACGCCGAGCTTGTCGAGGGCGAACACGGCGAGCAGACTTTGTTCGAGGGGCAGAAGCTCGACCAAAAAACGCGCTCCACCGCCGGGATAGCTGCCGTCGAAGTAGAAGAGCGAGTAGCTCGCGGTGAGGAGGACGAGACAAGAGAGGACGAGGCGCGGACCAGGCTCCGACCTCTTTTGGAAAGCGCGAATGAGGAGGAGGACGAACAGGGGTTCGAAGTTTGCGAGATCGAGTGAGTGGTTGTGGAGGCGGTGCAGGGAGTTGAGGATGGCCCAGAGGGGACCGAGCTTCCCACGCTCACTGACGACATCTCCGTGTTCGAACTCGCAGCCCGTGCCAAATCCGAGCCCAAAACAGCCAAGAGGGCCGTCCGCGAGCGCGTAATATCGAAGCTGCGTCGAGTCCCAGAAAGACCCAGTGAGAGCTCTTTGGTGCGCAAGGAGGAACAACACTCCTGGGAGCAAGCCGAGCGCGACGCCGGCGAACGGAAGGGGACGAGTCTTCGACAGAGAGCGAAGCGATACCGCACCGAATGCGAGCCCTAAGGAGAGTCCTGTGAGCGGCCTGGTCGCGATCAAGAGGCCGAGAGTGAGACCCAGGCCAAGGGTGGACGCGCCGTCCCAGCCCCTCCTCCAAGAGCGCACGACGAGCAATGCCGCGCAGGTCGTGAGGAGCGCGGAGAAACCGTGGCTCATGGTGTCCGCGGTGTGGTAGCGGAGGGTCGCGCTCGAAAGAGAGAGGAGCGCTGCGAGCAGTCCACCCCAAAAGGTGAGCCTTTCCGGGCGTCCCGAGGTTCGCATGAGCTCGCAGGCGAGCAGGAATGTGAACACGGTGAGCGCCGCAGCGAGGAATGGCCCGGCCCATCGATAGTCGCCGAGCTTCTCGAATAGGGCGACAAAAGCGGGGTATCCCGGAGGAAAAATGACTCCGAACTGATCGGGCGCGCCCGGGGGATGGATCAGGAATCGGCTGTGGAAGAGGGCGCTGGGTGACGGGGCGTGGAAGGTGAAGGAGCCGCTCTCGAAGATGCGTGCCGCGCACAAGTAGGCCGTCGCGTCGATGATGCGCGGACCTCCGCCGAGGACCCAGGTGAAGTAGAGGGCGGAGAGGGCGGCAGCAGTGAGCGCGAGCACACTCACGGTTAGCCTCGGGGACAGGGCGAACCAGCGTTCCCCCGAGTACTTTCTCGGCCAGATCCAGAGCACGACTCCAAGCCCGAGCGCGATCCAGGCGGCGAGATGAGGAGGGCTACCGAACTCGAAGAGGGGGTGATCCAGGGGGTTCACTAGCTGTGTCGCTCGGCTCGACGGCGAAGATGTGATAAATGTGAGTGGCTCCGAGCGGGACGGAGACGGAGAAGCGCGTCTTTCCGTCGAGCTCGGGCAGAGCGATCCGAACCTCTTGCCACGCGTCCTTGGCCTCGAGGGGAACCTCAATCCTCTGAGTTGGTTCGCCGACTTCGATCGCCAGCGTTGCATCGCGAGCGGGAGCAACGCGTACGAGGAGAGAGGCCGGACGACCAGGTCGGAAGTCTCCGAGCGAGAAGCGCATCTGAACGTCGCCGGTCAGGATCCGCCCTGCGTCGAACATGCCGTTTTGGGGAGCCCTGGGATCGGGGAGCACCTTCATATCCACGAAGCCCACAGCTTCGTGACTCAGGGAGAACTCATGGGCCTTTTCGTTCAAGATGTCAGCGACGTCCAGTTCGTCGAGGAGCCTTTCATTGGGCTTGATCCCGAAGGGTAGGCCGCTCTGCTCGAGAGGAGTCCAGTCCGGCACGTAAAGTTGCATGTTGGTGCCACCGCAGATCACGTTTCCGCGCACCGGGAAGCTCGCGAGCGGCCGACCGAACCAAAGCGGAAAATCTCCCCACCAGGTTGGATAGAGTGCCAAGATGTCGGGAAGCTCACTCCTCGGAAGGCGCTCGAGCAGCTCGACGGAGGCGCCCACACCGAGTCGAGTCGCCCGCGCAAAGGGAAGGCCGCGATAGCCCCCGAGACCGATCAGATCGAGCGCGGAGATATCCGAGGCGTAAGGGATAGCACCTGCGTCGCTGAGCAGCACACGCCGGGGGCGGGGTTTGATGGTGCGCTCGAGGTACTCGCCGGTGCGGACGTGTTGTTCGAGGATGTTCCGGCTGGCACGTCCAAAGAACCAGACTTGGTCGCGGAAGCGGGGTGCCCCTTGGACGACGAGGAAGATTGCGGTGAGCGCACTCAGGAAGGCTCCGAAGGCGCGCCTCGGGGACCTTTTCTCGAGCAGGGCAGTCACTGCTCCCGCCACGCCGAGGGCTGAGGTCATGAGGAGCCAGGCCACCGTTGGCATCGCGTATCGCTCGTTCTGCCAGCGGACTTGGCCGTTCAAGGCCACGAGCGCCGTCCATACCAGCATGCTGGCCCAGAGCAGGGACGCGTAACGGCGCGTCGACCCAAAGAAGAGCGCGGAGAGGCCGAGGGGCCAAAACAGGAACCCGGCCCCAGGCAAGCCGCTCAAATGGTGGAGCGAGAGGCGCTCAAACTGGTAGCGGACGAAGTTCAGCCAGGCGTGGAAGATCTGATCGCCCGTCATGTAAGGGTGATGGAGCTCGAGCTTCGAGATCCCACCCGCAGCGGTGCCGTCCCCGGTGAGCGCCTTGTTGACGAGGTACTGTGTGACGATGACGAGCGCAGAAGGTACACCGAGGATGAGGAGGCACCAGACGGTGCTTTTGTACTTCTTGGCGCGAAAGAAGGGCCAGGCTGCGCTGATGCCGAAGATGGCGACGAGCGGCGCCGCTTCAGGACGGATCGCGACCAAAACGAGGAGACTGAGTCCCAAGATGAGCGCGCTGCCGCGCGTTGACTGGTCCTTCTCTGCGAGGCTCGTGAAGTCGTCCCACAGGACAAAACAGCCGGACCAAGCGGCAAGGAAGAGCGCGACTTCCATGCCTGAAAACAGCGTCCAATTCAGGCCGCCCACGCTCAGAAAAAGCGGAGGGAAGACCAAAGCGAGCGCGGGCCTCGTGCGCGAGAAGAGTCGCCGTGAAAAGAGGAGCGTCGCAAACACCGAGACGCAGGCAATGATCGCCGCGAACAGCATCAGGCGGAGGTCTCGGTAGCCGGCGAGGTAGCCGAGTGCGAGCACAAATGGATAGAGCAGGCTCGTCCCCCCGCTCGAGTATCCGTTGCCCTCGCTCCATTGGAAAGGGAAGCCGCGCGCGGTGGAGCGAGCGAAGTCAAAATGGATGAAGACGTCGTCGAGGGGAGCTGACCAGGGCGCGCGGCGGGCGGACGCGATGAGCTCTTCGAAGGTGCTCGGATTGAACCAGAGCGCGACGTGCTCAGTTTGCGCGTGGAGATAGCCGTAGAAGACTCGCGCGTTCGAGAGCACCAAGGTCGCCGCCAGGATGACATAGAGCTCGAGCGCGCCGAGGCGAGAGAAAGGCCAGGGGAGGCGGGGCGCGCGGCGCTCCGTCCGCGAGGAGCCGGGGGCAACCGAGGCGCTTTTCTGGCTCGAGAACGAAATCGGGAAGACCATGGGCTCTGGAGGGTGCGCGCAGGTCTATCACCGGCCGCCGCGCGAGGCGATACTGGGCCCCGTCCAGCATGGCTTGGTCTCGAGAGCGCCGCATCCTTCTGCCCCTGGTCGGGCTTGTTGTGCTCAGCGTCGCGGTCCTGACCACGGTGATGTTCCGCTCCTCCTTCCACCTCGAGGCGCTGCGCGAGCGGGCGATTGTGGAGGCGACCTTGAGTCTGGCCAAGGAGAAGTCGGACCGGCTCGACAAGAGAGTCATCGAACAAGACAACGCGGTGATGAGTTTGACAGAGGGAGACCCTCTGGAGAGCTTCGGGAGTCGCTGGCTCGATGTAGCCTCGGTGCAGAGCCCGACGGTGCGCGCTCTGCTCGTTGTCGATCTGAGTGGTCCAGCTCACGAAGTGCTCGCGCTCGCCTCGCGCTCCCCTGGCCCCGGAGACGATGAGATCCGGCGCCTGCTCATGAACGAGCTCTGGGACGAGCTCGATCTGACACCCAGCGACCAACTCAAGCACCTCCACACGAGCCGCTTCGAGAAGAGCTATTTGATCAGCTACTGGCAGCGCATGCGCGCGGGACGGCGCGCATTGCTCATCGCGTGGCACGACGTTCCGAGCATCGTTCACGACCTCTTCCCGCGCCTCTATGAGGAGGCGCGCGAGGAGTCGAGCCGCGTGAACGTCGTCGACTCGAAGGGCCGTATCGTCTTCGGGCAGCCGATCAGCAAAGGCGCTCTTACGCTGGGAAGGCGCTTCGAGACCACTCTCTACAAGTGGCAAGTCAACGTAAGCATGGCGCGAGCGGAAGACCTTGCCCGGGCTGTCGAGAGACGCCGGATTTGGGAGATGGGTCTCGTATTGCTCTCGAGCCTGGTGGTGGTCCTCGGGCTCGGCGTGATCGTTGTGGCCGTCTCTCGCGAGCGGAAGCTCTCCCTGGCCCAGAGCGACTTCGTTGCCAACGTCTCCCACGAGCTGAAGACCCCGCTCGCGCTCGTGCGCATGTTCAGTGAGCTCCTCTTGCTCGGGCGCGCGGCTCCGGAAAAACAGAGACAGTACCTCGAGATCATCGTGTCAGAGAGCGAGCGCTTGAGCGCGCTGATCGACAATGTGCTCGACTTTGCGCGCGTCGAGCGGGGCACTGCGGCGTTCGAGTTCCGCGAGGCGAACCTCGTCGAAACGGTAGGGCGCGCGGTGGAGGTCCAGCGAGGGCGCGCCGAACGTCAAGGTGTCACGATTACGACCGAGGTTGAGGAGGCCTTAGGCGGGTCTCCTCTTGCGGCGATCGACGAACGAGCGATCGAAATTGCTGTTATCAATCTGATCGACAACGCGCTCAAGTACGCGCCAGGCACCGAAGAGATCGTCGTCTCCGTCCGCGCCCAGAAGAATCGCTTCGTGATCTCGGTGATCGACCAAGGCCCCGGTATTCCCAAGGCCGAACGTCGGCGTATCTTCGAGCGGTTCGTGCGCGGCAAGGCACCGAGCGCGCAGGTGCGCGGGAGTGGTATCGGACTCTCTCTGGTCCAGCAGATCGCAGAAGCCCACGGCGGTTCGGCCTGGGTTGAAGACGGGCGAGGACCCGCCGAAATGAAGGGCGCCTCCTTTTCCCTCAGCGTCGAGCGGCGCGGAGCCTGAGCTCACCTAGGGCCCCTGAGAGTCCCACCCGGCGCAGTTTGAATTTCCCAGGCGCGCGTCATATTTTCGGGAGCCATGCCCGACTGTAAGGTCTGCGGAGAAGAAGCCGATGAACTCGTGACAGTGACCATCGGGGGAAAGAAGAAGAAGGTGTGCGAGGCGTGCGCCGAGGACGCTGAGCACGACGAGGAGATGGCGAAGGCTTCGGAAGCCGCCGTTCAGCAGATGATGGGCTTCAAAGGGCGCCGCTAAGCTCTCGGCGTTCACCTCCGCCGAGTTGGCTCGCGCGCGCTTTGCGGCTCGGGTAGGCCCGAGCTTATTCGTCGACTTCGCCGTCCCCTGTGAGGGGCTGAGCTCGCTGGAGTTCGGCGTCGGTGAGGAAGATGGACCTGCGCGCTGGAGTGGATCCTGCGGACGGAGCCGTCGCCTTCGACGCTTCTGCGATGGGGGCCTTTGCTGCAGCGGCGACGGGGACCTGCTGCTTCGGACTGGAGGCGACGGCTGGAGGCGACTTCGGTGCTGGCTCGGCGCGAGCAGGCTCGGGCTCATCAGCGTAGGCTCCACCTTCCATTCCGTCGTCGTTCCCAGCGGCGGCGAAGAGAGGCTGAGGCCCCTCGGTCTCTTCCTGGAGCGCCTCAGGCCAAGGGATCGCCTCCAAGATCGGATCGTACTTGGCTCGAACTGTGACGAAGGCGTCTCGGTGGCTGACCGGCAAGACGCGCTTGCCGTCCAGGTTCAGCGACTCGGGATCGATGTACTCGCCGTTCTTCTTGATGTGGAAGTGGAGGTGGGGTCCGGTCGAGCGACCCGTGGAGCCGACATAACCGATCACCTGAAGACGCTCGACGGTGTCACCGACTTTCAGGCCCTCGGCGAAGCGGCTCAAGTGCGAGTAACCGGACTCGTATCCGCCGTCGTGAGCGATGCGCACGAAGTTCCCATTGGGTCCGCCCCAACCAGAGAAAGTAACCTTTCCCGACTTTGTTGCGAGGATCGGCGTGCCGATCGGAGCGCCGAAATCGGTCCCGGTGTGCGGCATGACCTTCTTGAGTACGGGGTTCACGCGCTTGGGATTGAACTTCGAGGTGATGGGGGCTCCGGGCACGGGCTTGCGGAAGCCTCCTTCCCAGGGCGCGCGGCCGGAAGCATCGAAATAGCCTCCTTCGACAGGATGAGAATAATAGTAGAAGCGCTCGTTCTGTCCGCCAGCTCTCGCGATTTCGACAGCTTCGATGCCGGCGTAGCGTGAAAACTCGCCGAGCACTGTGACCTCTTGAACGACGACTCGGAGGCGATCGCCCCGTCTGAGCTCGGAGAGGGCGAGGTGACCACTCAGAGCTTTCTCGAGAACGGGGCCGAGCCCACGATCGAAGCCGCTCTTCTTCGCCGACTCTTCGAAGGGGCCGGTGACGACCAGCGCACGTCGCACCTGGTTGCGTACGACCTTCAGGTCGAGCTTTTGGCCGACCAGGCGTCCCGAAGGATCGGTCTTGGCTTGATAGATCTCCTCGGGGCTCACGATGTACTCGAACGCCATCAGGCGTTTCTCGCGACCTTGGAGCAGGGCCTTGAACGTGTCACTGGGGCCACAACGGTCGAGGTTCTTCAGGTCTTTCAGGGCGGCGAAGGCGCGATACGCCTCGCCGCGCGGGAGGCCCGCTTGCTCGATGGCTTTGAGGAACGGTTCTCGTCCAAACTTCCCGCTCACAATCCGCTGCCCCGCCTCGACCATATCGGTGACCCGCGGCGGGCCTTGAATTTTCTCGCGAACGGGCGTGGGGGCTTCCGGCTCTGTGGCCTTAGCTTGAGGAGCGGTGACCTCCTCGCCGTCGGGAGGGACCTCGTGTCTCGTGTACAGGCGATCGACGAAGAGCGCCGCCGAGAAGGCGATCGAGATTCCGAGCAGCGTCAAGAGCAGAGCCTGAGCGTTCGGGGAGAGGGGGATACTCTGGGAAATTACGCGCGGCCGGAGGCCATCTCGCGTGAAGCGCTCGAGCTCCTGGGTGACCTCCGGTGGGGGTTCGGTCCGGGCGCCATTCCCTTCGAATCGCGCCTCGAAATCTGGCTCGGGAGCGACTTCAGGGGGGCGGGCGGACTGCCGGAGAGTCTCCGCGCTCGGAGCGGACTCTCGGGGCTCGGACTCGGCCCTTTTGGGCTTCGTGACAAGGCGAGCGGACGAATCGTCATCCAAGTGATGAGACAGGAGGGAGGGCTCAGGCGCCGGGGCGCTGGTCGCTCGTGGCGACTCAATCGTGCTCTCCTCCGGCTCCGCGCTCCCGCGGCGGGCGCGCTCGAGCAGGCGGGCGCGCACGGGATGTAGGTCGGCTTCGCGAGGCGGAGCGGCTGGCCCGCGCAGCTCGAAAGGCTCGGGTTCAGCGCTCACCGGCGGCGGCGCCGGCGTTCCGCTCACCCTGCGGATGGGCGGTGACCACGGGCGCTGCCTGTCGCTGTTTTTTTCCGGAGGCTCGCTCGGCACGGGGGTCCTCGGCCTTAGCAGCCGAGCCCCCCTGGTTCAAGGCGCTGGGCTCGGGGCTTCCTTCGTGGAGGGAGCCCCCGGAGAGCCCGTTTGTCCTTTTTCAGCCTCGCTCGCCTGTTCACTCGGGGTCTTGTTACTGCCCCACTCACGGAAGCTCACAAACGCGAGCGCGAACAGGAGCATGAGCATTCCCACCGCGTGGATCTGCCCTTCGAGTTTCTGATTTGGCTGACGCCTCGTGACAGCCTCGTAGGCGAGGAAAATGAGACGTCCACCGTCGAGGGCCGGGAGCGGCAACATGTTGAAGAAGCCGACCGATGTTGAGAGGAACGCGATGATTTGCAGGTAGAACGGTAGGCCGAGCTCTGCGGCCTTTTCCGTCTCTCGCATCATCCCAATCGGGCCAGTCAGCTGTCCCTTCTCCTTCCCCGAGATCCATCGATAGAGACTCTTCACCGTGTAGCCGACGATGAGCGCTGGCTGGACGAGGGCGGCTTCGGCCGCTTCGAGCACCGGCATCGCCACCGGCTCGGGGCGAACCCCGATCAGTCCGCCGCCATCCTTCCCGAGCGGCCGCGGAACGACCGCCAGATCGACCTCTTTTCCACTGCGCTCAACGCGAACGCGGAGCTCTTTGCCGGGGCTCGACAGCACGGTCTTTTGGAGCTCTTCCCATTTTTCGACGTGCTGTCCATCGATGGCGACGACGCGGTCACCGTCTTCGAATCCTGCGGCCATGGCGGCGCCATCCGGCGTCACTTCGAGGCGAGTCGTCTCGACCACCTTGCCCCCGAGCATGAGCGCTGCGAAGAGCACGATCGAAGCGAACACATAGTTCGCCAGGGGTCCCGCGATGATGGCGCTGATGCGCCCGACGAGGCTCGCGTTCGCGTAGCTGCCCTTGTCCTCGGGATCAGCCTCTTCAAACGGGTTCATCCCGGCGATCTGGACGTAGGCCAAGAACGGGATCAGAGCGACTTGGTAGGTCGTCGGACTGCCCTTTGGCTTGTGCCGCCAGATGGCCGGGCCGAAGCCGATGCTGAAACGCTCAACCCGCATGTTGAAGGCGCGGGCAGCGAAATAGTGTCCTGACTCGTGGACGATCATCAGGAGAGCCAGCGCGAAAAGCCCGTAAAACGGCATCGGCCGGAACTATAGCGCGGCAGCGGCAGGCTGGCCAAAGCTGGCTGCTCTGGTAGGTTCCCGCCCCCGCCCCTCGAGGCGCCGCGAACGGTGAACAGATGAATCAGCCCCAGAACACAAAGGCCAACGGTCCCCAGAATCTCAAGCTCAAGGGGGGAGCCGCGATCGTCGCTCCCGTCTCTGCTTTTCAGGGGGGCATTCCGCAGAACGCGCTCGTCGTCGTGCCGGTTGCGAACCCGAATGGCGAGGAGCTCGAGACGAAGCTGAAGGAGGGACCGCTCGCCGTCACACAAGAGCAGATGTGGTCGCTTCTTGGGTTCAACGGACCCGCTGTCCAGGTCACGGACGCGGAGGGGCGACCCATGACCATCGGGCTGAACGATCTGCTCGACGGGCTCAGAGAGCACTACCAAGAGAACAAGAACGACCCGAACCGCGCTCGTATCTTTGCCGGGGAGCTCATGAAGTACGGACGCTTCGAAGAGGCCGAGAAGGTGCTCGCTCGCCTCGTCGCTCAGGGGGGGACCGGAGAAGACTGGGTGGGCCTGGGCGTCGCTCAGCTTCAGCAGAAGAAGCTCGATGACGCAGAAGGAACACTGAAGGGGGCGCGCAATTTGCTCGCGGAGAGCCCCGCGCCATCGCTGCATCTCGCTGCCGTTTATAAAGCGAAAGGCGACCGCGAAGCGGAGCGCGCTGCGATCGAACACGCGATCTCCGTCGATCCGAAGAGTGTCGACGCTTGGGCTGTGCTTTTCTCACATGTCCGCGAAAATGAGGACGAGGCCAAGGCGATCCAGGCTGTGACCGAGCTCGCAGACGCCGCTCCGAACAAGAAGAGCGCGGCTCCCTTTGTCGCGATCCAGGGCATCCTGGCCGGACAGAAGCAGGACACCGACGCCGCTCTCGAGTGGGCGAAGAAGGCCGTCGACCGTGACTCGAGCGATCCGCTCGCGCTCATTTCGTACACTGCGCTGCTCGGCCAAGCCGGTCGCATCGACGAGATCGTCCAGCTGCTCGCGCCCCATGAAGCTGCGATGCAGTCGGACGTGCGCCTCGCGAACAACTACTTCGAGGCCCTCTTCCAGAAGAAGGACCTGCAGCGGCTGACGCAGTTCTTGAACAAGCTTGGCGCTTCGCAGTCTCGTGAGGTCAAGCAGTTTGCCATCGAGCGCTCGCGCTTCCTCGCTCAGTTCCTGCAGGCGCAGCAGGCGCAGCTCGCTCAAGCTGCCCAAGCTGCGGCGAAGCCTTCTGGGCTCGTCGGCCCCTCGGGTCGTCCCCTCGGCTCGACCTGAGAGTCATGACCTTTCTCGTCGCTTCTGCGCTCCTGTCGATCATTCTTTCGTTTCTCTGTTCGGCATCGGAGGCGGCGCTTCTCTCAGTGACGAGGGCCGAGATCCAAAGGCTCGGCCCTTCGCGCGCAGGTGCGCTCCTGCGCGAGTTCAAGCAGGAGATCGACAGGCCGATCGCGGCGATCTTGATCCTGAACGCTCTGGCGAACACAGCCGGCGCGGCGGTAGTCGGAGCGAGTTACGTGGCCGCCTTCGGCGAGGAGGGGCTTCTCGCCTTTTCGGCCGCGTTCACCTTCCTCGTGATCCTGTTCGGAGAGCTCATCCCGAAAACCCTCGGGGCTCTGCAGGCCTCGCGCATCATCGTCCCCGTCGTCTACTTCGTTTCAGTCCTGACGGTCGTGCTCGGCCCGATCCTCTTCCTGACCCGGGGTATCTCGAAGCTGTTGCGCGGCGAGAAGAAACCGGTTTCGAGCATCGACGAGATTCGACTCCTCGCGCAGCTCGGCCGAGAGGAGGGGGCGCTGGCGGAGCGCACGGCGCAGATGATCGAGGGAGCATCGCGGCTCCGCGAGCTCTCGGCCTACGACATCATGATCCCGCGCACGGCCCTCGTCTTCCTGAGCGGAAAAAAAACGCTCGCGGAGAACGTGGAGCGGATTCGACGCTCCGGTTTCAGTCGTCTTCCCTTTTCGGAGACAGGAGATCCAGACAAGATCTCAGGGGTGGTCCTGGCGCGCGACGTGCTCTTCTCGTTGTTCGACGGGTCGCCGCCGCAGCTCGGTGAGCCCGCGGGCCCCGCGTTGCTCGCGCTTTGCCGGCCAGCGGTATTCGTCGGCGAGAACACGAAGATTGAGCAGCTCTTGCGTGACTTCCAAGAGCGTCGACATCATTTGGCGATCGTCGTCGACGAGTACGGAGGGACCGCGGGTATCGTCACTTTAGAAGATGTGGTCGAAGAGGTCGTCGGCGAGATCCAGGACGAGTTCGATCGCATCGATCATTTCATCATTCGGCGACCGGACGGCTCGCTCGTTTGTCGCGGACGCGCTGAGACGCGTTCGGTCTTTGCGCTGATCGGCGAGGCGGAGCAGGAGTCGGAGAGCGTGACGCTCGGAGGTTTCGTGGCAGAGCGTCTCGGACGTGTCCCGATGGAGGGCGATCGAGTGCTCCTTGAGAAAGCCGAGCTGCTCGTTGAGCGTTCCACGGCGCGTCGCGCTGAGCGCATCATTGTGATGCCGCGAGGGCCAAAGGCTGAGGCAGCAGCCCTGAGCCGGAACGGTTGAGTGGGCGAGAGGGTTCAGGAAGGAAAGGGTGGGGAGGTGCCGATGAGCAAGAGTAAGAAAAGTCTCCTCCTTGGGTGCGCGCTCTCGGCGCTGCTCGGAGGGAATATTGGCTGTTCGGAGGCCGAGCCCAAGAGTGAGGACTTCACGTATTGTGAGGACGTGAGGCCGATCGTGGAGGAGAAATGCGTGCGCTGTCATGCCTCGACGCCGAAGAATGGGGCTCCTTTTTCGCTCACGACCTATGAAGACTTTCAAAAGCCTCATCCGGTCGCGGCTGAGCTAGAGATCGGTGAACTCGCCTTCTCTGCGATTGAGAGCGGGCGGATGCCCGCCACGTCCATCGCTCTCGATCCGAAGGTCGAGCCGCTTACAAAAGAGGAGAAGAATGTGCTCCTCGAGTGGCTCGACTCGACGCGAGAGCGCGGTGACTGTTCCGACTGAGACGGGCGTGTTTCATCTGTGATAGACTTGGTGTGTCAAAATATGACACACCAAGCGCGACAGCGCGCTTCGAGCGCGCTAGAGGTCTCTCTCGTCAGGACGGCCTATCGGGCGGCACCCCAGCGCGCCCCCATCGTTCGGGAACCCCCGAGCTTCGGGCAAAACACTGAACAAGGCCGGCACTGAAAAGATTGACACCTGAACAAGAGAACAGTAAAAGAATTTCAGACGAAGCGACGGAGCCAGCCGACCGACTCGGTCGAAGCAGGTAAGTTGAGGAGAGCGACATGGACGACAAGAGCAAGAGTAAGGCCCTGGAACTAGCGATTGCCTCCGTACAGAAGGAGTTCGGCGAAGGCGCGATCATGCGCCTCAAGGAAGGCGAGAAGGCGATCCGTGCCGTCGAGGTGATTCCCTCGGGCTCTCTGGGTCTCGATATCGCTCTTGGTATTGGCGGCTACCCCAAGGGCAGGATCGTTGAGATCTACGGTCCTGAGTCTTCCGGTAAGACGACCCTGACGCTCCATGCCATCGCGGAGGTTCAGAAGCGTGGCGGCGTAGCCGCGTTCATCGACGCGGAGCACGCGCTCGACGTGACCTATGCGCGGAAGCTGGGCGTGAAGACGGACGAGCTTCTGATCAGCCAGCCGGACTTCGGTGAGCAGGCCCTCGAAATCGCGGACATGCTCGTGCGCAGCGGCGCTGTGGACTTGATCGTGGTCGATTCGGTGGCTGCCCTCGTGCCGAAGGCGGAAATCGAAGGCGACATGGGAGATAGCCACGTCGGTCTCCAGGCACGCCTGATGAGTCAGGCTCTCCGTAAGCTCACCGGTACCGTCTCGCGCTCGAACTGCATGATGCTCTTTACGAACCAGATCCGCATGAAGATCGGCGTGATGTTCGGTAGCCCCGAGACCACGACGGGCGGTAATGCTCTGAAGTTCTACGCCTCTGTGCGTCTCGACGTCCGTCGTATCGGCTCCATCAAGGAGGCCACGAAGCAGGACGCTGTCATTGTGGGTAATCGGACCAAGGTGAAGGTCGTCAAGAACAAGATGGCGCCGCCTTTCCGCGAAGTCGAGTTCGACATCATCTACGGAAAGGGCGTGAGCCGTTCGGGAGAGATCGTAGACTACGGGGCGGACGCCGGAATTCTTCAGAGAAGCGGCGCTTGGTACTCCTACGGAACGGAGCGAATCGGGCAAGGGCGAGACAATGCACGCCAGTACCTCGAGGAGCATCCCGAGCTGATGGCAAAGATCGCTCAGGAGATCTTCGTAGCGAAGGGAGTCGGCGGGGACGGTGCCCAGGCACCGGCTGCGGAGAGCGAAGCCGGTAAGGAGGAGCGCAAGGACGCCCCGAACGCCAAGGCGACGCCTCGAGCGCGACCGAACTGAGGCCCGGAAGCGGCTTTGCCGCGACGTGTGAGTACACCGGAGGGCGCGTGCGGCGAGTTGGGCGCCGTCACGTGCCCTCCTTTTTATTCTCTTGGTGGCGTGGGTCCGATGTGCGCGCCCCTCGATTTGCTGGGGGAGCGTGGCGCGTGACGCTGTGTGGGGGCGCTGTGGCTGTGTGGGGTGGCGCTGTCGGGCGTGATGCGCAATCGAAGTAGAGCCTCGTCTGAGTGTGGCTCGTGGGGCGACGCACGGCCTTTGCTGGGCCTACCGCAGGTGCTGCCGCGGTACGCGAGTCGAGCTCTTGCTGGGCCGCCTTGTGGCGGCTTTGGTGCGCGGTGGTGCGGATGACGGCTTGGTGCGAATGGCGCCGCTGGCAAATTGCGCCGCTGGCGCGCCACCGACCCCGCGGGAAGCGGGTATTCGTCAGTACTCGATGGCGAGCCCGAGGACCCAGGTGCTCGCCCCCACCTGCATGCCGTTGCCGAAGCTATTGACGCTCGAGAACATCCATTCGCCGAAGAGGTAGGCGTGGTTCACGCCGCTCGCGATGTCCATGTCGATGGCCTGCTGGGGCGCGAGGAAGTTCAGCTCGAGCATCAGACCAGGGTTCACTGTAAGCCCTATTTCCGCCCCGAGTCCCTGGGCTCCGCCTTCTGTGACCGTGGTTCGATTCGCGTCGCGGCTTTCCCAGAACGCGTAGACGAGGCCGCCCTTGATGTAAGGGACCAAAGGTACATGGTAGTCGCGCGAGAAGGTGTCGAGACGGAAGATACCGAGCGCGTTCACCGGCAATATCCATAGCCCCATAGGGTGCTGCGAGGCTCCCGTGCCGTCAGCGAAAGGGGCGGAGGCCTGATATTGCACGTAGGAGACCCCGAGCCCGGCCGCCAAGGTCCCGAGGTAGGGGACGCGGAGGAACTGGTAGTCGACCTCGATACCGCCCATCACACTTTCGCCGGTTCCGAAGCTATCGGAAAACGGTGAGGAACCCGTGAACTCGTCGTCCACGTTCGGGCGATAGGGCCCGAAGCGAACCTCGATCGCGGCGTACTGAGGACTTCGGTAGGAGTCCTGCGGTCGGAGCGGCGCGTGGAGCCTCTCTCGCTCTTCGTGGTACGGATCGTCGGCGGGGTGTGCGGCGGCGGGCTGAGAGAAGAAGGAGACGAGCAGGACGGTCGCGCAGCTTCCGGGGAGGACAGCCTTCACTTGCGACCTCCGACGAGGCGCGCGCGGCGCGCGGCGAACAGTGCGCCGCCAAGCAGGACGGTAAGGGAGAAGACGTGGGCCGAAGAGCGCTCTCGGGCGATGCCACACAGGCCTCCGCCTCCTTTTCCGCCGGAATCTCGATAGCCCTCAAAGAAGGTCGTTACCTCTTTCGGAGTTGCGCACATGACGTCGGACAGAACGCTCTCGTTCAGTACGAGGTCGACTCCGGACAGCGCGATGGCATAACACGCATCATTTTCGACCGGTGTCCCTTCAGCTTCGAGCACCTCAGCGCTCGCGGCGAAGCGGCCCTGAGCGTAAGCACATCGGTAGCGGTTCGACTCTTCGACAGAAAGCCTGCGGCCCGGCTGGAGTGCTCCTGTGGTGTCGAGGCATGTGGGGCCGAAGGCACCGCTGGCGCCCGCGGCGCCTGGTGCTCCCGCCATTCCAACCGGCGCGTCGGGGATCATCGCGTCGCAGGAGATCCTCTCGCAGAAGACGCGAAAACCTTGGAGGTCGACGGCGTCGGAGGCATCCCAGGTCGGAAAGAGCGCTTTATCGCCGGGGTTGACCTTGAGACCGGTGGCGGGGTTGGGAGGATTGATGTCGACCTCGCTCTTGTCCCAGATGGCGCCTTTGCCCTGCACCTGGCCTCCCTCGATCAGCATGATGTAGAAGCGGAGAGCAGAGGAGATGCCCGCTTCGCAGGTCTCAGGAGTGCCCTTGCCGCGAAAATCAGTGTCGGTGCCGTTCGGGTTGCGGAGGGCTTCGATCACGTCTGCGGGGCTCACGCGGAGCTCTTGACCCGTCGCTTGGGGTGACACAGTGGCGACCATCCCACAGCTTCCGGTGGCCTTTCGCTGGTCCTCTTTCGTGCAATCTTGGCTCGCTGCGACCCACACCTCGAGACTCGACTTGCGGCGATCGAAGCCCTTGAGGACTGGTTTGATCTGAATGACGGTGGGCGACGAATCGTTGAAGCTGCCCATGCAGTCCGTATAGTTCAGCGTGAACTGGAACTGGGCGGCGGAACGCGGCACCTCGCGCAAGATCTTGAACGTCGCCGGGCTGACCTCGACGGACTGCGCATGGCTCGGGAGTGCTACGAGGAGCAGCGCACAAAGGACCGAGAGCCGGACCAGGCTCCGCAGGATCACAGACATCTCGCGCAGTTATTGAGCATAGGGCGTGCCAACCGGCAAATGGGCGGGTCTGCCTTGACGGACAAGGCCCCAGGACGGTCGCCGGTCCGGGGAAGCCGCGGCATTTCGCAGCCTTCCCGGCGAAGCCGGGTAGCTCGGGGCAGCCGGTCGGTTGCCAGATTGGCATTCGGTCGAGGCTGACCGCGACACTCGTGGCACAGGCGCAGGCGGGGACTCCCGTCGAGCGCCGGGCGCTCACTTCCGAACTTCGACGTAAGTGCGCCGGCGGAGGCCGTCGAGCCAATGCTTGCGGGCCTTGGCCATCTTTTCCATGTAGACGCGCTGATAGATCGCCTCGCGGGCCTCAATGTAAGGAGGGAGGGACGACGGGGGCCGATCGACGATCTTGATAATGACGAGTGTGGAGTTGACGCGCACGGGGCGCGAGATCTCTCCCACATCGAGCGAGATCGAGGCGCGGGCGATAGCCTTCGGCTCCGATTCGGGGATTTGGGGTGGTGCTGTTCCGGAGCCAGGCAACGTTCCGAACTCTTGGATCAGCCGGCGGAAGTCTTCTCCCGCCCGAGCGCGGCTCACCACACCGAGAGCGAGGGCCATCTGTCGGGCTTGCTCTCCCTTGGTGCCACCAAGGGGCATGACGATGCGCTGGGTCCTTTGGGGCTGCTGCGACCGCTCTCGGAAAACAAGATCGCGGTAAGCGTTCTTTACGTCCGATTCGTCGATGCGGATGCGACCGGTCAGACGCAGCTGCGCCAGCTTGTTCTGTAGGAGCTGACGCTCCAGCTCTTCGCGATATTGGTGGATCGTGAGTCCGTTTTGGCGAGCCTCTTCGATCAGCTCGGGGACCGTGATTTGGTTTTGGGCGGCGAGCCGCTCGAGGGCTGCGTCAATCTCCTGGGCGCTCACGCTGATGCCTGCGCGGGCGGCCGCGGCGTCTTCGAGCTTCTCCTCGATCATGCGATCGAGCACCGTCTGGTAGACTTGAGAGAGGGCGGCCGAACGCTGGGGACCGTCGGGAACGCCGCCGTAGACCTGGCCGAGGAACGGCTTGGCGCGCTCTTGGAGATCGGTGAGCAGGATCGGGGTTTGGTCGACCACCGCCACGATCCGTTCCACGATGGCGGCTTCGGCCACGGTCGCGAGGCCGAGGATCGACAGGAAGAGGGAGAGGCGTCGCGGGGCCCGAAATCGCATCAGGCGGGCGACATAGCAGACGGGGCGCCCCTTCGGCCACGCTCGCGCCGGACCAAGAGCTCAACCACGCCGAGGGCGAGCACGAGGAGCGCGATCGGGCGCGAGATCGGCGAAAGGCCATTGTTTTCGGCGACATCTGCGGCGAGGCTGCCCTCCGGTTCCCTCGGCTGCCGCACGATCTCGCTCGGGTGGCGGCCCACGATGCGGGCGACGGTTTTGTCAGGCCCGCGAATTTCGACTCGCCCTGATTCTTCCGGAACGAAACGGCTCCCGCTGGCCGGGCGCCCGCCGTCGAGCACTACCCGATGGCCCGCGGGGATATTCCATTCGGCTCCCGGGAGCGCAGGTCCGGTTGTCGCACGGGCTTGCGCCTGGGCGACGACGTGATCGAGGATCCCGAGGAAGCCCGGCCTGAGCGTGAAGTCGCTCACGCTGAGAGAAGCGGGCAGCGCCGCGAGCACGACCAACCCTCTGCCGAGAGGTCGTTCGAGAAGGAGCGGCGACTCGTCGTCGAACCTGAGCAGGCTCTTCGAATCGGGGATCGGCTCGAAGGTGGCGTGCCTCGACGCGCCAAGAGAATCATAGCCGCGCCCGAGCTCGGTCTGCGCGTCTCCCTCGGCCACGTTCAGAGGTTCGGCCGAAGAGCGGAACTGAAAATAGCCGCGGGAGAGGGGCCAAAAACCCGTGCTGAGCGGCGCGGACGCGGCTCTCGGACCGAGGAGCGCAAACAGGACGCCGCCTTTCTGAACCCAAGCTTCGAGGGCGTTCTGCGTCTCAGGGGGAAAGCCCTGTGGGTCGTCGACGATCAGCGCGGCGAAACGGCTGAGCTCTTCTGCGGCTTCGGGCAGAGAGGAGAGGACGTTCTGATGGAGCTTGGCCTCGAGCGACTCGAGGCCGAGCTCGAGGATCGTCCTTTCGCTCGTCTCGACGCGCGCGGCTTCTTGGTCTGCGCGGATGCCGATGAGGAGCTCAGCATCACCGATCTGGAGCTCGAGGCTGTCGTCTGAGGGGAGCTGATCACGGTTCGAGCCATCGAGGACCGCCACGACGCGGGTCTCTGGGCCGAGTTTGTCGTTCGGAAGGGAGAGCTGCAGCACCTCCGCCTCCTCGAGGCGACCCTTCGTGAGAGGCGAGCCGACAGGTTTCGGGGCCGAGGAGCCTGGGTCTTGGAGGAACAGCGAGACGGTTCGCTTGCCGCGGGCGAGCGCGCTCGTGCACCGGACATCGATCGAGGCCCGCGACGAGGAGCGGGAAGCCTGGGCGATGCCGCAGTTTTCGAATGGCTCCCGGAGTTCGGCGAGGGAGTATTGTACCGAGAGCTCTGAGGAGGATGTGGGCAGCGGCTCACTCGTTGCCAGATCGGAGAGGACGATCACTTGTTTGTCCTCTTGGAGCAGGCCACTCAGGCTGGTCTGGGCGAGCAGAAGCGCTCCCTCGAGATCCGTCTCACGCTCGCCCGGCTCGAGTTCAGCGAGGGCGCGTCGCACCGCGTCCATGTTGCGTGTCGCGGCGAGGTGTTGTCGCGCGGGTTTTCCGGCGAGGATGATTGAAAACGAGTCACTTTCCGTCGTGGAGCTGACAAGGTCGAGAGCGGCTCGAATGGCTGCGTCGAAGCGGACCCCGCGCGCTGTCTTGACGCGCATGCTGGCCGAGTCGTCGATCACCAGAGCGACCGCGAGAGAGCCGCCTCGAGGACGAGAAAGGCTTAAAGAGCCAAGGTGCGCGAGCGGTGACGCTGCGAGGAGCGCGAGCGCGAGGAGGAGCAGGACCCGGAGCAAGAGCAGCGAGCGATCGGAGATGGCGCGGCGCTTGCGCGAGGAAGTCTGACTTTCCTCGATGAAGCGAGCGGTGGGTAGCTCGAGCTCTCTGGACGAACCGCGTCGGAGGGAGTGAGCAATGATGGGGCCAAGGACAAACGCAGCAAGGGCGAGTCCGAGAGGAAAGAGGAAGCTCAACCGAACCTCCCGCTCGCGGTCGCCGTCAGGTTGCGGAGGGCGGCCCTCGGGTCTTCATCGGTGCGGATACGAAGCACGACAGCTCTGCGCGCGTTCGCCTCGTCCGTCAGGCGCTGCAGATGTGCGTACAGTCGCTCGAGGTAGAGAGTTCGCGCCGTGCCGCCATCGCAGGATACCTGCGTGAGCGTCTCGGGGTCCTTCAGGGTGAGTGGACCTTCGAGCGGGAAGTCGAGCTCGATCGGGGTCAGGATCTGGGCCAGAACCAGAGTGCGCTCTCGGCTTGCGAGCAGGGTGAGCGGCTCGACGAGCTCGTCGACATCATCGAGGAAGTCTGAGAACCAAAAGACAGTGGCTCCGCGGGCTAGGCGAGAGCCTGTCTCGAGCAGCAGAGCAGCGGTGTCTTGTCCGTCGCGAGGGTTCGACTTGGGCCCCTCGAGGACATGGAATATGCGCTCGACCTGCTCCATGCCTTGGCGCGGGGCGAAGAGCGCTGGGCCGAACGTGGAGGACCCATAACAGGTGAGTCCTACCGGGTCGTTTGCCCTACGCGCGAGCAAGGTGCTGGCGCCCGCGAGCAGGCGTGCTCGATCGAGCTTCGTTTCGCCGGAGCCGTCTTCGGCGCGGCCAAAGTCCATCGAGCGCGAGGTATCGACGATGAGGTGGAGCGGGCGCTCGGTCTCGATCTGGAACTCTCGGATCAGGTACCGGCCGTGCCGAAGGAGCGCGCGGCGGTCGAGGTGTCTGAGATCGTCGCCCGGCGTGTACTCGCGGTGGCCGAGGAACTCGAGACCCGCGCCTTTTTTCCGGGAATGGTGCATGCCGAGCTGATGCCCGGATGCCAAGCGACGAGCCAGCAGGCGGAGGGGCGCGACGTCGAGACGCCCGAGCTCGGCGCGGAGCGCGTAGTCTTCTGAGCGGGATTCGCGAGGACGCGCCATGAGCCGATCAGCGGAAGGTAGCAGCGCTCATAACGAGACCGGCGCCGGCCCCGAGCAAGAGGAAAAACACGCCCAAGAGGATCAGTCCACGGCTCGGACGGAAGGTTTCCTCTTCCGGCTTTGGGGGATCGACTCGGGGCTCCGGCGCATCTTCAGGCATCATGGGGTCTTCGGCTCATCTTTCGCCGGACAGGCATCGAGGATCTTGGGACTTGTCTCGATGGGATCGAAACGATGGTCCGGGGCTAGCTCTCGGAGCGCTTCACAGGTGCTGCGAGCAGGGCCCACAGCGCCAAAGGCGACCTGCGCTTCGAGCTCGAGCACGAGGAGCTCGACTTGCTTCGGTTTCGGGAGATTTCCGAGGGCCCGGAGCTCGGCAGCTCGCGTCAGCGCGCGCGTATAACGTCCCGCGCGCACGTCGAGATAGAGCTCTGCGAGTTCCGCTTGTGCCTGAGCCTGAGCCCGGAGCGCTTGCTCGTCGCGGAGCGACGCTTCTGGCTGACAACCGCGCGCCGCCGCCGATTCACCTTCTGACGTGAGCGAGAGGTCCTTGAGAGGAATCAAGAGCACCTGGCCCGCCTTCAACTTCCCGTCTTTGAGCTGGTTATAGACGGCGAGCTCGTAAGCCCGCTTCGTGCTGCCCATGAAGCGATAGGCGAGAGTCGCGAGGCTCTCATCGCCGCTCAAGACCCAGCTCAGGTTGTAGGGGAGCCGAATGACGCGCCCGATCTCCGGCGTGAGCCAAGGTTCTGAGTCGTTTTGTTGAGAAAGGGTTGTGGCGCGCTCGGGGTGCCCCAGGTGAACCTCGGCGAGGCTCTGCCAGGTATCACCGGGCGCCACTCGGAGATAACTGTGGGCCGGAATCTCGAGGATCATCCCCGGCGCAAGCGCGCGAGGTCCCCCGCGGTCGAGCGCGTTGACCGTCGAGAGCACCCGCTCGAATTGCGGTGTGCCGTAGTAGCGCTTTGCGAGGGAGGCGAGCGTCTCACCTTTGCTGAGCGTATGAGGAAACGCGGGCGCCGAAGGGGCGAGCGCGATGGCTCCAAAGAGGACGAGAGCCGCATTCAGAGAAGCGCGGAGCCTCATGAGAGACCTCCTGGCGAAGGATCGACCTTGCGGCGGGAGTCTTCAAGCACTTTCGTCAGCGCGTGCTCAAGCTCGTCGGCGCTCGCGGGCCGCTGGTCGGGGTGCTTCTTGAGGCAAGCCATGATGATCTGATCGAGGGCCGGAGGGAGATTCAATTCGGGATGGCGCGACAGCAAGGATTCCGGAGTCGAGACTTGGTGGTGCTCAAGGAGTTTTTGCCTGGTCTTGCCGCGGAAGGGTAGTCCACCGGACAGCGCTTCGTACATCAAGACCCCCAGCGCGTAGATATCGCTCCGCGGCTCAACCTCGCCGCCGCTACATTGTTCAGGGCTCATGTATTCAGGGGTGCCGAGCGTATAGCCTTCTTGCGTCAGGGTTTCGTCTTCGGCGAGCTTGCTCATTCCGAAATCGAGGACTTTGACGATGCCGCCCTCGCACAAAAACACGTTGGCCGGTTTGAGATCGCGGTGGACGATCCCGAGCTTGTGCGCAGCGGAAAGTGCACGGCAAACCTGAATGAAGTGCGGCAGGCCTACGTGGTAGGAGATGCGCCGGCCGCGTCGCATCAGCTCATGCAGGCTCATGCCCTGCAAGAGTTCCATCACCACGTAGAGTGTGCCGTCGGGGAGCTGGTCGAGATCGAACGTGCGGACGACGTTCGGGTGCTCGATGGACATTTGGACGCGGGCTTCGCGACGGAGCCGGGCCACCTCGCTCGCGTCGACGGCGGCTGCGCCGCGCAGAACCTTAACCGCGACTTGGAACCCGAGGCCCAGGTGCTCTGCTGCGTAAACGGTCCCGATCCCACCCGAGCCGACGGGCCGGAGGATCTGGTACTTCCCGCCGAGCACGCTCTGAGTGAGATCGCCTCCCCGGGCGCGGAGGCTCCCGTGCTGGTCGAGAGAGTGCTCGAGGGCGTCGATGCGGTGGGCCTCGAATGCCCGCAGGGACTGCGTCTTGTGGAACGCAGAGACCGCCTTCTGCACGCCATAGCCCGCGAGGGCGAGCCCGAAAAAACAAGCGACAGAGGTGACGAGGCTTGCTGGCAGGGCCAGCGCCGCCGAGAGCAGCCCGAAAGGCAGGGGTGCCCAGTTCGGGAGCGGGAGGTCACCGGGCTGGCGAAATGAGAGCTCATAACTACAGAACGGATCGCCATTCGCGATACAGGATGTCTCTGTGAGACGGGCCGATTCGAGATCCCAGAGGCGCGGAATCACTCGAAGCTCGGCTTGGCGCAGGAGACAAAAGCAGCGATGCGCTTGATCGGGCTCGGTTCCCGGCGTCGGATAGTAGACCATTGTGACCTGGTTCGTCTTCTCCTCAGAGATGGCGAAACGGCCCACGCGCCAGCTATCGACAGCGATTGTAGGAAACGTGCGGTAAGCGTCGAGCGGGCTCGTGGTGCGTCGGAGCATCGTTACGCTGACGCCCATGCCCTCCGGGAGCCGCGTGAGTGGATGGCGTTCGCTGATCGCATGGTCGCCGACCTCGACAGCGACGCGCGTGAGGACGCGGCGGGCGAGCGGGAGCGAGACCCAGGTGGAGTCGTGCTCGAGTTCGGAACGAACGAGTCCTTCTCCGAGCAAGAACTCGTCCGTTGCTGGTCGTCCGTGCTGTTCTTCGAAGGCGAGTACCGCAGAACGCAAGAGGAGCGCGCGAATCTCTTCGCGCCCGCGACGTCCTTCCACGCGGCCGACCAGCGCGTCCATCGTCAAACCTCTCCTTGCGCTGGGGGGAGGGCCTTTCGAGTGCGGAGCAAACCCGCAGCCAGCAGCGCGAAGATCGGCGTGAGCACGAAATGGTAGCGATCTTCACCGAAGAAGACGGCAAAGCTGAGGGTCGTCAGCGCGACCAAGACCCAAAGCGCTCGCTCTACCTGCGAGAGGGGACCTCTTCCTGGTAGAGGAACGAGAGCCGAGGCGAGCATCCAGAGCACCAATAAGTAGAAAGGATGTGAATTGCTCCGGAAGCAATAGACCGCGAGCAGGAGGGAGAAAGAGCCCGCTAGGGCACTTGCTAGCCTCGCGGAGCTTGGGCCTCGGAGCCGAAGGGGCACGAAGCTGAGCGCTGCGGCGGCCAAGAGGAGTCGATGAACGTCGGTCAAAATCTCGCGTCCGCGAGCCCTTTGCTCTTCGGACCAGAGCTCCGGGCGCGCCTCGTGCAGGTACTCGATGGGGAACGACTCATGGTCGTAGGTCTGGGCGAGCTTCTTCGGGATGACCCGGACGAAACGGGCCTTGTCGGCGATGATTGTCGCGACGGCGACCTCGGACCAACAGCGATCTTGTTGGACCTGACCGGTGACGACGGGGCAGCCGTCGGACGCTTTGAGCGCTTCGAAGCGCCCGCTCTCGGTGATTGCCCCGATCGCCAAATTCCAGCCGCCATTCGTCGACACCAGGGCGCAGCCATCCATCACCCGACAGTTTCGGACCGTCCAAGGCAAAATGAAGAGCAGGCTTGCGGCGGTCGTGAGCGCCACGCTCAAAAAACGGTTCTGACCACGGGGCACACCCAAGAAAAGGAGCGCCGGGACGAGCGAGAGAGAGAGGGGGCGCACCAAGGTGGCGAAAGCGATGAGCGCGCCTGTCACGAGTGCGCGCAAGAGGTTGGGCCTGAGCTCGACGTACGCGAAGAGCGCTGCGATCGCGAGCAATGCGGCGAGAGGTTCGGTCATGACCAGACCGGCGTAGGCGACGAGGCCGGGATGGAGAGCGACGATCAGCCCGCCGATGCGGGCACGCCCGGGACTCAGGAAATGCCGCGCGAGTTGATGGGTGAAGAAGGCGAGCAGCGCACCTGTGAGCGCGCCGACGAGGGGCCCCACCCGGATTTCGGTTCCGAACAAGGTAAAGCTCGTACCGAAGATCTTATAGAAGAGTGCGAGCCACGCGCTGTAGCCGACGGGATAGTGGGACCAGGGTTTGGTCACCTTCTGCCCGTCTCGCAGGATCTCTTCGGAGTAGCCGAAGCCTTCCGCGATGCGCTCGGCGCCGAGGTTGTAGTAGTGGCCGTCCCAGACGGGTTCGCCGGTGAAGGCGATGGCGACGAACAAGCGAGGGAGTAGCGCGATCAGAAAAAGCGCGATGCCGAACTCGAGATCGCGATCTTTGAGGCGAACGGGCAGCAGCGCGAACCATCTCCCCGCTCGGCGCCCGCTCGAGCGAGCGGGCCCTGTGGGCGCTTCCGACGTCGTGAGAGCTTCCATCCCTTCTCAGGGCCGCTCGACGGCAGCGGCCTTCTTTCGAGCGCGGAACCTGCGGAGGTAGGAGCGGGTGGCCTGGGTTTTGTCCAGGCCGAGCAAGCCGGCCATCTGAGTGACGAAGCCCCGCGTGTACACTTCAGCGGGTAGGGAACCGAAGTCTTCGTTCTCGATGGCGGCGAGGTGCGAAAGAGAGATCTTGGTTTTTTGGGCGATGTCTTCGAGCTCGATGCCTTGGGATTCTCGAACCCGGCGGAAGAGCTCGCCGGTGAACTCGGTCTCGGCGTGGAGTTCGTGAGCGAGTTCGGCGCGGAGGGCCGCTTGTTCGAGGCGACGAGCTTCGCTCTGGGCAGGACTCGGTTCGGCCTCGCGCGCCTCTTTCTCCGGAAAATAGGAGAGGTCGTAGGCCCTTCGGCGCACCGCATCGAGCAGCGTCTTTTGGGCCTCTTCGAGGCGGAGCCGCTCGAACTCGGTCTCGGCTTCGCTGAGCAGCGATGCGAGCGGCAAGCTGCCGCTCTGAAAGAGCTCACGTTGCCTCTTGTAGGCGCGCCGGAGCTCCTCGTCGCTCGCGCTCGGGTGTGTCCAGAGCACGTCGTAGAGACTCGGCAGATCGTCTTTGAACGGTGCCGCCGGACGTGGCCCTCGAGCAGCGCGGGAGGTGAGTACCGCCACCATACGCCGCGCGATGCGCTCGAGGTTTCGGCCGCTCTTGGACGAGGGGTTATCGAGCAAGAGCGGCCTCCGGCGCACGACGGACAGCGAGATCGCGTCATCCTGTTCTACGTGCCCGAGGTCTTCGGCGTAGATGCCGAGGTAACGTCCAGCCATGTCCGCCATGGAACGAGAGAGCTCCACGTCTTGTCTCATCTTCGTCGTGCTCGCCACGAAATAGGCCGAAATCGAAGCGAGCTCGCTCGCGGCCATGTCGGCGATGCTGCGATCGTAGCGCGCGAGCTCTCGGAGTACGGCCAAGGGCGAAGGCAGAGGAGGCAGCTCCTTTTGGGCGCGCTCGACGATGCGCGCGCGGTGCCGATCCTTCATGTAGAGCCGGCGCAGCTTTCGCTGGAAGAGACCGCGCAAGAAGCGATAGGTCCCTTCGACAGCGGGAGGATCGGGCGTTGTGACGCAGATGCCGAGATCGGCACCGGCGAACACATCGAGCGCCGCGGGGGAGGTACCGGCACCGAGGTCGATCAGGATGTAGTCCGCGTCGAGATTCTGGAGCTGGCGCGTCCAGCGGGGCTTGCGCCCAGGGCGGAGCGGCGTCGTGCTCGAGCGCGAGTACCTTTGTGGAATGAACGTGAGGCCTTGGATGTGGGTGCCGAGGGGGATCAGCTCTTCCTCATCGAAGGCGTCCGGGTCCCCCAGGTCGGTCGGGACCTCGACGTCGAGCATCGAGTGGAGTGCGGGGCAGGTCGGATCTGCGTCGAGGAGGACGACCTTACGGCCGAGCTGGGCGAGGTAGACGCCGAGGTTGACCGTCAGGACGCTGTGCCCGGCACCGCCCCGGCCACCGCCGATGGCCACGAGCTTCTTTACGCCGGCGGGCAGTGCGCTCGGAATCGCCGAAGCTCCAAAATCGGTGGGCGGGCGCTCGCTCGGGTCCCAGCGGGGTGAACCCGGGCGGCCCGGCAAGGCGGGGGGCCAAGAAGGCATGGCGGGCGATTTACCACAGGGTCTGGGTTTCGCGACTGTCCCCCCCGATCTAGGCTCCGCGCCGATGTTGACCCCGCGTCTCGGCCTCGCCCTCATCGGCTGCATGCTCCTCAATTTGAACTTGACGACGTGTCGGTCCCCAGGCGACTCAGAATCGAGCCCTCCGGCCGCTACGGAGCGCCCCCGCCAAGCCGTCGAGCTGCCCGGAGTCGACACGAAAGACCTGACCCCACGGGAAAAGGCCGAGTGGTCGGCGCACGTTTCCGAGCTGCTTTCCCCGTGCGAATCGGTTCCCGTGAGCGTGGCTGAGTGCGTGCAGAAGGACCGCCCCTGCTCAGCCTGTCTCCCCGCGGCTGAATTCCTCCTGACCAAGGTCAAGCACGGCATGAGTCGTGGTCAGGTCGCTCAGGCTTACGAGAATCGCTTCAGCGCGAAAAAAGCGAAGGAAATCGACCTGAGCGGTTCGCCGAGCCGTGGGCCGACCGATGCGCGGCTCATCATCGTCGAGTGGGCCGATTTCGAATGCCCGGCTTGCCGCGCCGTGAGCCCCGCGCTCGACGAAGTCGTCGAGAAGAATCCTGACGTTCGCTTCGTATTCAAGAATTTCCCTCTGCCGATCCACCAGAACGCCGAGATCGCAGCGCGCGCCGCGGCAGCCGCCGACCTCCAAGGGAAGTTCTGGGAGATGCACCATGAGCTCTTCGCGAGCGACATTCCTCCGACCAAAGAGCGCATCTTGGAGCTGGCGCGAAAGATTGGTCTCGATGTCGTTCGCTTCGAAAAGGACCTCCGGAGCGAGGCGATCGCTGATGCTGTTCGTAGGGACCGCAAGCAGGGTGAACAGCTCGATCTGAAGGGCACGCCTTCGATCTTCATCAACGGTCGCGCCTTTGAGTTCTCGATGGACCTGAAGCGTGAACTTGTCGAATGGCTCGAGCTTGAGCGCAAGCTGAACGAAGACAAGACCGCGAAGAAGCCCGCAGCCGCGCCAGCGCCTGCGGCTCCTGAGACCGGAAAGAGCCCGGCGCCGTGAGCTTGGGAGACCGAGCATGAAGGGTGGCATGGAAGGAGGCGGGTGCTTTCGCACTGGCCTCCACTATCCGGGCATCGCGCACCTGCTCCGCGTCCAAGTCGCTGGCTTGGCTGAGGAGTGGACGCCGGAATTTGCGATCCTCGAGGGTCGCTGGGCGGTGATCGATACCGAAACGACGGGTCGCGATGCAGACAATGATCGCATCGTCGAAGTCGGCGTTTCTTTTTTCGAGGGCGGACAGTGGGTTGGGGAATATGGCTCCCTGATCAATCCTGAGCGTCCCATCCCGGAGGAGGTCATCGCTGTCCACGGCATCACAGACGAGGACGTCAAGGACAAGCCGACCTTCCGCGAAGTGTTCGCCGAGCTCTCCAAGGCGCTCGAGGGGGCGATGCCGGTTGCTTACAACGCCGAGTTCGACAAGGCGTTCCTCCTCGCAGAAGTGTCCCGAGTCGCCCCCGAAGGCGCAGGTCTATTGGCTCCCGCGCTTCGCGCGAGTGTGACCTGGATCGATCCTTTGACCTGGGCCCGAGAGCTCCAGAAGACCGAGAAGAGCCGTGCTCTGTCGGATGTTTGTGAGAGGCTCGGGATCCCGCTCGATAACGCTCACCGCGCGACCCATGACGCGAAGGCGGCTGGACAGGTCCTCAGCGTCTTCATGCGCGATCCGAGGGTTCCTTCAGCATACGGCGCGTTCATCCGCGAGCAGGGGCGTCTCGAGAAGATGGCAGCGTTCGAGCGCGCTCGCTGGCGCAATTGAGTCAGAGTCGTCCCGAGCTTTTCTGGGGCGAGGAAAGAATGGGATGACGGGACCGAAGGAATTCACGCTCAGGGCGCTCCTCCTCGGCGCAGTCCTGAGCGCCGTGATGGCGGCGGCGAACGCATACCTCGGGCTGTTCGCGGGCATGACAGTGTCCGCGTCGATTCCTGCGGCGGTTGTCTCGATGATTGTCCTCAGGGCGGTGCGCGGCACGATCCTCGAGAACAACCTGGCGCAGACGACGGCCTCTGCGGGAGAGAGCGTCGCCGCAGGCGCCATCTTCACGTTGCCCGCTTTGCTCATGGTCGGCGTGTGGACGGGGTTTGGGTACTTCGAGACGCTCTCGCTTCTGCTCGGCGGAGGCATCCTCGGCACGATCTTCACGATCCCGCTCCGGCGCATCCTCATCGAAGAAGCAGCTCTGCCCTTCCCTGAAGGAACCGCGACTGCCAACGTCCTCATCGTCGGTCACGCTGAACATGACGCCGCAGCGCCCGATGACACTGGACAGAAAGGCGGCCTCTGGCTCGGGGGCGCGGCTCTGCTCGCCTTCGTCACCAAAGCGTTCGAAGGCGGGCTCGGCGTTCTTTCGAGCCAAACCACCCACGTTCTTTCGCTCGGTGGCCGCTCTTGGGTGCTCGGTACGGCGCTCTCTCCGGCGCTCTTTGGCGTCGGGGCGATCGTCCAGGTGCGCGTCGCCTCTTTCCTCTTGCTCGGCGGGCTCGTGAACTGGCTCTTCGTGATCCCGTTTGTGGCGGAGCCTTCGGGATCTCCGGTGGACGCAGCCTGGGCCGCCTGGTCTGCGCACACTCGCTTTCTCGGTGTGGGTGCGATGGCTGCTGGGGGAGTGATGACTTTATTCGGGCTGCGCAGGCCCATCGCCAGTGCCCTCTCGATGCTGACACGGAGCGACAGGCGACAGTCCGGGGTCGATCTCGGGCAAAGGTCGATTGTCCTTCTTGTGGTGTTTGCGCTCGCGATCGTGTTTGCGACGAGCGTAGCGAGCCTGGGCAGCGTCCTTTGGGCCGCGGTGATCCTGGTGTGTACGCTGGTGTTCGCCTTTTTCTTCTCTGCGGTCGCCGCGTACATGGCGGGGCTCGTCGGATCTTCGAACAACCCGGTGAGCGGCGTGACCTTGGCTACGCTCCTCATTGTTTCAGGGCTTTTCGTCCTGATGCGGGGCTTTTTCGAGGTTCGAGCAGGATTGCTCGAAGCAGCGGCGCTGCTCGTCGGCGCCGCGGTGTGCACGGCCCTCGCCATCGCGGGGGACACCATCCAAGACCTGAAAGCGGGGACTATCTTGGGCGCGCGACCTCGCTCTCAACAGATCGCCCAGCTCGTCGGTGTGGTTGCAGCGGCGCTGGTTCTGGCTCCTGTTCTCGAGCTTCTCGAGACGGCCTACGGCTTCGGAGCGCCGACCGCAGAGCATCCGAATCCGCTTCGCGCGCCTCAGGCGACGCTGATGGCCGCTGTGGTTCATGGTGTGTTCGGAGGATCGCTCCCATGGAACTACGTGCTCCCGGGCGCGCTCGTGCCCGTCGTGATCCATTTCGTGAACGTGTTGTTGAGGAAGGCGGGCCGGCCGATTGTGCCCGCTCTTGCTGTCGCCGTGGGGCTCTACCTTCCTCTTGAGCTTGAGGTGGCGATGATGCTCGGAGCCATCGCGAGCCGCGTCGCTGCTCGTGAGACAGGCTCACGGGCGACGCTCGTCGGAGCCGGCCTGATCACGGGAGAGGCGCTCGCGGGCCTTCTGATGGCTGGGTTTGTCGTACTGGGAGCCAAGCTTCCGTGGCTTCAGCTCGGCGGCGTCGCCGAAGTGTTCGGGGTGGCTGTTGCACTCTTCAGCCTTTGGCTGATCCTAAAGAGCGCCCGGCGCGACGCTTCCGAACCGGGCGCGCAGTAAAGCCCCCCATCCGCACTCGAAAGTGGACCAGTCAGAAGCGCCTCTCAGCACATGGAGGTTCGCTTCTGGCGGCTCTTGAGTTTCAGGCGGCGGCTCTTGAGTTTCAGTTGTTGTTGCGAGCCTTCACGCGCCGAAAAGGATGCAGGAAGGAGGCGAGACTCGCGGCGTTCCGCGTTTGGACGGAGACGGTTCCTTGGCCCTGGAAGTCGGCGACGAGACCTTCTCCGCTGAAGAAGAGGCCCTTGAAGCCCCCGAAGGTCCGGATTCGATAGTCGAGCCGCTCCGTGAAGGCGACGATGTGTCCAGTATCGACGGTGTAAGACCCACCCGAGAGTTCGATGTCATGGATCGCCCCGTAACTTCCGTAAAAGACGGTGCCGGGACCTTCGATGCGCAGCATGAAGAAGCCGACTCCGCTGAAGAATCCGCGCACGCCTCCGAACTTGGTGTCGATTTTGAGCTCGGAGCCGTGGTGCGCAACGTAAGCGCCGCTCTGGAGGAAGAAGGATTCTCCGCGCGCTAGCACCTTTGCCCGGAGATCTCCCTCCGCCGCACCTGCGAGGAAGAGCCGCTCTCCATCGCTGCTCGCGGTGTATGTGTTCTGGAACAGGGACTCGCCGCCGAGCAACTTACGCTTGGCTGCGCCGAGGAGACCCCCGCGCATGCTGGTCTGGATCCCGATGCCTGTATCCTTCGCGACGAGGGCACCGCTCTCGGCAACGATCTGTTCTCCTCGCGAGAGGACGATCTGCAAGAGGGCGTAGTCAGGGGAGTCGATGATGTCGTACTTCACGAAAATTCCCTTTCAGATCAGCCTTCGCGGGGCGGAAGCAGCTTGCCCACGGTGCTGCCGAATTCCTTCGGATTGCGGCTTTGGAGCCAGACTTTCCCGTGACCTCGCATGCGGAGCACGAAACCTTCGCCGCTCAAGAAGCTCTGGATCCAGCCGGAGGCGGCCTTCCCAATCGTGTATTCGATGCCGCTTTCGAACGCGACCAAATGGCCGGTGTCGACGACCAGCTCCCCACTCAGCTCTCGCTCCTCGATGGCGCCGAAGGCGTTCATGAGGACAGGGCCCTGTCCGGAAGCTTTGAGGAAGAAGAAGGACTCGCCCGAGAAGAGGCTCTTGAGTCCCTGGAACTGCGTGTCGAGCTCAACGGTCTCGGCGCTCGCGACGTAGCTCGAGCCCTGGATCAGGAGGTCGCGTCCGATGCCGAGCTCGTGCACCACCATGCTACCCGTGAGCGCCGGAGCCAGGCACACCTGCCCTGGATTCCCATCGGTCGAGAATCGGTTTTGAAAGAATGACTCACCGCCGAAGGCGACGCGCTTCAGGCCGCGGAGGAACCCGCCCTGTCCCTTGCTCGTAGCGGTGGTCTCGGTTCTGACTGTCCCCGACATGCTGACCATGGCCTGGGCCTCGGCACGGAATGATTCGTGAGGTCCGAGGTAGGCTGTCGCGAGCGAGTGCGCGGGGTTGTAAGCGATCTCAAAATGCATGTGCTTTAGCCTTTACTTAGGCGGGCAAAAGCGGGCTCAGCCAAGAGACGAGCGAGCTCAGATTGCGCGATTGGATGTAGACGGTGCCGGTGCCCGAGAATTCACAGACGAGTCCTTCTCCGGAGAAGAGGAGCGACTTGAAGCCGCCGATGCTTCGTACTTTAAAATCGAGGTTTCCTTCGAAGGCCACGATGTGTCCAGTGTCGACGGTGAAACTGCCGTTGATCGGGATCGGCAGGACGCTCCCGTAGGAGTTGATGAAGAGGTTTCCGTCTCCGGAGCACTCGAGCAGCGCCAGGCCTTCTCCGCCGAAGAGGGTTCGGAGGCCGCCGAACTTCAGCTTGGTATCGATGGTGCCTGTGCTTGCGAGGTAGGACCCGGACTGAACGAAGAGCGTTTGGCCGCCTTGCAGCGACTTTTCGATGATGTGCCCGGAGAGAGCAGGAGCGAGCACGACCTCGCCTCGTTCCGGCGCTCGGAAGCGGTTCACGAAGATCGTCTCGCCTCCGAGGAACTTCCGAAACAAGGCGACGACAAAGGCCAAGAAGACCCGAAAGATTCCGGCGCTCCGACCAGCGTTCAGGTGCGTCGACATCTCAACTGTCGTCGAACAGGTCACCATCGCGCCAGCTTCTGCTTGGATCTCATCTCCGGGGGACAGCGCGACCTTGAGCCACGCGAAAGAGGGCCCATGTTCGATCTGAGTTTGCACGGCGGTAGAATCGTTTGCCAAAGTCCGTCTGGCAAGGGTTCCGATTTCGCCGTAGTAGGTTCGGGTGTCAGACGCCGATCCGAGGATAGCGCCGCCGCCTCCACGTCTCGCTCCGCCGCTTGCGCCATCGAGCGGTTTCTCCGTGGGATCGCGCAGGATGCTCGTTGAGCTCTCTCTGATCGCTTCGGTGTTCATTTTGCTCGCGGGGGTGCTCGTCGCTTTTGCTGGACGCTTCACCGCGCTCGCGCTCCCGCTGATTCCCCGCGCGGTTGACGAGAAGCTCGGCGCCGCGATCTTCATGTCCGTTGAGAAGACCACGTCCGGCTGTACAGCGCCTGAGGCGCTCTCCTACGTCGAGGCGCTCGGGGCGCCGCTCGAGGCGGCGGCCGCGGACAAATCATTCTCCTTTCGCTATTTTGTGGCGGACGACACCACCGCGAACGCGTTCGCGCTCCCGGGCGGTTACATCATCGTCAACCGGGGCCTCGTCGAGGCGGCGAAAGAGAGCGCGGAGGTCGCGGGGGTCTTAGCCCACGAACTCGAGCACGCTATCCAGAGACACTCGACGACGCGCGCCCTCAAACAAGCGAGCGTTGGCATCCTTTTTCAGCTCTTTTTCTCGGGAATCGGGCTTCAGGTCCCCGCACAACTCTATAACAAATTCAGCACCACCTCCTTCAGCCGCACGCAGGAAAGCGAAGCAGACGAAAAGGGCGCCCTTCTGTTGGTCCGAGCCGGTATCAACCCGGCCGCGCTCGGCCGCTTTTTGACGCGCATATCGGAGGACTCAGTGAGCATGCCCGTGTGGCTTTCGAGCCATCCCGACTCCCCGGCACGTGCGCGAGCGCTCGAGGCTTATTCGCTTGGTCGGCCTCCGATCGAGCTGCCGAGTTTGAGCGCATTCCGCTGTCATCCGCCGAAAGGCGAGTGAGCCGCACCGCCGCATCGGTGAGCGTGAGCGGGTGCTGTGCCTCAGCATGCGGCGCGCGTCAGCCCGGGCTGCGCGTCAGCGGAAGCTCTTGAACAGGAAGGCGCCGAGCGCGAACGACAGCAAGAGGACGAGGCCGAGCAGGACGGGGCCCAAGACTCCGCGCTTCGAGTCCGCTTTCGCCTTTGCTTCGCGCCGACACAGAACGCACTCACCGCCCGGCGAGAGCGCGATCCGGTGGACTTGACAGCTTCCGAGTCGCCGGGGCGGGCCCGCCGCGAAAGGGCGGCGCATCGAAGGAGGCGCCGAGGGGGGGAAGGACGGAATGTCTTCGAGCCTCGTTGTCGGAGAAAGGGACGCGAAGGGCTTTCGGAATGGATGATCGCCGGTGGCGGGCGGAGGAGGCGCTTCGGCTTCAGCGACCGAACCAAAGACCTCACCGTGCGTGCGCGTTACCGGATCGGCGGGCAGGAAGGGGTCTGCCGGGGCCGCCGCGATGACAGCCGCGACCTGTTCCTCGCTCTCACCCAATCCGAGCGCAGGGTACTGGCCGCTCCGGTTCGTCGGGATACGCGGCGCCTCCTCTTCTTGAGGGACACGAGCCGCCGAGACATCGGCGGTGCGCCAGCTTCCCGAGGGGCTCTGTTTGGTCATACGCGAGTGAGGAAAATGGGTCCCAGGGGAGGGGGACAAGGACGCAGTCTAGGCCGAGAGATGAGAACCTCAAGGATCCTGGCCCTCGGGCCAGGAAGAAAGGCTCGCCCGGGCGCCCGGAAAAGCGGTTCCCTTCTGAGCCGTCCGCTGGATAGTACCGCAACAGTAGAAGGCGAGGCACCCACGACTCCTCGAGTCGCCCCACTCGACGGGCGAGCTCAGCCGTACCCGCCGAGCGCATTCTGGAGCAGTGAGCTCAGCCGGGCGCCCGCAGCACCAGCATCCGCTGCAAGCTCATGTCGTGCATGGCCTGCTCGATGCCCCCGATGCCGAGCCCCGAGTCGCGGTGTCCCCCGAAGGGCATCCAGTCGACGCGGAAGGCTGTGTGGTCGTTGATGAGCACTGTGGTGCCGTGGAGGCGGCGACCGAGATCGAGCGCTCGATCCAAGCGATTGGTGAAGAGGGCGGCTTGGAAATAGGCGCCAGGCAGGTTCGCCCAGGCCACAGCTTGATCGAGGTCTTCGTAGGGATAGACCGAGACGACGGGACCGAACACCTCTTCTCTCGATAGTCTCACCTCTTGGCTCGGAGCGTAGAGGACCGTGGGCTCGTAAAGGCGCTCATCGATGGGCCTTCCGCCGCACAGGACTTCGGCGCCGTTTTCGCGAGCCTCCGAGACCCACTCGTCGACTCGTCGGACCTCGGAAGGCTCGATGAGCGGACCGACTTCGGTGGTCTCAAGGAGCGGAGAGCCGACTCTGAGTGCACGCGCACGCTCGGCGAGCTTCTCAGCGAACTCTCTGGCTCGCGCGCGAGGGACGAACACCCGCTGCACCGAAACGCAGACCTGACCTGCGTGGTAATAGCCGCCCTTGGCGATCAGCGGGAGCGCCGCGTCGAAGTCCGCCGTCTCGTCGAGGAGGACAGGTGCGACGCCGCCGTGCTCAAAAGTGGCTTGAGCACCTGGGGCGAGCTCTTTGCGAAGACTCCAGCCGATCTTCGCAGAGCCGATGAATGAGAGGAACGCCACCCTTTGATCGGCGACAGCGCGCCGCGTCAGCTCTCCATCGGTCAAGAGGATTTCGGCGTAGCCTTCCCGAAGACCGGCTTTTTCGAGGAGCGAGCGCAGATAGAGCGCCGAGAGCGGCGTTCGACGGGACGGCTTGATGAGAACGGGGCAACCGGCCGCGATCGCGGTGATTCCTTGATGAATGAGGAGATTGAGCGGGTGATTGAAAGCGCTCACCGCGAGCACGACACCGCGCGGTTCGAGGTAGGTCACGGCGAAGCGCCCCCGCGACGCGGCGCTCACATCCATCGGCACTTCGTGGCCCGTGAGGTTGCTCACTCCGCTCTGTGCCTTCCTGATTCCTTCGATGGCGCGGCGGACCTCGACCCGCGAGTCAATGAGGGGCTTTCCGCCTTCACTCGCAGCCAGGCGCGCCGCGCCTTCGAGGTCTGCCTCGAGCAACTCGGCGAGTCGGCCGAGGACCTGAATGCGCGCTTCCTTCGAAAGCCAACGGCTCCGATCTTCGTAGATGGCGTGCGCGGCAGCGAGCTTGCGCTCGAGCTCGGCTTCATCACAAAGCTCAAAAGCTCCCACCTTTGAGCCGTCGAAAGGAGAAACGACGTCCACTATTGCCATGACCCTCTTGCCTTCATACCGCGCTCGGGCTGGCGAACCAGGGCAAGGGGTAAGGCACTGGGTTAGCTGCGTCCGAGTAGGACGGGCTTCAGACGATCGGTCCAGGCCCTGTAGCCCTCTTCGGTCATGTGCAGTCGATCTGACTGGAAGAAGACGGGGTTCAGCGTTCCATTTTCGAGGCGCATCGACTGGCTGACGTCGACGAAATGGAGCGAATCGTCTTCGCTCATGAACTTACGGATCGCCTCGTTGGCTTCCTGCATCTTCGGCCAAAGAGCTTCGCGGCTCGGGCTTGGCTTGATTCCGACGTAGTAGACCGGACCCGTCACGCCGAGCTCACGCACCCTCTGGACGAATCGCTTCACGTCCGAAAGGACACAAGCCGGCGGAATTCCCGCAGCAATGTCGTTGTCCCCGGCGTAGAGCACCACGGCTCCCGGCTCGTAGGGCGCGATCAGCGTATCGGCGTAGTAGATCGCGTCGCGAATGATCGCGCCACCGAGTCCGCGGCGAAGCGTCGGGACCGGGGCCATATCCGTCTCGAGCGTTTTCCAGAGGCGAATGCTCGAGCTGCCGACGAAGACGACGCGCCCGGGCTCAGGGAATTGTTTTTCGTCCTCTTCGAGGTACCGGTCGACTTCCTTCGACCAGCGCTCGGGGTTCGGTCGTTCGATGTTCTCGCAGCGAGACTCCGGCTCGAGACCGAGCGGGCTCAATCCACTATGGGCGCCCTGGACGTGCTCTCGGGTCTGGACCTCGGCGCGCGGCACGAATTTCTTCGTCTGCGGACGCTCGGCGTTCGGCGGATTGCACGCGACGCTCGTCAGCGCGAGCAGAGCCACCCCGAAAAGAGGAAAGAGACGAGCAAGCGTCTGTTTTCCGAAGGGGCGCATCTCTATCTGCATGGGGGGTTTTCGGACCTGAACCTATCTAGGGTAACACGGGACGACACGGTCATCGAGCGCCCGAGTGAAGGAAAAATGCGCCCGCCTGGAACGGATTTTTTGGCGGAAAACTGATTGGCAGGGCTTCCACACGACCTGAGGTAGTTCATCGGCGGTCGATCCAGTGACCCCACAAAAAGAGTCGCGCGAGGGGCACCGACCCCCGAGGCCCCTTTTCCAGGAGACCCGAGGCGCCGAGACACCCTCGCGCGCTTTTTTCAGAGACCTCCCGAAGGAGGCAGGGCTTACTTGCCCTTCTTGGCGGCTTCGATGGCGCGCTTGAACTCGCTGAACGGCTGCGCGCCGTTCACGAAGTAGCCGCCGACGACGAAGGCGGGCGTTCCTTGGATGCCTGCCTTGTTCGCTGCCTCGACGTCGGCCTCGATGCGCGCTTTGTGAGTGCGATCGTTGAGGGCCTTCTTGAAGCGATCCATGTCGATGCCGCCGAGCTCCTCGGCGAACTTCTCGAGGCTAGCCTGGTCGAGACCGGGGCTACGCTGACCTGCGAAGAGCTTATTGTGATAGTCCCAGAAAGCCTTGTCGCCCTTCTGCTTGTAGACCTCATGAGCTGCTTCGGCGGCGAGGGGCGCGTTCTTGTGCATCGGGAGCGGCAGGTTCCGCCACACGATCTTCACGTCGTTTCCGTACTTCTTGAGGACCTTCTCGATCGTCGGGTTGACCCGGCTGCAGAAGGGGCACTCGAAGTCCGAGAACTCCTGGATCACGATCTTGCCGTTGCCCTTGCTGGGTGAGTCGGCAGGAGCTGCACCAACTTCCTTCTTCTCGAGGGGAGCTGCTTCCTGAACTTCCGGCTCCTTCGCGCTCTTCTGGAGCTCATCGTAGACCTTCGCGCGGGGCACGCCCTTGGCGAGGACCGCCTTGGCCTTGGTCAGCTCGGCGTCGATGACGGTCTTGAACTGCTCGAAGGGAACGGCGCCGGCGATGCGCGTGCCGTTGACGAAGAAGTGCGGGGTGCCGCGAGCTGCGAGAGCAGCAGCGAGCGCCTGGCTCTGATCGAACTTGTCCGAGTACTTCTCGTCTTCGATGTCCTTCGAGACGGTAGCCCAGGACACGCCTGTCGAAGCAAGGATTGCCTGGAGGTCGGCGTCCTCGAGCTTCGGCTGGCTCTCGAACAGCTTGTCGTGCATATCCCAGAACGCCTTCTCACCCTTGGCCAAGAAAACCGTGCGAGCGAGGGTAGCGGCCGGTGCGGCGCGCGGATGGAACGGAAGGGGGTTGTCCTTCCAGACGATGCGGAGGTCGTTGCCGTAAGTCTCGACGAGCTTGCTCAGCGTAGCTTCGACGCGCTTGCAATAGGGGCACTGGAACTCCGAGAACACGACGACCGTCACGAGCGCGTCCTTGGGGCCGCGGATCGGATCGTCCTGGTAGACGGGGACCTTCCAGACGGTGGTGTCGGGCTTCTCTTCTTCAGCCTCGGGTGCAGCCTTGGCATTACGACCGACGAGCGTCGGGTAGACCTCGCTAGCCTTGGTGCCGGAGTCCGTGAGCTTCTTCGCCTCGGCGAGCTGCTGGTCGACGATTTCCTTGAACTTCTCGTAGGGCTGAGCGCCGCTCAGGGTCACGCCGTTGATGCGGAACGCGGGGGTACCGGTAGCTCCGACCTTCTGTGCGACGGCCATATCCTTTTGGACCTTGGCGTCGAGCTTGTCTTTGTTGTCGGCGAGGTACTTCTCGAACTTGGCGCCGTCGACACCAGCTTCGACTGCCCATTTCTTGAAGTTCTCAGGGGTGAGGGAGCTTCGGTTTGCGAAGGCGAGATCGTGGAACTTGAAGAAGGCCTCGCTGCCGCCGAGATTGTTGACCGCGACTGCGGCCACGTGGGCGGGACGAGCGTTCTTGTGGAAGGGGAGCGGGTGCTGCTTGAAGACAAGGCGCACCTTCTCCGGTCCGTACTCCTTTTTGATGCGGTCGAGGGTCGGGTTGACCTTGCCGCAGAAGGGGCACTCGAAATCGCTGAACTCAACGATGGTCACGGGGGCGTTGGCGTTGCCCCAGGTCGGATCTTCCGCCGATACGGGGATGATCGCCTTCTCGTGGGAGGCAATGGTGGTGCCTCCCGAGGTCGACGACGTTTCTGCCGCGATCTCCATGCCGCCACTGCGATCGATGCCCCACATGAGGAACATGCCCGCGAGGAACGACATGAAGAACCCGACGATTGCGGTTCCTTTGTTCATGATGCGTTTTTCTCCTTTGGGTGCGCTGTTTTTTCCGAGTAGCGCGGAGCTCGGTTGCCCTGCTGAGAAGAATGGACGAGCAGGGCGGAGGTGAACTTTGCGGTGAACTCGGCCCTTTGTGAGGGCCGGGGCGCGCGCTCGTGAGCGAGGGCCGGGCGAGAGTGGTGCGCGGGAGTGAAAGGAGGCCTTTGGCCCCCGAAGGGCGAGGAGGCCGCCTTCACGGATGGCACAAGAGGGATTCAGCCTCGGGGCGGTCGCGGCAAGCGCGAAGCTGTCTCGACGCCAGAACTTGAATCTTCAGCGGGGAAGGGTGCGCGGAGAGAAGGGGCGCGCGCGCCTCCCAGAGATCGGAGACTCGGTGCCGCCTTCATGGCGTCGACCGGGATCTGGATCACCGGCAGCGGACGCTCTGAGTCGGACGTAGCGGAGAAGTGGCGAGGCCTCTGCTCAGGGGCGTCGCACGCATAGGCGTAGGTCTCCTCGCGCGGATAGATTGGCGGGGGCGCCTCCATCGATTGTGCTGTCGGTGCACAGAGCCCCGCATGGGTCCGAGCCTCGGCGGGCGTCGACCACACGAAACACAAGGCGAACAGGGCGAGCTCCAAAGCCAATAGCGGCCAGCGTTCCCACCGGGTCTTCCCGGTGACGCGACCTGCCCTGCCCAACTGCCCAAACACGGGGGGCAGACTAGTCGGGGGCTTGTGGGGGGCAAGTCCGGGGTCCTTTCGTCCCCGGGGGGGAGAGTTCGCAGTTTTCTTGCTCACTTTATCCTACATGAGCAAACCTCCAGGCATGGCGGACGCGGCACCTGTTCTCAAATCTGAAGAAAAACAGGAAGTTAAGGAGAAGGTGGGGGACCCTGAAGAGGTACTACCGCGCCCTTTTGGACGGCTTCTGCTTCTGAAGAGGCTGGCCCGCGGGGGCATGGGCGAGGTGTACCTGGCAGCAACCAGGGGCATTGAGGGCGCGGAGCGGCCCGTGGTCGTCAAGCGGATCCGCGAGGAGCACGCCCAGGACAAGAGCTTCCGAGCTCGTTTCCTCGACGAGACGCGCATCATGGCGCAGCTCGCACACCCTGCCGTGCTGCAGATCATCGAAGCGGAGACGACCGCTGACGATATCCCCTACGCGGTGATGGAATACGTAGAGGGCCGTCACATGGGTGAGGTCCTGACTCGCGCGACCCAGCTCGGGGTGCGCGTCGCCTGGGCCGACGCTGTGGCGATTGGAATTGGATTCGCTGACGCACTCGCGCACATTCATACGCGCACGGACGCGGCCGGTGCTCCCCTCGAGATCGCTCATCGGGACCTCAGTCCCCAAAATGTCATGATCGGCTACGCCGGTGACCTGAAGCTGATCGACTTCGGCACCGCGCGCGGAGAAAATCGACGCTGCCGTACGGTGTCCGGTGTTGTGTACGCAAAGCCGGGCTACGTCGCGCCCGAGGTGGCCGCTCAAATTCCCGGCGGAAAAGCAGCAGACATGTACGCCTTTGGCGTGATGCTCTGGGAATTCGCTGCGGGCCGGCGTTTCCTCGAGGGAGACCCTGTTATGCATCAGGGCCGCGTCGCTCAGGGCGAGCTGCGCCTCCCGCCGCTCGCTGAGCGGCTCGGCGCTCCGAAGGAGCTCGACGAGCTACTTCGTCAGCTCACGGAAACCGATCCTGAGCGTCGTCTCTCCGACGCCGGGCGCGCCGCGCGGGCTCTCGTCCAGATCTTGAAACAGGCTCCAAGCCTCGCTGACGGAGATCGCAGTGTGCGCGGACGCATCGCCCATTTGATGGGCCAGTTGTACCCGGCCGAGCCGGCTCGCTCGCGGGCTGACTTCGCACGTCGTCTCGCCGACGCCCGCAAGCTACTGCCTTCTCTCGAGCCGCGCCGGCGTCGTACGGACGCGATCGAAGCTGGGATGCCCGAGGCTTCTCCCGAGCCCGAGGCTGTAGAAGAGCGAGACGGGCTGCTCGCGGGGACTCGCTATCGTCTCGTGCGCCCCATCGCCGAAGGGACAAACAACGAGGTCTGGGAGGCGCTCCACGTCGATCTCGGGCGAACTGTTGCCCTCAAGCTCACCCCGGAGAGCCAGAAGCCCCAAGGGAACGCGCGGGCCCAGTTCCGGGCCGAAGCGCGCGCCCTCGCGCGCCTCGAACATCCGGGCCTCGTGAAGATCCATGACTTTGGCTTCACGACGGACGGCCGCTCCTACTTCGGGATGGAGCTTCTCGAGGGAGAGACCCTCGAGAAGAGGCTCGAGCGCGGACCCCTCGCGCCGAAGGACGCGATTCGAGTCATCTCCGAGGTGCTCGGGGCGCTCCGCGTCGCCCACAAGGTGGGCATCGTTCACCGAGACATCACACCATCGAACCTTTTTCTGACGCGCGACGGTGGCGTCAAGCTGATCGACTTTGGCGTCGCTTTTGCGATGGGTCCCAAGGGAGATCGCGCGGGCGAAGGAACGGAGGAAGTCGTCGGGACGCCCGAGTACGTGTCGCCGGAGCAGGCCGCTGGAATGCCGGCGGAACCGCGCAGCGATCTCTACTCGGTCGGTGCTGTGCTCTACGAGTGCCTGACGGGCCAAGTGCCCCATCCGCTCGGCCCCTCGGGCTCTCCGAATCTTGCTGCGCTCCTGACCGCGAAGATGACCGTGGCGCCGCGCGCTCCGAGTCAGGTTCGTCCGGACGCGATGATCTCGAAGGCCCTCGACCGCGCTGTGCTCACCGCGCTCCACCGCGACGCGCTCAAACGTTTCGGTTCGACAGACGAGTTCCATGCTGCCCTTGGGCAAGCGTTGGACCAAAGTCGTCCTCGCCCCTCCATCCGGGGGCGGAGCTTCGCTCTCCTCGGCGCCGCGCTTCCGCTGGTTGCGTCAGGTCTCTTCGCACTCGCAAAATTTTCGCGCGTGGACGCGCCGACTCCTGCTGAGGCCCCCGCGGTACGTCCCGTCATCGATATCGACGCTCTGGACGACGTTGCGGTCCCCGTCGATCCGGAAGGGCTCCATGATGGTCCCGAGGCGCCAGCGCCCGTCCGCGTCGTGGAAGCGGCCGAGAAAGGCGCGCCCGTTCCCCCCTCGACTGTTCCTCCGGAAGCCCTCGAGCGAGTGAGGAAGCTGCTCAAGGCTGGGCGAAATATTGCGGCCCATCACGCCATGAAAGAGGTCGCAGAGGGGCGGCTCGATAACCCTGAGGTGCTGGCTCTTCTGACCCTCACTGCCCGCAAAGTGAAAGCCTGGGGCGAGGCGCTCGCCGTGGCCCAGCTCCGGGCCCGCGTCGCACCGTCGGCAGATGCCTACTATGAGCTCGCGCGGCTTGAGCGGGCGACTCTGAAGGGCGATCCGCTTGCTTCCCTCCGCCAAGCCCTTGAGCTCGATCCTGGTCACACGAGCGCCGGGGAGCTGCTTTCAGACTACGAGAAGCAAGAGAAGCTGGCTCATCGCTAGGGTCTGGTCTAAGCCTCCTCACCCCTGTGGCTAGTCCTTCACCGTCTGGATTGCGAGTCGCCACTCAAGGCAATCCGTCGGCCGTCGTGCTTCGTCTCGCCGCGCCGACGGTGCTCGCCATGCTCTCGCAGAGCGCAGTCAACGAGGTCGACATTGTCTTCTTCTCGTGGTTGCCCTGCCCTGAATCGTCCATCGCCCAAGCGGCGCTCCTGCCGTCTTTGATCGTGCTCTGGCTGTTCGGAGGTTCGCTCAGCGCGATCTCCGTCGGAACTCAGGCCATTTCGGCGCGCCGCTTCGCCGAAGGGGATCCGCGAGAGGCCGGGGCAGCCCTGGTGAACTCCTGGATCTTCTCGACGGCGGCCAGCCTCGCCTTCACGGTCCTCGCGCTCGCGGTACTGCCGAGTTTGATGGGTGTGCTCATCAAGGTCCCCGAGGTCCGCGAGGCCGCGGACGTCTACCTGAAGTGGCGCATCTTCGGCATCCTGTCGATGGTGGTGACCTTCTCGTTCAAGTCGTTCTTTGACGGGATCGGCAAGACCCAAGTCCACATGTGGAGCGCGATCGTGATGAATATCATCAACGTCGTTCTCTGTTGGGCGCTGATCTTCGGGAACTTTGGAGCGCCGCGCATGGGCATGGAAGGCGCCGCCGTGGCGGCCTTCGCTTCGACTTGGGTGGGCCTCTTCATCATGATCGGGTGGGCGCTGCTCCCGGCCTATCGCAAGGTCTTCTTCCCCTTCGACGTCACCCGCTTCGATCCGAAGCTGGTCCTCTCGCTCCTCCGGCTCTCGGTCCCGAGCGCCGTCGCGACCATCGCGGTGATGAGCGGATTTGCGCTGTTCTCGATGATCGTGAGCCACCTGGACGCTATGCAGGGAGCCCAGGTGGTCCTGGAGAATCAGGGCTGCGAGGAGAAGGGCCAGGCCGTGAACAGTGCGGCCACCACCGTCATCGTCGGCATCCTCAAGCTCACCTTCACAGCCTGTCTCGCCTTCGGGACGGCGACGGCGACCCTCGTCAGTCAATCCCTCGGAGAGCGCGAAGAGGAGAAAGCCTCCACCTTCGGCTGGGCCTCGGTGCGCCTCGGTCTGATCATCTTCGGCACCTTGGGCATCATCGAGGGCGTCATCTTCCCCAACGAGATCTTGAGTCTCGTCTCGGGCAGCCCGGCGGTGCAGGCGGCTGCGCTCGGTCCGATGCGCCTGATGGCCGCGTGCACGCCGCTCATCGCGGTGGGCATGATCTTGACCCAAGCTCTCTTCGGCGCCGGCAATAGCTTCTTCGTCATGATCGTGGAGCTGGTGCTCCACTTTACCTGCCTGGTGCCCCTCGCGTACCTGCTCGGTATCACTTTCGGCTTTGGCCTGATGGGGATCTGGTCGGCAGCGGCGGCTTACGCGTTCCTCCTCACGGCCATCATGGTGTGGAAGTTCGCGCGTGGCGACTGGAAGAAGATCAGAATCTAGCGCCCGCGTGGGTGCGGTTGCTTCTCGTTCAGGGGGACTCGGCCGGATCACGCGGGGGCGAAGGTCCGTCAGCTGCGAGCATCGTACAGGCGAGGCGCCGTCGCACCGTCGGCTCGGGATCGGCGAGGAGGACGCCCGCCTTGTCCCAGAGCTCGAGAGCGAGGAGTCCTTCTGCTGCGGCTAAGCGCACCTCAGGCTCTTTGCTCTTCGTGTCTTCGAGCAAGAGGCCGAGGACTGAGTGGAAGCTGTGGGACGCGAGGATCTGCTTTGCGCGGGCAGCGCGCGGCGAGTCCTTCTTGGCGAGTTCGAGGAGGAGTTCCTCGGCGCGCGCTCGGTCCGTTCTCTCCTGTCCCTCCTGGAGGAGATAGGAAAGAGCCGCGAGCTGGACCGATTCGCTCGGAGACTCGGCGGCCTCGCGAAGGACGGCTCTCATGGCTTGAGAGTCGAGATCGACGAAACGAAAGGCGAGCACGCGTTCGCTCGGAGCGCCCGTCCGCGCCGCCTGCTCGATGATGTTCGTAAGGAACTCCTTCCGCTCGAGTTCGATGGGCAGAGCGCCCTCGAGAAGGACGATCGCCGCGCTCAGGCGGAGCAAACCTTCGGAGCCCGTCGCGAGATGATAGAGTTCGTCGCGAGCCCGGAGGTCTGAGGCTGCTTTCCGACGCAGTCCTTCGAGCGCTGCGAGCTTCTCCTGCTCGCTCCCGCTGCCGTAGCGTTCGAGCAGGACAGGGACCGACGAGGGGGCATCGATGTTCCCGAGCAGGCGGATCGCCTGATTGCGGCAGAGCGGATCGGGATCGTGGCGCGCAGCGTCACTGACGGCCTCGAACTCTTCGGCGGTTGCGCTTCCCTGGGCTGCGTCGAGCGCGGCGCGCCGGACCAGGACGTCGGGATCCGAGTAGAGCGGGACACGCCTTCTGGCGTTTTTGGGCCCGGTGAGTGTGCGCGCGAAGGCGGCGCGATAACTGACGATCTCGTCGCGCTCATGATCGAGCGCATCTCCGTGCCTTCGTCCGCGCTCGACAAGGAGCAGGAGGGCCTGGCCTCCGACCTCGTCGTGCGTTCGGCTCCGGCGAGTGAGAGCGCCCTCGAGCTCACGGCCGCACAGAGAGAGGGACGCGATGAGGTCTTCGCCCTCTTTGTCGAGACTGCGCTCGAGCTCGCCCTCAAGGAGGTTCTTGGCGACGTCCTTGGCGAGCGAGCGGGAGAGCTCTCCGTCCGCCTGGGCCTCGAGGAGGCCGCGAGAGAGAGCTCTCTCATCGCCATCGCGCGCCGACCGCACGACAGCATTTTGACTTCCACAGGCTGCGAGGAGGAGCGCAAAGAGAGCGACCGTGATCGGACGCCGGAGGAGACGCGAGCGCCTGGCGCGGGGGGAGCTCTCACCGTGCGAGAGGCTCACAAGGGGCGAAAGGCGCTCGGTCATCGAGGGGAGAGGACCTCTTCAGTGCATTTCGAGCGGCGCGGCTTCGGCCGTCTCGCGGGGGCCACGACCGACGGCCTCGCGGCGCGCGATCGCGGCTCGCACGAAGGAGGAGAAGAGCGGGTGAGCCTCGTGCGGATGGCTCTTGAATTCCGGATGGAACTGGCAGCCGACGAAGTGAGGGTGATCGCTGAGCTCGACGATCTCGACGAGGCGTTCGTCGGGGCTCGTTCCGGACAAGACGAGTCCGCCGGCGGTGAGCTGAGGACGGTAGTCGTTGTTGAACTCGAAGCGGTGACGATGACGTTCACTGATCTCGTTTGTGCCGTAGATTTCTGCGGCGCGGCTGCCGGGCGTGAGCTTGCAGGGATAAGCGCCGAGGCGCATGGTCCCGCCCTTGCGCTCAATGCCGCGCTGGTCAGGCATCAGGTCGATGACAGGGTGCGTTACCTTTTCGCCGAACTCGACGGAGCTTGCGCCCTCGAGTCCGCACACGTTGCGCGCGTACTCGATCACGGCGAGCTGCATACCGAGGCAGATCCCGAAGAAGGGGATCTTGTGCTCGCGGGCGTAACGGATCGCCGAGATTTTCCCTTCGACCCCGCGGTCGCCGAAGCCACCGGGAACCAAGATCGCGTCGAGGTGCTCGAGGTGCGAGGCGAGAGAACCGCCGCGCTCGAGGTGCGTCGAGTCGATGTACTCAAGGTGAACCGAGACTCCGCCAGCGATTCCGCCGTGGACCAGAGCTTCGTGCAGAGACTTGTAGCTGTCTTTGAGATGGACGTACTTGCCGACAACACCGATGCGAACCTTGCCTTGGGGCGGGTTCTTGAAGCGCTCGACAGTCTCCTCCCACTTCGACATGTCGGGCTGACGCGACCAGATATTGAGCTGCTCGGCGATCTGCGTGTCGATGCCTTCGAGGTGCAGCGCGATCGGCAGCTCGTAGATACAGCTCACGTCGACGGCCGGGATGACCCGGTCGACGGGAACATTTGAGAAGAGGGCGATCTTCTCTTTCAGGCTCTGGGTGATGTTTCGATCACAGCGACAGACCAAGAGATCGGGCTGGATGCCGATTTCGCGCATCTCGCGCACCGAGTGCTGCGTGGGCTTGGTCTTCATTTCGCCGGCCGTCGGAATGTGCGGCACGAGGGTCACGTGGACGCTCATCGCGTTCTGCGCACCTTGCTCGACCTTGAGCTGGCGGATGGCTTCGAGGAAAGGGAGCGACTCAATGTCGCCGACGGTGCCGCCGATCTCGATGATGGCGATGTCCGCGTCTCCGGCAGCAGCGTAGATGCGCTTCTTGATCTCGTCGGTGATGTGCGGAATGACCTGGACCGTGGCCCCGAGGTACTCGCCGCGGCGTTCCTTCGAGATCACCGCCTCATAGATGCGCCCGGTGGTGACGTTGTGATTGCGGGTAAGGCGGGCTCCGGTGAAGCGCTCGTAGTGTCCGAGGTCGAGATCGGTCTCCGCACCGTCGTCGGTCACGTAGACCTCGCCGTGCTGGTACGGGGACATCGTCCCGGGATCGACGTTGATGTAAGGGTCGAGCTTCATGTGCGTCACGGTCAAGCCGCGCGCCTCCATGAGCGCTCCGATCGAGGCAGAGGTCAGGCCCTTGCCGATGGACGAAACGACACCACCCGTTACGAGGAGATACTTCGTTCGGTGACCGGGCGAACGGGGACCCATGACTTTTGAGCTTCCTGAATCTGCCACGAAATCTTCTCCTGTCTTTTCGATGTTCAGCACATTTTCCCGCCGCGGACAACGGAAAGCGTTCTAGCTCGGGGCTCCCGTCAAAGAGAGCCACGAGCGTTTTTCTCTTGGGTTTTCGACTAGAACGTGCCGACGAACCCGAAGCTCGTTTCAGCGCCCGGCACTGCGCTGAATGATGGTGTGAATGCAAACTCACCGAGCCGTAGCTGGTGCAGCGGTCGTGACGAAAAACGTGCAGTCGATCCGTAGGAATCTTTGCGCGTGGGGAGGAAAATGCCCTCGATCAAGAGGGCGATGGAGCCCGCTTGCAAGATTCCATCAACCCCTACGAGCACTGCGCCCATCACCTGGCTCACGTTGCTGCAAAGGGGCTCGCTTGTATCCGCGGCCGTTGTGGTCGAGGGACAGAGCTGCGTGTGGCCGAGTTTGATCCAGGGTCCCACGACGGGAATGCGAAGATCGGACGCGTAGGGATCGGTGTCGAAGGCGTAGGACGCCCCGAGGGCTGCGCCGTAGCTGACCGCGGCAGTGAGCGCTCCAATGCCGAGCACCGTGAGCCGCGTGGAAGGCGGCGGCGCTTGATCCGGGTAGTACTCGATGACCGGTTCCGGCTCTCCCGCCGACGCGAGGGGCGCTGAAAGAATCAGCGCGCACGCGAGAGCTCGAGCGGGAAATTGCCGACGCGCCATCGGCCGACCTTTTGACGGGGAATCAGGTCCTTTGCAAGAGGGAACGCCTTTTTGCAGCAGGAGCTTTCGAATCTGAGGCCCGTGTTCTAGGGAACTTCGGTCGTGGCAGATTCGAAGCAGCCAAAATCTCCCCTTGCGCGAGCGCAGTACCTGGCGCCCATCCTGTTTCTGGCAAGCTTCACGGCTTGCGGCCGCGAGCGCGCCCCGGCAACTGCACAAGAAGAGGCTCCACCTCCAGCATCCACCGCCCGAGGGCCGGAAGACAGCTTGCCCTTCGAGGAACCTGCGGGAGATCCCGGGATTCGGCCTGTGCCCCGCGCAGAATTGCCGGCGCCTGCAAAGGCCTCAGGCTCGAGCGACCGCCGCTCTGTGCTCGGGGAGCTCGACGAGTACGCGAAGAAGCACGGCGGGCGAGCCCGGGGCATCTTCATCGACCTCGAGAGCGGACAGACCCTCGCGGAGGTCGACGCAAATCATGCGGTGAACCCTGCCTCTACCCAAAAACTCATCACCGCAGCGGCTGCGCTCGAGCTGCTCGGTCCGGGCTACACGTTCTCGACGGAGCTCCGCGGCGAAATCAAAGAGGACGGGCCGTCCTCGGTCACACTCGTGGGCGGAGGCGCTCCCGACCTCGAGACCTCTGACCTTCTCTTGTTCGCGCACGCGCTCCGCTCGCGGGGTATCACTCAAATCGGCGACATCTACGTCGATCAGTCGAGATTCGACGGTCGTTTCGTTCCACCGGCCTTCGAAGAGCAGCCGGGAGAATGGGCAGCGTTTCGCGCTCCGGTGAGCGCTCTCGCTCTCGCTCGCAACACTGTGAGCCTCCACGTCGTTTCGACGAAGAAGGGGGAGCCTGCCAAAGTTTGGCTCGATCCGCCGGGAGTGAGCGTTCTTGCGGGACAAGTGAAGACGCGTGACGCTCAGGACGGCGACAAGGTCATCTGGGAGCTGGCTCCCCAGGCGGATGCTCCTGAGCTCAGCTCAAAGGTTTCCGGAGGACTCGGAGCGGGCCTCGGACATCGCTCCTACCAGCGTCGGCTCCACGATCCTCTCCTTTCCCCAGGGCTCGCCTTCCGGGAGCTGCTGAAGGAGAGTGGCGCTACGGTAGAGGGGAAGGTCGTGCTCGCCTCGCAGGCTCAAGGCTCAGCGAAGCCTGAGCTCATCACCCGCGTCCGTTCGAAGCCCCTCTCTGTACTCGTGCGCGAGCTCGGAAAAGACAGCGATAACTTTACGGCGGAAATGCTGGCGCTCGCGCTCAGTCAGGCGGACGGCGGCGCGGCGAACGCTCCTTGGTCGACGGAGCGTGGCGTCTTGCGCATGAAGAAGTGGCTCGAGGAGGTCGGCATCGACACGAGTGGGCTGACCTTGCGCAACGGATCGGGGCTCTTCGGCGCGAACCTTGTTACCTGTCAGGCGCTCGCTCGAGTGCTCGAGAAGATGGCGGCCCATTCAGCGGCGTCTCCCGAGTTCATGAGTCAGCTCGCGATTGGCGGGAGCGACGGAACCCTCCGCAATCGATTTGTGAGCGGTGCCCTTTCCCAGAAGGTGCGTGCCAAGACAGGGACGCTCGCGGACACCATCGCCTTGGCTGGCTATCTCCTGCGGGGTGAAGGACGGCGCCCGATCGTCTTCTGCACGATCGTCAGCGGGGTGCGCGGACGGCACACGGAGGTTCGCGGCCGTATCGATCGCGCGCTCCAGTCCTTCGAGTCCCAGGTCAAGGCTGGTCCGGCCGCCGCCGACAAGCCGAAGGCTGTCAGGACGGAACCCTGAGGGGAGCTCTTGAAAGCGGCGCACCCTCAGGGGAGCTCGTGCTAGTCACGCCGGGTCCCCTAGGGAGGCTCCGAAACCCCGCCTCTCGGACTTTTCTTTTCGAACCCCCTACAGGAAGGGGGGAGAGCTGCCGTTTCCGGTTGTCGTGCTTTTCCCGAAGGTCTGGGCCGGTGTTTTCGGAGCGCTGGTAGTCTCGGGCTGGGCGGGGGGAGCGGAGGCATTCTGTCGCCAGCGGACGTGCGCCGATCGAACCGAGCGGGTCTGCGACAACTTTGTTGATCCGAGCGACTGCAAGACCGTCGAGACGGTCTGCGCACGAGATGCCGAAGGATGCATCAGCGAGGGCGCACCTCTTGCGCGCCCGAGTCCCTGTTTGAGCTTCGCTGTTGCGCGGGGCAACGCTCAAGGTTTCGGCCTTCACGATACGGAGATCGTCCCGATCATCGAGGAAGCTTTCGCGCGCTTCCGCGAAGTGGACTGTGGTGGGGGGCAGCGGCCCGGCTTTTCTGTAGAGAGCGTGGGGCTCGTGACGGCGAGCTCTCCTTATTACTGCGCGGAGCAGAGTCTCAATATGAGCACTTGGTTCCTCGTGAAGCCCTGGAAGCGCGACCCGTCGCTGCTCGGTTACACGGTGACGACCTTTGGGAGAGAGAGCGGCGAAGTATTCGACGCGGACGTCGAGATCCACGTGGATAAGATCTTCGCTGACTTTCCTGGCCAAGATCGCCGCCAGATCTTGCTCGCCATTGCGACCCACGAAGCGGGTCACTTCCTCGGGCTCGCTCATTCGCCGAACCCGAGTTCCGTCATGTACGAAGGCTACAGTCAGAACGGGCTCATCGGGCGCAAGCTGACAGAGGATGACGTGGCCGGGATTTGCGCCATTTTTCCGCCCACGAGCACGCCTCTGACTTGTGGAACACCTGGAGTTTCCCAGGCGGCGCTCGACGCAAATGCCTGTGAGAGCGCGCGTGAGCAGGCTGCGCTGCCTCGAGAAGAGCCGGGGGCGGAGAGTGAGCCCGACGGAGCGAGTGTGGCCGGGTGCACTGTGGCCGGACAGGTGGGGCGAGGGAGAGGACTTGCTCTGGAGCTCGGTGCGCTCGCGGCTTTTGTCCTTTTCATGAGGCGAATGCGGAGCGCCGCTCGCCTCATCGAGGCGCGCTCGAACTCGCGCTTGCGCTGAATCGGGGACTGCTTCCCCTCGAGCTGCGAGCCGATGCTCGCATGTTGTGCGTTTGTGACCTCGGGGGTCTTGCTCTCGTCCTTCAGGCGGGCGCTTCGCTGACCTGCTTATTGAACAGGTAGTGGCGATTTGTGGGAGGTGGGACAAATCGCTCGGGGGACAGAGAAAGATTGCTCAAGGGGTGAAAGCGAGGAGCCGTTCGAGCAATGCGGGCTGGCCCAAGTGCGCATGCGGCGCGTTGGGACGGGCCCGAAGACACTCTGTTGCCAGCTCGACTGGCGGCTGACGTCCAGAAGAAGGGACATCATGAAGAAACGATTTCGCCAGCACTCGTCACTCTCGGTTGCGCTTGGAGCGCTCTCATTTCTATCGCTCATAGGATGTGCCGCCGATACGGTGGCTCCCGGTGGCGGTTCGGGTCAGGTCCCGTCTGGAAGAGGCGAGCAGGTCGGCCAGAACTCGGATGAGGTCGGGACGTTGGGGGATGCGCTCGGAGTCGAACTCGTGACCGCTTTCGATACGACGGCGAAGCTCCTGGTCGTCGACATGACGAAGAGCCGAGGCCCCGGCTACGATGACGGAGGAACCCCAGACGACCTGTCGGACGATACGCTGGTCGCTGTGGACACTGTGGCGCTCGCCGTCGTGAATGGTGCGCTCACCGTGAACGGCTTCACGCTCCCCCACGGGACAGCCGGAGCGGCTCTCAAGCCCGCTGACGTGAAGGCGATCCAAATCCTCGGCACGGGCGCCAACGGCAACAAGGTGATCCTCGACGCTCTCGGTGGAGCGCTCGGAGCCCCGACCCTTGCCTATTCGGCGACGGCCCAGACCGGCGGCATCAGCATCGATCTGCTCGGCATGACCGGTGAAGTCTCCCTGAGGGGCACGACGAGCGCGGATAGCTGGAAAGCCGCGCAAGACGGCGACGACGTCTACTTCGATATGACCGGCGACAAGAAAGCTGACGTAGTCGTCGAAGGGACGAACGGAGTTGCTGTGAAGTTCACCGTCGCACTCGCCGCTGGCAATGACACCTTCACGGCGATGGCCTTTGGTCCCTTGACCCCTGTGGTGCCCGGCATTACGCCGGCACTCGACGCCATTGCGAATAAGGCCGCGACCTTCGGCCCGCTGCGCGCCCCGATCGCCATCTACGGCGGCGAAGGTAACGACATCCTCACGGGTGGCCTTGGGGACGACATGATTTTTGGTGGCGCAGGCGCTGACGTGATCAAGGCGGCGACAGCGATCGAGCTGACCCAGGCTGGAGTCGACGATGATGGCGCGGACCTGGTCTGGGGCGGCGCGGACATCGACCGCGTCGAGTACACTGGGCGAACCTCACCGCTCATTGTGGCTCTCAACGGCGACAGCACCACTGATGACCTCGATGGAGGTACGCCGGGAGGTCACGACGCCGATGCCAACGGCACGGCGGAGGAAGGTGACCTCTTCGGCGATGACATCGAAGACGTGACAGGGGGCGACGGAAACGACGTTCTCGTGGGCAATGCTCTGCCGAACAAGCTCCTTGGCGGTAAGGGCAACGACACCCTCGTCATGGGCGTCAAGGGAAGTTGCGTCGCTCCCGCTGCGCCGGCCGATCCGCCGAAGGATGTCGATACCTATGACGGTGGCGACGGCGACGACACTTTCGATCGCAGCGATGCGACGGGCTGCGGCGACACGATCATTGGCGGCGCCGGTACCGATACTGTCGACTATTCGGCGCGCGAGACGGACATCTTCATCTCGCTCACGGCGACGGCGGTGAGCGGTGAGGTAGCGGACGCGACGGTGACTTCGCCGACCTTGGTCGAGAAGGACAACATTCGTGCCGACGTCGAGAACGCGATCGGGAGCGAGTCGAACTCGAACCGGATCGTCGGTTCAGCCTCGGCCAACGTTCTGACCGGTGGCGATCTCGCTGACTATATCGATGGCGGAGCGGGCGACGACACTCTCTCGGGTGGCGAAGGGAATGACACGATCGTTGGCGGCGCAGGCAACGACACCATCGGCGGCGGAGACGGCGACGACGTCATCACTGCGGGCGACGGAAACGATACCGTGGACGGCGGAGACGGCGCCGACACCATTGAAGGTGGTGGGGGTAACGACACTCTTTCGGGCGGCGCGGGCGCTGACTTGGTCAAGGGTGGAGACGGCAACGACACGATCCGCGGCGGAGCCGGCGACGACTACCTGAACGGCGATCTCGGCGACGACATCTTCGATGAAGAAGCTGCGGCGAACGGAGCCGACGTCATCAACGGCGGCGCCGGCTTCGACAAGGTCGACTACAGCAAGCGCTCGGCTGATCTGACGGTGACGCTCTGCGTCAGTGCGGTCCTCACGAATAGCTCGGCGACGCCCCCAGCGGCACCTTGTGCAGTCGGTGACGACGGTGCGGCGAGCGAAGCTGACAACATCATCAACATCGAACACCTCGTCGGCGGAAGCGGAGATGACGACTTCACGGGCAGCGACCTCGCGGACATCCTCGAAGGCGGCGCGGGCGGTGACGAGCTGAGCGGCGGCTTGGGGAGCGACAAGCTGTACGGCGATGCAGGTGACGACGAGCTCGACGGCGGCGCTGGGGAAGACCTCCTCGACGGCGGCGCTGGGGAAGACCTCCTCGATGGCGGCGACGGTGAAGACGCCTGCGTGGCCGACGAAGACGACGATCCGGCAGCGGTCTCTTGCGAGCTCTGACGGAAAGATAGGGTCTCCGCCGGGGGACTCTGGGACGACACGACAAGCGGGGGGCGCGAGAAATAACGCCCCCCCCGCGTTTAATAAGGA
>JAEYYX010000038.1 GCA_023428245.1 Pseudomonadota bacterium
CGGCTCCCCTGGAGGGGAGCCGCCGAGTAGGCCCGAGCAACGGAGCGCTGCGCCGTGAAACCGGCTTAGCGACCGAGCGCTTCGGCTCGGTTCACGATGCGCGGCGTGATGAAGATGACGAGCTCACCCCGGGTGTCGCTCGAACGACGGCGCTGGAAGAGAACACCGAGCACCGGGATATCCCCGAAGAAAGGAACCTGATCCAAGTTCCGACCGGTGTTGCGCGTGAAGATACCACCGATGACAGCCGTGTGCCCATCCATCACGAGCAGCTCGGTTTGAGCCTCGCGCTTCAAGATCGTCGGATCACCTCGCGCGGAAGTTTGGTTGAAGTCAGGCTCGTCGCGGTTGATCTTGACGCGCATCTGCACGCTGCCGTCGGCGGTCACGTGCGGTCGGACGAGGAGCTGCAGCTTCGCTTCCTGGAAGACTGTCTGGACGCCCTGAGCTGAGACCTGGGAGAAAGGAATCAGCGTTCCCTGGGAGATTTTCGCCTCAAGGTTGTCGAGTGTCAGCACGCGCGGGCTCGACAAGATTCTGAGCATACCGCTCGACTCCGCCGCCGAGAGACGCACCGCGAGGTTCACGTTGTTGTCGATCGAGCCGAAGGTGAGACCGAGGGCGCCGCCGCGACCCGTACCAGCAGTCGCCGGCAGGTTCACGGCAAAGTTCGGGTTCGGCACGGTCGGCGTGAAGGGACTCATGCCTTGCGTCGGGGTGTTCGCATCACTCGCACCACCGACGACCCCGATCGAGTTCGGGAAAACGAGCCCTGTCGGGTTTCCCGTCGCCGCCGACATCGCGCCCGAGCCACCCCACTGAATACCGATGTCCTTGAGGTAGGTGCTCGTGGCTTCGACGATACGCGCTTCGACGAGAACCTGGGGCGTCTGGGTGTCGAGAGCGCGCGTGAGCTCCTCGACCTGGTCCAGCGCGCCACTCACGTCCCGCACGATGAGGGTATTGGTGCGGTCGTCCACCGCGATGGTGCCGCGACTCGAGAGCAAGACTGTGACGCGCTGCGCGACATCCGAGGCCTGCGCGTACGAGATCGGCATGAGCCGCGTCTCGATGGGCGCGAGCTGCACCGCCATCTTTCGTCGCTCCATCTCGAGTTCACGCTCCTTCTGAAGCTGGTCGAGAGGAGCCACCCGGATCATGTTGCCCTGCTCGACCATGCCGAGCTTCTTGGCCTGGAGAATGACGCCGAGCGCCTGATCCCAGGGGACATTGCGGAGCCGGATCGTGACGCGCCCTTTTACCTCGTCCGCGACGACGATGTTGCGCCGCGCGACGTCGCCTATCAGACGGAGCACGTTATGGATGTCGGCGTCTTTGAGATCGAGGTCGATGCGTCGTCCAGCGTCCGCTTGGCCGAGCGCGACGGGACCGAACGCCGAGGCTTCTTCGTTCGTCGCCATGCCGCTCGCCATGACCTCCTCGGCCGTGCGCACGACGGGCAAGTCGACCTTCGTGTGCTCGGTCGTGACGGTCTTCGACTTCCGCGCCTCGCGCCCGTCGCGCGCGACACCTGTCAAACTCGAAGGCAAGGTGCCCGGCTTGTAGAAGGACCAGAGGAGCCGATTGCCTTGGCGCTCGACCGAACTCGTCGCCGCGGCCTCGCGCTGGACATGAATGACGACATCCTGACCGTCAGCGAAGCTCGAGATCTTGTGAACCAGCCCGCCGAAAGCATCGACATCGAGAGTCCGGACCAAGGCGGGCGGAACGAGCGCGCCGCGCAAGATTAAGGTCGAACGACCGCTCGTCCCATTGTCGACGCGGAAGTTCGTGCGCGTGTCGAGCTCAAGCTCGACGACGTCACGGTAGGGGGAATGCGAAAAACTCACGTCAAGCAGACGCGCTCCGATGGCCCCTTCGTTCGCCTGCTCGGCGGGTCGGACCTTCGTCTCTAGGGCAGGCAGGCGGCTTTCGGAAACGCCAAGTGCACCTTCCGAAAAGGCGACCAAGAGACGGTTCTCCTCCACTGCAAATGAATAGCTCGCGTCGCGAGTGAGCGAAATGGTAACTCGGGTACGAGGACCCGTCTCGCTCTCGAAGGTCTGCGACAGGACACCGCCCACGACGCCGCGCGCCTCAGTCCAAGCCGGCTCGAACTTCCCGACGCGCACGCCGCTCAGTTCAATGGTCAATCGGCGCGCCGCCTTGTCGAGGCGAGCGCTATAGGTCGGCGGACCATCCAGTTCGATCTGAACGACGCCAAGTCTTGATGCGCCTTCCTCGACCGTCACCGCCTCCACGGTTCCAACGGGAGCCGCATGCGCAGGGACACCTGTGAGCGCCATCGCTACGAGGGCCCGGACAAAGATGGGACGAAAAGCTCTAGGGGTCAGGCGCATGAGTAGGCGTCTCCAGGCGGGAACATCACAGGAGAGTTCACACCTCGTCAAATCCTAGAGGGGCTTCGTCCCAACTGACAAACTTTTTGCTCAAATAGCCCACGCATTCGGGGGGGACCCGTTCGGCGCGGGACGGCCAGGTGGCCCGCCTCAGTTGCCGGCTTGAGCTCCCGTCCGCCTGGAGGCTTCGCTCTGCTCGAGCGACTGAAGCTTCTCCTTCAGCTCTCTGAGCTCGCTTTGAACGTCGCCCGAGGACGAATCGTCCGCGGACACGACCTCGTCTTCCGAGCGGAGCGGGACAACCCGGGTCGCACTCGGAGCCTCTGGGTTCGAAGGATCATCACGGACAAACACGACATCGCCGTCGCGAATCCGATCCACCCTCCAATTCACCTCATAGGACGCGCCGACTCCGCCCGCAGGCTGGACGAGCGCCGCTCGTCCCACGTACTGGCCTCGGATGATCACGTGACCGACCCCCGTAGGATCCACAAGCATGGCGCGAGCAGGGTTTGCGTTCCCTACGATGGCGACCAGCTTGAGCTCATCGATCGAATACTGATCGAGGAGGACCTCGCGCTGACTCCGCACGGAACCGCGCGCTTCGTCGACAAAGGCCTGAGCGTAGCTCCTGAAGGGGTCGCGACTCCGATCCGATTCCATGAAATCGGCCTCTTCGAGCGGCACGGTAGGCAGCTTCTCCGCCGGCTTGTCGGACGAGTCGTCGACTTGTCCCGTGCCACGTCGGTCGGTCGGGGCTGGTCCTCCCATTTGGGCGGAGGTGATGACCTCGTCCTCACAGGCGGGCAACCCCGCGAGCAGGGCCAAGAGTAAAGCTGCACGGAACTTCACCCGCCCCTCCGATTCGTTCCGGACGGAGCTTCAGCCTCGTCCTCGCCCAGGGCGCGGAAGGCGGTCGCCAGCCCGGTCACCGTGACGACGACATCTCGCTCGACAAGGGTCGGCTTCGAGATGGTGATGTTCTCGATATTCATGATGCGATCGTTCTGACCGATCCCAAAAAAGAACTTCGCGATTTGGTGGAACCGGCCCGAGAGCTCGATCTTCATCGGAACTTTCGCGTAAAATTTCTCCTTGACCTCGGGCTCGGGTGTCCACGCCGAGAGCTCAACCCCCGCCATGTTCGCTACTGTCTGCACCGAGGACAAGAACGCGGGATACTCGGTGGTCGGCGGGAGGATCTTGTTGAGCTCGCGCTCGCGCTCGCGGCGCCTTGCGAGCTCTTCGATATCTTTTTGGTAGGCAACCTCGGCGGCCTTCGCCTTCTTCAGGTCCGCCTCGAGCTGGGTGCGCGCGGCGATCGTCCCTTCGATCTGGCCTGCGATATCGCTGTAAAAAACGACGTAGTAGGCGAGCGCGCCAAGCACCAAGAGCCCCGCCGAGATGGCGAAGCGAGCAGGCACAGGCACTTTCGCGAGAACACTTTCGGCCATCAGTATTTCACCTCCGCCTCGAGCGCGAACTCAACCAAGGCGAGCCCCGTCTTGCTGTCGTTGAGCCGGCGAGCGGGCAATAGTCGTACTCCCCCAAAAAAGGCCGACAGGTTCATGCGCTTAGCCAGCTCGCTGACATCAGACGCGTCCCGTGCCGTACCCCGCAGCCGGAGCAGCCGATTCTCTTCGCTGAACTCGGTGATCCAGAGGCGCCGCGTGTCCCAGGTCGGGCTCGACACCGCGAGCGGGTTGTCTCGACGAATCTGCGCGAGCGCCTCGGGATCGATGGTCGGTCCGCGGCCGGGCGTGAGCATCTTCGCGATCTCGAGCAAGACCGCGGTCGGTCCGGTGCGCGCGCTCTGGAGCTTCGCGATCGCGTCCTCTCTCGAGCGCAGACGTTCGAGCTCCCGCGTGATCTCCGCGTGGTTTTTGACGGCGTTTTGACTCGTCGTGATCTGAGATTGGATGGTCGCGTTCTTCTGCTGTTCTTCGAGAAGCTCGCGCTCCTTAAAGCCATGGAACACGAAGAGCAGGACGAACTGGACGATCAGGGCCAAGAGCGCGAAGAGCACCCATGTGTCGCCTCCAGCGGAGGTTTCCATGCGCCGACGCTTTTGGGGAAGGAGGTTAATGCGAATCATGCGCGCACCTCGCGATCCTTGCGCAGCGCGAGCCCGAGCGCGACCGAGAGTTGAAGCGCGTGACGATCGAGAGTGACAGGATCGATGTTCTTCTTGAATCCGACGAGCCCTTGGGTCGGGGTCCAGAGTTCTACTGGAATCCTTGAACGGGATTCGATCGCCTGCGCCAGGGGGGACAGGGCTGCCGAGCCCCCCGTCAAATAGAGCCGCGTAAGATCGGAGTCTCCGCTCGTCGCCATAAAGAAGTCGAGGCTCCGCTGGATCTCGGCGGCGATCGCGTCACACGCGCCGTCGATCACCTCGAGCACCTGACTCGGCACCATGCCATCACGACCATCTCCACACTTGTAGGCCTCCGCCTGTTCGAAGGGAACGTTCAACGTCCGCTGAATCTCCTCGGTGACCGCGTTGCCTCCATTGGCGATCTCGCGCGAAAAGGCGCTAATTCCACCGGAGATAACGTTCAGACTCGAGAGGCTGGCGCCAACATTGACGAGGCCAATGCGCGCGTGAGGATCGATACCACGCGTGGCCTCGAACAGGTTCTGCACGCTAAAGGCGTCGATGTCGCAGACAACCGGCCGGAGTTTGGCGTCCCGGGCAAGACGCGCGTAGTCCTCGATTTGCTCCTTCTTGGCCGCGACGAGGAGAACCTCCATTTGTCCCTCTTCAGGGTTTCGGCGGAGGACCTGGTAGTCGACCTGGACGTCTTTGATATCGAAGGGGATGTGCTGCTCAGCCTCCCACTGGATCTGCTCGCTGAGCTCCGCGTCGGTCATGAGCGGAACGTTGATCTTTCGAATGATCGCTGACTGGCCCGAGACGCTAATCGCTACTTCTCGCTGACGAATCTTGGCGTCCTTCCAGATCTGCTGGATGGTCTCGATGACCGCCGTCGCGTCCATCACCTGGCCATCGACGATGACTTGCGGCAGGAGCGGAGCATACCCAAATGCGCAAAGCTCATAGCCTTTTCGCGTTTGCTTGAGCTGGCAGACTTTGATTGAGGTGGTCCCAATATCCACGCCCACCAGGTTCTTTCCTTCGCGCACGGGAAAATCTTCTCACCCTCCGGTACCTAGAGCCAAGTAAAAGGCGATCGCAGCACTCCTTGGGCCTGCGAAGCCCCAGGAGCCGCCTTCAGGAGAAGCTTCTCGGAGGTATGGGCCCTCCCTCTCGAACCGGGAGGACAGCTGGGTCATGAATGACCCGGTCCAAAGAGGGCGTTGGCTAGCTGGAAACTGTCATTTTGCGCCGAAACGAGACGAATGCGGGTCTTTGCAGACCCACTGCGCGCCCGTCTGGTACCCGCGAATAAAGCGTGGAAACTCGCGGTTAGGGGCCTCGCTCCGGGGAGAAATGGAGCCCCCGGCCGGGTCACTCGTGACCCCCTGTCCCAGAGCGATACGAGCGAGAAGCCTCGGAATTCTCAGGCTGGAGCACGATGGCACACGTCCTGCTTTGGGAGAACCCGCAAGGAGCCCCCAAATGACTGACACCACCACCGAGACCCATCGAGCCAAAGAACTTCGTGCAAAGCCCGTGAGTGGTCCGTTTCAAGCGGCAGATTCGGTCGCCCCTGAGTTCCCGAGTGAGTCTGCCGACTCCGGTGTGCGTCTTCGTCCTCAACTGAGCGATGCGGAGCTGGTTGAGCTTTATGCGCCGCTCGTGCGCCAAATCGCAGGCGGCTTCCAAAGGAAACTTCCCCGCAACGTCCTGCGCGACGATTTGATCGCCGCCGGTATGAGCGGTCTATGGGACGCGGTGCGCCGGCAGGTCGAAGCTCCCGATGAGCGTTTCGAGTATTACGTCCGCGTGCGCATCCGCGGCGCCATCCTCGACGAACTCCGCGCTCAGGACTGGCTGCCGCGCCGCGCTCGCGCTCTGGCTCAGGAGGCACAGGAGAACGGAAACCACGCGCGCGCCGTCGCGCCGGCCGTCGTGCGCTTCGACGACGTGAGTGAATGGGAGCAGAGCCGCTGTCTCGCAACTGCGGACGAGACGAACAGCGAGCTCGCCCTCGAATCCAAGATGACCCACGCGACCCTGACGCGCGCCGTCGACCAGCTCCCCCAAAGGGAGCGCCACATCGTCTCGGCACACTACTTCCGCGGCGTGAAGTTCAAGGACCTCGGCATCGAGCTCGGCGTCAGCGAGCCCCGCATCTCCCAGCTCCACTCCCGCGCCATGGAGCGCCTCAAGGTCCTCATGGCCGACGCTGCCTAAGTCAGGATTTGGTTCCACTCCCTGACCCTCGCGAGAGCGTCCTTCCTTGAGGCCGCTCGCCCCCGCGAGGGTCTTTCGATTTCAGCGCAGGCGAGAATCAGCGCGGGACGCCTACGGCGATCGCTCGAACACCGCGAGGGTTTCGACGTGTTCGGTGAAGGGGAAGTAGGAGTAAGCGCCGAGAAAACGAGGCAAGATTTCGGCGTCAGCGAAGACCTTCGCTTCGCTCAACAAAGCCGGAAGCCCACAGCTCAAGTAGATCAATCGCCCCGGAAAATGCGCGATGAGCGTGCGGACCAGCTCCTCTTCAAGCCCCTTGCGCGGAGGATCGACGATCACCACGTCGGCCTCACGAATGAGATCAGTATGTTGCCCTGCGGGCCCTTCAATGATCTCAATGCTTCCCGTCTCACCCAATGCTTCAAGCGCCAGGCGGAGCCCGGCGAGAGAAGGCCCGCTGATCTCATTCATCTTCAGAGAGGCGAGAGCGCGCGCCCGATGCACGGCAAGTCCGATGCTCCCGACGCCCGCGTGGTACTCGACGACCTTCGCGCCGCTCGGGACCCACTCGACGATCTTCTCGACAGCACGCTCATGGAGCACGGGGTTCGCTTGACCGAACGCTCCGGGAGGGAAGAAGTTCTTAGTCCCGAGCAGCGATTGTTCGAGCGCTTCCGGTCCAAAGACATGGACAAAACGCGGACCGAGCAGCGTGTTCGTGCGGTTCGGCTGGGCGTTAAAAAAAACACTGCTCACAATCCCGAGCTGTTCCAGGTCAGCGATCACCCCGCGGAACACTTCTCGCACCGGCTCGGGGTCGTCGAGCGGATCATTCACGATGAAGACGGCTTGGACGATGCCACTCGTGCTACTTGCTGCAAGCTCGACCGCGCGCAACAGGCCCTGATGCCGCTCTTCGTCGTAAGCTTTGACCGCATTGCGCGCTAGGCTCCCCTTCAAACATTCGAGCACCACCTTCAGCGAAGGGTGATGTAAGAGACAACCTTCGATCGGAACGAGCCTGTGACTGCCGAGCTCGAAGAGACCGAGCCGGGCTTGCCCTCCAAAGGACCGAACCGACAGGCGTACCCGGTGGCGGTACCCGGGACCGTGACAGGTGAGCTCCATGAGAGGCTCCGCGTCCGGATGTAGCTGCAGAGTTTTCAGCGCCGCGAGAGCGGGCGGCGAGAGATCCGGCTCGTCAAATCTCGGGCAGCCAGGACACGGTGGACGGTAGGGGCAAGCGAGACCGCTTCTCAAAGGCAAAGGTGCTACCGCTTCGCTCTTGCCCGCCACGCGCCCTCACCCCAGCCACAATGTGTAGACGTAGACCAGCGGCCCAACGACGAGGAGCGCATCGATGCGATCGAGAAGACCACCGTGCCCAGGGAGGATCGAGCCGGAATCTTTCGTGCCGAAGGAGCGCTTGAGAAGCGACTCCACGAGATCCCCAGCTTGACCAAGGAGCGCGCCCGAAACGCCCAGCGCGACCGCGCCCACGATGGGGAGCTCGGGAAGATAGGTCAAACTCGCAAGCAGAGCGCTCAGGACCGCGAAAACGACGGAGCCAAGCAGACCTTCACGAGTCTTCTTCGGGCTGACGGCAGGATAGAGCGGAGTCTTCCCCCAAAGGCGCCCGAACGTGTAGCCGCCGGTATCTCCCATCCATGCGATGGTGAGGGTAAGCAGCACGAAATAGGGACCGCGGTCCCCCTGCTCGGCGCGGAGCAGCGCAAGAGTACCGAGGAAGAGACCGACGTAGATCGGGGCAGCGATCCCACCCAAGATCCGGAGCGCGGCAGTCTTGATGTCTCCCAGGCGAAACAGCGGCAAGATCGCCGAAACGAGGATGACCGCGCAGAGAGCCGTCAAGAAGAGCGGCGCATCGTTCGTTGGGCAGACGAGCGAACCCGCGATCAAAAAAGCACTGAGAGCGCCCCAGCCTTGCGAGACGCGATCCCCTGGATGACTCATAGTCACGAGCTCGAGTGTCCCCTGCGCCGCACTGAGGGCGATGAGCAGACTCCAGCCCCAAGCCGGCCCCGCGAAGAGCAAGAGCAGGAGCAACGGGCCGAGGACAACCGTGGTCCCGATGCGAATCCAAAGGTTCGTGTTTTTGCCTTGGCTCATCCGGCCCGGCAGCGTTATCAGGACCCAAAGGTGGTCACAAGCGCAAATCCCGGGATTCGAGGCCCGCTCCTGCGGTTCTTCCAGCCCCGTGCGGCCCTTTTGTTGGCGGCGAGCGCTGCGGGCGTCGCCGTGGGCGCAAGCGATGCGTGGGGCTCTCTATCGGCGCGAGCCCAGGACGAGGCGGGACTCGCCGAGCTACTCGGGAGAAGTGCCAACTGCCAAACTGATCAGATTCGCTGGGAACCTTCCGAGGGCATCCTCTTCGATTGGCTCAGAGGGCGAGGAGTCTTCTTTGAATGCAAAGCAGGCGTCGGGCCCCAGGACATTTATCGCGCACGCGTGCGCATCTCTCCGGACGGCGCTCTCCTCAGCTCGACGACGGCCTGGAACCTGACGAGAACGAGCGAAGCGGACGAGACCGGTCTCGGCGTCTCAGGGGCATTCATCGCTTACACATCAAGCTCATCTGCTTCTTTGGGTGTGACGGTGCTCGAGCGGCGCAGGGCACCAGCCTCCATCGAGAGCGCGCTCCGTTCGCTCGTCGAGAACGGCACGTTCCTCGGTTACCAAAAAACACACTTTCTGTTCCCCGAAGAGATCAAGGCTATTGTCTTCGAACTCGAGGGCAAGATCGCTCGGGTCAAGACTGACGCCCAAGCAGAGCCAGCGTCGATCGACCTCGGCGCCGCCTCTTTCCCGCCCAACCTGGGATTTCGCGTGGAAAGAGAGCCCATTCCGAAGACCCCCCTGCCCCACCTCGGCGCCGATCTGCTCCGCAGCGTCGTCGGTCCAAAGCCGGTGGCGCGCCTCGAGCGCTGGCTGTTCCGCTCTCGAGATCTCTGGAAGAGAACCTTCCACCCGGGGCCCGAACGCGCCCCCGAGCCCCCACCGTTGGCCCCGAGCCAGCCCCCCGAACCCCGGTCAGGCGCGAAACGAGAGGTGCGCTCCTGGCCACCTTCCGATGATTCTCTTGCGTGGCGCTCCGTCGACCACGGCTTCTTACCGCGCCCCGCGGGAACACCGCTCTCGTTCCATGCTGTGACTCGACCGGATCCGGAACGCCCCTACGTCGAAGCGGAGCTCGTCGAGTTTGACATGCGCTATCTCGAGCTCGGTATCCGCGCCGGCTACATGGAACCGAAGCCCGAGACGGGCCCCCCCGAAGGCGGTCACGTGCCCGAAGATCCCGCGATCTACCAGCGGATCGTGGCGACGATGAACGGAGGATTCCAGTCGATCCATGGCCAGTTCGGAATGAAGTCGGACGGGCGTCTGCTCGTAGGACCGAAGCCGGGGTATGCCACGGTACGCGTCGATGAAGCGGGCAGTGTGGAGCTCGGCACATGGACGGAAGCCGACCGCGCAGAGGATTTCGTTTCCTTCCGCCAGAACCTCGAGCCGCTGCTCCAAAGCGGCATCTTCGATCCGAGCGGCCGCGGACATTTCGGCGATCATCTCCTGCACGGCGGCGTTTTCACGGAGCGGAGCGGCCTGTGCGTCAACGGACGCAAGAACTTGGTCTTCGTCTGGGCCAAAGACATCGATCCTAAGGGTCTCGCCGAAGCCATGCGGCGCGCGGGCTGCGTCTACGGGATGCACCTCGACATGAACCCGGGTCACTGTTCGCTTAGCTTCCACAAGGTGGAGAGCTTTCAGCCACTTCGCGCGCAGAGTGTCCTCTTGAACAGAGAAATGAAGGTCAACGCGAGCCGCTTTCTGCGCTGGTCTCCCAAGGATTTTTTCTATCTCGCTCTCGCCAGCGACACGCCCGTTGCCTCGAGCCTCTCCTGGTCGAAAGCTCCCTCCCAGGAAAATTCCACGCTCGTGTACACCGCCGAGTCGAAGGTCGGCAGTGACAGCGTCAGTCTGTTTCAAGTGTCGCCGCGCGGAGCTCACTTCCGCCTGCTCCCGGGCACGCGCGACGGCGGGTCGAACGTGCCCGTTCCAAGAGGAGCACTCCGGCTCGGTCTGGGTCATCGCACGCACGGAAGTCGCCCAGGGCTGAGCCAGAGGGAGCGCTCTTTGGTCCCGATGCATCGAGCCTTCGCAACGCTCGAGATCCGTGACGACGGAGAGCTCCGGGTCCACGAGCCCGGTGTCCCCTTCTTGGCTCAGAAAGGTGCCGACTTCGTCCAGCTCCCTGTCCTCGTGCGCGACGGCGCCCCGACTGACCGCGCCAAAGCACGGGGCGACACGAGAAGTCGCGTCGCATTGTGCCTCGGACCGAACGGCTCGCTCTTCCTCGCGAGCAGCGTCCAGGACAGCTTCTCCCTCCTCGTCAGCGCTTTGGGAGATCTCGCCTGCACCTTGATCCTTGAGGCAGATCGCGGCTCTCATTTCGCCTCCTCGGTGATGCTCGAAAGCGAAGGAGGAGATCTATCCGAGGAAACCGTACTGCTCATCGAGCGCGGAGAGCTCTCGCCTCGCGCTCGGTCGTTTACTTCGCCTTCCGGCGACGGCGCTTTTCGACCCGCTCCAGCTCCACGGAGATGATCTCGCGTGTCTTCGGATCGCGCGCTCGCGCTTGGAAGGTGAACTTCCCCGGGCCTTCCGGGGATCCCACATAGAGCGTGCGCCGCTCACGAATCCATCCCTCGGCCGTGGGCTCCGGATCTTCGATCCATTTTCCGAGATCCGGAGGAAGCGGCTCGAAGACACCGAGCCGTTCTTCGCCAGCGCCCGGGATATGCGTCAGGAACAGGGCCAAGTACGCTCCCGAGCCGAGCGCGGCGATGACCAGCATGATGACGTAGAAAGTCACGGCCCCGCGAGTCTGAGCAGAAACAGCCTCTCTGGTAAAGTTCAGAAGAATCTCTCGACGATCGGGGGGGGAGCTTCTACGCTCGGCTCATGCCCCAAGGCCCGGGAAAATCGAAGCAAACGCCGCCCCCTCGCCCGGGCGAGCTGGACGAATCCGAGGATGAAGGCGCCGAGGAGGTGCTTCTCGAGGCCCTTGACGCGCTTTATGAGCTTGCGGAAGAGGATCCCGAAGAAGCCCTCGAGATGCTCGACAGTTTGCCCCCCGAGGTTCGGCAGCACCGCGAGTTTCAAATCGCCGAAGCTGCGGTGGAAAAGGCTCTTGGACGCCTCGATGCCGTCGTCACCAAGCTCGAAAAGCTCCTCGAAGACGAGCCCGACGACCCCGACCTGCACTACCTCCTCGCCGATGCCCTCGAAGACGCAGGCGCCGAAGCTGAAGCCCAAAGGCATTACGACAAGACGTGGCTCCTCGACGTCGAGGCGAGCTCCCCCTTGCCTGAAGAGGTCGATCTTGCAATCGAACGCGCTGCCCTGCGTGCGATCGAAGAACTTCCCGAGCAATTCCGTGCTCCGTTGAAGGGTGTGCCAGTCTTCTTGGCTGAGCGTCCGACACGTGAAGAGGTCGCGAACGGGTTTGATCCGCGAGCTCTCGGACAGTTCGAAGGCTCGGGCATCGAGACCCCCGACGGGGCTGTCGAGCCCCCCAGTCGCATCGTTCTCTACACCCAGAACCTCGCCTCAGAGTTCGAAGGTGAAGAACTCGAGGCCCAGGTCGAAATCACGGTCCTCCACGAGCTCGGTCACTATTTCGGCCTCGATGAAGAAGACATGGTCCGACTCGGCCTGGATTGAGCCTTTTCTGACGCTGCAAACCTGAGGGTTTCCGAGCGCTTCTGGTTCATCGGCGGCAATCCGAAAAAAAACAACCCAAGGGTGTCACGCTCCTAGCTGCTTCTGCCTAGATGATCTGCGGGCCCCCTTCGGACGGTCCAAGGTGCGCTCCGCAGAAATGACGGAATCATGAAGCAGCTCAAGATGTTTACTGTGGTGTCCTTGCTCATGGCGCTCCCTGCGGTCGCCATGGCCGGCGCTTGTCCGTGCGGTTCGGATTGCCCCTGCGGCGACTGTCCCTGCGGCAAGTGACGCGCCGGGGAGGGGCCGGAGCTCTGGAGCGTGGATCAACAAGGCAAAGAAGCACTCAGGGTGCTGATGACTCGGCTCGCCGATGGCGATCGAACTGCCTTTGATCCGATCTTCACTGCGCTCTGGCCCCTTGTTCTCCGTTTCTCCGAGCGGTTCTTAGCCGATCCGCGGGACGCAGAGGACGCAGCCCAAACGGCGCTCATCAAACTATTTTCTCATATTTCTGATTTCGATCCGGAGCGCGACGCGCTCGCCTGGGCGCTTGGGATCACGGCCTATGAATGTAAGACGCTGCGCAAGAAGAAGCAGCGCCTCCGCGAGACCGTGAGCGAGGTCAGCTTCGAGACGGACGAGCGCAAGGGACCCGAGAGCCTGGCCAGCCAGCGCGAAACCGAAGCCATGGTGCGAGAAGTCCTGTCCACACTAAGCGAAAACGATCGAGAGCTGGTCCTCATGCATATGGAGGACCGCAGACCCCCTGGGAACGACGCCACCTTCCGAAAACGACTCTCCCGCGCGCTGCGCCGCTTCAAGCTCAGCTTCACCGGAGGCCCGAACGATGCATGATAGTAGGATCGCCGAAGACCCGAGAGAGCGCGCTCGATTGCTCGCTCGGCGTGCCTACGAGCGAGGACGTCTACGCCTGGGTCTATTGCCAGTGCTTCTGACGCTTCTCTTCACTTTGATCTCGCTCTCCCTCGGACGCGAGCCGCTCTACTCCGGTGCGATTGGCGCGGGGCTCGCGGCGTTCGCCATCCTGTTCAGCTACCGAGGAGGCATCCTCGGGCGGGCAGTGCTCCCCGGACTCGTCGCCGGCATGCCACCGCTGCTCTTTCCCTGGGCGCTCCGCTCCGTCGGGCACTACTGCACAAGCGGCTCTTGTCATTCGCTGTGCCTGCTTGGCTGCGTGAGTGGTGGTCTCGTCGCAGGATTTCTGCTCGGGAAATGGGCAACGAATCAGAAGGCTCGTTACACGTTCCTCGCTTCAGGCGGAGTCTTCGCTGCGGGCGCGGGCCTGCTCGGCTGCACGATGGCAGGAGCAGCTGGTATGGTCGGGATGACGGCCGCGCTCTTCGTCTCGTCCGTTCCGATCTTGATGCTCACCCCGGCGCCTTCGGGCGCTCGCTAGGCTCCCGCACGCGAGGACTCTCGAAATCCGAGGGACGAGCGAGCGCGTCGCCGATCAGCTCGGGAACCAGGTGCGGTTCGACGCCGCGCCAAAAGACGGTCCAATCGCCGACCCGCTGCATGCCGTCACACACGGCGCGATACCAGCCATTGGCGCGATTCTCCGAGCGCGAACGCCAGTAGAGCGAAGGATTCCTTCTCACCATGTGCCACCAAAGCTCCTGCCCGAGGCCTTCGCCCTGTGCTTCAGGGAGCACCGCAAATTTGCTCAGGTAGGGGAAGCGAAGCCCCGGCTCGGTGAGCGCCACCGCGCGGTAGCTCTTTTCGAGGTAAATCTCGAGCGGCGACCGGGTCCAAAAACCCGCTCGAAGGTCGCGCCCAAAGCTCGTCTCGAGCAAGGAGTGCAGCCTATCGCGATCGATCTCGTCCCAGCTCGAGAACTTCTCGACCTCAGCACCCAGACGGATCAGCGTACCTTCGCCGCGCACCGTGAAGAGCTCACGGAGCAGCGAGAGAGGAGAAGCGATCGTGACTCCGGTCTGTGGCCCTGAGCCAGACCAGAGCAGCTCAAGGAGGCTGCGAGCCCGGCGGAGCCAGGCCACATCCAAAGGAGGCAGGAAACCTCCGCGAACCAGCGGCGCTTGGTCACTTCTGAGGTTGATCACCGACAGGCCGCTCGCGTGACCGAGCAAGACGTGCCCGGGTGCGACCTCGAGGCGTCCGACGCCATGGGGACCGAGCCCCCCTCGACCGCGCAAGATGATGATCTTCCGCGGAGAAAGGTTCATGAGGAGCTCCTCGAGTTCGGGCGCAATCGCCGCGTCCTCTGGGAGAGCGAGCGACCCCACCACGCGCTCACGGAGGACAAACACGGGGATCTCCGAGCGTGAAAGGGCCGCTTCGGCTCTTTCGAGGGCGTCCTCGGTGTAAGGAATACGAACGGCAGGCAGCTCCGCCTCACGGAGTGCATCGAACAACCAGCCCACCTCCTCTTCGGTGGGATTGTCGAAAGCACCGACCGCGAGTGACACCGAGATGTCGAGGGCGTGGAGAAGAGCAAGCTGCTCAGCAAGGGTACCCGCGCGCTCACGCAGCACAGCGTCCGTCGGTAACACGACGGCAAACCGACCGCGGGGAACAGCGCGAAACAGGCGCAGGTACATCTGCGCTTCCGTTGGAGAGCCGACGCTGTCCAAAAAAGAGAGCAGCGTCGCGCCCGGAGAAGGTTTGTCGGGTGCGGTCATCCCTTCACTCCAAGCGGAGCTTTGCTCCCATAGCGCGCTCTCGGAGCGAAGCTGCAAGCTGTTCGCACTCGGTCGCGGCCGTAGGCTCAGGGAGCGACTCTGGTAAAGGACTTACGATCCAACGCACAGTAAACTTCGAGCTCTCCCCGGGGCGAATCGTCTCGTACTTCCCCTGCACCTCGATCTCGACGTACGCGCCGTCCAGATTCGCAAAGATCTCGACCTCGCCTTCGCCGGGCGCCTGCTCAGAAGGCGCAAGGTCGGGGAAAGCTTTGACGAACAAGAGTGGGCGACTTCCTAAAGGACGCGCCAAATGGGCGAGGTAGCCGCCGCGGCCATCCGCGTGCACCTTCAGGCTAGTACCATGCGCGAAGGTCCGGTGATCGAAGACGCTGAGTCCGCCGACCCTCTCGAGGTGGAGCGGGCCGTGGGGCGCAATCGGCGTGAGCTCAGCGTCGCCCGTCGGGAAGAATGTCAGTCCGCCGGGCAGCACCCGCGAAATCTGCCAACCCGCGACCTGGACAGCTGCCTTCCCGACATTGTGGAGCTCGTAGGCAATCTCGAAGCCGCTCTCGCCGTCGAGGGGCACGAAGCTCTTCTCAAGGACGACTTCAGTCTCCCCGAGACGCGCCGGCTGCCCCCTGAGGACGAGCGGCGCCTCCCCTTTGACTTCGAAAGGCTCAGAATCAATCTGAGCCACCGGGGGCCAGCCCCACAAGTCTTGAGGACTCGGCCAATAAGTCGTCCCCCAGTTGTCCGGATGAGCCTCCGGTCCCGAGAGGAGCTGCACCCCCTCGCAGGAGAGTGAGCTGATTCTCCCACCACGAGAAGGCAGCACCCGGAGCTCGAGGGCGCCCGCTCGGAGAGCAATGTCGGAGGAGGGGGGGGGCATGGGGGCCGCGAACGTACACCTTTTTTGGGGTTTCGGGGGCATTCTGTGGCAAAACCGTCCCATGCGCCCGGTCGACCTGTTGAACCCCACAAAAAACGCGCTGAAAGCCCTCTCCGCGAGGCCTTGGGCTCCCTTGCTCGGACTCGCGCTCACAGCGACCACCCTCGTTCCCGCCCACGTCCAGGGACAAGCCGAACGGGAGTCACGCTACCCCTACGATCCCGCCTGCCCGTGGGGGCGTCTCGCCAATGGGAAGGGCATGATTCACCGCTGCCTCTCCGAAGACGAGGCGAAGCGCATCGCTTCAGGCGCGATCGCCCCTAGCACGGGGACGACCGCCCCAAGCGCCCCTGCTGTCGTCACGGCGCCCGCTCAGCCCACTCCAGAGCCTGCACCAGCCGCGCCGAAAGACTTCACGATCACCGTAGGCCCCATCCGCGCCACCGAGGGCGACATCACGGTCGGAAAGCTCGGCAAGCCCCTCGACCGCTACAAGGCTTGCGTCATCGAAAACGGAGGACTCGAGGCAGCGCGCGCGAAGGTCGTCGTCAGCTTCCTCGTCCAGGCGGAGCGCTCTCGCGCCGAAGGGGCTGAGGTCGTAAGGTCAAGCGGCATCAGTAAGAAGGCCGCCGCGTGCATCGCGGACGTCATCGACCGAAGGCAAGTTGGTACCCCGACCCAGCCCACGACCGGGGCCGAACTCACGATCGAGCTCATCGCCAAATGAGCTTCTCTCTGAGCGATCTCGACGAGCGCATCCAAGCGGTCCGTCTCCTAGAGAAAGCTGCCCAAACCCAGGCGGACCAATGGGACGACAAGAGCCGGCGCATCGGGCACTTTCGCGGCCTGACGTTTCTCGTCGCCCTCCTCTCGGGCGGCTCCGCGTTCATGGCGGAGGCGGAAGCGAGCGTCTGGGGCGCGACTGCTCTCGCGGTCGCCGCCTTGGTCGCCTTTCTCTGGCTGATCAGGCGCCACGACGTTTGCCTCTTGGCCATGCAGCGCGCCGAGCGAGAAGCGCTCGTCGAACGGGCGCGCGCGGTGCGTCTCGCTGGTCAATTTGAGGGGCTCGAGGATACCGGGCGCGATCTGCACCCGAGCGGCCACCCCTACGCCGCTGACCTCGACTTGTTCGGCGACGGCTCTCTTTTCCAGCGCATCTCCATCGCTCACACCCATTTCGGCCGAAACGCCCTCGCAGAGAGCCTCCTGGTTCCGCTCGATCCTGCTTTGATTCCGGAACGTCAGCAAGCTGTGAGTGAACTCGCCGAGCTCCGCGCGTTCCGGACAGAGCTCGAACGTGAGGCGCGAGCGCTCGTCCATGTCTCTCGCAAAGGGAAAATCACGACCCGAGAGACCCCGGATCCTAGCTCCCTTTTGAGCTGGATCGAGAGCCCGCGTGGCCTCCCCGCCTCTCCCGGATTCCAGATCCTCTGCGGACTCGTCCCGCTCGGCACGATCGGGGGCATGATCGCAAGCTTCGCCTTCGGCGCCGCCCCTTATTATCTCCTTCCCCTAGCGCTCGGCCTGATCGTCCTCGCGAGAACTCGGGACGTCACGGGGCCCACATTCGGGATCGTCAGCCAAACGGAAGGCTCCTTCCTCCCCTACGCGGACTTGCTCCGGGTGCTCGAAGGAATCGACCCGAGGACCCCGCACACTCAGAAGCTCGTCGCCGAGCTCAAGCCGAGCGCAGAGGATACGACCCGTCTCACGGCGAGCCATGAGATGCAGCGCTTCCGGGATCTCGTCTCCTGGTACGACATTCGTCATAACGGGATGATCTACCCGTTCATCGAAGCCATCTTTCTCTGGAGTATTCACTCGACACTGCGCCTCGAGCGCTGGAAATCCAAGATTGGCCCTCGGGCGCGCCGCTGGTTTGAGATCATCGGGGAGATGGAGGCGCTCTCTTCCCTCGCGGAGCTGATGGACGTCGACCCGATGGCCACGCTCCCCGAACTCGCGAGCGAGGACTCGGAGCTCCAGGCAGAGGCGCTCGGACACCCGCTCATCGCCGCATCGCGCCGCAAGACGAACGACCTCCCCACGCTCGCGTCTGGCCGAGGCCTGCTCATCACCGGCTCAAACATGTCCGGCAAGAGCACCTTCCTACGCGCGCTCGGAGTCAACGTCGTCCTCGCTCTCGCGGGCGGCCCTGTCACCGCAAGACGTTTCGTCTTGCCGCCGCTCGTGCTCCGAACCAGCCTGCGCATCGAAGACTCGCTCCTGACCGGCACCAGCCACTTCTTCGCAGAGGTGAAGAAGCTCGCGTTCGTGGTCGAGACGGCTCAAGCCGGCCATTGTGTGCTCTTCCTGCTCGACGAGGTGCTCCACGGCACAAACTCCCGCGAACGCATCATTGGGGCGCGCTGGGTCTTGGCTGAGCTGCTCAAACACGGTGCTCTCGGAATCATGACGACCCACGACGAAGGACTGACGAGCTTCGAGGGGCCTCTCGGAGAACGCGTTTCCATGTACCACTTCCGCGAGGATGTCGAAGGCGGCGCGATGACCTTCGACTATACACTGCGCGAAGGTCCCGTGCGCTCGGGCAACGCACTGCGCTTGATGCGCTCGGTCGGTCTTTCGGTTCCGATCGAAGAGTAGGATACGCTTTAGTCTTCGCAGCCGATGCGCGCCGTATCGATGACGAGTTCGTCGATCCAAACGTCAAAGGGCTCCGAGTCAGACTGGTATTGCCACCAGCCGAACCAAAGGCTTGTCACCTCAGGCAGTACATACTTCACGCGCGGATCTTCGCCGCCGTGCTGCGTTTCGCTCGTAGCGAGCGAAGGATGCTCGATGCCATCGACGAAAAAGCGCGTCGAGTTCTCCGAACCGCGGTGCTCCCATTCCAGACAGACCCAAGCGTTCGCAGGCGGCTCTTCGGGCTTCCCGGCGGGATCCGCATCGTGCAGGGTCCAGTCGCCGGTGGGACCTCCGTCGGATCCAACGCCGTATCGATTGGCGCCGAAATGATCCGCGTATTGTCCACCGACTCGAATCACAGAACCGTCGCCATTGCCCGCGGCCTCGGCCACAGTCCAATGAGCGTAGCTCACTTCTGAGAAGCGCTTCACGCGCAAGAACATCCGGCCGAAGTAGTTGTTCGAGGGGATCGGGAACACGCTCGTGTTCTTCAAGTATCCAAAGCCATTTTCGGCTTTGATATGCACCGACTGCGCCCCACGGGCGGCGGTCTCCTGGGACAGTTCGACTACGTTGGTTTCCGTTCTCTCGATAGCCCAAAGGGCACTATCGATCGAGGTCGCTTCAAACCCATCACAGAGTAGGAACGAGCGAGCTTGGCAGCGGGAATCGCCGAAGAATGAGTCGCGATCAGCCCCGCCACCCGTCGCCAATGTTCCGCCCACGGCCGGCGCACCACCCGTCATCGTCGCGCCCCCCGAAGAAGCAGCGCCCACTCCGCTTCCGCCATCGCTCGAGACAGTCCCCCCGGAGGCGCCCATTTTCCCTCCCGAATCTCCGGGCTCACCGCCTGCGCTAGCGCTCCCACCTGACCCGACACTGTTCGACGTAGAAGGAGTGCACGCCGTTACGCACCAGACGCACACCAGGAAAAGACTACGCATATTCAATGAATATGCGGCTCGAAGTCTGACAAATCCATATTGCTCTGAAGATTTCGCATAGAAGGAATCCAGTGATGGCTCACTGAACCCCCTTGCGCCCTCCTTATTGGTTCCCCGCTCATTGGGTTGTAACGTACGGCCCCGATTTGAGCTCTAGGGAGGGACCGGGACGCTCGCGTCTCACGCGGGTGCAGAGTTCGTTCACCACGAGAGCTCAAAACTGAAGAAAGAAGAAGGAACACGAATGACCAGGAAAAGCATACCGGTATGGACACTCGGAGCGGCACTCGCGCTCGCTCTCGGCGTGGGGCCCGTCGGCTGTGGCGGATCGGACGGCGAGGGAGACGGGCTCGGCGGTGCCGACGGCGGCGATGACGGTGATACCCCTGCGAGCGGCGGCAAGAAGGGTTCGGGAGGCTCGAAGGCCTCGGGCGGAAAAGGGAACGGAACCGGCGCCGCGGGAGGCGAAGAGACCTCGAGCGGCGGTCGTGATGGCACGGGTTCGGGTGGAAAGTCGAGCGGCGAGCCTGCGAAGATCGAGGACCTGATCACCGCCATCTGCGAACATGAGTTCAACTGCTGTTCCGAGGGTGAGCTTGCCTATCGGCTCGGTTCGACGGGAGAGAGCGTCGATGAGTGCATCAAGGACTTCACCTTCCAGCTCAAGGAGTCGAACGCCGCGAGCAATCCCTTCCCTCCCGGAACTGCGACGGGCCTCTTGGGAACACTTGGTTATACGGTGGACCTGAAGCGGGTCGAGGAGAATCCGAAGGGGATCGCCGAATGCATCGCGTCCTGGGAGGGTCGCGAGTGTCCGAAGCTCGGGAGCAGCGACGTGAGCTCCTGCGAGCCCAGTCCTGGGAAAGATCCGTGCGCCCTCACGAACCTCTTCAAGCCTGCCTTGGCCGAGGGAGACCGCTGTACCCTGAGTCTCAGCGAGAACGGTGCTCTGAACGACGTGGAGTGTAAAACCGGAACGACCTGTCTCCCCGCAGGTGACCAGGACAATCCCAACGACTACCCGAGCTGTGTCCGCCGCGGCGTCGCTGAAGAACCCTGCAGCGCTGACAAGGACTGCGACTTCAACTTCTACTGTAACCGTTCTGGCGACTGTACCGAGAAGGGCGATGAAGGCGACGATTGCTCCTTCGACGATCCGGACTCTCCTCATCCCATGCAGGTCGACGCGGGCTGTAAGCCCGGGCTGAGCTGTAGCCCGGAGACCGAGAAGTGCGTAGCGTCCTGCAAGGAAGACTTCCCCTGCACGTACAACGTGGAATGCCCGGAAGGCCTCGTCTGCGCGCCTACGACTATCGGAGACGATTCGGCGACCTGGAAGACCTGCCAGCCGGTCGGAAAGAGCGCAAATGCTCGCTGTGACGAGGACGCGGACTGTGAATCCAATCGCTATTGCGATGGCAGCGTCTGCCAGGCGGACAAGAGCATCAATGAGGGATGTGTTCGCGACGAGATGTGCGAAAGCGGCTCGTTCTGTGACCGCTCCACTGTGGATGCTACTGGTGCGTACCGCACGCCCTCGCTGAGCTGCACCGCGTACTTCCAGGCGGGAGCAGCTTGTTTCCCGGTCTCCGACGCCTCGAACGGCTGCGCGAGCGCTGCGAGCCGCTGCATCTACGACGCCACGACCGATCTCCAGTACGAGTGCACAAAGAACCTGCGCAAGGCAAACGAGCCGTGCAATCCGGACAACGCCCTCCCCGAGTGTCAACCCGGGCTCAAGTGTGAGGCCGTCGACCTCAGCGAGGATTGGGCCTATGCGTGCACCAAAGGTGCAGCCAAGGGAGAGTCCTGTGACGAGGATCAAAACGACGACGAAGCCCTGAGTTGCGCGGCAGGACTCATCTGCGTCGAGGGCAAGTGCGCCCAGCAGCGCGAGCCGGGCGAGGACTGCGAAGATCCGGATTACCCCGGTTATCCCAAGAGCTCTCTCTGCCTCAACTCGAGTTGCGTGCAGAACTGGGCCAAGACGGGGATCGATTGGATCTGCAGCGATGCACCGGTGCCCGTCGACAACTCAGGCTCCGGCCTGACCTGCGGCGGCTAACGAGAAAGTCCTCTTAGCCCGAAAAGAGCCCGGACACTTTGAGGTGTTCGGGCTCCTTCTTTTTTGAGGCTCCGTGAGTTCGGGAGCGCATTCGTCCTCGGCCCCCCGCTCCATCCCCGCGAGCCGTCATCGAGAGTTCGCTCAATGGCGCCGCGAGCGTCTCTCGATGCGCCTCACCGTGACGCCCAGGAGCGTCAAGACCGCGGCTCCCAAGGGCGCTCGACCGGACGAAGGCGGGCCCACAAGAGCGCATCCTCCCGCCTCCTTGGGCGCGCCGTCCTCGCTCGTGGGCGCTCCTCCCGCCCCCTCGAGGGAAGAACCCCCGACACCTGCGCCTCCGCCTGCAGAAGTCGCTAGATTACCTCCCACCGCGGCTCCCCCGGACGATGTAGCGCCAGAGGTTTCACTTCCGCCCGCCCCCGAGGGCGCACCTCCACTCGCCGCGGCCCCTCCTGCGGGCGATTGTCCCCCGGCGCCGGGCTGCCCCCCCGAACCGGATTCCCCGCCGCTCCCATTCTCGCCGCCTCCCGAGCCCGTGCCAACTTCCGCTGGCCCGATCGCGATGTCAGCGCATTGATAGTAGAAGGGAGCGCTTGGCTTATCGTACATGATCTGCATGAGCTGCAGCACGCAGCTCTCACAGGGTTCGTCGGGAAGAACGACTTCGATCGTCCCCTTGCGATTGTTCCCCTGATCGAGATCCTCGATGCCATCCAAGAGCTCAATTCCATCCGTCGCCTTGTCCATGAGACTGGCGGGATCGACGAAGGCGCTATCTCCCTCACGGCTGAGCGCCAAACGATAGTGGCTCGGGTGGTCGATGGTCTCGGTGTACTCGACGACGACTCTCGCTCCCGCGGTCCAACCCTCGATCACCTGAGGCGTTCCCGGACTACTTGCGCCGCAAGGAGCCGTTTTCAGGTTCGGCGTGGAGCGAGCTTTCGGAACGTCAAGGCTGATGTGAGCGTTCACTGCGGCAGGAGCCATCACGATCCCGAGAGCCAGGCCGAAAACCGAGAGATTTCGAGACATCAGCTCTATCGTACCGGGAGCGACGGGACTCCGGTCAAACTCATCGTTCGAGCGGCGGATTTCGACCTGGGCATTTTCAAGCCGACGGCAAAGTTGTTCCCGTTACGCTCAAAGCCGCCTCTCATGAAAGGTTCCCGCTCGCAGGGGTACCTCGCCCGAAGGCTCACTCGATGACGAATAGGCGGCGCCCGCCCTCACGAGGCAGATCTCCACAACACCGTCCCCTGAGGTCCCGTGGCCGCCCCAGGTCGACGTAAACAGAGACTGCCGCGGCAGCAGTCGACGTCCACCGCACAAGGACCGCTGGCCGGCGCACACCGAATCCTCGCAAACTCCCGCTACAAAGCCCTTCCCCGCTCTCGCAGGACTCACCGTCCCCGGTACACTGGTTCCCCCAAGCAACGTCCGCCATTGCACGAAAGAGAACGGCACTCGATCCCTTTCTCACAAACAGCACCGTCCGCACCACAAGCCGCCAGGTTTGTCGCACAAACGCCGCGCGCCGTGTCACACTGACCCGAACAACTGTCTCCGCCGCTCTTGCACGCGCCACCGGAAGGCGCACAGACGGCTTCCGCGCCGCCTGAGCCGCTCGCAGCGCCATTTCCGCTCGTGGCTCCCGATGTACGGGGTTCGACGCGCTGCGAGGAATCCGCGCTCTCTCTTTTGCAATACTTTGGTACGTCTCGAGCTCACACGCGCGGATTGGGGGCTCTTTTGGGCTCGTTTGTGTGCGATAGTTTCGCGTTCGATGGACGCCCCGAAAAAGCTCCCCCTCTTTGCGCAGATCCTCATAGGTATGGTGGCCGGAGCCGTGGCGGGGTTCGCGCTAGGAGAGAAGGCTGCGCCGCTCGGCGAATTCGGCTCTCTCATGATCGCGGTGATCAAAGGACTCGCCGCGCCGCTCTTGTTCTTCGCTGTGGTCGACGCGTTCCTGACGACGGAAATCCGCGCGAAAGACGCCGGGCGCTTGCTCGCCATCAACGCGCTCAACGCTACGCTCGCGCTCACAATCGGGCTCACCCTCTCGAACCTGATCCAGCCGGGTCGGGATTTCCCCGCGCCTCCCCTCATCAGCAATAAGCCCCTTGGGACGATCGATGTCGCACAGACCTTGAAGGACTATGTCCCTACAAACCTGTTCCGACCGTTCGTCAGCGACTCGATCATTTCGATCATCTTGATCGCAGTCTTGATCGGACTCTCGCTTCGCAAAGCATCCCAAGAAACCCAAGAATACCGCGGTCTCATCCAGCACCTCGTGCGCGTCGCCTACCGCTCGCTCCAGATCGCGATTAGCTGGGTCATTCGCTTGATCCCTCTTGCCGTGTTCGCCGTCGTCGCCAAGACGGTGGGGGAGCACGGATTTTCCCCGGTTCGCGGTCTCGCCGTCTATCTCGGCGTAGCTCTGCTCGGTATCAGCCTCCAGGTCGCACTCGTCTATCAAGCTTGGATCCTGCTCATCGCACGCATGTCTCTCGTCCGCTTCTGGACCGGCGTTCGTGAGGCCGCCGTTTATGCGCTCGGCGCAAGCAGCAGCTTGGCCACGCTGCCTGTGACGCTTCGCTCTCTCGACAGAATGGGAGTTTCCCGAGAGTCCTCGACCCTCGCCGCCTGCGTCGGGACCAACCTGAACAACGACAGCATCCTGCTCTACGAAGCAATGGCTGCGCTCTTCGTCGCCCAGGCCTACGGGATCGATCTCTCCCTCGGTGACCAGCTGACGATCGCCGCAGCAGCCGCGCTCGCTGGGATCGGAATCGCCGGAGTCCCCGACGCCGGCCTGATTTCCCTGGCGCTCGTGCTCGGGACGGTCGGACTCCCCGTCGAGATCTTGCCGCTCCTGCTCACGGTCGACTGGATCCTGTCCCGCGCCCGCGCCACTGCGAATGTCGTCTGCGACTTCGTCGTCGCGATCATTCTTGACCGCTTTTCCGGAGCATCTCCTGCCACCGATGGGCCCCCGCCCGGAGAAAGAGAAGCGCCAGGGGCCTGACCCTGCGGCGCCGAGAGGAACACTCGCCCCTCGTTCTCGCGCCGAAGTGTCCCGGTCGGGCCCCCTCTGAACCCACGCATTTTGGCTCGGAGCGGAAAGAATCCCCGCTTTTTCGACGTTGATTTTGAAAGCTTCCGTAGCCAAGTCGAGCTAGGGTCCGGCCCGTGTCGGACGCATCCCCGCCCCCTGCCGCCGAAGTTGACCCAAAGGGTCCTTGGCGCTCGTACAAGGAGCGGATTTCCCGATTTTCAAAGCGGATCGTCAGGGCTCAAGAGCCAATCCGCATCCTGAACGCCGTCAAATGGCCGGTCCAGGTATGGACCGAGTTCCAGCGCTCGCGTTTTCGTGCCTTCCCGCCCGTCGAATACTCGGTGGACGACCTCGGCTACGACCCGGTGCTCAAGCGAGAAGAGCTCATCGAGCTCGAAGGAGACATCCGGCGCGAGCTCGGAGACACCGATCCGATCGCGGCGATCTTGATCGCGACAGCTCGCGAGTATCGGCTCGTCGTCGAGATGCTCGAGCGGCGCGGCACGCCCGCCTTCTACGAACTATCTCGAGAACTCTACGGTTCATCGTCTGACATCTTCGCTGACGGCGTCACGAGCGTGCGCGACATCGCTCGTGACATGTACGAAATCCTGACAGGGATGGACGACACGAAGCTCGGACCGATTCCTTTACGAACCATCGAAGCCGAACAAGCCGTGGTGATGTTGAATGAGCGGCTTGCCCATGTCTTCGGCGACAGTCGCATCCGCGTGATCGTTGATGACGGTATCGTCGCGGACGCTGCAGCAGGCAGCGACTACGTCAAGATCCGTGCTGGCGCCAAGTTCAGCCTCGAGGACATCCGCCTGCTCGAGGTCCACGAAGGCTGGGCCCATATCGGAACCAGCATGAACGGCCAGGCGCAGCCCGTCGCCTCGTGGCTCGCCAAAGGTCCACCTCGCACCGCCGCGACCCAAGAGGGACTTGCATCACTCCTCGAAGTGCTGACTTTCGCGAGCCACCCGACCCGCGCGCACCGCCTGAACAATCGAGTTCTGGCCGTCGACAAGGCAGAATGCGGCGCCAGTTTTTACGATGTCTTCGAGTGGTTCCGAACCGAGGGCTACGACGAGGAGACTTGCTTCTGGAACACCCAGCGCATCTTTCGCGGGGGAACACTCGATGGCGGCGCTCCCTTCACGAAGGACATCGTTTACATGAAGGGCATCGTCCAGAACTACAACTTCCTCCACGCGGCGATCGCTCAGGGTCGCCCCGAGCTGATCCGCTGGCTATTCGTCGGCAAAGTGGCGCTCCCGGACATCCCAGTCCTCGAGGCCAGGGCCCACGAGGGCCTTGTCCGCCCCCCCCATTATGTCCCCGAGATCTTCAATGATCTGCGCGGGATCGCTATTTGGCTGAGCGTCGGCACGTTCTGGAGCAAGCTGAACTCCCACGCCGTCTTCAAACACTACGAGAAGGTGTTTTCCTATTTCAGGGCACCTGTCTGAGAGAAAAATAAGTTAGAAATGTCTGAAAACTTCGCCGAGCTCCCGCCTGAGCTCTCCCGAACCCTCGTCAAACGAGGTTTCCAATCCCTGACCCCCGTCCAGTCCGCAGTCATGGCGCAGGCCAGCGGTGACGCCGATCTCCGTATTTCCTCACAAACGGGCTCCGGCAAGACCGTCGCCGTTGGCATCGCGATCGCGCGCGCCCTGCTCGCAGAAGGACCGCGCCAAGGGAAGCCCTTTGGGCGCGCGCCTTCGGTCGTCTTGCTCACGCCCACACGCGAGCTCGCAGCCCAGGTTCAGCGGGAGCTCGAGTGGTTGCTCGCAGAGATCCCCGACGCAAGCGTCGACGTCGTAACCGGCGGGACCAGCCTCGGCCTCGAGAGGAAGCGCCTAGCAAGCGGTCCACGCGTTATCGTCGGGACTCCGGGACGCCTCCTCGACCACCTCTCTGCCGGCGCATTCGACGGCTCGAAAACGACAACGGTCGTCCTCGACGAAGCCGACCAGATGCTCGACATGGGCTTCCGCGACGAGCTCGAGGGCATCCTGGAGAAGATCCCCCATCGCCTCCGGACACACCTCGTCTCCGCGACGTTCTCCGGTGAGGTCGAGCGCATGGCCTCCAAGTACCAGTCGAACCCTCAGCGCATCGAGGGAACGCCTCTTGGACAAGCGAACCAGGACATCGAGCACATCGCCCACGTCGTCGACATCCGCCACCGCTTCGACGCCCTCGTGAATATCCTGCTACTCGCTGCTGCGAAGCCTGAGGAGGAGATCGGCCGAACACTCGTCTTCACGCGCACGCGAGCCGACACGCTCGAGGTCGCGGAGAAGCTGGTCCGCGAAGGGATCCGCGCGGAGCCCATGAGCGGTGACCTTCCGCAAGCGCAGCGCACGCGCACACTCAAGGCCTTCCGAACCGGACAGATCACGACCATCGTTGCGACGGATGTCGCGGCCCGCGGTCTCGACGTCCAAGGCGTCTCCCTCGTCGTTCATTACGATCCGCCGAGTGACGCCGACACGATGACCCACCGAAGCGGGCGCACCGGCCGCGCAGGGCAGAAGGGAATCAGCGTCCTGCTCCTCCCTCCGCAGGCTCGTCGCCGGATTGAGCGCTTGCTCACCGATGCCAAAATCAAGGCGACGTTCGGCCCGGTTCCCGCGCCTTCCAAGATCGTCAAGGCGTATCAGAAGCTCGGCAGACGGCGCGTCTACGCCGCACTCGAAGCAGAACTCCAGAAGCAGGCTGCTCCGGAAGAAATCGCGGCGCCGGGGGATGACTCGGAGGAATTCGTTCAGAAGCTCCTCACGGATCGCTCACCCGATCTGGTGATCAAAGCGCTCCTCTCGCTGCTCGAGGTCGCACCGCCGTGTCCGCCGCGAGAGGTCGTTCAAGCCCTCGAGCACCATGGGCATCCGCGCGATCGGGACCGCGGTCGCCCGCCGCGTCCGGGGTTCCGACCCGATCGGCCGCCGCGCCCCTTCCACGGCGAAGCTCGCCCGAAGGCTCCGGGTCCGGATCGCAGCCGCCCTGGACCGTCGCGCTCCAGTCCCTTCAGCGCACCCCGTCCGAGCTCGGGTGGCTTTGCTGGGCCGCGCCGTCGGGACGATCGCCCGCCTCACCCGGACGCACCGCCCCGCGCCAAGATCCACGCTCAACGGAGCGCTCCTGGTATCAAGTTCCACAAAGGACGGGACCGCGGCTGACCGGTTGCGAAAGAGGCTCGGTCGGCCGAAAAGGTACTCAACGCGAGGGATCGACCGGCCGAAAGGGCAAGGTCGGCAACTGCCCCGTGGAGCCCTATCGATGATGTCCATCAGAACGAGCCTCTTCTTCGCGATTTTCCTGCTCTCGAACGCCTCCTTCGCCGAGGCGCGTTCCGAGTCCGACGCACGATCCGCTGTCGAAAATCCGCTCATCGAGGAGGCCCGCAAAGCTTTCGCCGAGGGGCGCTTGTTCATGGAAGAAGGACGCTACCGCGACGCGGTCGAGAAGTTTCGCATGGCGGCCCAGGTCAAAGACACCCCCGGTCTCCGCTATTATATCGCCTACTGCCTCGAACAGCTCGCCGAGCTCGTGGAAGCGAAGCGCGAGTACGATCGCGCAGCAGAACTGCTCTCGGGGTTCGAAGCCAACGACGTCCGAGAGCTTCTCCCCGAAGCCCAAGAGCGCATCAATCGAGCGCTGCCGTCCTTGACGCTCGTCGACTCGCTTCCCGGCGACGTCATCCAGCTCGATGGCAGCGTGGTGCCGGCCGATGAGCTTCTCCGCATCAATCCCGGACATCACCTCCTCCGCGTCGTGCGCGGTGACGCGCCCGCCGTCGAGCGTTCAATCTCGCTGGCCCCGGGTGAACTAAGACAGATCTCCTTGCGCGATTTCACTCCGCTGCGCGCCCTACCGGAAAGATCTGAGGCAGCCCGCGTCCCCGAGCCAAGCTCAGACGAGCCCCGTCTCAAGCCGATTGTCTTTTGGTCGAGCGTCGGACTAGCGGCGGCAGGCGTCGGCGTAGGGCTGGGGGGATTCTTTCTGCGGGCCGACGCAGCGGACGAGTCGAACGCCCGAGCCTCTACGATCCGTGAGGAGACCTCCGGCGCAAGTCCCTGTGGCCCGACGGGCGTGGGACACCCTGATTGCGCGGCGCTCGCCGCCGCCGGGGAGCGGCACCAGCTCGGCAATACGCTGTTCATCGCGGGTGCAATCGGAGCGGGGGCCGGATTGACGGGTGCCCTCTTGTCCCAGTTTCTGTGGCCGAAAGGCGAGGTCGAAATCGGGACAGCCGCCGCCCCAGACCTAGCGTGGCTCAGCGTGCGCGGTCGGTTCTAAGCCTGCCGCCTCAAGGCGAAGCGCTCTCTTGCGCGCCTGTCGTGTCGGCAGAGCTCGAGTCCAGAGCGCGCGAGAGGCGTCGCTCCTTCGCTTGCGCGTCCTTCTCGCTGCGAATCGTCGAGCCCGTCATACGCTCCGCTGCGCAGAACTCCTCGTCGATTAACTTGCGGACAACAATACTGGCAGCGGTCAAGCCGAAGGTGCCCGTCACGAAAGAAGCCGTGCCGTCGATGCGCTGCCTGTGATCGCAGTCCGCGCGGCCTTCTTTGCCTCCGGGACAGACGCAGCGGAAGCCGGAACCATGATCGTAGCTCGGAACGCTTGGTGCCGTCGGGGGTTCGACGCTGAAGACCGTAGGGACACCGGCGAGCTCGCCCTTCTCCCTCGTGAGGCCGTACTCCTGACGAAGACGCTTACGCACCATGGCCGCGAGCGGATCGTTATAGGTCTCCATCAGATCCGCGACTCGGACGAGGGTCGGATCCATCCGTGCCGCCGCGCCCATCACAGAAACCAGCGGAATCTTTCGCTCGATGCAGGTCGCAATGAGGTGAATCTTCGCGCTGATCGCGTCGATGGCGTCGATCACGTAGTCATAGTTCTCAGAGAGGATCGCTTCCGAGCTCGCGCGCCCATAGATCTCCTGAAGCGGCCGAATCTTGGCGGTCGGGTGGATCAGACGCAAACGCTCGGCCATGACATCGACCTTCATGCGACCGATCGTGCCGCGCATCGCGTGGAGCTGACGATTGGTGTTCGTGATGCAGACAGTGTCAAAGTCGACGAGCGTAAGCGCTCCGACCCCGCTCCGCGCGAGCGCCTCCGCCGCAAACGATCCTACACCGCCAACCCCCACGACGAGCACATGCGCCCCCGAGAGCCGGGCCATGCCGCCCTCAGAAAAGAGACGCGCCGAGCGATCGAAGCGACGTTCGAGCCGATAGCCGCCTTCGTCCTCCGAACTCTCAGGGCTCGCCGCGTCCCCCGGGGCGAGGATGTCCGACCGGGTCACGCCATCCAGGGTCATCGGGAGGGGCTTCATGCGGCGCCTTTCATGAACAAAGACCGGGGAAGGATCAAGGCTGGAACGAGCATTGGAAGAGAGTTTCCGTGTTCTGGCGGATGGCCCCGGCCAGATCCTCAGGGTGCTCATCCCTGATTTCCGCAAGTCTGTGGACGACCTGGACCACACCTAGGAGGTCCTCGGTTTGGTCGGGGGCGTCCGTTTCGACCAAAATCCGATCGAGAGGGACTCGGGCAGCCGCACGAGCCAGGGGTGTGTCGGCATCGCTCCCCCGCCTCAGGAGCGACATCCCAAAGCCCAGATAGAGATCGCGCTTGAGGAGCTGCTCGGCAGACTCAGGACCTCCCGAGAAGCCGTGAACGACCCCGCCATACTCAGGAACGCAGGTCTTGAGCGCCCTGAGAAGCTCTCCCTCGGCGCGCACAAGGTGAACGATGATCGGTAAACGGAGTTGATTGGCGACTCGCACGGAAAGCTCGAAGAGCTTGGCTTGGTCGTCGAGACTCTCTATGTACTCTGGCTTGCTCTTGTCAAAGCCGGTCTCCCCGATCGCTACCGCGTCCAGTTCTTCCGCCGCTTCGACGAGCAGAGTCTCGACTTGGTCTGGACCGCCGAGGGATCGGAGCGTGCTCGCGGCAAAGTAGGGGTGCACTCCGACGGCGAACCTCACCGTCCCGAAGAGTCCGGCCGCGCCGAGCTGCGCGAGCACAGCCCTTCGTCTATCGATCGTGCCGAGATCGACCCCGGGCACGACCCAACCCCTGACTCCTCGAGCGCGCTCTGCTTCAAGGCGCGAGGCGAGCGCCGATTCACAGCGCGGATCATCCAAGTGAGCGTGACTGTCGATCATCAGTTTTCTGGGCTCATTAAGAGAAGTCCTAGGTCGGACAGCTTAGCGGAGCGGAGCGAGTCCGTCCTCCCTCCGGCTCGCGGAAGGCACGGACGACTCGGGCGTCACGAGCTTCCCGCTCGACGGGGCCTTTGCGAGCGAACCCAGCCGAACTGGGAAGGCCGCCGAGGCCCGCGCCCTTTCGCTGCCCTCCCCGCGCGCCCTCGCACACTCGAGCCGAGCCGACCTGAGAGAAACAGGCTCAGGCTATGATGAGTCTCTAGTAGTCCTGTGATCTTTTGCCGCGAGCGGCATTTTTTGGGACGCGCTTTTGAGATGAAGAAGATGAGTTATCGTCTCCTCGATGCAGCTCCGAGCGGAGATTGAAGTCGCAGCCTCGCCGGAGAGCGTTTGGCACGTGCTGACCGACACGGTGCGCCTTCACGAGTGGAACCCCTTCATCACCCGCCTCGACGGCTCTCTCACAGAAGGCTCATCTGTCCAGGTTCACTTCACCTTGCCAGAAGGCACAGACCGCCGCATGCGAGCCCGGGTTATCGCCTCACAGCCGAGCGAAAACCTGCGCCTGGCCGGACACCTCGGACCAAGCTGGTTCCTCCGCGGAGAGCACTTTGCCGAGCTCGTTATCTTGGACGAAGGGCGCACCCGGGTGGTCCATGGGCAAAACTTCGAGGGACTTCTCCTCCGCCTCGCGCCGAATACGATGACACGCGCGGCCCGCGCGCTCACGCTCATGAACGCTGCGCTGAAAAAGCGCGTGGAGAGCCTGCCCGCGCGAGAGCAGGCGATGCGCTCCGCACCCTAACTTGACGCCATCTGCGCGGCTGAACCCTCCATTTGGACGGGAAGCCGGGCCCGGATGCTCGTACCGTCAAAACTAGAACACGTCTCGTAAATGCCGCAGCGAAGCTCGCTGTCCGCCTTCAAGGGCGAGCGGGCAAGCGCTTTCGCCGTATTTTCCCGAGCTCTGCTCGACGGTTCCCAGCGTTTTCTTGTGCGCATCTCATTTTTGAGATGCGCATTGGTAGACCTTCCGCCTAGAAATCCTAGCTTCCCGCTATGGTCCACCGGAACTGGAAGATCCTGCTCGCATGCCTCGCAGCAGGCGCTGTGCCGTTGTCGATCCTCTTCTGCGTGCCCGCGCGCGAGTGGGAGAAGATTGGACTCGAGGACGAGACCGCCACCGCCGCGAAGGCGCCCGAGCCGAAGGCAAAGGTGGAGCAGGGCTCGCCCGGAAAAGCCCCGGTCAGTCGCTACCTGGTCGTCGATCAGTTCGGCTACAGGCCAGAGATGAGAAAGGTCGCCGTACTCGTCGACCCAGTCGAGGGCTGGAACGAAAAGGACAGTTATGAGCCCGGCCCCGAGATCGAGGTCCGCCAGGCGCAAGATGACAAGGTCGTTTTCCGCGGCAAGCCCGAAGCCTGGAGAGGCGGAGCGCTCGACGTGACCTCGGGCGACCGCGGCCATTGGTTCGACTTCAGCGAACTCCGAGAACTCGGAAAGTACTACCTCTACGATCCCAAGAATCAGCTCCGGAGCGGGGAGTTTGTCATCAAGGGCACCGCCTACGACCAGGTTCTCGCCGCGGCGCTCCGCGTCTTCTACTTCAATCGCGCCAACTTCGCCAAAGTCGCTCCTTTTGCCTGCATAGGTGAAAAGTGTTGGCTCCAAGGAGCTGATTACCTCGGCCCGTCACAGGACAAGTCCGCACGCAGCGTGCGCAAGCGTGACGATCCGAAGACCGAGCGGGACCTCCACGGTGGCTTCTGGGACGCCGGCGACGTCAACAAATACACGACGTTCATGTATTCCGTGATGCACCAGCTGCTCACCGCTTACGTCGAGAACCCCAACGCCTTCACGGACAACCTCAACATCCCCGAGTCCGGAAACGGGATCCCCGATCTGCTCGACGAGGTCGAGGTCGAGATTCGCTTCCTCGAGCGCATGCAACCGGAGGATCTCAAAGGAGGGGCCCTGGTCAAAGTCGGCAACATCGCCTTCGGCGATCCGAAGCCGGAGGCCTCCGATTTCCCTCGCTATTACTACCCGGAGTCCTGCTCCTCCGCTGTCATCACTGTCGCGAGCGTCTTCGCACAAGCTGCTCTTGTCTACGCGTCCGTGCCGAACCTCGAGCCACGCTCCGAAGAGCTCAAGAAACGCGCGCTCGCCGCCTTTTCCCACTACCAAAAGAACCCCAAGTCTGAAAGCTGCGACGATGGGACGATTTTCGCGGGTGACGCCGACGTTTCGATTCCCGAACAGGACATGCGCGCCGTGAGCGCGGCTGTCTACCTTTACGCGCTCACGAACGACTCCCAGTTCCTCGAGTTCATCGAGAAGAACTGGCAGAAGACGCGCCCGTTCACCGAGGATCGCTGGAGCATCTACGATGCTCCTATCGGCGACGCTCTCTTGTATTTCGCGACCGAGCCGAAGAACGCCTCGACCGCGCTCGCACAGGCCATCTTGAACAAGAAACGGGAGCAGTCAAAATCAGACATTTACGTGTTCGACCCTGAGAAGAGCCTCTACCGCTCGTACATGCGCCGCGACTCTTATCACTGGGGAAGCAATCAAGCCCGCGCCAACCACGGAAACACCGTATGGGATTTGGTGCAGTATCGACTCGTGAGCGGCGAAGATCTCGAGCGCGCTATCGAGCGAAGCGCTGGTCTCTTGCATTGGTTCCACGGGGTGAACGCAATGGGCCTCGTGTATCTCTCGAACATGTACCCGTACGGCGCCGAGCGATCGGTGAACGAGATTTACCACGCCTGGTTTCGAGATGGTGATCCAGATTTCGACAATGCCCTCACATCGAGGCTCGGACCTGCTCCGGGCTACGTCGTCGGCGGGCCCAACCCGACCTACTGCCAGACGGAGCAAGACCACGTCTGCCGCGTCTCTCTCTTCCAGAAACAGCCGCCGGAAAAGGCCTACGTCGATTTTAACACGGGCTGGGCGCCGAAAGCTGACTTCGACATGTCGTGGTCACTCACCGAGCCTGCCACCTACTACCAAGCCGCATATGTGAAGCTTCTTTCGAAGTTCGTCGGGCGCCCCCTGCCCAAAGCCAACGCTCAAAGGTGAACTTCGCCCGGGATCGTCTCCGCAGAGAGCAGGAGCTTTTCGGCGTCGCGGGACATGCGCACTGGCGTGTGTCTGTTGTCCACGCAGGCAAGCATCGTAGCGCCAGTCGCGATGAGCGAAAGCTCATCATCCTCGAGCGACGGCCTGAAGACCTGATACTCGAAGCCGACCCGAACCCGTGACAAGAAGGACAGGCGAGCCTCCACGCGAAGCAGGTCGTCGAGGTAGGCGGGTTTTCGGTAGTCGGCTTGAAGACCGATCACCGGCAGATGCAAACCGAGGTTCGTCCAGGAGACGTAGTTCAGTCCGCGCCTCCGAAGATACTCGATCCGAGCCAGCTCGAAGTATTTGATATAGTTCGAGTGGTGGACCACCCCCATCATATCCGTATCACAGAACCGAACGCGAACGAGCGACGTGGTCCTACAGTGATCGGGGAAGTGAGTGAGCGGCGGCATCTCAAACGAACGGGCCCGCCAGCACCTTCGACGGCGGGAGGGCGAACGATATGGAAAGTCTGCGCGAGCGCAATCACCGGTCGCGAGCGGCTCCCCGCCGCCATTTCGCTGTCACGAGAACTGGGTGACCTGGCGGGAGTCGCTCGAAAACTGCGCTCGCTGAGCTGGCAGGGCGTGCCCCACGACGAGCGCTCGACATTCCGATAGCGTCGCTCCGCCCCCTCCCGTCTTTGGTGCGACACGACCGACGTCCATGACCCACCCTCTCCTCGATGAGCGTTCTGCCGGCCTTCTCCTTCACCCCACATCGCTGCCCGGGCCACTCGCCTCGGGGGACCTCGGAGCTGCCGCCTACCGCTTCGTCGACTTTCTGAAGGATTCGGGCTGCAGCTTCTGGCAAATGCTCCCGATTCACCCCATCGGTGGCGGAGATTCCCCTTACGATTCCTGTAGCGCCTTCGCAGGCGCACCCCACCTCGTCAGTCTCGAACTCCTGGCCGAAGACGGTCTTTTGGATCGCGCCGAACTGAACGCTTTCTGCAGTTCACGAAGCAAGACTACCCTCGAGGGACCGCGACACGCCGATCTAACAGAAGGACTTCGCCTCCGCAGTGAGTGGATGCGGAAGGCGTTCTCCCGCCTCGGCGAAAAAGGGCGCGAGCTCGGCCCGAGCTATCACGACTTCATCGAACGAGAGCAATCGTGGATTTGGGATTTCGCGCTCTTTTTAGCGCTAAAGACCGAGTACCAAGGCACCCCCTGGTTTACGTTCGACCCAGATCTTCGGAGGCGCGAGCCCGACGCGCTAGCACGGGCCCACAGTGAGCTCGAGGACGAAGTCCGCTACAGAATCTTTGAGCAATATTGCTTCGATCGGCAGTGGACAGCCTTGAAACAATACGCGGCCGAGCGCGGCGTACGTTTGATGGGAGATATTCCGATGTTTGTGGCCCACGACTCGGTCGACGTGTGGGCAAACCAACACATGTTCTTCCTCGACCAGTCAGGACAGCGCACCGTGCAAGCCGGCGTGCCCCCCGACTACTTCAGCGAAGACGGGCAGCTCTGGGGCAATCCTCTCTATCGCTGGGACGTGATGCAAAACGACGGCTACGGCTGGTGGATCGATCGGCTGCGGCGAGAGCTTCGGCGGTTCGATGTCATCCGCCTGGATCATTTCATCGCATTCAGCCGCTACTGGGAGGTCTCGGTCAACGAAACGACAGCCAAACATGGCCGCTATGTCTCAGTCCCTGGGTACGACTTTTTCCAGCGGGCAGAAGCGCTGCTGGGAGGCCTTCCTTTTGTCGCCGAAGACCTCGGGATCATCACCCCTGATGTGGAACTACTCCGGGATTCTCTGGGCTTGCCGGGAATGAAGATCCTGCAATTTGCGTTCTCTCCCGGCGCCGAAGCCTACTTGCCCTACCGCCACCCGGCGCGTTCCGTCGTCTATACGGGAACTCACGACAACGACACGACCGCCGGTTACGTGCTCTCGCTCGCGAGGCGCGCTGGCGCGTCGAACGAGTCGGCGCTAGCCGCTGCCATTGAGCTTGAGCGGCTCACAGCCTGGACCGGCACACACGAGCCCGTCGCGGCGGCGGAAGCACTTGCCCGCATTCTGTTCGCCTCGCCCGCGAACACAGCCATCATCCCGGTCCAAGATCTGCTCGGCCTCGGCAGTGAGGATCGCATGAATGTCCCCGGCGTCGCCCACGGCAATTGGGGCTATCGGCTCAAAGAAGAAGAGCTCACCCCCGTCCACAGCCGTCGCCTCCGCACTCTCCTCAGTGCCACAGGTCGAGCCGTCACATGATCCAGCCGTCTCCCTTCCTGCTCGCTCTCGATATGCGCGGAAAACCCGTGCTCGTCGTCGGCTCCGGGGGGGAGGCGATCCTACGTGCAAGCGCGCTCAAGGAGGCGGGCGCGGCCGTTTTGCTCATCGCACCTTCTCCTGAGGCTCAACTCCTCGAGTGGGCAGCGAGGGAAGGCGTTTCATTGACGGAGCGGGCTCCTTCCGAGTCTGACCTTGATGGGATGTGGCTCGCGATCCTCGCCGACCAGGATGCTGAGTTGGCCGAGCGTCTGGGGCGCGCAGCAAGCGCCCGCCGCGTACTTTTTTGCGCTGTCGACCAGCCAATATGGAACAGCTTCGCTCACGTCGCGCTCGCGCGCGCCGGAGCTCTGCGCGTCGGGTTCAGTTCGAGCGGTCGCGCGCCCGCTCTCGTCTCGGCCCTCAGGCGCGAATTCACACGGCTCTTCGAAGAAGCAGAGCTCTCCGCTTTCGTCGAACGACTCGCCAAGCTCCGAGAAAGTCTGCCGCCGGAGAAACGCGCCGAGAAAATGCGAGCTCTAGCCGCCCAAGTTCGTCTGACGGGGCGCCTTGAGCTGCCCCAAGGCGATTCCTCAGAGTAACGCTCACTCGAAGAGAGGGGCGTCTGTCGGGGCAGGCGGCGCATAGGTCGCCAGAATAGCTATCTCATAATAGCGAAACTGATGCTCGATCTTGTCCCACTCGGGCGCCGCCAGGCCTTGTTTGACGCACTTGGTGGCGTGGCGCGCTTGAGGTCCGCGCCATTTCCCGCTCGCTCCCGGGAAGACGTGGGTCTGTTTTTGCGCGAAGTCGATCTTGAGCACGTAGTTCAGCGTACCAGCTTCGCCGGTCCGCGGAGCGCAATCAATCGAGCTCATGATCGAGTTTGCGAGAGCTTTCTCGAAGAAGGGCAGCGGATCACAGAGGCGCCCGGAGCCGCCGACAGCGTTCGGACTCGCACCGCAACGCACCCGCTCGACCTCCGCAAGCCGAACGCGACCGTCCTCGGCCTTCTCGCTGGAAGAGCTCGGAACGACCGGCGCAAAGCCCAGAGGAGCCACCTCCGACTCGGGTCCCTGTGCGGGCTCGGGACGGCGGAAGAAGTAGAGGGGAAGCGCGATCACCACGAGACCGAGCGCGATACCGAAAATGACCTGCGCGCGAATCGGCTTGTCGAGCTGGGCCGAAGAGCGGACTCCGAGACGACGGAGGGCCGGCTCACTCGGCGGCGCAGACGGCAGGCGGTGCGGAAATTTCATCAGAAATCGAGCAGTTGTTCGACGGGGTGATCTGGATCACCACGGACCACTGAAGCGTCGAGGTCGAGAGTATCGGGCATCAAGCCCTGCACCTGGGCGACGACTTGCTCCACGATGGCGCGCGCTTCATCGATGCCCGGACCCATCATCCCGATCGCGAACTTCAGGTGACCGGTGCGACCTGCGACCGCTGGGATCATCGCAATCATCATCATTTCGGTGAGCTCGACGATTCGGGTCGCGACTCGACGCAGCGCGAGCATCTCCAAGATGGTCGGGCGTTCAGAGTCCGAGCGGGTCGGTCCTCGAATCTTATAACGCGCCAAAGAGACGCTCGAGCCTGTCCACTTCGCGAACGCGACCTCTTCGGCCAACGCGCGCAGAAAGGGCTCACGTTGCAGGAGGCCCGTCAAACCGTCATGCCGAGCGAGGTAGATTTTGGCCCTCTCGTGCTGCGCACTGCCGCTCGCAAAGCTCACGAGCTTGACCCGACATTCACCGAGCTGCGCTTCCGCACCGTGCAAGAGGCTCAGCCTCTTCTTTCGCTCATAACTGTGGTCGGCAAAGCTCCCATTGGTGCTCCCGACGTCCTCAACCAGCCAGGTGCCCGCTTGCCAGCGCATCACAGCGTGATGTCCGGAGACGGTCGCCTCGGGTAAGACGACGTCTTGGTCGGCACGACGACCGACGGTGACCGTGGGCTGATTCAGAGGAATGAGCAGGCCGGGTGCGTCGGTTGCGTTCGTGCAGAAGGTGACGAGCAGAGCCTGAGCGCCCGGGTGAAAAGTCTCGGTATAGGACCGACCGAGCGGCGCCCCCGGTGCGATCCTCTCCTTCGGGATCTGCAGCTGGCTCGTGGTGAGCTGAACTGGATTGAAGAAGCGCATGCGGCGCGCCTCCGGCCGCATCTCCGGATCATCGGCAAGACAACGAAAGACCTGCTTGACCTCGTCGACAGAGAGCGAAGCGGGGACGTCGAACATGATCTGCGTCCGCATCGGCTTGGCTCGAGGCTTGTAGCCAGGCTCAGGAACGCGGCATGTCCACATCTCCCAGAGCGTGAGACCGAGAGCGTAGATATCGTCTTCGGGGCTTGCTCCGCCGCTCTTGAGACGCTCGGGCGCCATGTAGTTCGGGGTGCCGCCATCCGGGGGAGCACCGGGGCGCCGGGCGCCCAGGCGAGCTCGCTCCTGAGCGAAGCCGAAGTCGAGAATGATCGCTCGATCTTTGGTGACCATCACGTTGCCCGGCTTCAAGTCACCGTGCACGAGGCCCTGCGCATGAATCGCCGCGAGCCCCGCGGTCACCTCACTTGCGATCTTGCGAAACTCGTCAGCCGTGTAACCGCCTTGTGCCTTGCGACGACGGATGTGCGTGTGGAGCGTCTGGCCGTTGATGTGCTCCATCACCAAGATCGGCCCCCATGGGCTCGGAGCTAGATCGTGGACACGGCACACATTCGGATGACTGATCGAGCGCGCGAGGAGCAGCTCCTGTCGGAGCGCCTCGTCATCACCAGGCATCCGAGATTCTTCACGGACGACCTTGAGCGCGACGGGCTCCTGCGTGCTCCGATCGTAAGCGAGGAATACCTCACCCATCCCCCCCTTCCCGAGGCTTTGGCGAATCTCATATCGGTCGTTGACCAGGCTGCCTGGCCCAAGCGGAGGGGGAGTCCTTGTTTGCTGCATCGGCGCGCTGCGAAGGCACACGCCCTCGCCCTACGGTCCCCCAAGCGTCGCCAATTTATGCTGGCGACGCAACTCCGAGGGGCCCCCCATCGGCCCGGAAAAGGGGTCAATATCGCGGATCCACGAGTACAAGGACCTGCCTTGGGGCCATGGTCGAGCAGCTCGACGGGACAATTGGCTTGTTTTAAGTTCATCTCATGGCGCTCGATGACCTCCGCGCGTTCCTGGCCGTGGTGGAACAGGGCTCTCAGGCCGCCGCGGCGAAGTCGCTCGACTTCGCCCGCGGTGCTCTCCATCGCCAGGTCGAATCACTCGAGGCGAGCATCGGCACACCCCTCATCAATCGGGTGAGCGGCGGTGTCGTCTTGACCCGCGCTGGCGAGCGGCTCGCAGAGCGCGGCCGCCGTGTGCTTCGTGAGGTGAACACAATCTGGGACGCGGCCAAGACGCTGAGCGGTGAGACGCCACTCATCCCCCTCGAGATCCCCGTCGGCATGCCGCCAGCCTTCGAACAGGCGCTCTACGCGACGCTGCGCCGCGCGGCGCCGCTGCTCCGTTTCGAGGTGCGCTACACGAGCGGCCACTTCACCTCCGAGACCGACGCGTGGTTCTCCCTGCACACCGGCCCCATTACCCCAAGTCCCGAGTTTCGGGCCCGTCGCATCGCCGCGCTCGACAAGAAACTGCTCGCGTCTTCCGATTACCTTTCCTCTCACGCGCGGATCCAGTCGATCGACGATCTGGCAAGTCATGCCATTGTCGTCTCCGGCCTTCCTGAGAAGGATGGGAAAACTTTGCCCCTCCTTTCGGGTGGCACGACCCCGATCCGCCCCATCCTGGTCACCCAGAACGCTCATCTCCTGCGCAAGATGGCCGGCTCCGGCCACGCCATCGCCTTCGCGCCGATGCTACCGACACTGCTTCGTTCTCTCTCTGAAGAATCGAAGCTCGAGGTCGTCCTCGGTGACATGGTCGGGGAGCCGAGCGAACTCTGGATCTCAATCCGCGTCCGGGGCATCCACCCGGCCTTCGAGACTGTCGCTCTCGCACTCGGGCGTTTTCTCACCGCGATCATGGGCTCGGGAGGATCGGGCGGGAGTGAGTGGCCCGGGGATGAGTCAGAAGGGCCTTGAATCGAGGTCGTTCCCGAGGGAAGAAAAGCCCCCATGGAAAACGTGTCCTCCGGTCGTCCCGGCTTCGTCGTGTGGCTCACAGGTCTCCCTTGTTCCGGCAAGTCGACGATCTCGAACTGGCTCCTGCCCGCCATCCGCGGCACCGGTAGGAACGTCGAAATCCTCGATGGCGACATCGTCCGCACCAACCTGACCAAAGGCCTCAGCTTCGACAAGGAGGACCGCGACACGAACGTACGGCGCGTCGGCTTCGTCGCGAATCTCTTGGCCCGCAATGGCACCGCTGTCGTGTGCGCCGTGGTGAGTCCCTACCGGAACATCCGCGACGAGCTCCGCTCAACGGTCACGAACTTCGTCGAGGTCTTCGTCGACACGCCCGCCGAGATCTGCGCGCAGCGTGATGTGAAAGGAATGTGGGCGCAGGCTAAGGCCGGCCAAATCAAGAACTTCACGGGCTACGACGATCCCTATGAGCCGCCCATGTCTCCTCACGTCCACATCAAGACGATGGAAGAGAGCGTCGACCAAAGTGGTCAGAAAGTCCTCAACTTTCTCAAGGAAAAGGGTTGGCTCTAAGGAGGCCGCTGGCCCCGCGGTCCCAACCAATCGGTGAGTAGCAGACAAAGAAGAAAGGGAGAGGCGCTCGCCTCTCCCTTTCTCTCATTTTCATCCCTTCCCGTTTCAGGCGAGCGCGAGCTCACTTGAGCGAGGACAAGAGCAGCTGACGATAGTCGGTCCCGGGCGCGAAATAAGAGGTGAGGACGATTCGTCGCTTATCCGTGCCTTGATCGACGCGATCCACGAGCACCTGACCTTCACGCGTCACCGCGACGGTCCTGATCTGGTTCGGCTCGATGCGATAGAGCACTCGATCGCCGGTCTTGTAGCCGCGGGACTCGACAGGCTTGAACCAAACGGGCAATCCTTCACTCACCTGCTTGCGCACAGCAGCAGACAAGAGGCCCGCCTTCTCGGCAGCCTCCAGGCTCTCTCGGACGCCATCGATCCACTGCTTCAAGGTCACATCGCGCACGAACTTGAGCTGGATGACTGCGCGATCGGCGTCCATAGCCGCCTTGGCAAGCTCAGCCTCGGCCGCCGAACTGTAAGGCTTTCCTCCGAGAATCTGCTTGAACTTCTCCTGAGTCGAAGGCCCCACCTTCACATCAATGGTCGCAACGTCGACCTTGAGAATCGTCTTTTCGAGCATCATATGCATGCTCGAAAGGGGCCCTGAGCCGAGTCCCGGTTCGCTGAGCGAGGGAACGTCGCCCGCAAGTGCCGTCGCCGCAACAAGCAACACAATCGCCAGCGCCCGAAAGACACCCCGCGACGACAAAGAAGCAGCGCGTACGCCGAAAGTTCGGAAAGCGTTCATGCAGTGAATCAAACCACGCGAAAACGGCTTCGCCAAACGAAATGAGTCCTTCTTTTCAGTCACCATATGGATGCGTTCAAACTTGCTCATCGCCCCGCTCTCCTGCCAACAAGATAAAAATATTCACCGGAGACGAACCTCTCCGGTCGATCTCGCCAAAGATGAGAGATTTCTCGACGGAGGCCTCCCCCCTGCGGGTACAGAGCGCTGGAAGTGGACCGTCGTCCACCCGTGTCCCCTGCAAGAGTCCCATGAATACGACGTTTCAGCGCCTCCTCCGCGTCTTCGGTGTTCTTCGTCACGCCCACGGCCTCCGCGTCAAGCCGTTTATCTTCGCGCTTCTTTTCGGGTTCATTCGACTCCTCGTCGCGGGCTCTATGGCGCTCGACCGCCTTTTCTTCCCCGCCCTCCGTCGCGTAAAGGCCAAAAATCCTATCGTCATTGTGGGAAATCCGCGCACAGGTACGACCTTCCTGCAGCGCTTCCTCTCAGACGCCGGTTTTGGTGCGGGCATGGAGCTCTTTTTGATGCTCTATCCTTCTCTGATCCTGCAGGCGATCCTGAAGCCGCTCTTGCCGCGCCTCGAGAAGCTGAACCCCGCTCAGTTCCATTCGAGTGCCGTCCACGAGACGAGCCTCGGGTCGGTGGAGACCGATGACGTTGCACTGCTCTTCCGCTACCTCGACGGCTTCTTCCTCTACGGGTTCTTCCTCGCTTTCGACGACGAAGACCTCCTCGATCAGTTCGATCCGAGGGTCCGCGATACCTCGTCGCGAGACTTCGATTGGCTCGAGGCCCTCTGGACGCGCAGCCTGATCAAGCACAATGCCGAGCGAAACATCGCTAAGCTTTTCACTCTGTCGACTCGCCTGCCCCAGTTCTTGATGCGCTTCCCCGAGGCTCGGATCCTGTACATGGTGCGTGATCCTCTCGACACCATTCCGAGCACCATGAGCCTCGTCACGGGGCCGCTCGATAAGGCGTTCGGCTTCTGGAAGAAGCCCCAAGAAGAGCGCGATCGCTTCCTGCAGCGTCTCTACAACGGCCAGGTAAAGATTCTTGAGCGCTTCCACGACGACTGGGTTCACGGCCGTATCGATCAGAGCCGCGTCTACTTCGTCCGCTACGATCGCATGATGGGGGAGTTCGAGAATGTCGTCTCGGAAATGTGTGCCTTCCTCGGGCATCCGCTGACCCCCGAGCTCGCCGCTCAAGTCCAAAAGATTGGCGCGAAGCAGCGCGCCTACAAGTCAGAACACAAATACGACCTTTCAAAGTACGGGCTCACCGAAGAACAGATCCGAAGGGACTGTCACTTCCTCTACGAGACCTTCCTGCCGCCCCTGCCACTCGCGGCGAACTCCGGCGAGTAAGCCGGAGAGAAGCGACGCTCGGCGAGGGAGGCTCCAAGCGTCCCGCTTTTGTCGACGTCTCGCAGAAAAACGAGAATTTGCGCGCCACCGGGGAACTTTCCGGTGGCGTTTCTGTCTGATCGCCTTCAATGGGTGGTCAGATCTGGCCGCTCGACCTCTTAGAGTTCGAGCCGGCCCTTCGCATCAATGGGGCAGTCACCGACGCGGCCATCGTGTTCGCTTTTGCGGGGAGCGCGTCGGTGGGCCTATTCGGTGACGCTCTGGCCCAAAGCAAGATTCCGGCCTCGTCTTTTCAGCCGGACGGCTTCGTCGAAGACCTGTTCCTGAAGGACTTTGTTCGCTCAGCTTTTCCAATTCGCGTGGGCGATCGACTCCAAAGTCCCAACGTACCCTGGCTGGTCCGACTCCTCTCCCATCCGCCCGTCGACCTTCGTTCTCTGGAGTTGCGCCGGGGGATCACGAGTGAGCTCACTCAAAAGCCGCTCCTTCGAAGCGCGCTCCAGCGGGTCTACGAACACGTCGCCCGACTGCAGGCCCTCCTCGAGAGCGGCGGCGACCGCACCAACCCTAACCGCCGTCAGATCGAGATCCTGTCGACCTTTGCGGAGGTGATCGAGCTCTTCGCCACCGAGTTTTCAACTTCAGAGACAGCCCTCCAAAGGCTCCACGCCTTCGGCGTGCGCGTCGCCGAAAGTGAAGGCTTTCGGGCGCTTCGCGAGCTTCTTGCTTACGAAGGACACCTGGCGACCCTCCGGCTCAAGGTCGACGTCGGTTCGGACGGGCGAATCACTCGCCTGCAGATCGAAGGCGTCACAGAGAACCGAGACAATGTCTTCGTAGCTTCGCCGCTCCGCCGCTGGATGTCTCGTTTCGAGCTATTGTTCCGCGGCTACCGATTCTCGGAAGGAGAGGTCATGGCTCGACTGTTGGACGCCGTCTTCGAGGGCGTGCGCTATGAGTTCGTTCCGCTCGTTCAACTGGTCGGTGACCTCGAGTTTTATCTCGGGGCGGGGGGGCGGCCCCCCCCCCCCCCCCCGCCTCGGCGGCGGGTCTCGCCGTCTCGCTCCCCGATTTCGTGGAGCCTGGGGCACCCCGCACTTTGACCGACTTGTTCAATCCGCTCCTTCTGGGCGCGGGCATTCGTCCTATCCCCTGCTCAATTGCCCTCGATCGACACGACGCGATCCTGCTCGTCACCGGGCCCAACTCCGGCGGCAAGACGCGCCTCTTGCAGTCGATCGCGCTCTGTCAGCTCCTCGGGCAATCGGGGCTCTTCGTCCCGGCGCGAACTGCGAGCCTGACCGTCGCGCCGGGCCTGGTCGTCTCACTCATCCAAGAGACCCGCGCGGACCAGACCGAGGGGCGGCTCGGTGTCGAGCTCATGCGTATCCGGGCGCTCTTCGAGCGCCTGCCGCCGGGCGCGATGGTCGTCCTCGATGAGCTCTGCTCGGGCACTAATCCCTCCGAAGGGGAAGAGATCTTCGAGCTCGTGATTGAGATGCTCACACTTCTCCATCCCCAAGCCTTCATCACGACCCATTTCCTGGCCTTCGCGGCCCGACTCGAGCACGAGCGAAAAGTCGACTCCCTTCGATTCCTCCAAGTCGAGCTCGGACAGAATCAGGATCCAACGTATCAATTCGTAAGCGGTGTCGCTCAGACCTCCTTGGCGGGACGTGCCGCCGAGCGACTCGGCGTCACCGGAGAACAGCTCTTCAGCCTGATCAGCCAAAAGGTCGTCCGAAACCCGCGCTAAGGGCCCGAGCTCATGCCGACCTTCCTTGCGACCCAAAAGATGCATCCGGAGCTGAGGAACCGGATCCAACGTAGCGTTTCTGGACAAACGACAAGCGGTCGAACGGAGCGTCCGGAGCTGCGGGCCCTTCTTCGGGTGACGCTCGTGCTTGGCATCGGCTCCCTCGCCGCCTTTCTCTTGCTTTCCTACCGAGAAGAAGTCCGAGAGCTTGAGTCAGCTCGCATCGAGCTCAAGACTCGGCTCTCCGCCCTGAAGAGAGATCTTTCTCCGGAGGATCTCGAGCTCGGTGCACGCATCAAGCAGCTCATCGCTCGCGAAGCCGAGGTGTACCTGGGCGACGTCCAGGGAGACCTCGAAGGCTGGACCCCGATCGAACCAAGATCAGCAGTCTACGTCAGACTCTCTCTCGCCGACGCTCAGAGCACGGACCGGATCGAACAACAGAGCCTCGAGTCACGAAGAGACGCGCTGCTCGATTGCTTTTTGGATCCACCCAGGGAGCGCGACGAAGCCAGTTTGCTCCGCCGCGTCAGGCAGGTGTACTCCGGCGCAAGACCCGAGCTCTCGTCCATCCATCCTGTCTCCAGCGTCTTTCTATCCCTCGTCTACCTAGCGCCCCATTTCGAAGCCCAGGTCGAAGCTGCCACAAGCCGCCGCATCTTGAGTCAACTTCAGAGCAGCCTCACAGAGGCTCGTCTGACTCGGCTCACGCCCGCACTAAAAGCGCACACATTGATTGTCGCTCTCGACGAACCGAAAGAGCCAGGAGTTCCAAGTGAAGTGGACGGCGCCTCCCGCCACTTCATGCGTCTCGTGGTAGTCGACACGCGCGACAGTCGCGTACTCCTCCGCGCACGACGCGAAGTAGATCCAAGTTGGATCAGTGAGCAAGTTCGCTTCCGCTATGCGCTTGGTCTCGACGGCTGTCGTTTCGCGCGCGATGTGCGCTTGGGCGAAGAAAACTAAACAGGCGTCGACCCCTCAGAGCCGACGCCTGCTGCCCCTTGTCGAAAAGGTGCAATCGAGCGAGCTTAAGTGCGCTCGATGTACGCAGTCGTGAAGTACTCGTCTTTTGTGTTCGGTGCGAACGAGATCTGTTCGATCTTGAAGACTGACTTTCGGCCGTTCTGAAGATTCTCCATAATCATCTTCATCGGGCGGTGACGCTTGCTCGCAGGATCGACGAGCTTCACGTCCTCACTCGTGAGCGTCTTGATATGCTTACCAGAGGGATCGAAGAAGTGTCCCTTGCGGACGGTGTTGGTGGCTTTGCTGATCCAGTAAGTCTTCTTGGAATAGCCTTCCTCTTTCGCCGCCGAGGCGTCCTTCGGCACGACATCGACCACATAACAGGGCTCACCGCCCGCGGCCTCCTCCTTGACGAGGGTATAGGTGTACGCGGTCAGCTCGGGAATCGTCAGATCCGCATACGAAAACTCGCTGCCCATGAAGCTCTTACCTCTGTCGGAGCTGACCACGCGCCGCGTCTTCCTCATCGCGGGCAAGAAGACCCAGACATCATCGGCACCGCTCTCGTGATCGAACACCAAGACGCCGGTCCCCTTGATCTCCGGAGGATCCAGGAAGCGATAGACGCGCTTCTCGGTCTTTCCCCCGTCGAAGAGCTTGGTCGCCATGGACAGCTTCCGCTTCTCGGCGCCAATCGACATCTCCACGACGGCCTCTGACCCTGCGAGTTTGAGGGCGGAGGCGACCTTCTTCATGATCTCATCGCCCGTCGGGGCTGCATCAGCGGAGCGAGTCGGCGCAAGCACCGATGCCGCCAGCGCAAGAGCTAAGGTCAAAGCGGCGAATTTTTGGGCAGTCTTCCTCATCATTCATTCTCCTCGTGGCTTTTCGCCTTGTCCGGCCAGAGTCTTACCACTCCTTCCGGTGATTTCTCCCTTGTCATCACCTCACAACGCGCTCTCGCCGGTCGCGGACACAACGAGAACGAAAAGGTCCACACAGGCGGGTTGATGTTTCAAAGCTTCCAGTATTGTCAATTTCTTGTTGAGAGAGTCGATCGCGGGTCCGCCAATGCAGTGAATGGAAGCCCTTCGACACCTCCATGAGGTAACGATTCAGCTTTCATGAGCCCACAAGAGCACACGGGAACGCGAGCTTGATTGCGAACCAAAGTAACCAATGTCGCATGTTGGGAGGCACTGGATCTCGCAATTTTGACCCGATAATTCCCTGTTCTTAGTGCTTTGCTTCGGAAGATGCACGTGTAGAGTCCGGCCGCGCCTGACGCGCTCACCCCGCGAGTGTTAGGCTATCAGAGACGTGAGTTCAGAAGCCCTGTTCCTCTCGCGACCCGGCGTCGCCTTTCCCGACCATCTCGTCGACAACGCGGAGATCATCGCCAGAGTCGAGCGCCATTATCGTGGGCCCAAGTCTGGGTTTTCGACGATTCAATCAGGCATCGAGAAACTCTTCGCGCTCTGTAACTCGAAACAGCGCTACCTCGAGGACTCCCTGGATGCACGAGTTGCAGAATACGCAGCGCGTGCCGCGCGCCACTGTCTCGAGGTCAATGGAACCACCTTCGATGATGTGGACCTGCTCATCCATGGCGGCATTCCTCGGCAATACTTCGAGCCCGCAACTGCCATGGAGGTCGCGGACCGGCTCGGAATTTCTCCGGGGCACGCTCTCGATGTAACGGCGGCCTGCGTCGGCCACATCGAGGCGATCCATACGGCTGTCGCCTACATGAAAATGCATCCGGAGTACCGGACCGCGCTCATCACGACCGCTGAGCTCACCTACGACTATATCGACTACGACATCCAAGAACCCCGAGACCTGAAGAGCAAAGCGGCAGGTCTCACGATCGGAAACGCCGCGGCGGCCATGCTTCTGCGCAGGCGCCCGTTTCCTCAAGGAGGGATCCGGATCATGAGCGTCGATACGCACACAGCCCCGGCGCACTGGGAGCTCTGTACAGCGCCCATCGGAGGCAAATTCGACTCGTCTTCCGTGGAATTGATGCGGCTGGGCGTTTTGATCCCGCCTGTCATGAAGCGCAACCTCGACAAACTTGGCCTCAAGTCGACCGACATCGACCACTACGTCTTTCACCAGCCGAGTGAGGTCATGGTGAGGAAGATCCTCGACGACATCGGGGCCGGGCAGGAGCGCGGGGTGTACACACACCACCTTTTCGGGAATACGGCGAGCGCCGCCGTGGGGGTCACCTACAACTACCTCCTCGAAACCCAGAGCATTCAGCCGGGAGCCAAGATGGTCCTCGGCAGCGCGGCGGCAGGTTTCACCGCCTCCATGGTCACCGGGACTTGGACCGTGGGGTAAGCATGACGGGGACTCGACGGGGTAGGGCGTTTCTTCGACTCGGCGTCACGTTCGCGGCTCTCAGCCTCTCGAGTACTGTTGCCTGTTTCGGCTCAGGAACCCCTGGCGCCGCAGGAGGAGGTCCCTCGAGCGGCAGCGCGGGGGCGAGCACAGGAGGCAGTGCGCTCTCAGGAGGAGCGAATGGTGGCGGGGCCGCCGGGACGGGCGGCCTTGCCGGAGGCTCTGCCGGAGAAGCCGGAGCGGAAGGCACTGGAGGCGGGGCTCCCCAGCCCGCCACGATTGGGCGTCCGCTCACCTTTGCGCCTACAAGAGATGGATTTGGGATCAGCGTCGTCTGGGTCAACGGCGATCCCGGTGAGCTGATCGCGGAAGTGCGGCCTCAAGGCGGCACGAAAGAGTGGACTGACCTGGGCCGGGCAAAGGTTCCGGCGAGCGATCTCGCGGAATGGCGCGCGGAGGGACTCGAGGCGAACACTCGATATGAATTCCGCATCGTGCGAGAGCTCGACGACCAAAGGGGAATCGTCGCCTCAGGCTCTGCGGTAACTCAACGTCCGTCGGGCGAGTCCTTCACGTTCGGGCTCATCAGCGACACACATATCCCGCCTCGCGCCATCGGTCCCGACGACAGTTCCCTGGTGAACTTTCAAGAAGAGACCCTGGCCGCGGTCGCATCAAACCTTGCACCCGAGAACCACGACTTTGTCGTGAACCTCGGAGACATGCTCGATTTTCACCTGTTCGGCTTCAATTCTCCGCCCCCTTCCGGCTCCTACACCCGTGAAGGTTACGTCAACTATCGGCGCTTGCTCGGCGATGTGCTCTCCGCGGCCGCGCACTTTCCGGTGGTAGGGAACTGGGAGGGGGAAAATGGCGACTACACCGAAGAAGAGATCGCGCGCTCTCGAGAGCAGCGGATGCTCTACGCTCCCGGGCCCAATCCCGACATCTACCCAGAGGGCGGCAGTCCCCACCAAGACTACTATGCCTTCGAGTGGGGGGACGCACTTTTTATCACGCTCAACGTGATGACTTACACACCGACGCCACATCTCCTTTCTTATTTCAAGGGAGAGCCAGATGACTGGACGCTCGGCGAAGAGCAGCTCGTCTGGTTCGAGGAAACTCTCAAAAATGCCCATGCGAGGTGGCGTTTCGTCCTGATCCATCACACGGTGGGGGGACAAGCCGGGAACGACTACGATTCAGCCTACGGGCGCGGCGGTGGCCAAGCCGCTCGCGTCGGCGAGCAGGCGATCGTGCACGATCTCATGGTTGAGCATGGGGTTCAGATTTTCTTCTACGGTCATGACCACGTCTTCACTGACATGATCGTTGACGGGATTCATTACACGTTGCCCGGGAGCGCTGGCGCTCCATGGAAATTCGACGCGCAATACACAGGCTATCAGACCTATTGGATCGACTCCGGCCACGGCCGAGTCGAAGTCACTCCTGACAAGGTCCGCGTGGAGTTCGTCGCGATCGATGGGAGAATTCTACTGCGTTACGAGATCTGAGCGCAGAGACAAATCCGAGATAGTACGTTGTACCAGGGGAAGTTCCGTCCTCTACTCAAGAGCCATGAGCACGAATCCAAAGGCCCAGAGTTCGCTTTTCACCCTCGCCATCGAGGCCGCGCTAACAGCCGGCGCGGAGATCCAAAGCGTCTACGAAAGCCCTGATTTCAACGTTGAGCTCAAGGGGGATGGCTCGCCGCTCACCCGAGCCGATCGCCTAGCGCATCAAGCGATCGCGAAGATGCTCGACGCAAGTGAGCTCCCCGTCCTCAGCGAAGAGGGAAAGACGATCCCTTATGAGGAGAGAAGCTCCTGGCAGCGATTCTGGCTCGTCGATCCGCTTGATGGAACAAAAGAGTTCTTGAAGAAGAACGACGAGTTCACTGTAAACATTGCTCTCATCGATGGGCAAAATCCGATCCTAGGAGTCGTCTACGCCCCCGCGTGCCGAGTTCTCTATGCTGGGGTCGTCGGTGAGAGAGCGCTCGTCGTGCGCGATCTAGCCCCAAAGCCTGCGCCCGCGGGTCTGGTGCTCGAGAAAGCTCGCCCCCTCCCGGACTTCGAAGGCGAGCGCCCATTTCGCGTCGTCGGCAGCCGTTCTCACAGCACAGCCGAAACCGAGCGCTACGTCGACGAGCTCCGCCGGGCTCACCCCGATCTCGAGCTTGTCAGCATGGGCTCTTCGTTCAAGCTATGCATGGTCGCAGAGGGTTCCGCCGACGAGTATCCGCGCTTCGCTCCGACCATGGAATGGGACACGGCCGCCGCTCAGGCCGTCGTGCTCGCCGCAGGCAAGAAGGTCCTCAGGGTCGACTCGAACGGAAAACCGGAGGGCCCCGTCGTGTACAATAAGCCCAACCTTCTGAACCCCTGGTTTCTTGTTCGCTAAAACGGCAGATTGACCCCTGCCATGGCCGGCGATCAGCACTCTCCTCTCGACCAGCTGCTCGAACGCATGCAGGCAGACGTTCACACAAGGAAGCGAGACCTTCTCGCTCGCGTCACGCCTCTCGAACAAGCCGTCCAGACCTACCGCCTCGCGCTTGAATCCGCCCTCGCTCGCGAACTCGCCGGGAGCCACTCGCTGCCGCGGCCCTCTTCTGCCACTCCGGCGCCCGAGGTCGCTGCGCAACGCTTGCTCGACCTCGTCAGTACCCTGCCGGAACTGGATACGCCGCGAGCCCCAGCGGCGCCGGACAAACGAAAGACCCTTGTCGGCCCCTTGAGCCCGCCACCACGGGCCGAGCCCTCAGAAGCGCCGATCTCTCGGCCCACGCCTTTCCCTCGGTTGGTCCAGGCATCGATCGGAAGAAGACTCGTCCTGATCGGCGCGCTATCCGGCCGTCGGAAGAAGCTCCCGGAACCTTTCGACACGATCGTCGAGTGGCTCGACACAGGTCAGGGAGCCGCGAACGCGGTCGGGAATCTCGCCACCAGGATTCGCCAGGGCCGCGTCTCTGCTCTCGTGCTTTGTGACCAAGCCATCTCCCACAAACACTCGGAGCCATTGGTCGCAGCCGCTCGAGCCTCCCACGTCCCTGTCGCCTTCGCCGGGAAGGGCGGAGCACAGAGCATTTTGCGCGCATTTCAAGCGATCGAAGACCAGCTATAAAGGCTGTGCCTGAGGGTCTTTGACGCTCTCGCTCCCCCCGGGGGGGCGCCAGAGCGCCGCGAACCATGATCGTATCTCCTTCCTCCTCTCCCTGCGCGCTTTCTCGAAACGAAACCAGCTGGCGCAGTTACGCCGACCTCGTCGCCTTAGTCGAACGAGTCCAGAGCGCTGTTGCACTCATCGCAAAGCGGGACGATCGACTGCTCCTCACCACACGCGATAGGTATCACGTCGCTGCCGTTCTCCTCGCGATGCCGGCCCTCGGCACGCGCCTGAGGATTCAAGGCGGGGATGCCTCTGTTCCGGCCTCGACGCTACGCCTCCTCGAAGGGAGAAGCTCAAACGAAGAAGCGCTCGACATCCGTGCCTTCGACGCGCAGGTCCGAGGAACTCCGAGCCCGCTCCACTGCCCGATCGAAAGTGACGAACCGTTCCTCGAGCTCACCACCTCCGGTAGTGATGGCTCGCCTCGAGTCATCGAAAAGACTCCTCGCCAGCTCTTCACTGAGGCCGTGATGCATCGAGACCTTCTTGGAATCGGCAGGGACGCGCGATTTCTCAGCACAGCTTCCCCAGAACACATCTACGGACTCCTCTTCACTGTCCTGCTCCCGCTCGTCTCGGGAGCAAGCCTGACCAGGGAAACGCCGCACCACGCCGCAGCCATCCTCGCCGCTCTCTCGTCCCTCCGGGCCACTCATCTCGTCACTCTGCCGGTTCACCTCAAGGCGCTCCACAATGAGCTTTCGAGCGGAGCTGACATCAGCCTCCCGGGCAGCCTCGGAACCGTTATCTCTTCGGGCGCCGAATTGCCCCCTCCCCTTGCCACTGCCTTCGCCGACAGGGGACTCCGCGTGATCGACGTCCTCGGTTCTACGGAGACGGGCGGCATCGCTTGGCGCGAGCCGGCCGTGGGCGAGCTCTATGAGCCACTTCCGAGCCTCCGCGTTGACGTCGGACTCGAGGACGCACTTCTGCTCGACTCTCCGTTCCTCCCCGCAGGGACGGGCCGCTACGAATGTGCGGATCGCGTTCGGCTCGAAAACGGTCGACTCCGCTACCTGGGCCGCCGAGATCGGATTGTGAAGGTCGGAGGAACGCGCGTCTCTTTGGCCGAGCTCGTCAGAATTGCGCGCGGCCTAGCCCAGGTCGACGACGCATTTGCCTTTGCGAAAGACGACCCTGGAGACTTACGCGGGACCGCCCTCTACCTGGTCATCGTGAGCCGGAAGCGCGAGCGCGCCGAGCTCTGGCACGAACTACGCGCAAAGCTCCCCGACCCACTCTTACCCCGGCATCTCTGCGTCGTCGGCGAGGCGCCCACGGACGACCGAGGTAAAGTCACGATGAGCTCCCTCGAAGCATTGTTCTCCTCTCCTACCGAAAGGAAGAACGAACAGCGCGTGGAACTGCGAGGCCTCCGCGCCCCCGTCTGCGAAGGCCATTTCGAGGGCGAACCCATCGTTCCCGGGGCGGTGGTGGTCGAAGACCTGGTCCTCTCGAGCATTGCCCGCTCTTTCAGTGACCTCAAGAGCCCCAAACGCCTGCTCCGCGTCCGTTTTCCCGAGGCCATCGCTCATGGGGCCGAGGTGAATGTTTCGCTCTGCCGCCGCGGACAGAGGGTGGACTTCGAGGTCTATGTGGGCGCATCGCCTCGAGCCTCAGGAACTGTAGAGTACCCGTCATGACTCCGGATCACTCGCTCCAGATCGAACTCGACGGGACGGACGTCTCCCTCGAGGATCTAGGTCGCATTGCCGAGCGGAAGCTCAGCGCCAAAATCTCAACCGAAAAAGCTTTCCTTGAACGGCTCGCCGAGAGTCGCAGAGTACTTGAGGGGGCTCTCTCGCGCGGCGACATCGTCTACGGGGTCGCCACTGGATTCGGAGATTCTTGTGAGACGTCGACACGCGACGCGGTCGACCACGACCTGGCGCGCAACCTCTTCCGCTACCATCACGCTGGAGTCGGAGCGCTGCTCCCCCGCGCCGAAACGCGCGCTGTCCTTTTCGCCCGAGCCGTCTCGCTCGCCCGAGGTTACTCGGCCGTACGCGCCGAGCTCCTCGAGCGCCTTTGCGCCCTCTTGAACGAGGACATGCTCCCGGCGATTCCCTCACTCGGCTCCGTCGGCGCGAGCGGCGATCTGACCCCGCTCGCCTACGTTGCCGCAGCCCTCAGCGGCGAAGGAGAGCTTTACTCCCAGCGGGGACCTTTGCCCGCCGAAACGTTCTGGGCGCGACTGGGCCCCGGACGCCTTCTTCTGACACCCAGAGAGAGCCTGGCTGTCATGAATGGCACGAGCGTCATGACGGCGCTCGCGGCGCTCGCCGTCTTGCGCGCTGAGCGGCTCGTCCGACTCGCGAGCGCGCTCACAGCTTTCGCCTGGGAGGCGCTCCTCGGTGCACCCGGCGCTTTCACCGAGCTCATCACAGAAGCCAAGCCCCACCTGGGCTCAAAGCGCGTCGCCGAATGGATCCGCGCTGATCTCGAAGGTGCGAGCGTTCAGCGTCCAGCAGACGCCCGCATCCAAGATCGGTATTCGATCCGCTGCGCCCCCCAGGTGCTCGGGGCCAGTCTCGATGTCGTGAGCGACGCTCGTCGCTACGTCGAGATCGAGCTCAACTCAGCGAGCGACAACCCCATCATCGATCCGGTCACGAAGGCCATCGCCCACGGCGGGAACTTTTATGGAGGGCACGTGTGCCAGGCGATGGATAGCTTGAAGGTGCAGCTCGCAAACATTGCCGATCTCCTCGACAGACAGCTTCTGCTCCTTTGCAATCCCGTGACGAGCCGCGAGCTCCCCGCCAATCTGAGCGGGGCCGAGGGCCCCGGAGCGTCGGCTCACCATGGCTTCAAAGCGCTCCAAATCACCACTTCGGCTCTCGCCGCTGAAGCGGCGAAACAGTCGATTCCGATGAGCATTTTCAGCCGCAGCACTGAAAATCACAATCAGGACAAAGTGAGCATGGGCACCATTGCGGCCCGCGATGCGCTCCGCATCCTCGACCTCACGGAGAACCTCGCGCTGATCCACGCGCTAGCTCTGGCTCAAGCCGCCGATCTCAGGGGCCCCCAGCGCTTCAGCGGCAGCGCGCAGCGCATTCGTTCGGAGATTCGCGCCATCTCACCCAAGCTTGTCCACGATCGACCACTCGACCAAGACATTGCCGGGCTGCTCGCGTCCTACCAGCGGCGCGATCTCTTTGCGCACCTCTGACCACCGACTTCTCTCGCCGCGGGCTACGAAGTCGAATCCTCAGGCGATCCAGAAATCTCACCGCTCCGAGCGATCCTCTGGCGCGTGAGGAACTCAGCTTCGACGTAGACCGCTCCTCCTTCGCTCATCAGTCTGGCCGAGAAGGCGGCGCTCGGTCCCGAGGTGGCAATCTGCTCGACCTGGGCCACGAGAGACTCGCTCGAAGGAAGCTGAGCCACTTTGAGCTCAACGAACCGGGCGCTGACGAGATAGCCACCGAGCGGGCGCGCGCCGTCGCCGTAGCCGAGAAACGCAGCTGCTGCCTGAGCCAAGACCTCGAGACCCATGACCGCCGGAACAACCCCGTCGCGCGCGAGGCAGGAGGCCCCGAGCGGGATCGTCAAACAATAGATTGAGCTCCCGTCAGCACTCTGGACCGCCTTGAGCACCACCGCAGGGCCGCGGTGAGGGAGGATTTCGGTCACGTCGGGGAACACCGGCAGATTCTTTGCCGAGATTTGCGCTCCGCGCCACCCGGCTGGCCCTTTCCCCCCTCGGTTGCTACCTCCGACTTGGAGTTTGAGATCCAGTGACCCAAATCGTCGACATCTTCCTTCACCTCGACCAGCACCTTGGCGAACTCTCGCAGTCGCTCGGACCGTGGATGTACGTCGTGCTGTTCGCAATCATCTTTTGCGAGACAGGCCTCGTCATCACCCCGTTCCTACCGGGAGACTCCCTGCTGTTCGCGGTCGGGGCACTGTGTGCTCTCGAAAGCTCGGGACTGAACCTCGGCTTGATGATGGTCCTCTTGATCATCGCCGCGATCCTCGGGGATGCCGCGAACTACGGGATCGGGAGGTACCTGGGCCCAGCGGTGTTCACAAGTGAACGTTCTTTCCTATTGAACAAGAACCACCTTCTGCACACGCAGCGATTTTACGAGAAGCACGGGGGCAAGACGATCGTGCTCGCGCGTTTCATTCCCATCGTTCGGACCTTCGCGCCCTTCGTCGCTGGCATCGGGCGCATGAGCTACAGCCGCTTCGGGCTCTTCAACGTGGCGGGGGCCCTCGCTTGGGTCATCGGCTTTTTGTCCCTCGGCTTCGCCTTCGGGAACATGCCGATCGTCAAGAAGCAGTTCCACTACGTGATCCTCGCGATCATCATCCTCTCGGTGTTGCCTGCGGTGATTGAGTTCATCCGCGCCAAGCGCAACCCGGACGTGGCTTGAGCTGAGCTCTGGGGCGGACGCCGCCGCTCGAGGTCGATCGCGAGCGCTCAGTTGATGCGCTTGCCCCGAAAGAACATGGCACGTTCCTTCCGCGGCGGGCCGGACCGCCCCATCGACTCGGGAGCTCCCCCATTGTGCGACCTCTGCTGCTCGAACAGCGCGCTCTCTGAGACCGGAATCGGCGCCGACGAGATCAGCGTCTGATTCAAATCGATGACTGGAGGGGGCGGCGCCATGTCCACAGGACCGGGGGCGAAGTCGGCCGCGGTAATGCGTCGGCGGGCCAGGTTCACTGCGGTCCGCAGAGCTGAGTCGTTCACGTTGGCCGCAGCCATCACCGCGAGGAGGCCGCCTGCTGTAGGCGCGAGGGAGAGCTTATTGCTGGCGAAGCGCAGGTTGCACGCGGAGACGTCACCTTCAGAAAGTGCGAGCGCATCGCGCAGGCGAGCCAAACGGGGGCCGACCTTTCGCGCTCCTTCGAGCAGCTCATTCGGCAGGTCGGCAAACACTAGTTCGCCGTCCGCGTCGAGGAGGAAGCTCCCGATCGTGCCGTCGACGTCTTTCAGGGCGTCGAGCGTTCTTGCAAGTGACTTTTGTTGCATCGCCTGACTCCTCTCTCAAAACCCCGCCCGCTTTTTGTAGCCGTCGATGTTGCTCGCGCTGTCCGCCTCGAGAGCGACCACGGTGTCGCCGTCGGGGAAGATGAGCATGGTCCGGTCGGGCGTCTTGCACTCGAGCCCCACAAAATCATCGAGGCCCAAACTTTGCCCGATGAGGCGCGCCAAACGCGCTGAATAAGCCGCGACGTCTGAGAGGTCTCCCACCTCACCCAAGGTACTGACTGTCTGTCCTTCTTCGTCGATGCGCACTGCCCGCAGGAGGCCATAGCGACCCGCGTCGTTGTCCGATGCTCCCAAGCCATCCTCCATTCGCTTCGTCTCGACCCTTTGCTCACTGGGCGCTCGCGAGGGTCGAGGGGGAGCCGCACGTATGCCCGGTGATCGCGCCGACTCTTTGACGAGGTGCTTCGAGGCGATGGTCTCTCCTGAGTCAGGCACACTTTCGCGGCGGGATTCGTCGCTGCGACGCATGGCTTCAATCAGAAGCATCTGCCAGCCCGTGTGAATCGTCGGGCGCAACGGCCAAGGACGTTCCACACTCACAAACGTCCCATCCTTCCAAGACATCATCTCGAACACCGCGTCCTCGCCGAAGGCTCGACCTGAGGAGGCGTGAACAACGTTGCCTTGATCAAAGAACAGATAGCCGATTTTTACGCCAGACGAGACGCAGATGACCTGCCTCGCACCGCGCAAGCACTCCATCTGGATCAGATCTCCGAGTGACGCGCCCTGCAGGCGGGCGACGAATCCTCGAGATGGGCTTTCATCACTATTTTCAACTCGTGGTGCCGGGGGCGTCATTTGGGGAGCAATCCAATCATCCTCATTCCCTGTTCTCATCGTACGATCCACTCGGCGGAATCTCGGTAAAATTAGGGTTTCGAAGAGCACAGAGGCGCGACATGGACCTGTTACCAAGCCGAAACAAAGCTCGCGCGAACCTTAACAGGTCGTGCCTTCAACAACTTACATTGTGATGCTTTGTGGAGGGAGCGCCCAATGAGACGCTCTCGAATTTTTCTCACCATCTGCGTCGCTTTGGCCTGTTTTGCCGTCGCCAGTCAGGCCTTAGGGGCTGAAGGCACACAAGCGCCGCTTTCCTGGGAGGAGTACCGAGATCACCTCGGGCTGCGCTCCATCGCTGACGTCGAAGCGAGTCCTGTGGGGAAAGAGGGGGGATTTGCGGTCGACGCAGCCTGGACCCTCTTCGCCGCCATCTTGGTCTTCTGGATGCAGGCGGGCTTCGCATTGCTCGAGACCGGGTTCACCCGCGCGAAGAACGCGGTGAACATCCTGATGAAGAACCTGCTCGACTTCAGCGTCGGCTCGATCGCCTATTGGTTGATCGGGTTCGGCCTCATGTTCGGAGCGACCAACGGCTTCTGTGGCCAGACTGGCTTCATGCTCTCCGGGCATGAGAACGAAACCTGGTCCTACACGTTCCTGATTTTCCAGACAGTATTCGCTGGTACCAGCGCGACCATCGTCTCAGGCGCGGTTGCGGAACGCACGAAGTTCGTCTCCTACATCCTCTATAGCCTGCTCATCACCGCCCTGATCTACCCGATCTTCGGCAGCTGGGCTTGGGGCAGCGCGGTTGACGGGAACGGTTGGCTCGAAGCGCCTTCGGGCGGGGTCTTGGATCGTCTTGGTCTTCCCGGGTTCATCGACTTCGCAGGCTCAACCGTTGTCCACTCCGTGGGCGCTTGGGTGGGCCTGGCTGGTGTGCTGTTCCTCGGACCGCGTCTCGGAAAGTACGGTGAAGACAGCAAGCCGCTTCGAGGTCATTCGATGAGCCTCGCGACACTTGGTGTGTTCATCCTTTGGATGGGCTGGTTCGGGTTCAACTGCGGAAGCACCACGAGCGTCGCGGGAGGACTTGGTCCCTACGATGGTTCAGGCAAGTCCATCGGCTTCATCGCCGTCACGACGAATCTCGGCGCGGCCTCCGGTGCCCTAGCCGCGATGATCACTGTCTGGATCCGCACGGGAAAACCCGAAATTGGCATGACCTTGAACGGAGTTCTTGCCGGTCTGGTCTCCATCACCGCGGGCTGTTCGCTCGTCTCTCCTGCTTCTGCGGTTGTGATCGGCGCCATAGGCGGCGTCCTCGTGGTCTTCGCCGTCGATTTCTTCGAGCGACTCGAGCTCGACGACCCAGTCGGCGCCCTCAGCGTGCACGGCGTCTGCGGCGTCTGGGGAACCATCGCGGTCGCGCTCTTCCACCACGAAGGGTTCCGCCCCGCCCAGCTCGCCACCCAGCTCATCGGCGTCATCTCGGCCTTCGTTTGGGCCTTTGCGGGCGGAGCGCTCATCTTCTGGCTCCTCAAAGTCACCGTCGGTCTCCGCGTCGATGCCAACGACGAACTCGATGGACTCGACCTCAGCGAGCATGGCGGCGAGGCCTATCCGCGCGAAGACTTCTGAGAAGTCGACGATTCCCGGGGCGCGGCCTCTCGCTTTCACGCGAGCGGGCCCACTTTCCCATTTCACTTCCGGACGCGCCAGCCGCCGCCTAGGGCCTGGTATAGGCTCACCATCGTCAGGAGCTGGCGCTTCTTGGTCTCGATGAGCTCGAGCTCCGCGTCAAGCGCATCTCGCCGCGTCATAAGCACCTCCATGTAGTCCGCGCGCGCCGACTGGAAGAGCACGTTCGAGATTTCGACGGACTCTGTCAGCTTCTCCACCTGCTCGGCCTCGAGTTCGTAGCTCTTCTTGAGGTTCTCCATGCGCCCGAGCTGATTGATCACATCCGTAAACGCCTGAAGGACCGTCTTCTCGTATTGGTAGACGGCCTTGAGCTGCTCCGCGTTCGCTGTGCGGTACTCGGCGGCAATTCCTGCCCGGTTGAGCAGCGGGGCGCTCAGATTCCCGGCGAGGCTATAGATCAGCGAATCGGGAGTCGCGACTAAGTGCTGAGCGTTAAACGACCGGTAGCCAACTTCCGCATCGAGACTGAGCGATGGATAGAAATTCGCTTTGGCTACCCGCACGTCGAGCTTGGCTGCTTCGAGTTCCAGCTCGGCCTGGCGCACGTCCGGGCGATTCTGGAGCAGATCTGCGGGCAGGCCTGCGCTCAAAGCCTCAGGCAGCGGGCTACTGAGGCGAGCGGCGTCACGAGCAACTTTCGTCGGAAAGCGGCCAACGAGGAAGTTGATGCGACTTTCGAGCTGCACTCTTTCCTGCTCCAGCTCGTAACGCCGGCTCTTGTTCTTGAGCACCTCGGCCTCGAAGCGCTGCACCGCGAGCTCGGTCACCCGAGCCGCAAGCTTCTCGAGCCGAACCACCTCAAGTGCGTCAGCCTGCAGGTGGATGTTCTTGTCGAGAACCTCAAGCTCTCCATCAATCGCGATCAGCTCGTAATAAGAGCGAGCGAGCTCTGCGACGAGCTCCGTGATCAGGAAGTTCCGCCCTTCGATGCGCGCGAGGTAACGAAGCTGCGCGGCATCCGTCGCATTCCTGAGCTTCTTCCAGACGTCGATCTCCCAGGAACCCGCGAGGCCGAACTTGAAGTCTCCGAGATTCTCCGGGAGTTCGTGTGCCTCGTCGCTCACGCCCTGACTCGTGTTTTTCCCGACGCGCTCCACCCCCGCGCCGGCCCGAGCGTTGAGCTTGGGCAGGTACTCGCCCTTCCTCGCCTGGACCTCAGCGCGGGCGATCACGATCTCCTGGAGGCGAATATTCAGCTCCTGATTGTTCGCGAGGGCCGCTTCAATGAGAGCGCGCAGCTCTGGCTCGGCGAAAAACTCCTCCCAGCTCCGCTGACTGATGTTCTCTCCCGAGCGCGTCTGTGTTCCTTCTGACGCCGCGAACTGGCTCGGAACATCCTTCTTTACCTCCCGCGGCGGATTGTCCTTCAGCGAAGGGAGACATCCACTCAAGACCAGGCTGAAAAGGACGCCTCCGAACGCGACGTGCCTTTTAGCTCTCATGAACCATCTCCTCCGTAAGGGGCTCGTCCCGCTCATCACGAATCAAGCTCTTGCCATCGGCGAGCGAGCCGAAGATGTAATAAAGCCCCGGCACGATCAAAACACCGAAAACCGTCCCGAACAGCATCCCCCCAAGCGCGGAAGCGCCGATGGTGCGATTGCCGATTGCACCGGGACCGGTGGCTCGCACGAGCGGAATCAGGCCCGCAATGAACGCAAACGAGGTCATGAGGATCGGGCGGAAGCGCACCTTCGCCCCCTCAATCGCCGCCTGCGCGAGGTTCGAGCCCTGTCTGCGTTTCTGCACCGCGAACTCCACGATGAGGACCGCGTTCTTCCCGAGCAAGCCGACCAACATGACAAGACCGACTTGCGCGTAAATGTCATTGGCGAGTCCCATCCCCTTGAGGAGCAAGAGCGATCCAAACACTCCAGGTGGCAACGAGAGCACCACGGCGAACGGGATGATGAAACTTTCGTATTGGGCGGCGAGCACCAAGTACACGAACGCAAGCACGATCAGGAAGATGAACAGAGCTTCGTTCTTTCTCTGCGCTTCATCGAAGGACAACCCTTCCCAAGCGATGTCGTAGCCGCGAGGCAGCGTTTCCGCCGCGACCTCTTTGACCGCCGCGAGCGCGTCACCGCTCGTAAAGCCCAGCGTCGGGCCGCCGCGAATCGCCGCCGAATTGTAGAGGTTGTAACGAGTGATTTCGTTTGGCCCCTGAGTCTTCTTCAACGTCATGAACGCCGAATAGGGGACCATCTCGCCGCGATCGTTCTTCACATAGAGGTTCAAGATGTCCGAAGGCAGCCTGCGGAACTCTGGAGCCGCCTGTGTGTAGACCTTGAAGAAATTCTGGAACCGAATGAACCCCTGCTCGTAAGTGCTTCCGATCAGAATATCGAGGTTGTCCATTGCGGTCTTGATGGAGACTCCCTTTTGCATCGCGAGCTCGTTATCGATGACGAGCTCGTACTGAGGGTAGTTTGCCGCAAAGAACGTAAAGAGTCCTGTGAGTTCCTTGCGCTTGCGCAAGTTGTCCATGAACTCCTGATTGATTCGATCGAACTCCTGATAGTCGGTGCTGTTTGTCTTATCGAGCAAGCGCAACGCGAAACCGCTCGCAGCCCCGTAGCCGGGCACCGCTGGCGGCTCAAAAAACTCGACGATGGCCCCGATATCCTTCGACCTCTCTTCGAGCTCTTCGATGATCTGGGTCGCCGAGTGTTTTCTCTCACTCCAGCTCTTGAGGTTGATCAAACACGTGCCCGCGTTCGACCCGCGGCCCTCCGTGAGCACCTCGTAACCGGCCAAGGAGGACACGGACTCAATACCCTCGACCTCCTCGGCGATCGCCTGGAGCTCTCGCGAGACAGCGTTGGTTTGCTCCAGCGTGGAGCCGGGCGGGGTCTGAATGATCGCGTAGATCATTCCCTGGTCCTCGTTCGGCACGAACCCTGCGGGCAGGATCTCATTGACCTGGAGAATCCCGAGACAGAACGCGATCAAGAGCCCGAACGTGACGCTCCGTCTCGTCACGATCCGTTCGAGCGCCTTCACGTAAGCTCCCGTCCCGCGTTCAAATACCCTGTTGAACGCCGAAAGCAGGACCTGAATCGGGGTGCGCCGCTTGGGTCTGCCGTGGTCGTTCTTCAAGATCATCGCACACAAGACGGGAGTGAGCGTCAGCGCAACGACGCCAGACAGCACGATTGACGAAGCCATCGTGATCGCAAACTGCCGGTAGAAGATACCTACCGGGCCGGTCATGAACGCGACAGGCACGAAGACCGCCGTCATCAAGAGCGTGATCGCGACTACCGCCCCGCTGATCTCCCCCATCACGCTCTTGACGGCTTGGTAGGGGGAAAGATGCTCCTCGGCCATCTTCGCGTGCACCGCCTCGACGACGACGATCGCGTCATCCACGACCACGCCGATCGAGAGAACCAGCGCGAACAGCGTGATGAGGTTGATCGAGATCCCGAAAACTTGCATGAAGATGAAGGAGCCCACGAGCGAAACGGGCACTGCTAGCGTCGGGATCAGCGTCGAACGGACGTCACCCAGGAAAAGGAACACGACCAGGGCCACGAGCGCGAAGGCTTCGCCCAAGGTGTGGACGACCTTTTCGATCGACGCGTCGAGGAACGATGAGACGTCGTAGCTGATCTGGTAATCCATCCCTGCGGGGAACGTTGTCGCTTTGAGCTCCTCAAGCTTCTCTTTGACGTTCACAATGACCTCGCTAGCGTTGCTGCCGTAGGTCTGCTTGAGAACGATCGCCGCCGAGGGGTGTCCGTCCAAGTTCGAGTAAATATCGAAGAACTCGCTCCCGAGCTCCACCTGCGCCACGTCCTTCAGCCGGAGCATTTGGCCGTCGGGGTTGGCCCGAATGATGATGTTTTCGTACTGCTCCGGCTGGTTGTAGCGGCCTTCGTAGACGAGCACGTATTCGAGGGCTTGCGCCTGTTTACCGGAGGCCTGCCCGATGCGCCCGGGACGTCCGATCACGCTCTGCTCCGAGATGGCGTCCATGACCTCCTCGGTCGACACGCTGTACGCCCGCATCCGATCGGGATTGAGCCAAACGCGCATCGCGTACTGGCGCGAGCCTAAGATGCGCGTTTGAGCGATGCCTTTGATGCGACCAAGCTCCGGCAGCATGTGCACGTTCGCGAAGTTATAGAGAAACTTCTGATCGGCACTCTTCTCCGTGCTGTACAGATTCACATACATGAGCATGCTCGGCTGTACGAAGTTCACGACGACACCCTCGAGCTGCACGAGCGGAGGGAGACGGCTCATGACCTGATCGACGCGGTTCTTCACGTTGACCATCGCCTGGTTTGGATCGGTGCCGAGCTCGAAAATGACCTGTATGGTCGCTTCTCCGGCGCTGGTTGCGTCGGAGATGATGTAGCTCATCCCTTGTACGCCGTTGATGGCGCGCTCGAGCGTGATGAGCGAGGACTGGACAAGGACGTCCGCGCTCGCCCCCGGAAAATCGACGGTCACGATCACGCGCGGCGGCGAGATTTCAGGGAACTGCGAGATCGGGCGCGACCGCATGGAGAGCAGCCCGACAAACACAACGACGGCCGATAGCACCATGGCGAGGACCGGCCGATGAATGAATCTACCGGTCACGATTTCACCTCAGGCGCGTTCACTTTGGGCTGTGCAGTCGAGCGGCCCTTCCCAGACTCTGTTGGTGAGGTCATTCTGCCGGGACCTCCAGCTGAGCGTGGACCTCAGCGGGCGCCTTGAACTCCGCGTGAATGAGGCTCCCGTCACGAACCTTCCTGAGACCGTCGACAAGGACGCGCTCGTTCTCCTCGAGTCCGCTCGCAACGGCGTAGAGCTGCGGTAACTCCGCAGCGACGGTGATCGGGCGGGAGTGGACGACGTTCTGCTCGTCGACGACGAAGACGAACTTCTTGTCCAGGACCTCAAAGGTCGCCTTTTGAGGGATGAGCAGCGCATTGTGCAGCGGTACGCTCATGACAACCTTTCCCGTCTCGCCATGGCGGAGCAGGCCACTCGGGTTCGGAAAGGTGGCGCGGAATGCGATATTGCCGGTCTCGCTGTTGAAGTCGGCTTCGATTGTCTCGACTTTTCCGGGGTGCTCGAAGAGCTCTCCGCTGGCCATCAACAGGCGCACAAAGGTCGCTTCGTCGCTCGGGGGTCTCGACTTGTAGGATAGGTACTCGGCCTCAGAGACATTGAAATAGACCCAGACGGTTCGATTGTCCGACAGGGTCGTCAGGAGATCGCCCTCGTCGACCAAGCTCCCGAGGCGGACGTGAAACCTGCCCATGATTCCCTCAAAGGGAGCCCGGATTTCGGTCAACCCCTTGTGCGTCGCGGCGAGGACGAGCTCGGCGCGGGCTTTATTGACGTGCGCCTGAGAGAGGGCAAGCTCATTCGGCGAGACGACGTTCTTGTCTGCGAGGATCTTCGTGTTGTTGTATTCGAGCTCCCGCAGGTCAGCCTCGGCCTGGGCCTTTTGGACCTCAGCTTGATAGATGAGCGGCATGATCTGAAACATCCGCTGCCCGCTTTTCACAGTCTGACCTTCGTCGACGAAGATCCCCTGGAGATAGCCGCGCTCGAGCGCCCGCATCTCGATGTGTTGGATGGCGCGGACCTGGCCGACGTACTCCCGCACGAGCTCGGTCGTCTTACGGAGGGGCGTGGTCACGAGGAGCGTGGGGGTCTCTTCGTGTTTCTTGTGTTCGTGTCGACAGCCAATCGCCGTGAGCAGACAAAGGGCAAGCAGGAGGAAACGGGGCATAGTCTTGAGTTGGAGGCGCAGTCTCGCGCAGGCAGGAGCGGGCACAGCCCAGCTCAGAGGGAGGTGACAAGGGTCAAAGCGGGAGCGCACTCCTCGCGCCAAGAACGCAAGTACGCTCGGATAGGGTGCTCGGACGCTCCTTTCGGGAGCCAGGTCCTTCGTAAGGAGAGCGGGCACCGGAGGATCCACACACCGGTACGTCAGGCCACCATGGGCGCATCCTCAGCGCTCGCGAGAGAGCCTCATGTCCGAGGCCAGTGCTTCACTCTCGCAAGTCAAACACCAGCGCCGGTCGCGCTTCGATGCAGCTCAGAGAAGCCTCAGCTCAGGCGCGTGGCGGGCCACGAGGGAGACCGAGGCGATGAAATCCGCTGCTCGCTCGGGCCACATAGGTGTCCCGGAGCACGACCTGACAGTCGCGTGAATAGGCGGGGATAAGGCGAAGCGCGACCCGTGGATCCGCACAGTCCGGTCCGGGATCCTTAAAGTCGGACTCGATCGCCTCGAGCTCGAACCCGTCGCTCTTGGCAGCTTCGACCAAGAAGTCCGTGCCAGCTTCCAGGGCACCCGGGGAGACCGAGGTGAGAATCCGCTCCGGGAGCGCTCCCCACTCGCCGGCCGCCTCCGAGCTCGCACCGCGCGAAGCCGACAGCAGGCCAAGCGCGATCACGAGGAATGCGGCGACTCGCAAGAGACCCAGCCACTTCGCGCCTATCTCGAGGAAACTCTGCGACTTCCCGGCAGCCATGCTCGACCGAGGGGTCGCAGGCGGGGGGTTCAGAGCGGGGACAAACATGGACTTACGTTCCAGGGGCCCTGGGGCTTTCCGCGTATAAAGCAAAAATGGAGCTTTGCGCAATGGCTTCAGGAAGCTTGGCCACGCATTCAGAGAGCTCCTCGGCCAAAACAAACGAGTAACGACAATGTTTCCGATGCTGTTTGCGCCGATCCATCCCCCTCGGCAAGCGAAGGCCCCTGAACAGAAATTCCGATCCAACGAGCGCGTGGGCACCGAAGGCACCTCCTCGAGCGAATGGTTGGTGATGATGCGAAGGCGTTCTGCTGTTGTTTCGTACGCCGCCCCCGCTCGGTAACCGGTCGCCTCGGCGGCCTGCTTAGCGCGAGAGCGCTGCGCGCACCTCTTGAGCCAACTGGTTCGGAGTGAAAGGCTTCTCCAAGAACAGGGCTCCGGCGGGAATCGAAGAGGCCCCCGCCTCGGACGCGACATAGCCGGACATGAACAGGACGCGTAGGCCTGGGTATCGCTTCTGCAGCTCGGCGTAGAACGCGGGGCCCGTCTTCTTCGGCATGACAACGTCACTCACGAGCAAGTCGATCGGAGAGGAGCGGCTACTTAGAAGCGCTTCGGCCTCTTCAGCCGTTGAAGCTTCCAGAACGTCGTAGCCGCTACCGGACAGCACGCGCACCGCAACTCTCCGAACGGAAGCGTCGTCCTCGACAATCAAAATGGTCGCGGTTCCCACTCCAGCTCGCGGGCCACGGCTTTCGGGAACAGACTCCACGGATCCAGACGAGGCGAGCGGAAGGAAAATCCTGAACTCCGTACCGTGATCGACCTCACTCTCAACCTGGATCTGGCCGCCGCTCTGTTTGACGATGCCATACACGGTCGAGAGTCCAAGCCCCGTCCCTTTTCCGACGTCCTTGGTCGAGAAGAATGGCTCGAAGATCCGCCTCTTGACCTCACTCGTCATGCCGACGCCCGTGTCGCCCACTGTGAGAACGGCGAACTTCTCATCGTCCGCGCCGTGAGGCGCGCCTTTCGTCACACTCACCTCGACCCTGAGCGTACCTCCGTCGGGCATCGCGTCCCGGGCGTTGATCGCAAGATTCAAGATGATCTGCTCGATCTGCGTCACGTCACCCCGAATCAGCGCCGGCTCGTTCTGGGTGCGCAGAATCAACTCCACGCGTTCGTCGATGAGCCGACCCAGCATCTTCGACACGTCGATGACGATGGCGTTCAGGTCGAGCGTTTGTTTGGCCTGGGGCTGGCTGCGACTGAACGTGAGGAGGTGTTTGGTCAAAGCCGCCGCTCGCTCCGCAGCCTTGAGCAGCTCAGCCATGTCCTCTTTGCCCGGGTCCTCCTCGGCCATCGACTCCATCACGAGCAGGCCGTAGCTCTTGATCACAACGAGCAGGTTATTGAAGTCATGAGCCACGCCGCCCGCAAGCCGCCCGACCGCGTCCATCTTCTGGGACTGGAGGAGCTGTTGTTCGAGCTGGAGCTGGTTCGTGACGTCGCGAGCGATTCCGACAAGCCCCACCACCGAACCGTCACTCCCGCGCACAGGCGCCTTAGTCTCGGAGAGCCAGCGCGACTTACCGCCCGTATGCACCTGGCTCATCAGGTCCACAACGGGTTCTCCACGCTCGATCACGCGCTTCTCGACTTGATCGAGATCTTCTGGGCTTTCGATGCTAACGGCGACGTCCTTGAGCGAACGTCCCACAAGCTCCTCGCTCGAGCCGCCCAGCCAATCGGAGAAGGCGCGGTTGGTGCGCAAGAACGTGAGGTTCCGATCCTTGAAATAAATGCCGTCCGGGCTGTTATTCATCAGCTCATGTAGGAGCTGTCTCTCCTCGGTGAGCTCCCAGGCCAGGCGGAACTGCTCGGCTGCGCGCAGCACCTTCAGACGAAGGTCCGCTTCGTTCCAAGGTTTGGTCGCATAGGCAAAGATTCGCCCTTCATTCACTGCGCGCACCACCGCACCGAGATCGGCGTAACCCGTGACCAGGATCCGCTGTGCGGAATAGTCGTGGGCAAGACGAGCCACCAGCTCATCGCCGCTCATCCTTGGCATGCGTTGGTCGGTGACGACGACAGCTATGTCATCGAGCTGTTCCATTAGGTCCAGCGCCTTCTCACCGGAGTCCGCAGTGAGGACCGTGAACTGGTCACTGAGCAGATCCTCGAGGGCGACGAGGATCTGCGGCTCATCGTCAACTAACAATACCTTTTGCATCGCCACCTGTGCCATAAGGGGAGTTCTCCGAAGGTGCGCGCGCACCCGGAACCACGCTCCTCCGCTCGGACCGAGAATGCATCGGCCCGTCGGCCGATCCAAGAGGTTCCCCCAGAACCCCGCCCCTCCCCTTTGCCCCTTGACCTCTCCGGAAAGGGAACGAAATGTGCGACGCTTCGCCCCCGCCCCTCTCTCCTCCCAGAGAGCTCACGGCCAGAATGGACCGCGCGGAGATGGGAGTGAATTCCGGCCACAATTTCCGGACTATTGAGAAGCGAGCGGCAACGCAAGCGGGAACCCGTCGAAGCTAAATAGATGAGAGACCGAGACACGGTGCTCCGCCGCGGGACTCGAGCCTCAGTCTAAGGCGTCCCGTTGGGGGGGGGTGAGGCTCGTTTCCCGTCCCGAGGAAGCCACCTCAGAAAGCTTCCGCTGTGCGGAGGCCGAATTGCCACGACCTGACGCGAGGCATACGCTCTCAAGAGGAATAATGGCGGGAGAGCGGCGTCTACAAAGGCACGAGAGCGGCGCGTCGCCCACGCTCGGGCCGAGTCGCGTCACCCAAAGTGGCACCTTCGCCAAGGCGCTCGCTTCTCCCCTCGGCATGTTGCTCGTGTTTCCGGGGGTCGTGCTGGTCGTCGGGGTCTTCCTCATTTGGGCCGCGCAATCCTCCCTCCGCGCAAGTAACCTCGAGCTCGCTCAGACGCGCATGCAAGACGAAGCGCGTCTGGTCGCCGAGCACCTCGGGTCCGCGCTGGGACAATCGGACGCCATTCTCAGCGATTTGGAGTCTTTTGCGCTCACGATCGACTCCCTAACGCCGCCCGAGCGCGTCGCTTATCCGCTGCGCCGCATGATCAACGGACGCCCCGGCGCGAGCTACATCAGCCTCAGCTTCCCGGATGGCACCTTCGAAGGAGCCTTCGTCGACGAGGACGGAGCCGTCCGCTTCCAGGTCAGCCGGGTGCTCGAGTCAGCAACCGAAGAGCGCGTCTTTGATTACGCGGGCGGCGAACGACTCGAGCTGCGCGAAGTCAGAAAGAGCCAATACGATCCTCGGACACGCCCCTTCTACACCCTGGCTCTGCGCGAAACGGGTCGAGCCTGGACCGAACCCTACGCCTTCGCTCGCACCGGCGACACAGGCATCACCCGCACCACTTTAGTCCGCGCGGCGGGAGCCGGAGAGCACGCTGTATTGACTATCGACTTCGACGTCCGACGCCTCTCGCCGCTCCTCGTGCGCACCGATGCCCGCTCCGAGCGCCCAGTCCTCTTCGATCAAAAAGGAACCATCCTCGCCGATCCTCAGGTGAAGCTTCAGGAGGGCGAGATCAAGGGCCCCCCCCGCCTCCTTCACTACCGCACCCAAGACGACGCCGTCTTGAACGGGTTCTTCGCCGCTCGAGACAGCTCTTCGGGAAGCGAGTTCCTTTCTTTTCCGAGCGAGCGAGGACCTCACCTCGCCGCCACGGCGCATCTCGCGGGAAAGGGTCGACCTGACTGGTCCGTCGCCTTCATCGCCTCGGAGGCAAGCTTTCTCAGCAGCCTCGAAGCCTACAAGCGAAAGAGCTTCATCCTAGCCGCCTCGGCGGTCATCCTGGCCACCATCATCTCTTCAGCCTTCGCACGGCTCGTGGTCCGAGTACGCAAGGAGGCGCGCGAAGCCCGCGAGGTAGCGCGTCTCGCACGCAAACAGGCCCGAGAACTCGGAAGTTATCGCCTCGTCGAGCAGCTCGGCGTCGGCGGCATGGGCGAAGTTTGGCGCGCCGAACACCGACTTCTGGCGAGGCAGGCCGCGATCAAGTTGATCAAGAATGACAACGGTCCCGCCGCCCTCGATGCTCACAAGGAGCGCTTTCGGAGAGAGGCTCAATGTCTCGCTGGGCTCCGCTCGCGCAACACCATCGAGATCTTCGACTACGGCGTCACCGATGACGGAACGTTCTTCTATGTAATGGAGCTCTTGAACGGAGTCGATCTCGAGACGCTCGTGGCCAAACACGGCCCTCAACCGTCCTTCCGCGTCGTAAACCTGCTCATCCAGATTTGTCGTTCACTCTCGGAAGCTCACGCGGCAGGACTTGTGCACCGGGACGTCAAACCTGCCAACATCTTCGTCTGCAAGATGGCTGACGAGCTCGACATCGTGAAGGTGCTCGACTTCGGCCTCGTGCGCACGCTGCACGACGAGGTTCCCTTCCAGCCCACCGACTCAAAAGGACAAGCCCCCACCTCGGGGCTGCGCGAAACCGCACCGGTCCCGGAAGGTGGCAGCGCAGCAAGCGGCCCCCGCCTCACCATGGCCGACAGCATCATGGGCACCCCCGACTTCATGGCGCCCGAACAAGCTGTAGGGAATGAGGTCGACGCCCGCGCCGATATCTACGCGGTCGGATGTGTCGCGTTCTGGCTCCTGACAGGCAGGACTGTCTTTCAGGGCAAAACGGTCATGGCGCAGCTTGCTGCTCACATCGCCGAGACGCCCCCGCGGCTCGACGAGGTCAGCTCCCAAGAGCTTCCGCCGAGCCTGATCGATCTGGTCGCCGCCTGCCTCGAAAAGCGACCCGAAGACCGTCCTCAGAGCGCCGCGTTGCTCCGCGACGCACTGACCGCGATCCAGGCGGAGCTCGGCGCCTCTTGGAGGAGCGAAGTGGAGAGCTGGTGGCAGCAGCACGAGCGGACGCCCGCCGCGATGAGCTTGTCCTCCACCATCGCCTCCGATGACCGTCTCGCGCACACGGTCGCCCTCCAGCGCATCTCGTGACGCCTCTGTGGAACGCGAGCCCAGCTCGCGCTGGGATGCCTCGGCGCGTGTGTCGGCTTGTACCTACGGACCTGTCGAAATACTTGGTGCCCAAAGATTTGAGCCGAGGAATTCGGAGAACACTCAAAAAGAACGGGCCAATCGAATTTCGATTGGCCCGTCTTCTCCAGGGAGTTTGGGCTCTCTCAGCCCGCGTCCCATGGTCTAGTTTTTACTTTTGGCTGGCGGCCTTTTCCTGGGCCAAGCGCGCGCAGACCGCTGTCTTGAGGGTGCACGGGACCTCCTTGGAAGCCTTGTGCTCGGGAGCGGGCGGCGTGGACTCCATGGCCAAACGAAGACATGCGGAGGTCTTCAGAGTGCACGGAGGCTCAGTACGCTTAGGCGCAGGCGGGAGCGGAACTGCGGGGCTTGCTTCGGCTTTTGCCTTTTGCATGCCGCAGACACCGGGTTTGTAACAGCCGGGCTCTGCACTGACTGCTGGAGCCGACAGTGCCACCGCAGAGAATACCCCCGCAGCCGTGAGCGAAATGAAGGACCAACGAATGGAATCAAACATGAACTCAACCTGATGCCCACATGGCATTCCGGCCATGGGTAGGTTTGCTCATTCGAGGGGACTATGGTTGCCTATCGGTAGGTGCCCATGAGCGAACTCCCTCGAGTTGCTATCGTCGAAGATCAGACGATCTTCCGTCAGATTTTGGCGGAAGTACTCCGCTCATCCAAGCGCGTCAACGTGGTCGGAGAGTATGGCAGCGCAGCTGAAGCTCTTCCTCACCTCACCTCCACACCTCACGATTTGATCCTGCTCGACGCGATCTTGCCAGATATGCGCGGTCTCGAACTCCTCGCCCAGATCCAGGAAAAACGCCCACGCACTCCGGTCATTTTGGTCACGGCTCACGCCAGGCCTGCGCTTATCCAAGAGGCGCTGGCTGCAGGCGTCAAAGGCATAGTGACCAAGAACGCTCCTTTCCACGAGCTCACGACCTCTGTCGATCGCGTCCTCGCTGGAGGGCGTTCCTTCTGCAGCGTGACAACTTCCATGTTGGCTGAGGTGCTCGAGAACCCGGCCCTCGGAGAAGAGCTGACTCCGCGCCAAGCGAAGATCGTCGAGCTCGTGGCACGAGGGCTTAGCTCGAAAGAGATCGCTGATGCTCTCGGCATCAGTGACAAGACCGTTCAAAATCATAGGCTCCAGATCCGTGAGAAGTTGAACATCCACGATGTCGCCGGACTCACCCGCTACGCGATCGAGCGAGGCCTCATTGAGCCACGCGCCTGAAGAGACACTCGGACCCGCGGCTTTCCGAGCCATCGCCGAGTTCACTTACGACTGGGAGAGTTGGGTCGACGCACGCGGTCGGCTCGTCTGGGTGAACGCGGCCGTAGAGCGCATCAGCGGCTATGGCCCCGCGGAGTGCCTGCAGATGGAAAACTATCCCCTGCCGCTCATCCACCCCGACGATCGTCCGCGGCTCGAGGAAGTGTGTCGACGCGCCGAGCGCGGGGAGTCCGAAAACCACATCGAGTTTCGAATTCTGGCCAAGGATGGCAAGAGCCGCTGGGCCGCTATCTCGTACCAACCTCTCGTCGACAGCCACGGCAGAAGGACTGGATATCGGAGCAGCGTCCGCGACATCGAAGAACGAAAGCAGATGGAGGCGCGGCTGCGCGAGGCGCTCACGGCGGCTGAAGAAGCGAACCTCTCGAAGACCCGATTTCTCGCGAGCATCTCCCATGAGCTGCGCACCCCTCTTCAATCCATCATGAGTCACGCGGAGCTCCTCTTCCGAGCCGAGCTCCCCGCGGAACTTCGGGATTACGCTGAAGCCGTCACTCGCGAGGGAGAACACCTTGCGCGTCTAGTCGGCGATCTGCTCGACTACTCAGCGCTCGAAGCCGGCGGTCTGACGGTGCTTCCTCGCTCCTTTTCGCCGGCCCAGGAGTTCAGGCCGCGCCTTACGTCTCTCGCGCGCAAGGCTCAGGACAAAGGGCTCGACTTCCATCTCGATCTCGGTGACCCCACCGCCGCGATCGAGAGCGATCCGGACCGTTGTCTACAAATCCTGACAAACCTGATCTCAAACGCCATTCAGTACACGGCAGAGGGGGGCGTGGACGTTCGAGTGCAGGTCGACTCCGAGCTCACTCTCTTGGTGTCCGACACCGGCCCAGGCCTCCCTCCAGGAATCGAACTCTTCCAGCCCTTCCGCCGTGGCCATCCCGAGAGCCCACAGACCAGTGGCTTCGGCCTGGGGCTCGCGATCTCCGCCCGGCTTTGCCAGCGGCTCGGGGGCAGTCTCAGGGCGCAGCCAAACGCCGCGGGCGGCACCACGATGATCGCCTCGTTCCCAGTCGGCGCTCCCAGTCAAAGAATAGGACGGGCCCGAAGGGCACCCGGGGAACCGGCTCTTGTCATCATCGTCGACGACACAGGGTCCTCGCGAGATGCCCTCACCCACGCAGCGCAGGCCCTCGGACACAAAGTCCACCAAGCGTCGTCCCTGAACGAAGCGCTCGCGATCGAAGTGCAGTGTCCCCCTGACCTCATCCTGCTCGACCTGAACATGCCGGGCCCCGCGGTCACCGAGAAGGCGCTCGCGCTCCGTCAGCGGTTTGGCCGCTGCCCGCGCCTCCTGGTCATGAGCGCCGGAGGCATCGGCACAGATCAGGCCGCGCTCAAAGAGGCAGGCGTCGACTCGTTCGTCCAAAAGCCCATCTCCCTCGAAACTCTCACCCGGCTGATCAGCGCTAGCGAAGACTCAAGTTACCGAAGGTCTTCTCGAACCGCTCCTAGTACTTGGGACCTCGCGCGCTGGGCAGAGCTCGCGAGCTTCACCGATCCTGAAGGACGTTCACTCGGACAGCGTATCTCTGCCCGTTTGGACGGGGACGTCACCGAACTCTCAGAGCGCCTGCAAAGAACCGCTCAAGACTCCGAGCTGGAAGGCTACCAAGGCGCACTCCACGAGCTCCGCGGGCTCGCCGGCCTTCTCGGCGCCTCCTTTGCCATCGACTCCGTAAGGCGGCTCGAAGAGCTCGCGGAGACGCACGGCGAACGCCACGTGGGGGAAGCGAGGGAGGTCCTTGAGGCCATGCGCAGGGGTTTCCTCGAGCGGTTTCCTCTCCACTAGGAACCGGCCCTCAGGCCCGTGGGTCGACCCGCACGCACTCGAGCGCTTCTCAAAAATGAGATGCGCTCGAAGAACCCTGCGAACCGTCGAGCAGATCTCAGGGAAATACGGCGAAAGCTCTCGTCCGCTCGCCCTCGAGGGCGGACGGTGGCATTTTGGACGTGTTCTTGTGAGGAGGACGCTTTACGACGGGCCGAGTTGGCGCGCAGGCAAGGCTCCGCCATGCTGAGCTCACGATTCTCAAGGTCATGACGGAAGTTCGGAGTCAGCACCCACCGGAAAAGGCCGCGCTCGAGCTTGTCGCCATCGACATGGGCTACGGTCACCTGCGTCCAGCGCATTCCATCGCAGAGTTCCTTGGTAACCTTCCGATACTCCTCGCGGACGAGCCTCCTCTCGCTACTCCAGCAGAGCAGGCGCGATGGCGAAGGGCGCGGGGCCTCTACGAAATGCTCTCCCGCGCAAGCGGGATCCCTCTGCTCGGTTGGCCCTTTGCTCGCCTCCTCGGCGGCATCACTCACATCGAGCCCCTCACCCCCGGAAAAGACCTGCCAAAGCCAAGCTGGGAGACGCGCTACCTCGAGAGGGAAGGTCTCCGGGGCATGGGACGTACTCTCGCAGATCGGCTCCGCTCGAGGGACGCTGCGCTCCTGACGACCTTTTATGCGCCAGCGCTCCTGGCCGAACTCCACGGCGCCGAGAACCTCTTCTGCGTTGTCACCGACAGCGACGTCCATCGCGTCTGGGCCCGGAGCGATCCAAAGCGTTCAAAGATCCGCTACCTCGTCCCTACGGAACAGGCGCGGCGTCGCCTCCTCGCCTACGGGATCTCCTCGGAGCAGATCCACCTCACCGGCTTTCCTCTCCCCCACTCTCTCATCGGCGGCTTCCAGGACCACGTCTTCCAGCGAAACCTAAAGAGGCGCCTCGCCGCTCTCGACCCGCGCGGGGCCGCGTCACAGCGCGACACTCCCTTGGATACGTCCATGGTTCCTCCGCTGCACTTGGTCTTTGCCGTGGGAGGCGCCGGAGCGCAGAGCAAGCTCGCCGGCCGCTTCTTGCCGAGCCTGAAGCCGCTCATCGAGAGCGGTCGCATGCGGATGACGCTGGTCGCCGGCGTGCGGAAGGATGTGCGCCTGACGTTCGAAGCGGCGCTCCGTCATGTGGGGCTCGAGAACGCCCCCGATGGCCCGGTCCAAATCCTCTTCACGCCGAATCTTTCGAAGTACTTCGACGCATTCCACCGCCTGCTCGCCGACGCTCATGTCCTTTGGACCAAGCCGAGCGAGCTTTGCTTCTACGCAGCGCTCGGCCTCCCGCTCATCCTCTCGAGCCCAGTTGGAGCGCACGAGGAAGAGAACCTCCGCTTCACGCTCGAGGCGGGTGCCGCAGTGCGCCAGGGGGCCCCTGAGTCCGCCGGCGAGTGGCTGACGCGACTTCACGAGGACGGAACCCTATCGAGGGCGGCGCGCGCGGGCGCGACTCACTTGCCCCGCCATGGCCTCTACCGCATTGTGGAGCTGGTGCTCGGGGCTCACGACCTGGAGCAGGCGCTCCGCCGGACGGAAAAAAGCTCCCTGCATCTCCCCCGGCAGGGGCTATAAGGTCCGCCCCATGACCAAAGCGGCCTGCGCGATTCTCTTCCTCGCCCTTGCGGCGTGCTCCTCATCCCAGAAAGAGGCGCAGAGCCCCGCCGCCGAAGCTGCCTCCCAGACGAAAACGAGCACGCCCATAGGTGCCCTGGCTCCCGGCGAGCCCGCCACCAGCGTCCCCGTCGAAGCCGACGATATCGTTGTCGGCAGCCCGACCGCGGATGTTACCTTGGTCGCGTTTCTCGACTTTGAATGTCCCTTCTGTATCCAGAGCTTCTCTTCGCTCACGGCGCTCAGAGACGCCTACCCCGAGAGCCAACTACGAATCGTCCTCAAGCAGCACCCGCTCCCTTCTCACGAAGCGGCCATTCCCGCCGCAGTGGCAGCCCAAGCGGTGAGCGTGGGGGCGGGAGGAGAGGCCGGGTTTGAGTTCACCCGTGAGCTCTTCGAGCGACGCGACTTGAGCTTCGGCGCGCTCGCGGATGCGGCGGAGCGGGCCGGGATCGACCAGGAGAAATACGCGGAGCTCGTCGAGTCCGAGGAGACGGTCCAAAGGGTGATCGCTGACCTGAAGCTCGCCTCGCAGCTCGGTGTCCGCGGCACCCCCGCCTTCTTCGTGAACGGTCGCATGCTCACCGGGCTCACCGAAGTCGAGACGTTTCGGCGGGTCATCGACGAGGAAACCGCTCAGATGCGCGCGCTCGTCCCGAAGAACTCCTTCGAGCGCGTGTACGCCGAACGCGTCAGCAAGAACCTTCGCTCAAGCCTTGTCGAAGGCCTGCTCGCGGCCGATCCCGAGACCTATCGCGTGCCCGTCGACGGTTCCCCCATCGATGGTCCGAAGGACGCGCTCGTCACACTCGTCGTCTTCAGCGACTTCGAGTGCCCCTATTGTGAGCGAGCCGAGAACACGGTGCGTGCACTACGAAAGCGGTACGGAAGCGATCTCCGGGTCGTCTTCAAGCACGCTCCGCTCCCCTTCCATCGCAATGCACGACCGGCCGCCCGCCTGTCGATCCTTGCTCAAGCCAAGAAGGGCGACTCGGCCTTTTACGACGCCGCGACGCGCCTCTTCGCACGGCGCGCAGAGCTTGGGCCGAGCTCTTTCTTGCAGATCGGCGCAGCGCTCGGGCTCACCGAAGCCGAGATCGAACAAGCGACGCTCGGTGAACTCCCCTTCGTCGAGGCTCAGCTCACCCGCGACGCTGACCTTGTCGAGGACCTCGAGGTCCGCGGTACTCCCCATTTCTTCATCAACGGTCGCCGCCTCGTCGGCGCCCAGCCACTCGAAACCTTCGAGGCCCTCATCGACTACGAGCTTTCACACGCAAAGAGCGAGCGCGCCCGCGCCGGAGATACCCAGGACATTTATGAGTTCTTGCAAAAGGACGGGGTCACCCCTGGGCTCCCTGAGCGAATCGACGCCTCAGTCCCGACGGCAGAGCGCCCTCAGCGCGGGCCGAAAACGGCAAGAGCGGTGATCCACGTCTGGAGCGACTATCAGTGCCCCTTCTGCCGCAAGGCCGAGCAGATGCTCAAGTCCTTCGAAGAACAGCGCGGCGAGGACTTCATCGTCGTTTGGCACGACTTGCCTCTCGAGTTTCACAAGCGAGCGCTCCCTGCTGCCCGCGCTGGGCGAGAGGCCTTCCGCCAAAAGGGCAACGCGGGCTTCTGGGCCATGCACCGGCTACTCTTCGGGCTCGATGTGAGCGTCGCACTGATTGAAGATGCTGAGATTGAAGCCCATGCCAAAGAGCTCAAGCTGAATGAGCGAGGCCTAAAAGAGGCGCTCGGAGGCGCCCGCGACGCCACGATCGACGCGGACAGAGAGCTTGCTATCAAGCTCGGCATCGAGGGCACGCCCGCCTTCTTCGTCACGCGCGCCGAAGGGACCTCCGGCTACCTGATCAAAGGCGTGCCGAGCCAGCGTCGCTTGGAGCGGCTCCTTGAGTTGACGATCGACGGCGAATAAACCTAAGCCTTAGGGCTCGGCCGAAGACGCCGGGTCCGGCGCCACGCGGGCCCGGATCGCGGTGATCGCTTCTTCGAGCTCAGGCCCTTTGCGGAGGCAGGGATAACAGGGCTGTCCTGGGCGCCGGCAGGCGAGATTCGCCTGCAAGCTCAGCAGACGTGAAAGCGAGCGCTCATCTCCAAAGAGCTTCGCCTTCTCGAGGAGAGGCGAGAGCTCCTTGCAAGAACGTGCAGCCGCCAGACTGAGCGCTAGGGAGAGGGGAAGCGAGAGGTTCTCCCGCACCTCCGGCGAGGAGAGCGTCTGCGTCGCTTGAGCGCGGATCGTGGATCTTACGCTCCCGTCGAGACTCAAGCGATAAAGAAGATCTGCGCCCTCTTGGCCCATGGGGCCGCGCAACAGGCGGAAGGTTGCATCCGTAGATGACTGCATCTGGGCAGTTTTCTCGAGTAGCCTCTGCAGGCGCAGATCCCGATTCAAGCTCGGATCGAGGCCGAGCGCGGCGGTCACAGAGAGCACCGCGCCCGCATAGTCGTTGCTTGTGAGATAGGCCTCGGCGAGCGCCAAATGGACCAACGGTTCGGAGCTCTGCTGTCGTGAAAGGGCGATCAGATCGTCGAGGGAACGGGGGACGTCTGGATCGAACCGAAATGCGGGCGGCTCACTCTGAGCCGGTGGTTCTTCCCGAGGAGGTATTTTTAAAGGCTCGGACGGCGCTATCTGCGCGACCTGTACTTCCTCCCGAGCCGCAGGTTTCAGGGCGAAAAAGGCCAGAGCCGCCCCCAGTCCGAGCGAGCCCACCCCGACCCAGAGCATCGGGAGCCACGTAGCTTTGGGCGCTTGGAGCTCCCGAGCGGACCCGCCTCCCAGCGAGCTCTCGGGCGCGGGCGGGGAAGACACAGCGCTCTCGAGGACGCCTTCGAGGCGCGCACATACCTCGGGCATCTTCGGCCGCTCGGCACAAGCAGCCGCCAACATTGCACGCAAGAGCGGCTCGAGGTCGGGCGGAGCCGAAACAGTATCCAGCCCGAGCTCGGGGAGAGGTTGGGTCAACTGCTTTCCGAGAAGCTGATGTGCCTTTCCGCTATAGGGCCGATGGCCGGCGATGAGCTCGTAGAGAATCACCCCGAGACTGTAGACATCGGCACGTTCATCGACCTCTTGGCCCAAGGCCTGCTCAGGCGCCATGTACTCGGGGGTACCGTAGATAGCCCCCGCGTGGGTCAGGCCATCCTGCGTGGGCTGATCCAAAATCTTGGCGACGCCCAAGTCGAGCACCTTGACCTTCTCGCCCGAAGCTTCGGTCTCGAGATAGATATTCGCAGGCTTCAAGTCTCTATGGACGACGCCCTTGTCGTGAAGAGACTCGAGGGCACGCGCGATCTGAAGCCCAATGCGCGCCGCACGCTTCCATGGGATCGGAAGCGGCGAGACAGCCTCACTGAGCTCGGTGCCCGCAGCCCGCTCCGTGACCAGAAAGGGAACGCCATCTTCCGTGTGCCCGATCTCGAAGGCCCGAACGACGCCAGGGTGATCGGTCAGGATCGCGGCCGAAGCCTCCCGCTCGAAGCGCGCTCGAAGTTCCGGGGAAGCGAGCACATGAGCTCGCGGGACCTTGATCGCAACAGTGCGCGACTCGACTCTATCGAACGCCTCATAAACAGACGCCATGGCTCCCTCGCCGAGGAGCGAGCGGAGCTCGTATCTGTCTCCGAGAACCGAACCAACTTGCACGGCGTTCAGACCGTACCCTCAAGAGTCACGTCGACGGCGGGCCGAGCTCTCTTAGGCCCTCCAAGGGCCCGAGCCGAGCGGCTCAACGAAACTCGTCCTCCTCGGAAGAAGCGGGTGCGCTGGGCGCTGGCGCGGGCGGAGGACTTGCTCCCTCCGAAGTTTCGGGAGCCTTCGGAGTTTCAGGAGCCGGGGCCGCCTCGGCTGGTGCGGGGGACGCCGCTGCCGGCTCTGTGCCGCTCGAAGAAGAGCTCGTCGCCTTCGGTTTCGGGCGCGGCTTCGGTTGTGCGGCGGGAACCGGGGCGGGAGCCACCGGCGCGACTTCAGGCGCAGCCCCTTGGGCCGGTGGCTCTTCGGAGTCCGTCGACGGGGGCGCCTCAGGAGCAGGCTCGCTCTCAGCCTGAGCCGCGGGAGCTTCCGGAGCGGGCTCGAGAACTTCCGGCGGATTTTCCTCGGCCACCACCGGCGTCTCCGTAGCGGCGGTGGGTACGGGCACTGGCGACTGGCCTTCGACCTTCGGACGAATCCAGGTCACGTAGGCGAAGCCCCCGCCCACAACGAGCGCCGCGAGCGTGACCCAAAGCACCCCGCGCGACGTCGTGTCCACGGGAGGTTCCGATGGGTTCACGGGATTGCGCGGAACAGACCGTGCACCCGGTCGGGGCGCGGCGGAAGTGGCTTTCTGGGCGGGCGGCGGCGCAGCTGTGGAGGAAGCCGCAGCTGCCGCTGCTGTCGAAGGAGCTACCGGCGGGCCGGCTTTCGGCTGATCGCTCGACTCAGGAAGCGAGCCCGGAGCCTCACTGAATGTGGCGGAAGCCGGCGCCCCCATAGACAGGAGTGGGCCGGAAGGGGCTGGCATCGTCTTCGAAGCTTCGCCGGCTGGAGCGCTACTCGGCGCCACCGCGAGCACCTCGTCCCGCGGACGGATCACAGTCGGGTCTTCGGACGAGCCCGGATCTCCAAAATTCGAGAACATGCTGCCGGCCTGGGCGTCGGGAGAGCGATCGTAAGCGCTCACAGTGTCATCACCACGGCTAGCGACCAACCTCTCGATCACGGCGCGCGAGGCGTCATCGAGCTTGATGAACTTGATCCCCATGCCCGCGGGCTCGGTTTTCCCGTTCGGGACGTCGCGCTTCCACACCACCCGCCCCACGCCCTGCATGACGCGTTGATCGTCGGCGATTTTGACTTCGAACTTGAGCAGAGTTCCTGGAGGGAACGGCGAAGGGGTTGTGATGAAGACGCCGCCGCGGCTCACGTCGTACGAGTGATGTTCGATGAACTCGTTCAGCGTGGCGCTCCGATAGCGGACCGTCATGCTGAGCACCTTCGCTCGAGGATCCTTGCGGTTATGCTGGTTCATGCTCGCGGGGGATCCTACCGCGATTCCTCAAATTCGAAGAATCCCGAGCGTCTAGCTGAACTCCGCCGGGGAGACGCGCACCTTCCAGGGGCGAACTGCTCAGTTTTCCATACATCGCACCCCTCCTCGATAGCCGCGCCCGAACGGTGGGCCGAAGCCGAAACGTAACAATTTCTGCACGCGAGATTCGCTCGGAAACAAGGCAAACGCGTGGTAGATTACCAAGAATCCGTATGGGGCAGCGGTATTACCGAGCGCATCAGAGGTTTCCGGTGCGACTGGGGGCGGTCATTGTCGCCCACCGGCGAGGCCGCACTGTGCGCGCAGAGGTCATCGATTTGGGATTGGGAGGTCTTGCCGCGGAGGCCGACGGCCCTCTCAGGCACGGTGAGGCTGTCCTGATCCGGCTTGATCCTCCCAACAATGCCGAGCCCATCGAGCTCACCGGCAACGTCGCCTGGGTGGCCTGGACCGATCGGAGCTCGGTGCGCGTCGGGATCCATCTCCTCGAGGAGGACAGCGACACAATCCTCCCCCTGCTCCGTGAGCTCGGACTCAGTGTGTGCGCTGTCTAGAACGCATCTCAAAACTGAGATGCGCCCCAAAAGCCAGGGGAGCGCACGGAGCAGACCCGCAGGTCTGTGCGCTGGAGAGCCGAAAAACGAGTTCAGAAATGATCCTTGAGCTCCCGGAGCCGGCGGATCACCTCCGCCGGAGCGACGCCAGGCGCCAAGCCCAAACGAGCCACGATGCTCGGTCGGTCAGCCCTGAGGAACGGGTTCGTCTCCCGTTCGAGCGGAAGTGTCGTCATCGCAGTCGGCTCACCTCTCGCCCGCGCCGCTCGGACTTCGGCGAGGCGCGTCTGGATGGCGATGCTCTCAGGCTCGAGCGAGAGCGCGAACTCGAGGTTTCGCTCTGTGTACTCGTGCCCAGTGTAAATCGTCGTGCTCGAATCGAGTCGCCCAAACACCAAGTACAAGGCCCGATAGAGCTCTTCTGGTGTCCCTTCGAAAAGGCGACCCGCGCCCGCCGCAAACAATGTGTCACCTGAGAAACACGCGCCCGGCAAGACATACGCGAGGGCGCCTCGCGTATGAGCGGGAATGTGGAAGGCACGTCCGGAGAATCCGGCGATCGAAAAACTGTCTCCATCCTCGAGGGGCCGCGAGAAACACGGAATGCGACGCCGCTCGCTCGCATGTCCGAACACCTGCGCTCCGTACTTTTGAACCAGCCTCTCGTTCCCTCCCACGTGATCGAGGTGGTGATGGGTCGACAAGATCGCCGCGAGACTGAGGCCGCGCGCCTCGAGTTCTCGCTCGACTGGCTCCGCCTCGCACGCATCGACTACCAGCGCCTGCTCGGAACCCGAGCTGGTCACGAGGTACGCGTAATTGTCTTTGAGGCAGGCGATGGGCAGGACCAAGACATCCATGGAGCCCATACCGTAGGGTGGATCTTGGTCGAAATCATACACTAGAACACGTCTCAAAAATGCTACGGCTTCGCTGTCGCCCGCCCAGGAGGGCGAACGGGCGACAGCTTTCGCCGTATTTTCCGGAGATCTGCTCGACGGTTCCTTTGTGCTTTTTGCGCGCATCTCATTTTTGAGATGCGCTGTAGCGCCCGCGCACCCGAAACGAGGCGCGGAAACGCGCGGAGGGAGCGATCGTAGAGCGCATCTCATTTCTGAGCTGCGCTCGAGGATCGGCTCCCTCACAGGCGCTCCACCATTCGCCCGCGTGCTCGGTTCAATTAGGCGCTGGCCGACCGAACGGGGATCTTCTTCGGGCTCTGCTCCGCAGGCTTGGGAATGTGCACCCGAAGCTGCCCGTGGTCGACGTTCGCGACAACGCTGTCGGCGCTGACGCCTTTCGGCAAGACGAAAGACCGCTCAAAGGCGCCAAACGTTCGCTCGACCCGACGATAGCCGTCTTCGGTAGACTCGGTTTCCTCCCGTCGTTCGCCCTTGAGCTTCAGCACGCCGTCTTCGACCGTGACGTCGATGTTGTCGGCGGTCAGACCAGGAACGTCGGCGACCAGGTCGTAGCCTTCTTTGGTCTCACGAATGTCTACCGCAGGGACGAATCCCCGAGGCTGCGCGACTCGCGAGCGAATGAAGTGATCGTTAAAAAGGTCATCGAATTGATTCCACAACGTGAGCATGGTTCTTCCTCCTGAGATGGGTGAAAGTTGGGACGAGGCGGCCTGTCCGCGCGCTCTCCCCCCTCCGGGGGAGTCCTGAACCCTCACCGGGCCGAAAGGGCCCAGAGGGGGTGACCGTCTGGTCTGTTTTTTGCGCCCGTTTCGCCGCGCAAAAACAACCTAAGTCCGGGTCTTGCTCCGTCAACTGCGACCAAGGACTTTTCTCCGGACCGCGCTTGCGCTAGGCACCGGACCCCAAACGCCGTCAGGCGCCCGTAGCTCAGCTGGATAGAGCGTTGGTCTCCGAAGCCAAAGGTCAGAGGTTCGAATCCTCTCGGGCGCGCAGCAAGCCGTTTGACGCGTGAGGCCTAGGGCGCCCCGCTCCAGACTCGGGTGGACCGACGTGCGCCCTCGCGGTCCGGGAGATCGCCCACTGAATCTTCACGCGGGCAGCGGACGTGCCGGGTTACCCAGCACGGTTACACCCGGGGGCACGGACCTCGTGACCACCGCTCCCATGCCAATCACGCTACCAGTTCCGAGAACCATCGGGCGGCCCGGCGTGGTCTGCTTGATGACCGCGCCGGCCCCCACGTACACATCATCTTCGATCACGACGTTCCCATTGCAAGTCACTCGTGGCGCGAACGTTACATAGTCGCCGATCTTACAGTCGTGTCCGACATACGAGTACACGTTGCCGTGAAATTGTTTTCCGATGACGATATTTGAGCTCAAGCAAACAAACGAAGCCAGGATGCTCCCTTCACCGATCACGACTTCATCCAGAAAAACCACGGTCGGAGCGCATACATCGATCACGCCTACGCCCGCCTGCTTGCACCTCTCCACCAACATTCGGCGAATTTTCACCGACGCGATGGCCACCGTCACCGAGCGAGTCTCTGCCGGAGCCGAGACGAACTCGTCAAATGACATGACAAGGACTCCGTTGGCCTTTCCTCGTACCTGATCGTCGACGAAAACGAGCCGATGGGAGCCTTCGGCAATCTCCTGCCTGTATTTCGCCGCCGCAAGCGGCATGACCTCACGACCAAAGCCAGACGCTCCGTAGATTCCAATGAGGTGCATGCAAATACCGTCCAAGCTCAAGGTAAACCCGGGAGAGGCGTTCGGAAAGCCCCTTTCCCGCGCCGTGGGCAAAGGCGGCTGGTCTCCCTAGAACACGTCTCAAAAATGCTACGGCTTCGCTCTCGCCCGCCCCTTGCGGGACAGCGGGCGAGAGCTTTCGCGGTGTTTTCCGGAGATCTGCTCGAGGGTCCTTGGTGCTTTTTGCGCGCGTCTCATTTTGGAGATGCGCTGTAGTCATCCACTCCGAGAGACCCCTGAAACTTACGCATGGTCGCCTCGCCTTCCGCCGAGATCCCATCGCGCCGAACGACCTTCACCAGGGTCGCAGCCAAGATCCTGAGATCGAGGAGGAGAGATTGATGCTCGACGTACCAAACGTCGAACTCGAACTTCTCCTCCCAGGACAGCGAGTTGCGCCCGTTGATCTGGGCCCAGCCTGTGATGCCCGGTGGGACCTCGTGGCGTCGCGCCTGCTCACGCGAGTAAAGCGGCAAGTATTCGACCAAGAGCGGCCGCGGTCCGACGAGGCTCATCTGGCCGATGAGCACGTTCCACAGCTCGGGGAGCTCATCGAGGCTCGTACTCCGCAAGAACCTCCCAAAAGGCGTGAGCCTCTCGGCATCCGGAAGAAGGCGCCCTTCGGAGTCGACCTCGTTCGTCATGGTCCGGAACTTGATCAGAGGGAAAATTTCTCCCTGAAAGCCCGGTCGGGCTTGTCGAAACACGGGCGGCCACCCGTGGAACCAGAGTTCGAGTCCCGTGATGGTGAGAAATACGGGAGACAGGAGGACAAGACCGGTCCCCGAGACGGCGACGTCCAGGCCGCGTTTTAGCTTTCGCTCGAGGAAGTTCATCGGCATCGTTGTCTGGTTTCCTCTGCAGCCATCGAGCCCCCCGCTCTGGCTAGGACGACGGGCGCGTAAAGTGTCGTCACTCCTCCTTCTGGGGTCAAATCGGGCGGACACGCGCCTCAGGGCGCGGCTTCCTCGCTCCCCTGGAACCGAATTCTCCGCCGGCCTCGACCGAGACTTGCATGCGCGCCCCTAAACCATGGATGCTCGAAGAACCAGGCCCGCGCGAGGACTCCGCAACGATATGTCATCGACCTCTCAAGCGCCGAACGAACGCCCTGTGAAACGCTACGCGTGGGTCATCCTCAATCAGACCATCAGTCCTGCATTCGAGAAGCTCTTTCGTCGGCTCTGCGCTGAACTCGGCCCCGGTCTCTTGCTCACTGGGAGCAGCTTCGCTCGCTCTTCGCCGGAGCTCGAGGTCCGTCACGGGCCCGCCTACGATCGAGGAAGCCTTCCGCAGAGGCTCGCCTCTTGGGCGCGCTTCGCGCTTTGGGCGAGCGCAGAGTGCGCGCGGCTCGAAGGGACGCCCTTGCTGCTCGCCGTGACGAATCCGCCCCTGCTACCGCAGGTCGCGTTCTCCTTCCGAAAGCTTCGGCGGTTCCGTTACGGCGTCTTGGTCTGGGACATTTACCCCGAGCACCTCGTGCAGATCGGAGTCTGCCGTGAAGACAGCCTGGTCACACGAGCACTCACGCGCGCGAACGCGCTGGCGCTCGAGGAGGCCGAGTTCGTCGTCACTCTGAGCGACAGCATGGCTGATACCCTGAAGCGCCAGACCCGCGGAGCACCTCTCTGCTCCCTCGAGGTGATTCCGAACTGGGCCGACACCGACGCGCTCAGCCCGCTCGAAAAAGAGGACAATCCTCTCGCTCTGGAGCTCGGCCAACGCGACAAGCTGACGGTACTTTACTCGGGAAACATGGGCGCCGGGCACGCGCTCGGCGGCGTCATCGAGGCCGCAGCCCTCCTCGCCAACGAACCGGGGATCGCGTTCGTCTTCATCGGAGACGGACTCAATCGACCCTCCCTCGAAGCAGATGTGGCCCAGAGGAAGCTACAAAATGTTCGCTTCCTCGACTACCAGCCTCACGCTCGGCTCCCTTTCTCATTGGCACTCGGAGACGTCGCGATCGTCGCTCAAGCTCCTGGAACGGAGCATCTTTCCCTGCCCAGTAAGACCTATTCGTCCCTCGCGGTCGGCAGCGCCATCCTCGCGCTCACGAGTCCGACAAGCGACCTCGGAAGGTTCGTCATCGACCGTGGCATAGGCGAAGTACATTCTCCCGAGGATGCCTCTTCCATCGCGCGCACGCTGCGAAGACTCGCGAACTCTCCCGAACAGCTCGCGAGCTTCCGCCACAGAGCTCGCCAGCTCGCCGTAGAAAGCTACTCAGAAGAGGCGGTCTACGCGGCCTGGCGCGCGCTGCTCACCCCCCACATCACGCCCTAATGCCCGTCAGCTTCCCGAGGAAATCTGAACGGTTTGCTTGAGCTTCAGCTGACCAGCGCTCGGGCCAACGCGGAACTCGACGGGACCCTCTTCCACGACCCAGCTGCCCCGCTCCATGTCCCAATACTTGAGATCCTCGACGCGGATAGGAATCGTGACGCGCTTCGTCGCCCCGGGCTCGAGGTGAACGCGGGCGAAGCCTTTGAGTTCTTTCTCGGGACGGCGCGCGTTCGTCTCGGGGTAGGAGGCGAAGACGAAGACGATCTCCTCCCCCGCCGGCCCCTTGGTGTTCTTGACGTCGACCGTGACGGGGATGATCGCGCTTGTGCTCGCGGTCTCGCAAGGAACAGACAGGTTGTCGTACTTGAAGGTCGAGTACGATAGGCCATGGCCGTAGGGGAAGAGCGGCTCGAGCTCCTCGTGATCGAATCGCTTGTACCCGACGAAGTAATCCATCACGGTCGTCGTTCCCTCAGGATTCTTGAAGGCTGGTAACTGCTCATTCGATCGAGGCCAGGTGAGCGGGAGCTTCCCGGAGAAATTCGCGTCACCGAAAAGGAGACGACCGAGCGCCTCGCCCCCGCGCTGTCCCGGATGGAACGCCATCATGACGGCGGACACGTCGTCGAGCCATGGCATGTTGACCGCGCTGCCGCCCTCCACCACGACGACAACCGGCTTGCCGAGCTCGACCGCATCAGCGACCAGCTGAGTGTGGATCGGGTCGAGGTCCAAACTCTCCCGATCCGCCGCGTGGGTGAACTCTTCACCCTCCTCGCCGGCGCTCAAACCGATGACCACTACGATCAAGTCGGCGTCTTCTGCAGGCGCGACGGTCGATCCAGAAACGACTTCGACGCCCGCAGGTTTGGTGGCGAGGATGCCGTCGTAGGGGCCCGTCGTCTTGTCGGGATCAACGGTCACCTCGGAGCTTCCGCGATCCCCGAGAGCCGCGTCCGTCGCGAAGCTGAACTCGACAGCGACCGGACCACGGCCGGCACCGACGGTGAACTTGACGGTCTTGCCAAGGACTGCGATTTTTTTCACACCCCGAATCGGGAGCAGCGGCTGATCTCCCTCGAACGGTTCATTCTTCAGAAGCACGATTCCCTTCTCCGCGGCTTCGAGCGCGAGGTTCAGATGCTCGTCGGGAGAACGAAGAAATCCTTCCTTCTCGTCGTACTCGGTCGTCGGTTCCGTCAGCCCGTGCGGCTCATCGAGATACGCCGACCGGAACCGGAGTTTCTGCTCGAGGACGTTTGCTACAGCGTCATCTACGACAGCCTCGCTCAACTCGCCCTTCTCGATCAGGCGAGGAATCGCGTCGTAATGGAGCATCCAAGGCATCTCGATGTCGAGCCCAGCGAGCAGCGACGCGCGCGCTGTGACCTCGTCTTCGGGGGCGTCCACCGGGCCCTGACCATTGTTGTTCGCGGATGGCATCGCCCACCAATCGGCCACCGTGAAACCGCGAAATCCCATGTCCTTGCGCAGCATTTCACTGAGCAGGAGTTGATTCTGCGTCGACTTCGTTCCGTTGACGGAGTTGTGCGCTGCCATGACACAAGCGACGCCCGCATCGCGCACGACCATTTCGAAATGGCGACCGTAGGTCTCGCGGAGCGTCTGCTCGTCCATTTCGGCGTTCAGCTTGGTTCGACCGAGTTCGATGTTATTGGCCGCATAGTGCTTGGCGCAGGAGGCGATGTGCTCCTGGATCCCGAGCACCATGTGCGTCGCCATGCGTCCGATGTGAAATGAGTCTTCGCCAAACGTCTCCTGGGCCCGCCCCCACAGCGGATGACGCAGGATGTTCATAGTAGGGGCCAAGAGCACAGAGGCGCCCGAGGCTTGCGCTTCGTCGCCCACCGCTTGGCCGAGTCTGCGGACGAGCTCGACGTCGAAGGTGGCCCCTTGCAAAACACTCGTCGGAAAAGACGTCGCGTAGTTCTTGTACTTGAGGTGGCGATACTGGAGCGCGAGATTTACGCCGTGAGGACCATCGGTCCACTTGTAGCCGCGCAGACCGAGCTGCTCGTCGTCGCGAGACAAAGAGGCCTCCTCGTAGCGGCCGAGGTCCGAGGGATCAGGGGCGGGAATGCCTGTGATTTGAAGGAGCTTCTGCTCGAGGTCCATCTCCGAGAGGAGCGCCTCCACCTCAGCCAAGGTCTCCTCGGTCGGCTGGTACCGGTCTCGAATCAACCGATCTTCGCATGCGACCCGTTCATCGTCTGGAGGCTCCTCCGGATCTGAGATCTCGCTCGTTCGCAGGATCGCGATCGGATCGTCCCCCTTCGAGCGATCGACATAGGGCGAATGATCGCGGAGCTCTTCATCCAACCGATCGCCGCCGGAACCATCGACCTCACCGGGCTCGAACGGAACCTCAATCACCCCACAGGCGAAGAGGACAAGCGCGGGGAGAACCGCAGATGTCCTGAGGATGAGCTTCCTTCCCATGGGGCCGTGTCATCTACGGTTTCCACGCCCCCCGCTCCCCGTCAAGGCGAAGCTGGGGGGAGTCCCGGCTCCCCCTTCGCCTCCTCCGCGCCTGGACTCGAGGCTCCTTTGACCTGGTCGAGCAATCGTCGCGCCGACGCACGAATCGATGAGGTCGCTCCAGTTGCTCTCAAATCTTTCAGTGTCGCCATCTGAGCTGGGGACAAGGTCCGCTTCCCGTCACGCACGTCCACACTCATCTGCACCTCGGCGAGTCGGGCGTTGTCCCGCGTCTCCGCGTCCTCGCTCTGGCGCAATTGAACGATCAGCTCGCGCGCGCGGGGCTCATCACCGCTGCGCATCGCCTGAGCGACGTCCTCCCAGCGCGGGGCAGAGGAGGTGCTCGGTAGAGGCGCCTTCAAACGCACGCTCTTCGGCTTCGAGCGCCGAGGAGCTTCCTTCTCTTCCACTTCCTTGAACGCAGGTTCGCTCATCTCGTTCTGCTCCGCAGGAACATCGACGAGCGTGTCCGCCTTCTGCTCACTGACCTTCTGCGCGCTCTGCCACGTTTCACCTGTGACGCGAATGTTGGGACCGGTCGACCCTTGATTCATCGACCAAAAAAAGAGCGCCCCGAACGCTACTGCGAGCCCCGCCATGCCGAACTGCACCGGACTGAAGAGACCTCTGGGTTTGACAGGCGCTTCTCTCTGAAGACGCCGAAACCGGGCCAAAATCTCCGCATCCGGCGGAGTCGTCGCCTCGAGGTCTTGGCGAACGACTTCTTTGACCAACTCCCAGCTCATGATGATTTCCCTTCTTTGCTCGCGAGCTCGTCTTCTCGCACGCGACCGTAATACACATCCCCCTCGAGCAACTCCTTCAACCGCTTCCTCCCATCCCGGAGCCTTGTTCTCACTGTCGCCTCACTAGTCCCCACGATCTGCGCGATCGTCGGAATGTCTTCGCCGCTGATGTCGTGGAGAAGAACGACGGCACGACGCTTCGGCGAGATGCGCTCGATGACGCGATAGAAATGGCGAAGGCGCTCTTCGGCTTCGACCTCGGAGAGAGGCGTGCGCGTCTCGACCGAATGCCGTGGCTCCTCTTCTGAGTGGAAGGAGAAGACTGAGCGCCAGCGATAGAGCGAGCGCAGATGCTTCATCCAGACCCGAAAGCAGATGGAGTGAGTGAAGGTCGAGAGGCGCGAGCGCCCTTCGAACTTGGCAAGCAGAACTTGCTCGAGCGCACTCTGAACGAGATCGTCGAGATCGGGGTGTGGCCCGACGAGCGAGCGCATCTGCCGATAGATGAGGAGCAAGAGCTCCGATTCCTTTGCGCGGAGCTCAGCCCGGGTCTCTTCGGCGGCGACGAATGCCTGCTCGGGAAGGGTGGCCAAGGTGAACATGAGACCGCATCCATTGGGTTCCCGCGAGGGGTCCGTTTGGGCAGTCGAAAGGGAAAGAGTTTGCGCCCCTCACGGGCAATGTGCGATGAGCAATCCGGGGCCACGCATTTTTGCCGTGGAATCTCCCAACCGGCAACGCGAGCTACACTGTGGGTGGGAAAATTTTGTTGAGAATCTGGTCCTGGGGAATCCTCCTCGGAACTCTCACCAGTCCAGTGTGGGCGCAAGGGCCCGAGGTGCTCATCCGCTGCGACGAGATCAGCCCTGAAGATCGAGCTCGGGTGGAGGTCCGCCTCCTGACCGAACTCCGGACCCTCCCCGGGGCCCTCGGCACCCTCGAGCTCACGTGCACGAGCACCACTGTCCAAGGAGGGTGGCGCACCGGGGACGGCCTACACGACACCCGAAACCTGTCCGTCGCGCCCGGAGACGATCGGACAGAGATGCTGCTCTGGATCGGCTCACTCCTGCTCGAAACCCAGGGCGACCGTCAGAAAGGCAAGCCCGATGAGACGCAGCCACCCGCGCCGCCGTTGACCCAGGCCGAGCAGCCTCCCGAGCCGGAAGTCCGAGCTCCCGACACCACAATTGCGCCGCCTGCTCCCGCACTCCCGGCTCAAGAAGAGCCTCCTAGGCCTCAAGCAAAAGAGGAGCCAGATCCCCCCTCCGCAAAGAATGAGCGACACTTGTCGATCGACGTCGGCGCGCTCTACTCCCATTACGGAACCGAGATCGAAGGGGCGCTCGGACCCCATCTCGGAGCAACACTCAGTCTCCTCGGACCCTTTGGAGTGTCCGCGCACGCCGACCTGCTCTTCGGCACGAGTCAGCCTCGCTCCATCAGCACTCTCGAAGGTGTGTTCTTTGTGGGAGGGAGCTTCTCTCCTGTAAACTGGGCTCAGGTCTTCCTGGGGCCAAGGCTCTCATTTGCCGAGCTGAGCACGAGAAGCGCAAGCCGAACTTCGGTGACGGCAGGCTTCGAGGCGAGCGCCCGCGCCGCTTGGGCTCGTCCTTTTGGGGGATTCGTGCAGGTGGGCCTTCGGGTTCTCCTCGACGAGCGGCGCGTCGTCCTTGGTCAAAGTGATGAGCCTGGAGCGTGGGCGGGCACGTTCGTCCCCGCTGTGAGTCCCTTCGCGGCCCTCGGGGGGACCTTCGAAAAGCGCCCGCTATAGAGCAGTGCGCGCCAGCGAACCCGCCATCTCCCCGGTCCCGCGGCCCTCGATTTCGGGCCGGGAGGGACTCGGCTACCCTCCCCGCGCCCCATGACGGTCCGGCCCCTCAGCGTGCTCCTCCCTCTTGCGCTTTCGCTTTTCGTTTCCTGCTGCACGATGACGGCGCGAACGAGCAAAGACACAGTCGGCATCGTCGGGCGAGGGATCGTCAACAGCCCCACGAACAAGACGCTCCGCTTCGACATCATCCGCTTCGCGCTCAAGCAGTTCTGCAGCGAACTCCTGCTCACCGGAGCGCCCATTCGCCTCTCAGATGACCAGCCCGTCATCGGTCGCTACTACGCCGACTCCTGCGAAGCGAAGAGCCTCGACGAGCCCGGCCGCAGCACTGTCATCGCGCAGTTCTCCGGACAGGGCTTCGCTTACAATGCGGCGACCGGCCGCCTCGGCTTCCGCGCCAGCGGCTTGATCGAAGTCGCACCCGACTTCCGCATTCACGAGTCCGCCCTCTATGTCTATTTCCGTCCGGTTCAGGTCGACACCAGCGGTTTCTCGCTGCTCATGACCGAGAAGACCTTGGCGCGAGCTGCACTCGAAGCCGCTGGCATCAACGAGGCCGACGTGGGCAAACAAATCATCAACGCCCAGCTCGGGCGCGGCTTCACGGTGGTTCGTTATGATGCCGACGGTCACACGGACTTCGCCCTCGGCCTGATCGCGCCCGGCGAGCGCCCTTTCCGACCCTTCTCTGTAGAGTCCTCGCCGAGGCTGACGGTCGCTAACGGGCGCACCGAGCTCTTCCCCGACCAGCAGGACTTCATCGGCAAAATTCGCCTCGAGCGCGGAGAGAAGCTGACCATGACACTGCGCCTCGAGGGAGCGCCAGCGGTTGATGTCGCGCTCCTCGACGCAAAGACCGGTGCCGAGGTCATCAGCGCCTATGTAAGCCAGAAAGGGCCCCAAGAGCTCAGGGGCGCGAGCTTTCAAGCAATTTTGGGCGATGGGGCCAAGATGCGCGCGACGGCGGATCCGGGACCCGGGGAATATTTCTTGGCCCTCGACCATTCGGAGTTGGTCGGCGCGGCACAGACGAGTAAAAACGCGCTCCCCGCGAGGGTGGATTATCTCCTGCAAGTTGGCGATGAGTAACGATCTCGAGAGAAAAATGGGCAACGCATGCCCGCGGGCGAGGACCGCGTGAAGAATCAACTGCATCGCTGGGTCTACTGGCCCATTTGGTTCGTCGTCGTCCCTCTCGCTCTCGCGGCGCTCACGGTCTGGCTTCTTGGCTCGGGTGAAGGCGGCTTGCCTGAAGGGTTCCTCGGGCGTGTCCGCTACTTCGTGCAGGATCAAAAGGTCCCCGCGATCATCATCTTCTTCGTGCTCTTTGAGATGGGCATCTACCAGCTCCGGCACTCGCTCCCCTTTGCCTCCGCGCTCGGCCTCAGCGGACGCCCAGGGCTCCCGCGGTCGCGCTCACGGGAGTTCGAGAGCGCAGCGCAGCTCGTCGAAGCGACCGAAAGACTCCTCCGAACCAAGAAGCGCGAGATCGCTAATGAGCTCGGCGCCGAAGTCTTCGGTGAAGTCGAAGCCGCCCTCGACGCCTTGAATCAAGCCATGCACCGCGAGCAGTTCTCGATCGAAGAGTTCGATCGAACCTACGAATCGGTGCTCACCGTCACCAGCAAACACCTTGCACGCTGGAAGAGCAGTGAAGCTAAGGAGTACTTCGAGTCGATCTTTGTGGCGGTCGCTGTCGCGCTTCTGCTCCGAGCCTTCCTTGTCGAAGCCTTCAAGATCCCGAGCGGATCGATGCTCCCGACCCTCCAGATCAACGATCATATCTTCGTAAACAAGCTGGCCTACGGGCCCATCGTTCCCTTCACGAACTCCCGGGTTCTCGCGGACCTCCCGCCCAAACACGGCGACATCGTGGTCTTCGAGTTCCCCGACTCCGATCCGGGCGCACCTCGACAGGACTACATCAAGCGTGTCATGGCGGGACCAGGGGATGTACTCGAGGTCCGCGATGGCCATCCCAGCATCAACGGCTGGACCGTGCCCTTCTGTCGGGTCGGAACTTACTCGTTCGGAAGCGACGCCCGTTACCTCGAGGTCGGTGAGCTGTTCGTCGAATACTTGCACGACGTCGCCTACCTGACCTTCTACGAGAAAGACGGCCCCCGCGGAAGACAGGGGCCATACAGGGTCAAGGAGGGAGAGTTCTGGGTCATGGGCGATAACCGTCACAACTCGAGCGACTCTCGCGCCTGGCGGCACGGACGCGGCGCTGGCGTACCTTTTGAGAACGTGAAGGGACGGGCCATGTTCGTCTGGCTCAGCTTCGACGATCAGGGCGGCCAGCCCCTCGGCGTGACCTGGGATCGGCTGTTCACGAACGTGATGGGAAGGCCGAGGCTCCCAAAGGAAGCCCCCGAAGACCTCAAGCGCGGCATCGAGCGTTGTCTCGCTTCTCGCCCGACGGAGACAATCCCGCCGCCGCCTCGAGCCGACACCGCCTCGATCCATCGCGTCACGCCGAGCGCTCCCTCCGCGCCCTGAACCAAGCGCTCGCTCAGGAGCCCACAGAACCTTGAGTCAGGCCGGAGAACCTTCTCCTCGGACCGACTACTTTTCTTCCTGGTCGGACTCCGCCTCGATCTCTTGATGGGGCGTGCCAAGTACGATGCCGAGTCGGCGTCGCTCCTTGGAGAGGCTCCTACCGAGCAGGGCTGTCCACACCACGACAGCGAACCACGAGAAGTCGACAGCGGCCCCGAAGTATCGCGTCTCCGGTCGCGGATAGTTCGGCAATAGCCAATATTCTGCCCAAATCCCGATCACGAGCTTCAGCACACAGGCCAAGGCCGCACGCCCATACACACGCACTTCGCGCTCCTGCCACGCGCTGAACTCGGCGGGAGGCACCCAAGGAAAATCGGCATGTGTGCGGCTCCGGGCGTCGAGCTTTCGGATCGTGTAAAAAATGCCCAGGATGACCGCGATGAGCGACAGCGCCATGATTCCCGGGGAGAGGTATCGCGAGCGGCCGCGAGTGGCCAGCTTCGGCGAGCTCTTGTGGGACTTATTTCCCGAGGGCCCTGAGCTCGGCGGCGCTCCGGCCAACCTCGCGTTCCACGCGCAAGAACTCGGCGCAGAGGCGATCCTGATCACGGAGGTGGGTCCTGATGAGCTCGGCGATCAGGCGCTTTCTCGCCTCGAGGACGCGGGCGTAAGGGTCCTCTGCGCAACAAAGAGCCAAGCTCCCACGGGTAGGGTGCTCGTTTCGATGCAAAATGGCGAGCCGAGGTACGAGATTGCCTCGCCCGTTGCTTGGGACGAGATCCAAGTGAGCGAAGAGGACAAGGCCGCGGTCCTTCACTCAGACGTGTTCTGTTTTGGCACCCTCGCCGCGCGGGCTCCCACCTCGCGCAAGACGCTCGATGCTCTCCTCGCTCTTACTACCTCGCACTCAAACCCCTGGTCCTTCCTCGATTTGAACCTTCGCGCACCCTACGACGACCGCGACACCATTGAATTCTGCCTCGCTCGAGCGCGCGCCATCAAGATGAACGAAGCGGAGCTTGCTCAGCTCGGAAGACTCTTCGAGACTACCTCGCCCCTCGACTTCCTCCAGAGCCGCTTCGCTCCCGCCTTCACTTGTGTCACCCGTGGCGCCCGCGGCGCGACTCTCTATGACTCAGGTGGTGCGCTCGAAGTGGGCGCTTTTCCCTCCCGGGGAGATCATCCGGTGGGCGCGGGAGACGCCTTCTCCGCGGGGCTCGTGGTCGCCCTCGCCCGCGGTCAAGACCGAAAGACAGCTCTGTCCATCGCAGCTGAGCGGGCCGCGCGCGTCGCGGAGCTGCCCGGCGCGATGCCGCGTTTCTGATTCACTCGGCGTTCGGCCGGAGCTCTTCAGCGAGTTCGGCGTAGAGCCAAACGTTGGTCAATATCGCCCGCTTGAAGAGGCCAAGATGGAGCGATTCGTTCGGCCCATGGGCACCTGTGAGTGGATCCATCACTCCGTTCAAAATCAGCGGAAGATGCGCATAACGTCGACCGAAGAGGGCCACGAAGGGAATCGAGCCTCCGATCCCGATCTCGGTGAGCGGCTTGCCCCAAACGCGCTCGTAGGCGCGACGAGCCGCAGCAAACGCGGGTCCTTTGGGCTCATAGAGCCAGGACGCGGCGCCACCAGGCCGCTCGGAAAGCTCAATCTTGACCCCGGAATTTGGCAGCTCCGCGAGCAGACCTTCGATCTCACGGCGGAGTTCATTCTTGTCGCGCCCAGGAGGAACACGGATCGACAGGCTCGCGCGCGCCGAGGCGCGCAAAGCGTTCTTGTGCGCATCGGGCCGCGGCAAGGTCGTCGAAAGAACAGTGAGCGCCGGCTGTCTCCAGAGCCACTCGGCAGCCGAGCGCCCCTCGAGCGGGAGCGGTTCGATACCCTCAGACAGATGAGCGCCTTCTCTGATCACGTCACTGCCGATCGGGATCCGTCGAGCGCTCTCTCGAAAAGCCACGCTCGGCTCGGTGCGCCCAAACTTGGGACGTCCGAAGCCGTCTACCAAATGCGCGACGGCGCGGAAGAGGGCTGTCGAGACGTCCGGCGCCATATTACCCCAGAGGCCCGAGTGCACGTCGCTCGTCAGCGCGCGACACTCGAGATCGAGCTCATACAAACCGCGCAGCGAGGTCGTCAGACCCGGCAGATCGATCCCCGGATTTTCACAATCCGTCAGGACCATCACGTCCGCATCAAAGTCCTCCGGAAAAGCGTCCATATACCGCTCGAGGTTCGGCGAGCCGATTTCTTCCTCGCCTTCGAGCACGAGCTTCACGTTCAGCGGGACCATGCGCTCGGTCTCGATCCAAGCTCGGAGCGCCGCCAGATGAGATACCCAGCCGCCCATATCGTCCGCTGCGCCGCGGGCGTAGAGCCGCTCTCCGTCTGGACCTTCGCGACGGACCGCTTCGTGAGGCGGAGTCTCCCAAGCCTCTCCCGCGACCGGTTGAAGATCGATATGTCCGTAGATGAGCAACGTGGGAGCGGAGGAGTCCTCGGAGCTTATCCGCGCGGCCACGAGGGGCAGAGCACCCGGAAGCTCACGCACCGTCGCCTCGAACCCGAGCGCTCGGAGATCCGAAGAAACCTGCGTGGCGAGTCGACGCACGTCTTCGTGGTGCGCTCTGTCGGAGCTGATGGCAGGAAACTCGAGATACTGGCAGAGGTCCCGAACTGTTCGCTCGAATGTCCGTTCCGCTTCTGCGAGGACCCGAGGCGCCGAAAGGAGTGTGTCGCTCACGAGAGCGTAGCCTTGCCCCGCCCGGGTTCCGAATCAAGAGCAGCAGAGAGCTCGACGTAACCGAACCAACACCACGCAATCCAAAGGAAGGTCGCGACAGCAAGGTGCACCACTTGCATGACGGCGGGCGCCCGCAGGTAGACGTTCAGAACTCCCAGGGCCATTTGGAGCGTAAGCCAAAGAAGCACGTGCTTGCGCGGTCGGTCCCGACCTTCCCGGGCACCGAGGGTCCAAAAAAGGAAAAGAGCCGAGGCGAGGGCGGTGAGCGGGTGAATTCCGCGCAGCCGGTCGAGGAAGTGATCTCCAGGAGTGAACGCTGAGGACACCACACTCGCGGAGCCGTGGCCCTCTTGGATTGGATACAAAGTATCGCCCAGCGCCGTCACGGCGCCAAAGGCCGAGACGAGAAGCAAGAGGAGGCCACCGATGGCAATGAACAGGTTCTCCCGGCGCAGGGAAGCCCGAATGAGGTTCGCCAGAGCCCGCGGCTCTCCGTCCAGAATCGTGGCGCGGGCGTATACGATCGCCGCCGTCAAGAGCGACGTATTCAGGAGATGGAAAGCCATCACGACCGCTCGGGACGCGGAGCTGTTGTCCCCAACGAGAGCCAGGAGAACCAAGGCAGCCCCAACCAGCGACTCACTCACGAGGAACGCGAGCGAGAGCCAGGCGCCGAGGCGGGCAGGATGACCCGGCTCGAAAGCGCGTCGCACCAGGACGAGGAAGCCAATGCTGAAGAGAAGACTCAGACCCGAGGTCACGCGGTGGGTGAGCTCGATGACGGTCTCAACCGATTGAGGGATGTGAGCGATTTCGCCATGACAGGTTGGCCAGTTCTGACCACAACCGGCCCCCGAGCCCGTAATGCGCACCACGGCCCCGAACAGGATCACGAAGACCACGTAGACGAGGAATGCTGTCGCCAGGGCCCCGAGACGGTCTCGTCCACCCGCAAGAGCGAGAGGGGCAGCCGGGGGCGCGAGATCGCGTGCGGAGCCGAACATTCTGGGCCGAGCTTGCTACTCGGTCGGCAGCTCATCAAGGGAGAGCACCGGACGCCGATCGCGATCGACGGCCTTTTTCGCGAACGGCAGCGACGCCTCCCCTTTTTCTTTCGGCGCAGAGTCTGCGCGGACAGGTTCCATAGGCGCGACAGGGCCGCCCGCTCCCGGCTCGTCCTGACCGATACCAATCGGCTCACTCGAAGGCTCGGTCAAGGCGCGCGCGAGAAGCGCTCCCACAAGCACAGCGACCGCACCGGCGAGCCCCCAGAGGATCATCGTGAGGCTCTGACGCCGTTCGGCAGCGCGCCGATGTTTATGAACCTCGGCTCGTAGGGAGTCGACCTGTCTCTGCCGCAGAACAAGCGTGGGTTCCTGGGTCCGGGGCCGCCGGGAAGGAACCGGGTAAACCTTTAGGCTTCCGGAAGAGGGAGGCGTGAGGTCGGAGAAGCCTTGATCCTGAGAGGCAACAGATCGAAGCGAACCGCGAGAACCCCCCTCAGGGGCCTTTCCCAAAGCATGCTGAGCCTCGGCGTGCGTCTCCGCGAGAGCTTCGCCGCTCACCGGCTCGAGTCCGTCGTCCTCTTGGCTGAGTGACCATGCCATGATCTTGAATGCGGAGACATCAACACGTCCCGCGACGCCTACTGGTACCGCATTTTTTCCAGCCAGCCAACCAGATATCCAGCACGACGCTCTTAATCCAAGAAGGTCGGAATGGGCAGCGAGCCGACCAAGTCCATTGACTTCGTTATACAATTTTGCCCGAGGCCTGCGCCTTTCACCGGCTCGCTTTCGCTCCGAGCGGAGGCAGGGCGGCATGCCGAACCGTCCATTGAGCGCTCATGTGTGGTGAGGTGTGATCGTTCACCAGAAACACCGAGCATGACGCCCATCCATCCGGACTCTCGGGCGCGAGTTCTTTCCCGCAATGGTCGCGAAAGCGCGCCCCGAGTGAATATGGTAAGATTGAGAGATGAGCCCGATGGGCCCACGCGGGGAGGCGGAGTCCGTGGAACCTGGAGCGGTATCCACTCCGAGGAGCGATCTGAGCGCGCTGGTCGAGCTCACGGAATCCCTCGCTCGGCGCCACGACATTCACGACATCTTGTTCTTCGTCGTAAGCCGCCTTGCTGAGCTGCTCGAGGTCGATCGAGGCAGCATCGTACTGCTCGATGACCGCGGCACCGAAGGGTTGGTTGTGGCCACCAGCGACGACGAAGAGATCCGCGGCCTCGACATTGACCTCGAAAAGTATCCGGAACTGCGCGAGGTGATGCAAACCGGACGCCCCCTTCTCATCGACGACGTGCGAAATAGCTCGCTCTTGACGGACGTACTCGCTGAGCGAGGCCCCCTCGAGTTCTCGTCCATGGCGCTCCTTCCCATCATCGGTGAAGCGGGAACGATCGCCGTCTTGGTGCTCAAAGGGTGCGCTCGCCAGAGCTTCAGTCCCCACGAGCTCGAGAAGGCGCGCACGGTCGCGAATGCCACAGCCATCGCGCTCAACAATGCCAAGCTCCTCGGCGCCCTGCGCGCGCAGTCACGCCGTGAGCGAGCAGAACGACAACGCCGCCTCGCGGCTCTCTCTCGCTATTTTGATGTCTTTGAGAGCAGTGCCGACGCGATGCTCGTCATGCAAAGCGACGGGACGATCCTGTTCGCCAATCCGAGCCTGCTCAGGCTGGTCGGCTGCGAGTCGAAAGACATCGTGGGTCGACACTTCTCGAGTCTTTTCCCCTCCCAAGCGCTGGATCGTGCCGGACAGATCGTACGCCGCTTCGCCGATGGGGAGTTCCCAGTGCTCGTCGATTTCCCGATCGAGAGCAGGGGCGGCTCGCCCCGGATCGTGAGCATCAGTTTCTCGGAGATCGCGAGCGAGAACGACGCCGTCTTGGCCTCGATGCGCGACGTGACGCGCGAAAGGGAGCTCGCCCGCGAGCTCGCTCGAACCAAAGAGTTTCTCGAGCGGGTCATCGAATCGTCAGTGGACGGCATCGTCTCCGCCGACCTCAAAGGAAATATCCTCCTCTACAACCGAGCGGCAGCGAAGCTCTTCGGCTACGCGAAGCGAGACGTGCTCGGTCGTCTCAACGTCGAACAGCTCTATCCGCCGGGCATTGCGCGCCAGATCATGCGCCTCGTCCGAGGGCCAGATCACGGCGGCTCCGGTCGCCTCGAGGGCTACCAGGTAACGATGGTGGATCGAGATGGCGCACCCATCCCAACTACCCTCTCTGCGAGTTTGGTCATGGACGGCGCTCGACCGATTGCGACTTTGGGTATCTTCACAGACATTCGAGAAAAGCTCGCCATGGAAAGGCGCCTCGAGCTCGCGCAGAAAGAACTTCGAGAGCACGAAAAAGCGAGCGCGGTCGCTGCTCTAGCGGGCGCCGCGGCCCACGAACTCAATCAACCGCTCACGAGCATCATGGGCTACACTGAAGTCCTGAGTCGCGCGCTCCTGGCCGACCCGGTTCTCGGCCGAGCGACCCAGGTGATCCAGTCGGAAGCCGATCGAATGGCCGAGATCATCCGCAAGGTTGGAGCTGTGACGCGGGTCGCAACGAAAGAGTACGTCGGCAGCGCTCAGATCATCGATCTCGAGCTCAGCAGCGACGAATCCTAGTCCTCAAGGTCGTGACTTTGCGCCGTCCGCGTCGAGCCGACCCGCCGCAAGGCGATACAGGACTCGTGCCTCAAGCCAGGCCATCTCCGCGATCGCTGCATTCGTCTCGGCGTCACGGACATTGCGTTCGGAGTCGATGAGCTCAATCTGGGTCCCGGAACCTTCTTCAAAGGAGCGCTGGGCGAGAGCAAGAGCCTCCCGCGCGACACGCGCGGAGTTCTGAGCCTCTTGCCACGCGACAAGCAGGCTCTCGACTTGTTGCGCCTTGGCTCGGACCTCTGCGGCCGCTGCCAGCTCTGCCTGGCGAATCTCGGTGCGACTCGCCTGAGCCTGGGCCCGTCGCGCTTCTTGGTCTCCGTAGCGCCGACCTCCATCGTAGAGGGGCACCATCAAGACGAGCTGAAGCTGCCAGCCGAACTCGGGAAAATTGACGGAGGGCGGGTTCTGATAGAAGGCCATGCCGCTCGCGGTGAGATTCGGAAAGTAGTCGAGGTAGGCCTGGTCGACCCGCTTCTGATCGGAGCTCGCTTGGGTTCGGAGCGCCACGAGATCTGGTCGCTCCCGTGCGGAGCCGAGCGCGTCTGCGAGAGAAGGAAGCTCACTCGGGAGCAGAGAGCCCGACGCATCGAGCGGACCGTCGTGCAAGAGTGCTACACCGAGGTTCTCTTGTGCCTCGTAAACGCTCGCACGGCGGGCGGCGAGGTAAGCGCGGTTCGTGTGGAGCTCATGCTCTGCTCGCGTCACCTCAAGCCGAGATCCGACGCCTTCTTGCTCCCGCGTCTTCATGAAGGAGAGCTGCTTCTGCGCGACCGTCACTGCGCGCTCGGCGATCTCCACATTGCGCTTCTCCAGCAAGACGCGCAGGTACGCCCGCGTCGTGTCCATCAGCGCTTGCCGCCTTGCTTCGGTCACGCGACCCTCGGCGACCTCGAGAGACTCCTTCTGCCTGGCCGTGTCTGCCCAGCGCGCGGCTCGCACGATCGGTACTTCGAGCTGAGCGCTCAGGTTGAGCGCGTTGGCCGGCGAGACGATTCGATCGCCCACCACACGATCGCCGTCGAGGCGGGTGTAGGTCCCGACTCCATTCAAAGTCGGGAGCCAGTTCGCCCGGGAACGCTTCACCTCTGCCGCCGCACTTCCCATCTCCGCTCGAGCTCTCTGGACTCGGTAGGACTCAGCGCCCGCTCGCCTCAAAGCTTCAGCAAAGGAGATCTGCGGAACTTTCGCGCGCTCCTGCTCTCGGGTCGCTCGAGTCTCCGGGAGGGCTTCCTCGCCTGCCTCAGTGGAAAACACCGGAACAGACAGAAGCAAAAGGGCACAGCTCAGAAACCAAGCGCGCCCCTTCATCGCTTCTCCTTGGGAGCTTCGAGGACCGTACGTACGGTATCACCCTCGCGCAGGCTTTCCGGTGGACTCTTCACGATCCTCTCACCCCCTACGAGCCCAGCCACGACCTCGACATCAACGCCGAGCTCTCGACCGATCTCGATCGGTCGCCGCTCGACCTTCCCATCGCCACTCACGGCGAAGACCACGGTGCCCTCCGCCTCAGGCACAATCGCATTGGCCGGCACGAGCACGGGCGGAGCCGCCAGCGTCAAGTTCAGGCTGACGCGCACGAACGAGCCAGCCAATACACCTTGGTCTCCTGGGATAACGGCTTCCACCCTGAGCGTGCGCGTCGCGGGATCGAGAGCGCCAGCGGTACGGGTAATCTGACCTGGTACGCTCGTCTGCCCGAAGAGGACCGTTGCCTCGTCGCCCACCTTCACTGACGGAGCAATCGTCTGGGGAACGTCGACCAAGACTCGCAGCTTTTCGGTGCGCGCGATCTCGAAAAGGCTCGTCACACCGGTGGTGCTGCCCGCTGTGACCAAGGTGCCTTTCTCCACACTGCGCCGTGTCACCACGCCGTCGAAGGGTGCCTTCACCATCCGAAAGCCGAGCAGCGTCCTGATCCGATGAACCTCGGCGCGGCTCGCTTCGAGCGCGGCCACCGTAGTGTTCGCTTCGACTTCGTACTGATCTGCCTGCTCGCGGCTATTGACCCCCGCCTCAGCGAGCCTCTTGTAGCGCTCGGCCCGAGTGCGCGAGAGCCGCTGGTTCTCCTCGAGCTCTCGGACCTTCGCCTCGGCGCTCCGCGCCTGCGACTCGATCTCCGGCGCGTCCAAGATCGCGAGCACGTCGCCCGCCTTCACGCGGTCCCCGAGATCGACCTTGTACTCTCGGACGAAGCCATCGGTGCGCGAATAAATCTCAGCGGTCTCCCAAGCGACGACCGAGCCCGGCAACATGAGCGTCATCGGTCCGTCCTTCTTGCGGGCTTCTTCGACGTACACCGTCCGCGGCTGGTGCGCCGCTTCTTGAGCTTTGGCTCGAGCTTCGCTCATACGAACCTTCGGACCGGCTCCGACCGCGATGACGAGAGCGAGCACAGCGCCTATCCCAAAGAGCACGAAGAGAGGCTTAAGGGACCGCCGAGGGGACGCGGGGGGGGCCTCGTTGGAGGTGATGGGAGAACGTTCCATATTCATGCCGGTGTCCCTTCTCTCGTGCGAGGAAGAGCAAATCGTTCAAGCTCGGGATCGGCGACGCGCCGTTTCTCTCGAGCGGTGAGCCTGCTGTAGACGAGCGGGACGAAGAACAACGTAGCGAAGGTCGCTCCGACCAAGCCACCAATCACGGAACGAGCCAAGGCGGCGTTTTGCTCGCTGCCAGGAGCCTGGCTCAGCGCGATCGGCAACATTCCAATGATCATGGCAAGCGCCGTCATCAAGACGGGGCGCAGACGTGTCTTCCCTGCTTCCCGCGCAGCTTCGAGGGCGCCCATTCCCTCCTCGCGACAGTCCCGCGCGAAGGTCACGAGCAAGATCGAGTTCGCCGCGCCCACTCCCACGCTCATGATCGCTCCCATGAGCGAGGGAATGCTGAAGGCGGTCTGGGTAGAGAAGAGCGCGAGCACAATCCCGATCAGCGCACCGGGCAGCGCCGTGATGATGATGAAGGGATGGAGCCAGGACTGGAAGTTGATGACCATCAGCGCATAGACGAGGATGATAGCCGAGAGGATTCCCAAGCCGAGTCGCTTGAAGGCGGAGTTCATGCTCTCGATCTGGCCCCGGATGGCGATCTTGGTCCCAGGAGGCGCCTGCTTCTCATATTTCTCGGTGATGGCCTCGATGGCGGGGCTCACGTGACCGAGGTCGGCATGCTGGAGATCGGCGCGCACGCTGTAGGTCGGCAGAATGTCGACGTGCGTGATGAACTGCGGCGTCCGGCGCAAGGTCGGTGTCGCAACGTTCTCTACGATCTGCGGGCCGCCTGGGGCGTCGAGCGCGACAAGCTGAAGGTCTTCGAGCCCGCTGACGCGATTTTCAGGGACCCGAACCGAGACCGAATAGTTGTTGCTCGTCTCGGGATCGGTCCAATAGCCCGGGCTGACCTGGGAGCTCGAGGAGACCGTCAAGAGCATGTTCGAGGCAACATCTCGTTGTGAAAGACCAAGGTCCGCCGCGCGCGCTCGATCGACCTCATAGTGAAGGCGGGGCGCGTTCTGCACCTGGAACAACCGGACATCCACGATGCCTGAGACCTCCTTGAGGTCGGCTTCGATCGAGCGGGCGAGCTCGTAGCTTTTCGCCTTATTGGACCCTGAGACCTGAATCTCGATCGGAGAAGGGAGACCGAAGTTCAAGATCTGCGTGACCATGTCCGCGGGCTGAAAGTAAAAGCCGAGGTCGGGAAAGTCTTCGTTCAGGCGCTGCCTGAGCTCCGGGATGTACTCGGTGGAGCTCTTTCGGCGCTTGTCCGTGAGAGTGATCAGAATCTCTCCGTCCGCGGTCCCTGTATTCGCGCTGTCGGTAATGGCTAAGTTGTATCCGGAGGGCAAACCGATTTGGTCAAGGATACTCGAGCGCTCTTCTTCGGGGATGTAACGCTGGAGCGCTTCCTCGACGCGCCCGAAGATGCGCTCGGTTTCCTCGATGCGCGTACCGGTCGGGGCGACGACGTGCAGTCGAATCTGCTCCGCGCTCACCGCAGGGAAGAAGTCGCGACCGACAAATGGAGTCAGCGCAGCGGCGAGGCCGAAGAGCAGAGCAAACCCAACGAAGACCGTCTTCGGACGACCGAGCACCCACTCGAGCGCGCGCACATACCCGTCTCGAAATTTCTCGAAGCCCGCTTCGAAGCGATTGTGCCAAGACGCATGGCTCGTCATCTGACCGGGCTCGAGCCCTTTGAGCATCGCCTGAATCAGCGTCGGGATCAGGGTGCGCGAGAGCACGTAAGAAGCCATCACCGAGAGGGCCACCGCGACTCCCATCGGAGCAAACAGCGCTTTGGCGGGCCCTTCCAGGAAGAAGACGGAGACGAAGACGATCGAGATACAGGTCGAAGCCACGAAGGCGGGCACTGCGATCTGCGCTGCGCCATCGAGAATCGCCCGCGTCGGCGATTTTCCGAGCGCGAGGTTTCTGTGAATGTTCTCGATCTCGACGGTCGCGTCGTCGACCAAAATGCCGACGGCGAGAGCGAGACCGCCGAGGGTCATCGCGTTCAGCGTGTAGCCGAGCTCACGCATGATGATCAGCGCGGCGAGCACAGAAAGCGGGATCGAGACGATCACGACCAGGGTGCTCCGGAAGCTCCCGAGGAAGACTAGGATCATGAGCGCGGTCAGGGACGCCGCCATGACCGACTCGTGGAGCAGCGCGTCGATCGAGGAGTCGACAAACTTCGACTGATCCGTCAGGACTTCGACGTCGAGACCAGGAGGAGCCGAGGCGATGATGGTCGGGAGGAGGTCGCGCACCTGGGCCGCCACTTCCGTCGTCGAAGCTTCCCCCGTCTTCATCACGTTCAAGACAATGGAGCGCCGCCCGTCCCGGCGCGCGAGGTTCGTACGGACCGCAAAGCCGTCGTGGACGTTCGCGACATCGCGCAGGAGAAGCAGCGGCTTGCCTGGCCGGATGATCGGGATCTCGTTGAGCGAGGCCACCAGGCTCGGGGACGAGTTCAAGCTGACCCGGTACTCGCGGGCGCCGAACGTCGCCTTCCCAGTCGGCAACGTGAAGTTCTGGAGCGAGACAGCATTCGAGACCTCTGTCGCGGACAGACCGTGCATCTTGAGCGCGTCCGGGTCGAGGTCGACGTTGATCAAGCGGGAGCGACCACCCATGGGTTGGGGCATACGCGTTCCCCGGATCGCTCCGAGCATCGTGCGCACCCGCTGGTTCACGTGATCAAAGATCGCTTCTTCGCTCAGAGAGCTGCTCGAGAACGCGACCTGCATGATCGGCACGCTCGAAGCCGAATAGCGAAGAATCGTAGGCGGCTGGGTCCCAGGGGGCATCCGTCGCACGATCGACTGCGAGGAAGCTGTCGCCTGGGCCATCGCCGACGACACGTCAGCATCCGGCTGGAGGAAGACGCGGATCACCGAGACGCCGTCGAAGGACTGGCTCTCGAGACGCCGAATGTCACCGACGTTGCTCGAGAGAGTATACTCGGAAAACTGCGTGATTTGCCGCTCCATCTCCTGAGCCGGCAGCCCCTCATAGCTCCACACCACGCTCAAGACGGGATCATTGAGCGCCGGTAGGATGTCCGTCGGGGTCTTCGAGATGGAATAAATGCCGCCCAGCACCAAGAGCAGGGCTGCCACCACGAAGGTGTAAGGACGGCGCAGAGCCAGAAGGACAATCCACATAGGAAGAACTCGGGGGACAGTGCGATTCAGGCCGGAACGCGAAGCTCGCAGTCCGGCGTCAAAGGGACCTCAATCCCGAGAAATTCGAAAGCGAGTCTGGGCAGATGATCGATTCCCTCGAGGCTATCGTGGAGCCGCGCGTCGGCGAGCATGCCTTCGATAAAGCGAAATAGGCTCCGCGCCTTCTCCGCAGGATCGCGCAGACGCAAAAAACCCGCTTGCCCGGCTTCCGTGAGCAGCTTCGTATAATAACCTTCGTAGACCGCAATGATCTCGCGAACGCAGGCGTTCACTCGAGGCAGTTCAACGTTGCCGATGCCTAGGCTAAAATAGAAACAGCCGAGCACCCGGCCGTGCTCTCGCGCGAGCTCGTATTGCCTCTCCCGAATGAAGAGGAAGTAGCGCCCGAGACGTTCGAGCGGCGGCAACTCGGACCGAAAGACCTCATCGAGCATCGGGCGCCGCCGGAGCCAGTGGGCCTCGAGGGCCGCGAGGGCGAGCTCCTCCTTGCTCTCGAAAAAGTGATAGAAGCTGCCCTTGCGCACGGTCGCGGCTTCGCAAATCTGATCGACGCTGACTCCGGAGAATCCTTGTCTCCAGAAAAGCGAAATCGCAGCTTCGATCAGCCGGCCGCGCGCGTCACTCGGGCGTCCCATGCAGGGGGATTCTTGACCGATCGTCTAGCGAGAAGCCAGCCCGAACGCGCAAAAACTGCCGGCGCCTGAGAGAATCGACTCCTTTCGACGAAAGGCCCCCAAATACCGGTCGTCCGGTCTCAGCAGATTTCGGCCGGCACGGCGGCCCCGGGGCCACTCCGTCGATGGTGTGACCTACGGCGCGTCCGGAAAAGCCACGCACATGGATTGTGCCTTGCCCGGGCGTAGTCTGTTGGATCGAGACCCCCGGCTTCTCTCTCACCGCATCGACAACAGAGGCAGCGTTCTGCTGGACGATGTCCCTGCCGGAAATCACGACTGAGTTGCGAAGATCAGCGTCTGTCGATGGAGTGCCACGGACGACCACCTCGGTAACCTCTACGACAGATTCCTCGGATGCCAATGGCGCACCGTCCTCGGCGTAGGCCGAACGTACAAGGATAGTAGCTCCGAAGAGAACTACGACTCCGCGCGGCCTTCCCCATCCCCACACCCAAACCAACTTCCTCGCATCCCTTCTCGAGGCGCGAAGGCACACCCCTCATGACTCCTCGGCCCGAAGCAAGCCGCAGCGCAACGGGTCGAACGCGAGTCTCCGGGCGAGAGAGGGCGCTGTCATGTCATCATTGCGTCCACACGCTCGAGACCGCGCCGCCTCGCTCCGCAAGAAGGGGATTCAGAAGGCTGCGAGGCGCATGACCATGCTTGGCGCGGGACCCTCAGCGACCGCACAGCTCGGTTCGTGGCTCCTTCCGGCCCATTCGAAAGGAGTCTCCCAAGTACCGGAGATCCAGACTCCACCGCCCGAATCGACCGCGACGCGTTTGGCCGTGTAGCCCGTTGCGAAGCGCTGTGTGGAACTGACGGTCCCGTCGGCTTCAATGCGCACGAGCTCTCCACCTCGATCACGGACATCGCCGAGCGGGTCTCCGTAGCGGCCCACGACATACGTGCGCCCGTCCTGGTCGAGAGCCATCTTGCTCACAGCCATCGACGAGCCACCAAACGGAACCGCTCGCTCAAGGGTTAGAGCGGCGTCGAGGTCTGTCACAGCGGCTCGATGCTGGCCGAGGTCGACGGTAACACCGAAGAGCTCCACGCTCTCTTCCGAATGGCTCGTGAGCAGTCGCAAATCACCTGAGCTTGTCACATGTACGTCCCAAGCCATGTCAGTCAAAACGGAGCCACCGAAGGTCTGCGCCCGCATCGGCTCACCGTCGTCAGGCGAGAGCCACGCAAGCCAGCCGGCATAAATGAAGTCGTCACCACGGCCCTCGGGCGGCTTTTCCAGCACAAACTCGCCAATCGTGAGCGCGCGTGAGTAGAGACCTGCCGGAACGATCCATCCGTCGGGTAAGATCGTCATGCCATAAATGAGAGCCGGCATGACCTCGTGTCCGAAAGGCGTCGACCATACCTCCTCGAGCGTGCTCCCTGAGTACTTGGTGACTACCGGGTGCATGCTCCCTTTCTCGAAGCTCGCTACAGCAGTGCCGACAATCAAGTCACCTGCACCGTCTACCTGCAGAGCGTTGACCTGCGTAGCAGGGCTTTCCACGGCCCTAGCCGCGAGCACTTCGAAGGTCGGGGAGAGCTTGACCAAATAGTAGCCATCATCGACGTCAGGAACCGCGAGCGAACCGAAAGTCGTTCCCGGCATTTCCTGCCCAGCCAGAAATATCGATCCATCCGGAGCGACGGCGATTACCTCCGGCCCGCGGGCTGCCGAGAAAGCAAAACTACGTAGGACCGAACCTGTGACAGAAAGTTCGGCTAGAAACGGGACCCCCGGTGACTCCGGGAACAGATCCTCGGGTGCGCTAGGCCCCACAATGAGTACGGACCCAGCCGGCGTGGCCCCAAGAAGGAGCCCTTCGTGGGGATGAGCGGCGCCGCCGGGGAAGCAAAGAACGAACTCGCTCCCTTCCGGCGAAATAGACGCACCGCCCGCTCCCCCGACTGCCGCGCCGCCGCTAGCTCCGCCCCCGCCTCCTCCGCCATCGCTTGGCCCTGCGCCGCCTGCTCCTGCGCCGCCTGCTCCTGCGCCACCTGCTCCGCCACCGCTAGCTCCAGCGCCGCCTGCTCCGCCACCGTTCGGCCCTGCGCCACCCTGTGGTTCGCGGCCCCCGAGGCCGCCGGCACCACCGTCACGTCCAGAGCTACCACCAGAGCCGCTCTCTGGCCCCGATTTCGCGCAAGCGGCGAGGAAAACGACCGCCAGAACCGAGCGCGCCCATCGCATTCCTCCCCACCATCCTTTTCCTAAAGACAGCTCACACCCACCGTCCGCACGATCAAATTTCTATCGCCAAACCACCCGTTCGCATCATTGTCATATATCACGCGGATTTCTTGAGGTCCACCGGCTGCGTTGAACGTGAACTGATACGGATTGAACCCGTTCGTCGTCACATTCACGCCCGCGGTCGGATTCACCGCTATTCCGCCAACCGTGACCCGCATGTGGGGTAGTACTCCGAGCGCCTGCTGTCCGAAAGCTGACACGGTGATCGTGTGAGCTCCCGGCGAGAAGTTATGCGTCGCAGAGATATAACCGTCGGCGTAAATGTTCCAGCCGCCTTGCCACCATGCGTTGCCGGTCGAGTGATACATGCTCTCCGCTTGGTACGTGAAGGCATTGCACGCAAAAGGACACGCCGGACAGGAAGGACCACCGCAGTCTTGACCAGTTTCGAAGCCATTTTGGACCCCATCCGAGCAAGAGGGCACCTGACATAGGTTGGATATACACACCGAACTCGAGCAATCCGAGCCCTGAACGCACGTGTCTCCGTCAGCGCAGCCGTTGCATTGGGGGCCGCCGCAGTCGACGTCGGTTTCTCCCGGATCGAGCGTCCCGTTGCTGCATGTCGACGGCTCTGCAATCCCCACCGCGGGGTCGCACACGAGAGTCGAGGCCGGCGTCACGTCGATACTCCTCGCGAAGAAAGATCCTCGAAAGGTCATCCCGTTGGCGGTACCCACGACGAGGTCACGCTGCGGCGCGATCACCGTGCCTACGAAAGGCGCGTAGAGAGCGAGAGCTCCTCCTCCCGAGACGCCGAGTACGACCGGCGCCAGCTCGCTCGAGCCCACGGCGGTCACGATGCTGGTGTTATACGTGACGTTGCCGCTCACGAAGAGGCGCGTGCCAGGCTGGGCTACCACGATCAAGCCCGCCGAGTTGAAGTAGAGGTTCGTAAAAAAGTAGTCCCCCGAAGAAAGGACCAGGACGGACTTGCCGATAACGATCGGAAGGGGGGGGCGCAGCTCCGCGTCTTTAGCGCGCACCGCTCACCTGTACTTGCAAGGGAGAGCCAGGCCGGCATTACTCGTGCAACTGAAGGACAAACAACTACAATATCGCTGGTATTCGCTCACGGGCTCGTCACAGCTGACCCCGGCCTCCTCGATGTCCTGGTCGGTGCCATAGACGCACACAATGCACTCGGGAGAGAGACAGGACGTACACTGCTGCGCCCGGTCGCCGTAGCAACCCTTCACCCAGCCCGGATACCCGTCAAAGGGATTGGCCGTTCCTCCGGTTCCGTTCGGAGGCGCCCCGCCTCCGCCCAGTCCGCCTCCGCTCGCCGCTCCACCTGAAGCCCCTCCGCCCGCGGCCGAGCCTCCGGCTCCCCCGCTGCTCACGCCTCCGCTCGCCGACCCTCCGTTCAGACTGCCGGCGTCTCCCCCGGTCGAGCCGCCTCCGCCGCCGAGCGCGCCTCCTGAGGCGCTCGCGCCGCTGCCTTGCTCCCCGCCCACGGCTGCGCCGCCCGTGTTCCCTCCCGAGTCCGCCGATCCGGAATCACATCCGGAGCCGAGGACCAAGCCGCAAGCCAATAGAACAGGGAAGATAAAGCGCATAGGAATCAGCTCTCCTGCCGTAGCGCGGTTCGGCGTTTTTTTTCCCGCGCCGCTCAAGGAGGCGTGCAGGCCACAAATGCCCCACTACCGTTGGTGCAGCCAAACCCACAACTACAATAGTCCTGATAGTTGCTCACGGGCTCGTCACAAACGACCCCGGTCTCTTCGATGTCTTGGTCCGTGCCATAGACGCACACAAGACACTCCGGAGAGAGACACGACGTACACTGCTGCGCCCGGTCGCCGTAGCAACCCCTCACCCAGCTCGGATACCCGTCAAAGGGATTGGCCGTTCCGCCGGCTCCGTTCGGGGGCGCCCCGCCTCCGCCCGGTCCGCCTCCGCTTGTCGCTCCACCCGAAGCCCCTCCGCCCACGGCTGAGCCTCCCGCTCCCCCACTGCTCACGCCTCCGCTCGCCGACCCGCCACTCGGATCCCCCGTCTCCCCGCCAGACGAGCGTCCTCCCGAGTCGCTCTCCCCGCCCGATGAGCTTGCACCACTGCCTGGTTGGCCGCCCACGGCTGCGCCCCCCGCGTTGCCTCCCGAGTCCCCCAATCCGGAATCACATCCGGAGCCGAGGACCAAGCCGCAAGCCAATAGAACAGGGAAAATAAAGCGCATAAGAATCAGCCCTTCGATCGGAGCGCGGCTCGGCGCTTTGCGCGCACCGCTCACTAATATCTACAGATTCCGCCGTTTCCGCTTTCGCAGCCGAACCCACAACTACAATAGCGCTGGTATTCGCTCACGGGCTCGTCACAACTGACCCCGGTTTCCTCGAGGTCCTGGTCCGTGCCAAAGGCGCACACGAGACACTCGGGGGAGAGACAAGACGTGCACAGTTGGACGCGCAAGTTGTAACAACTCTTCACCCAGCGCGGATACCCGTCAAAGGGATTGGCCGTTCCCCCGGTTCCGTTCGGGGGCGCCCCGCCTCCGCCCAGTCCGCCTCCGCTCGCCGCTCCACCCGAAGCCCCTCCGCCCACGGCTGAGCCTCCGGCTCCCCCGCTGCTCACGCCTCCGCTCGCCGACCCTCCGTTCAGGCTGCCGGCGTCTCCCCCGCTCGAGCCGCCTCCGCCGCCGAGCGCGCCTCCTGAGGCGCTCGCGCCACTGCCTGGTTGGCCACCCACGGCTGCGCCGCCCGTGTTCCCTCCCGAGTCCCCGGGTCCGGAATCACATCCGGAGCTGAGCACGAGGCCGCAAGCCAACAGAATACGGGAAATCGGGCGCATGGTGGTCAATCTGCGGCTCCACGTCTCGGCACGCCTTTCAACGGTACCTGCAAGGACGAGCGATTCCACTACTCGTGCAGCTAAACCCACAACTACAATATCGCTGGTATTCGCTCACGGGCTCGTCACAAACGACCCCGGTCTCTTCGATGTCCTGGTCCGTGCCAAAGGCGCACACGAGACACTCGGGGGAGAGGCATGACGTGCATTGCTGAATGCGACCGCCATAACAACTCTTCACCCAGCCCGGATACCCGTCAAAGGGATCGGCCGTTCCTCCGGTTCCGTTCGGAGGCGCTCCGCCCCCGCCCAGTCCGCCTCCGCTCGCCGCTCCACCCGAAGCCCCTCCGCCAACGGCTGAGCCTCCGGCTCCCCCGCTGCTCACGCCTCCGCTCGCCGACCCGCCAGTCAGACCGCCAGCGTCTCCCCCGCCCGGACCTCCTCCGCCGCCGGACGCGCCTCCTGAGGCGCTTGCACCACTGCCTGGTTGGCCGCCCACGGCCGCGCCGCCCGTGTTCCCTCCCGAGTCCCCCGGTCCTGAATCACATCCGGAGCCGAGGACCAAGCCGCAAGCCAATAGAACAGGGAAAACAAAGCGCATAAGAATCAGCCTTTCGATCGGACAGTCTGCGTCATTTCTGGGTCGGGCGCTAACAGCGCGTCAATCAAAGTTCCGCTCGCGCTGACCCACGGGCCAAACCGCTCACTTCCTCCAACGGGAGTGTCGAACACCAGCCCGCCTTGTCATGTCCTCATTGTGTCTACACGCACGATCATCGGCCCGGTCATCCATGGGCATCCATACAGCGCGCATCATCCCCGGCACACTCGTGATCCATCTGTGAGACACCCAGAACCCACAAAACCTCAGCAAATCGAGGCTTCGTAGAACCTCAGAAAGAAAAACCTTGGGGGCGCCCCCCCCCCCCGGCACA
>JAEYYX010000047.1 GCA_023428245.1 Pseudomonadota bacterium
CGCCCTGAGCGATGAGCGCAGCGCGGAACTGACGATCTGGGAAGAGCCTGACACGCAGCGTGTCGGCCTCCGGAACTCGCCTCCCGCGAACGACAACGCTGTCCTGGCGCTCGAAGATGCTCGCGAAGGCTCGCGTCTGGGCATTTTTTGTTTGCGCCCACAAATCGCTGCCTGCTTGCGAGCCCGCAAACGACGGAATTGCGCCTGCGAAATCAGAAGCGCCACGCAGGAGCGCACCGGAACCTGGCTGCGAGCCCGAGAGCTGCGGCGAAGGCGAAGTCTGTACGAGGAACGGCTGCGCGGTCGTCTGTGGCGATGAGACCTGCCAGGCGGGCGAGAGCTGTCTCGAAGGGCGCTGCGTCGACTGGAGAGATCCTTGTCAGATCGCGCCGGAGAGCTGCGTCAGCTGTGAGAGCGACAAAGATTGCAGGGAGGGCTTCGAGTGCCGTGGCGAGGTTTGCGCGCCGCGAACCGTGCGCCCGCGAAACCGGACGCGACATGGCCTCTGCCGGAACCTGGCGCTCTCCCCGCCCACCCGAAACTGAGCCCACGGCATGGGCGGGCCCCTGGCTCTCCCACCCAGGCCTATTTGCCTCGCTCCCCAGCGAATGAAAGCGACGAGAACCATGCTAAAGTCAAGCCCGATGACGAACTTCGACCGCATCCTTTCCGAGGCCAAGGAGCTACTCAGTGAAGCGGAGCAACGCCGGCTTTCCTTTGCGCTCGTGCCAGATGAGGATGAAACGGATCCGAAGATCGACGAGGTGTGGCGAGCAGAGGTGCATCGCAGGCGGCTGCGAAGAAAGAACGGTGAGACGCAAGCTCAGCCGTGGGAAGAAGTCGAAGCCGAACTGATGAACCTCTGACGTGGACTGGCAACTCATCATTGAGCTGGATGGCAAAAAGGACATCCGGGACGGCTTTTTCTATTACAAGGAACAGGCCGGAGTGGACATTGCTCTGCGCTTCCGTGAACGCGTCCGAGCAGGAATGCGTAAGGTGCTCGAAGCTCCGGAGCGCTGGCCGGCGAAGCCAACACTTGGACGGCGCCTTTCGGAGCGAAAGCGCTCGGGAAATCGCCTTCTCTCTTCTTGCCGCGAGAGCGCATCTCAGAAAATGAGGAGACCCGGGAGCGCCTGACCTTTTTTGCTCCCGGATCTCCTGCGGGGGCGCGTGCTCAGAGGAAGAGACCGAAGAGATCGGGCTCTCGCGCGATCCACCTCACCCTGTAGGCGAGGCTCGGGCGAGCGAACCCGACTGCGCGCTGACGGTCCGCCTCAGCAGGGCTCGTCTCGTCGGGGTTGAAGATGCCTCCTGTTCCGGAGCGAGGGGGACACACTTGATCGATGAGAGTGCGGATCTTTTCGATCAGGCGACGTCTGTCTTCCTCGGAGCGACTCGAGACGAGGAGCGCTTCGGGGTAACGCTCCGCGAGCTCCTGGGCCTCCGTGGGAGTGAGCTTGTCGACCTTGTTCAGGACGAGGAGCTCCGCGGCGGGAGGGCAGTCGACCCGTGTGAGAAGCTCACGGGTGACGGCGAGTTCACTTTCGAGTCTCGGATTCGAGGCGTCGGCGACATGGAGACGGAGGTCGGCGTCGAGAGCTTCGGCCAGAGTCGACCGGAAGGACTCGACGAGCGTATGGGGTAAGGCTTCAAGGAATCCCACCGTATCGGCGACCAAGATACGCCTTCCTGCGCCCCGGAGCGCGTGAACACTCGTTCCGAGGGTATGAAAGAGCTCATCTTTGATGCTGACGCTCTTCGCCGTGAGTTGCTCCATCCACGACGACTTGCCGACGTTCGTGTAGCCGAGCAGCGCGACGCGGGGCAGCTCCCGGCGACGCTGCATCCTTCGCTCTTGTTCGCGGCCAATGATCTCGATGCGGCGACCGAGCTCGGCGATGCGCCGAGCGGCGGCCTGTTTGGCGAGCTCGGTGTTCGTGTGGCCTTTCGCTGCGCGCCCCCCGCCACCCTCTTGCCTTCGAGAGGCGTCGAGATCGCGGATGCGGGGCAGGGAATGGACCAGCCGAGCGCGTTCGACCTCGAGTTTGGCGAGGGGGGTATGAGCGCGGGCCTCGAAGATGCGCAGGATGATCTCTGTCCGGTCAATGACGGGTTCATCCAGGGCTTTTTCGAGGTTCCGCTGCTGGCCGCTCGGCAGGTCGAGGGCGCAGGCGATGGTGATCTGGGCGTGTCCTGATTCCTTTGCGCTTCGAATCAGCTCGCGGAGCTCTTCGAGCTTACCGGGGCCAATCGGGAGCGCCGAAGCCGTCTCGGGGCGCCGCTGACGGACCTCGCCGATGACCTGGTAGCCGAGCCCTTGAACGAGCGACCTGAGCTCGGTCGTGAGGTGGCTATCGGGCACGGCGGAGCGTCCGATCGAGAGCAAAATGGCAGCGCGGGGAGAAACTGTGGGATGTGCAGGCATAGAGATATCCTTTCGGCGCAGCAGAGCTGTCCGTGAGTGGGCCGTGACTGAGAACTCCGCGAGCGTTTGGCTCTCACGGATGCCTCAGCGTTTCGCGTCATGAGGGGGACACGCGTCACCCGGGAGACAGGGCTCAAAGGTGAGACCGGCTCAACGGGGCGCGCGGACGCGGGAGCGAGAAAGGAAGGGCGGGTTCCCGAAGGGGAACGCGACTCTTGATGAAGTCTGATCCAGAAACGGCCCCGGCTACGTGCCGAGGGGGGAGCCCGCGCTCGCCGCCTTTTCTAGGAAATGCTGAGAATCCTAAGAAAAAACGGTGAATGGGTCGCTGCCAACTCAAGAGTCAACGCGAAAGCTCTCGCGAAAAAGCGAGGCTCAGGAGCTCTTCACCGAGTCACTCTCGTCCGTTCGGACGGGGCAGCGGGCGCTGTTCAGCGCATGCGAGCGAAAATGATCATGACAGAGCAGAAGATGAACCTTCTCCTTTTTGATTGCAAGAACAATCTTGTCTTTTTTTGACTTGTCCTTTTTGACGAGGGGAGCACGCCTCGAGTCTTTCCCGAAAGAGTTCGCGGAGTTCTCGGTGAGCGCGCTCGTCTTCGCGAAAGGTCGCTGCGATGTGTCAGCGGTGCCGGTTTCGCCGTGAGCGAGCTTCTGTGGAGGAGCATTGCGAGGTGCGACGGGCGTCGCCGTGAGCGCTTGAGGAGGAGAGGTGCTCCTTGCTTTTCGAAGGGTGCCCCTCGTTCGTCTGAGCATCGACGGGCCAAACGCGGCGAGGGTGCGCGGCGAGGGGCGTTGTTCCCCGCGCGTTCTCTCGGAGCGCTCAGCCTTTCGGCGGCCAGATGGCGTCGATCTCGCGCTTCTGGAGCTCGGCGCTGAATCGCTCCCAGACGATGCCGTTCGTGTCCGGCTCGGCGCTGAAGCTCTCGGCGGAGGGGTCTTCCCAGCCGAGATGCCTAAGGCCCGGGGGGTCGTCCGTGCGCCGGATCGAGACGTTCAGCGTGTCCGTGCGCCAGAGGGCGTATTCGCCCTCGATGACCGCACAAGGCTCACGCCCGAGGCGCCGCGAGTAGTCCTCGATCGACGCCTGGATGTCTTTGACGCTGAGCGCGAGATGAAACCTTTTCATTTGCAGCCCACGCGGCTCGTCGAAACAACGACGTCGTCGTACCAGATCTTGCCGAAGTTCCCGTTGGCTCCGCCGCCGATCTTGATATGCGTATAAGTCGGCGACCAGTTCGGACACATTTTGTCGGCGGTGACGTGGAAGCCTTCGTGTTCGACGTCGTCGACCCAGAGCCGGAACTCATGCTGATCACCGTTGAAGAAGGCTTCGACGCAGTACCACTGGTTCGCGCCGAGATTCATGATCTCGTCGGTGGTGTTCTGCCAGCCCTGAGCCGCGTCGTTCGCACCGTCGGAGAAGTGGGTTTTTTCGCCGCTACAGGACGGCGAGCCGTAGACGTTGAAGTCAGTTTCTGCGTGGCCGTGGTTCGTGCTCGCCCCGAAGCGCATTTGAGCGCCGGAGCCTTGGCTCAGGCTGTCGGCGCCGACGATGAACCAGGCGTGGCCGCTCGCCATCGTCGTGCTCTGCTCGAGCATCATATAAGTCCGGACGTAGAAGGATTGAGCCGGGACCGCCGCGGCGATGAAGGATTGCTGCGACGTGACTTCGACGACGACGGACGAAGAGGAGCCGTTCGCTCCCTTACTCGAGTCGATCATCGGGACCGGGGTCGAGTCTGGCTGGATCTGCCAAGCCGCGTCTATTCCCCCCTCAAAGTCATCACAGAGGCTCGCCGTGGCACAGGGATCGCCCCCTACGCTGCCGCCCGCACTGGGCCCGCCTCCGCTCTCCGTAGCGCCGCCGCCAGTCCCGGGGGCGCCTCCCGAGACGCCAGCCCCTCCCGTGCTCATGCTCGCGCCCGCGCCACTGGCACTGGACCCGTCTCCGCCGCTGCCCTCGAGGCCAGCTCCTCCGCTCGCGAGCGGGCCGCCACCGCTGCCGAGCCCTCCAGTCGCGTTTGGGCTGCCCCCTGAGTCCGAGGATGTGCCGCCGGTCGTGGCGCTGCCTCCCGTGCCTGCGTCAGGCGCTTCGGAGGAACAGGCGACGGGCGCGAGGAGCAGGAGGGCAAAGGGGAGGGAAGAACGGGAAAAAGGAAGCGAGAAAGGCATGGTGAAGTGATGGAAAGCAGGGAAGACCTAGGAGTCTTGCGCTCATTTTAGGGCGCGCCTTGGAAATGGCGAGCCTTCTCGTCCCGGCGGCGGGAGGCTTTCCGTGCGCAGGCGAACTTTCGTCTAACGGCGCCCGTGAGGGGCGCCGCGAGTGTTTACTCCAGTGGGTTGCTCGCGTATTTGACGCGGCACCGTGAGCAGCACCACAAGTTCGAGTCCAACGCCCAAGAAGAATCCCGCCTTGTGGGTTCCTTCGTCCTACCTCGCGGAAGGGATTCCATTCGCGATGGTGATCTGGGTCGCGGGCACGATGTTCAAAGACCTCGGGCACTCGGACAGCGAGATCACCGTATACACCGCGAGCATCGGGACCATGTGGTCCTTGAAGCCGTTCTACGCGGGCTTCCTCGACATGTTCCGGACCAAGAAGTTCTGGGTTCTTTCAATGGAGTTCGTGATGGCGGCGGTGCTCCTGCTCTGGGGCGCGGCTCTCGCGTTGCCGAACTACTTCATGGTGATCATCTTGCTCTTGTGGCTCTTGGCTTTCGCCTCCGCCACGCAGGATATCTGTATCGACGGCGTGTACATCACGTCCCTCGACGATCTGGAACAAGGAAAATACATCGGTCTGCAGGGCGCGTTCTGGAATGGCGGGCGCATCTTCGGCACAGCCGTTGTCGTAGGTATCGCGAGCTCCTTGCAGCACGGTGGCATGGGCGCAAAGTCCGCATGGACCACGGCTATTGGGGCGAGCGCCGCGGTGATGGCGCTCATTGGCCTCTACCATTGGAGGATGCTCCCTGTCGGCTCGATCCCGGAAAGGCCCGAGAGCGCGAACGCCGTGTTCCGAACCTTCGGCGACCAGCTCATGGACTTCCTGAAGAAGAAGCACCTCGTAGGTATGTTGCTCTTCGTGTTCCTGTTCCGGCTCGGCGAAGGTTTCCTCCTCGTCGAAGCGCCCCTTTTCATGCAAGGCAAGACGACCGACGGCGGCCTCGGCATGTGCGCGACGGACGCTGTCTCGCTCGCTTGTCCTCACATGCTCGAGTCGAAGGCGTGGATCGACGGCGTCATCAGCACCGTCGTCAGCATTGGCTTCGGCATGCTCGGCGGGGCTTTCGCCGGGAAATATGGGCTGAACCGGAAGACGCTGGTGTTCATGGCGCTCTGCCTGAACATCCCGCACATCACATTCATGATCCTGAGCCAGATCGTGAGCCCGGAGAACCCCGTCTCGCTTCCGGTCATCGCGACCCTCGTCAGCATCGAGAAGGCCGGTTACAGCTTCGGCTTCGTGGCGAATATGCTCTACATGATGCAGCAGATTTCGCCCGGAAAATACCACATGACGCACTACGCGTTCTGTACGTCGATCATGAACCTCGTGCTCATCCCGACGCAGATGGCGAGCGGTCCGATGGCGGACGCCATGGGCTTCAAGGCCTTCTTCATCGTGGTCATCGTCGCCTCGATCCCCTCGGTCATCGCGGCCTACTTCGCGCCCTTCCCGCACAAACACGCAGGCGGCAAGGTAGCCGGCCTCGCCAAACACTGACGCGACAAGCTGCTCGGCCCCGCGCAACACTGGGGCGCAGGAATGAGAGGAACCCGAAGGAGAGCGCTCAGCTCCCTTTCGGGTTTTCGCTTTTGTGGGGTAGGGGTGAGCCCACGCCAGGAAGAATTCGAGTGAGCCGGACTGCGCGCGGCGCTCAACGCCTCGTGATGCCGCTCTGAACGCTGCGAGCGAAGCCCAACTCAGGATCTACGGACGAAACACCGCCGAAGTTCCCTGGATGCCCTCCCAGGGTGGCCCTCCAGGCCCATCAATTGCTAGAATGTTCCGTTATGCACATTCTCGTCGGAACCGATGGATCGCCGGCCGCCATTGCGGCCGCTACGCGCGCCCTCCAGCTCTTCCCCTCCGCGCGGGAGGTAACGCTCCTCTGCGCCGTCGAAGACCCGCCTGAGGCCATCCAGGGGCTCGAGTCGGGTTTCGCGGGCGGGATCGCTTCGGCCGAAGTGGTCCAAGCCGGCTTCGATCGGGCTCAGGAAGACGCCCGGGTCGCTCTCGAAGCAACGACAGCTGCGCTCAAGAGCGTCGCTCAGGGATCTATCATCCGCGAGCGAGCCGAGATCGGCGATCCTGGCTCGCTTCTGTGCTCCGTCGGGGCTGAGCTGGGCGTCGACGCGATCGTCGTGGGGTCCCGGGGGCTCGGAGCTTTCAAACGAGTCCTCTTGGGCTCTGTGAGCTCCTACGTGGTCCACCACGCCGCGCGCCCGGTGCTCGTCATTCCGGGGGACGCTGACGCGACTGTGGACCACTGAGCGCCCGCGACAGGCCTCGGCGGTGCGCGAGCCCCGTGCCGGGCGTCGGATGGGGGCTAGCCGGCGCAGTGGTAACTCGAGTCTGCCTGGCAAACGTCGTCCGCAAAGATGGCGCGGCAGGAGTTCTCGACAAAGCAGTCCCACTTCGGCGCGATCTTCTCTCGGATGAGCTCTTCGGTGCAGGATGTCGAACACGAAGTGTCGAGGACCTTCACGAGTTCGTCCGGGAACGACCGTCCGAGGTCTTCCTCGCAGAGGGACGCAACGCAACCGACGAGCAGAGCGCAAAAATCCTCACAGTTCGCGGTCGGGGGCGCTACTGTGTTGCCTGAGCCACCGTTCGACGAGGCGCCGATGCCCGCGCCACCGCTCCCGTTCGTTCCGTCATCGTCGGCCGACCCACCGCAGCCGGTGAGAGCCAAGGAAAATAAGACCCCGAGGGTCAAGAGCGCAAAACCGCTCATCATTGATTGCTTTCCTCCTCCGAACCTCTTGGTTCAGGAGCGAAGCTACACGATGCGCGCGCGAAATCTACCGAGGCATCTCGGGATCTGTGTCAAAATACCTTGAGGTGGCTCCGTTAGGAGTAGAGCTTTTTCAGGGCCGCTCCATATTTCGCGATGACGTTCGGGCGCTTCACGGAAAGCTTCGGCGTGAGAAGGCCGTTATCCGTCGTGAAATCTTCGGTGATGATGAGGAGGTCTTTCGGCTTCTCGTAGCCTTTGAAGGACTTGGAGTAACGCTCGAGCTGACCCATGAGAAGTTCCTTCACTTCGGGGTTCGTCTCGAGGTTCCCGAGCGCAATGCCATGATGTTTTGCCCAGCCTTCGATGGCGGGGACGTCAGCGACCACGAGCGCCACATTGTGGGGCTTGTTTTCGCCGTAGAGGACGACGTTCGCGATGTAGGGTGAGAGCTTGAGCTCCTCCTCGAGGGGCGAGGGGACGACGTACTTGCCGTTTTCGAGCTTGTACTGCTCCTTGATGCGCCCGGTGATGAAAAGAAAGCCGTCGCGGTCGATGTAGCCCATGTCGCCGGTGCGGAAGCTGCCGTCAGGCAAGAGGACCTGTGCGTTCTCCTCCGGGCGGTTGTAATAGCCGGTCATCACGTTCGGTCCGCTGACAATGATCTCACCGCTCGTCGAATCCTCGGTGGCGGAGTGGTCGATGCGGATTTCGATGCCAGGAAGAGCCTTTCCGACGGAGCCGATGCGGCGGTTCCCTGCGTAGTTGACGCTCACGACAGGGCTGGTTTCGGTCAGTCCGTAGCCCTCGTAGACGTCGATGCCGAGGGCGTCGATGAACTCCGCGACCTCGGTGTTGAGAGCAGCGCTCCCGCTCACAACGAATCGAAGTCGGCCGCCGAACTTGGCGCGGACTTTCTCGAAGATGAGTTTGTCGGCGAGGCTATGGGTGAGTTTTTGGGTGAGGGAGAGTCTTTCGCCTTGGCGGATTCGGGCGGAGAGCGCGCGACCCGTCTTGAACAGCTTGCGGATGAAGCCGGGCTTTTCGGCCATCTGCTTGTTCACGCCGTCGTAGATGCGATTGAAGATGCGAGGAACGGCGACGAGGATCGTCGGGCGGACCTCCGAGAGGTTTGCGACGAGGTTCGGGATCTCGTCGTTGATGGCGAGAGCGGCGCCGAAGTAGATGAAGGTGTAAAGCTCAGCGGTTTGGCCGAAGGCGTGAGCCCAAGGAAGGAAGGCGAGGGAACGGTCGCCTGGGCCAAAGTCGAAGCGCGAGCAGGACGCCAGCACGTTGGTGGAAAGATTCTTGTGCGTGAGCTGGACGCCTTTGGGCTGGCCGGTCGTTCCGGAGGTGTAAAGCTGAGCTGCTTGGTCCTCGGGGATGACTGGAGCGAGGGGCGCGGGTGAGTTCCTTCCGGTCTCGAGGAGCTGGGCGAACGAATCCGGCTCCGAGCTCGGGGCGTTCAGACAGATGACCCGGGTGAGGGAGGGCACTTCGCCACCGAACCCGCGAATCGTCTGATAGATCGCCTCGGTCGCGGCTACGACGACCTTCCCGGAGGCGTCGTTCAAAATGAACTTCCACTCTTCGGGCGCCTGAGCTTCGTACATCGGCACGAGCACGGCGCCGAGACCGTAGGTCGCAAAGGCGGTCACAACCCACTCGACGCGGTTATTGCTGATGATCGCTACCTTGTCGCCTTTCTGTACGCCGAGCGCCGCGAGCCCCCCCCGCGCCTCGTCGACCATCTTCTTGAGGTCCCGGTAGTGGATCCACTCCCAGCGGCCCGGCCCTTTGCGGGTTCCTAGGGCTTCGTTGGCGGCATGCTCCTGAGTAGCCTTCTCCATGAGCTCGACGAGGGTCTCAAATTTCATCACCTGGAAAGGGTACATGTCTTTTCCCAGTCTGAGAAACCTCCCGGAAGCCGGGGATGGGGTCGCCGGACGACTCGGCGGCCGTTTGAAGGGCCGGACCGTGCATGCTATCGGGCGCCTTCCTCATGCCGGCTTTTTCGGTCATTACTTTCGGCTGCCAGATGAACGCGCACGACTCCTCGCGCATGGAGGAGGTGTTGCTCGGCGCTGGCTATGATAAAGCCGAAGGCCCCGAGAGCGCGGATGTCGTTGTCTTGAATACCTGCAGCGTGCGGGAGAAGGCCGAACAAAAGCTCAGGAGCGAGGTCGGACGTCTCGGGCTCCTGAAGCGGAAGCGCCCGGAGCTCCTGATCGGGGTCGCGGGTTGCGTTGCGCAGCAGGAGGGCGAGCGGCTCCTCAAGTCGCTGCCCCAAATCGATCTCATCATCGGTCCCGACAACATCAAAGAGCTCCCGAGCCTGCTCCACGATCTCGAGTCCGGTGGCTTGCCCCGGGTGCGCACGGTGTTCGACGTCGACGAGCCGTCTTTCCTCATGGCGGAGCCGAGCCGAGGGAACTCGGCGACGAGCGCTTATGTGACGGTGATGAAAGGCTGCAATGAGCGCTGTTCCTATTGCATCGTCCCTTACACACGTGGCCCGGAGCGCTACAGGTCTGCCCGCGAGATCCTCGAGGAAATCCGGCGTTTCGTGGACGCTGGAGTGCGCGAGATCACGCTGCTTGGTCAAACAGTCAATAGCTATCGCGATCCGGAAGGTCGGCTGCCTGTCGCTCCTCATTACGGTGAGAGTCGGCTCAAGTGGCCGCGCGGCTCCGTGCCTCGGGAGGATGAGACAGAGTTCCCGGCGCTGCTCTACGCGATCGCCGAGGCCGCACCCGAGCTCTGGAGGCTTCGCTACACGAGTCCACACCCGCGTCACCTGACCCCCTCTCTGATCCACGCTCATGAGCAGATTGGGATGTTGGCGAAACACGTGCACATGCCGGTCCAATCGGGCTCGAACGCGCTTCTGAAGCGCATGATCCGCCGCTACACGCGGGAAGAGTACCTCGAGCGCGCGCGGGCGCTCACCGAAGCGGTCCCCGGGCTCACACTCTCGACGGACATGATCGTCGGCTTCCCGGGCGAGACGGACGAAGACTTCGAAGAGTCCGTCTCCCTCGTTCAGGAGGCGGGATTTGTTGCGCTTTTTGGCTTCAAGTACAGCCAGAGGCCTTATACCCCGGCGCTCAAGCTCAAGGATGACGTGAGCGAAGAGGAGAAGAGCCGCCGGCTCACGCGCCTTTTCGAGGTCGTCGACGCACAGAAGGCGGCGCACCTGGCGAGCCTGGTCGGCCGGGAGGTCGCGGTTCTCGTCGACGGCACCGGCAAGACCGGGGAAGCTTCCGGACGCACGGAGCAGAACGAGATCGTCCACATCGAGGCGCCGGTCGGAGATGTGCCCGTTTCGGGCTCGCTCGTCAGCGTCAAGATCGAGCGCGCTTATAAGAACTCCCTGCGCGGCTCATGGCTCCGGACGCTCGCCGCGTCCCCGATTCCGCGAGAGAGGAGCCAGAGCGCGGCTCTCGGGCCCCGGGCCGAGAGCGAAAAGCGGAGCGAGGTGGGGCGGCGCTCACTGCCGCTGCTCTGAGGCGAGCGGGCGAGAAGGGAGCGAACCATGGCATTCATCAAAGCCTACCGAGGGATCCTGCCGAAGATCGCTGAAGGCGCATTCGTTGCCGAGAACGCGACGGTCATCGGAGACGTTGAACTCGCCGAAGGCTCAAACGTCTGGTACGGCGCGATCTTGCGAGGCGACGTCGGAAAGATCCGGGTCGGCAAACGCACCAACATTCAGGATCTCGCCTGCATCCACATGACCAAACGCCTCTCGGATGCGATCCTGGGCGACGATGTCACTGTCGGTCACGCAGCGATCATCCACGGAGCGATCGTTGAAGATCTGTGCCTGATCGGCATGGGCTCGGTCCTGCTCGATAGCGCGCGCATCGGCGCGATGTCCGTGATCGGTGCGGGTTCGCTCGTGACGGGCAATACTGTGATCCCGCCCCGGAGCCTCGTCATGGGCCGGCCGGCGAAAGTTATCCGTCAGCTGAGCGACGCGGACGTCGAGGGTCTGAAGCACTCCGCCGAGCGTTACGTGCGCCTGAGCCAGGAACACTTCGGTCCGAGCGACGAGCCCCTCGACAGCGATCCGAGCTGGCCTCTCGGGTGAAGCGCGCGCCCCGCTCGAGCTTCGCTTAGCCTCCACCGACGAAGTGCACGATTTCGATCCGATCGCCATCTGAAAGCTTCGTCGTTGTGTGCTCGGCGCGAGGCACGACGAGTTCGTTCCGTTCGACAGCGACGGGGCCTTCGAGGCCCAAGGCAGCGATCAGACCCGCAACCGTGGAACCGTCAGGAATTTCACGCTTTTCGCCATTCACAGTGAGCTGCATCGCGCTTTGGAACATAGCCCGAGGGCGAAGAATTGCGAGGGAGGCCCCGCTCGGGCTAAGTTTTTGGCAGTGGCCTCTTCGTCCCGCGCGCGATTGAGCCTTTTGGGCTTTGGACTTGCGGTCTTCGGCGGCGTGTCCATCGCGCTCGCAGGGGGCCTGTGGGCTGCGATCCATACCGTTCGGAGCGCCTCGGTAACAGTCGAGCTCGCCGGCTCGGAGTACTCGCTCGCGCCGGATGGCTCGAACATCCCGTCCGTAGCCCAGGCCGCCACGCGACGTTTCGAACGCGAGGCGCTCTATCTCCGCGTGGACGATGAGACTCTTGAGGTTTCGCGAAGCGAGCTCGGCCAGCGTGTGGAGAGGGCGCGGCTGACCGAAGAGCTCACAAAGGCCCTCTCGTCTCTTGAAGCGCTCCCGAGCTCCCCGGCGCTCACTCTGACGCGGGCCCTCGCGCTCTGGGGGCCTGACCCCGGCGGGCATCTGGAGGCCCGAGTTCAGCTTCCTGTTGAGCTCGACCGGGAGCTGGCACGCAGGACGCTCACAAGGCTCGCTCAGGCCGTCTACAGGCCGCCCGAGGACGCAGAGCTCCTGATCCGGGAACACCGCATCATTCCGAGCCGCCCCGGCCGCGACTTGTCCGTTTCGGCGAGTCTCCTTCGCCTCGAGAACCTCGAGCCCGGCGACGATTGGCTCGAGCTCGACGTGATCGAGATCCCGCCGGACGTGACCGAGGACCAGCTTGCCCCTGTTGACGTCACTCGCGTTCTCGCGAGCTACGAGACGAGCTTCCGCGGCAAGGCAGGCGCCCGCGCCGTGAACATTCGCACGGCGGCGCGCTTCCTGAACGGCGCTGTCATCTTGCCCGGGGAGATCTTGAGCTTCAATGGGCGGGTCGGCCGCCGGGTGCACGGGCGCGGCTTCGTGGACGCTCCTGTCATCGTGAACGACGAGATGGACGAAGACGTGGGCGGGGGCGTGTGCCAGGTGGCCACGACGCTGCACGCCGCGGCCATCTTCGCAAACCTCGAGATCGTCGAGCGGCGCAGCCATAGCCGTCCGAGCGGCTATGCGCCCCTCGGACTCGACGCCACGGTCATCGATGGGAAGGTGGATCTTCGGATCAGAAATCCCTACGACGAGCCCCTGCTCGTGCACGCCTACGTGACGGATCCGTTCCTGGTGAGAGTCGAGCTCCTCGGGCGCGTGCCCGACGTAGAGATCGAACACGCCTATTCGGTGACCGCGCGAGAGGCCTTCGCGCGCCGGGTTTGGCACAGAGCCGAGGTGGCGCCGTTCTCCTTCGAGAAGAAGCAGAAGGGGAGCGAAGGGATGGACGTCGTGAGCGTGGTGAGGGCGCGCCAGGGGGATCGCGAAGTCAGTCGGCGCAGCTATTTCTCGAAGTATTACCCGGTCCCCGAAGTTTTCTACGTGGGGAGCGGATTTTTGGCCCAGAACCTCCCGCCCATGCCTGAAGGCGCGGTCGGCCTCGTCATCGACGGGGACGCGATCGGGCCCGTTTCGCAGAACTCTGCGGAGCGGTCACCGACCATCGACGAGTCGAACGGGATCACCCCCGATTCGACGGCCGGCGCGCTACTGCGGCAGTGATCCCCTCTTTTTCATCTGATGAATTCGCCTCGTTTTTGGCTCAGCCTGCTTTCTGTTCTTTTCCTGGGCGCTTGTCAGAAAGAAGACGCGATCGACGGAAGTGTCGAGAAAAGCGGTAGCGACGAGCCTCAGGCAGGGGCCTCGAGCGATTCCTCAGAGGAGAAAGGGAAGACTACGCTCCGGCCGCTCTCCACGCTGCGCGTGGACCACGGGGAGCTCGACAAACGGGCCCCCGAGGGCTCCCCGAAACTTGCCTCCCGCGTCCTCGCCGGGACCCTTTACAAGCTCCCGAGCACCGGCTCGCGAAGGCTCGGCTACGTCCGGCTCGGAGGGATCGTCGAGCGTGATCCGGAGGCGACGCGGGGCTCTGGCTGCAAGGGGGAGTGGTACCGGGTCTATCCTGTAGGCTTCGCCTGCAGCGATGACTTCACGACGGACCTTGAGGATCCCGTGGTGCGCGCCTCTTCGATCCGTCCGGATCTCAGTCAGCCGCTTCCTTACAGTTATGGATTCGTAAGAGCGACAGCGCCGCAGTATCTCCGCATCCCGACCAAGGCCGAACAGCTCAAGAGCGAGTTCGGGCTCCAAGAGCACCTTGACTGGTTCGCAACGCACCAATCCGAAGTCCAGGTCACGACCCTCGGGGCCAATGACGTCCCCATAGACGCACGGGGCGTCGCTGTGCCCGGCCTCAAGAAGCCCGCCGGCTACATTCCCTCGACCGAGCTCTCCCGCGCGCGCCTATTCGGGGCCAGAACCGACGACGAAGGGATCCCATTCTGGCTCGAAGGAGGAAAACGGACCATCCCGAACGTCTCAACCTTCCAGGTCCCCGAGTACTCGGTCTTCGCCGACCGAGTCCGGCGCCATACGGGGCTGAGCTTCGTGGGTTCGTTCAATACTGTGAGCGAAGACATCGAGCGGCGTTTCGGGATCACTGTAGATCTCCGCCTCATCCCCACAACGAAGGTCAAGCCAGACAGCGGTTCGCCCTTCCACGGCATTGAGATCCTCGAGGGCATGCACATGCCCTTCGCTTGGGTGGCTGTTTCGGGAGCTAGCCTGTACGAGCTCGTGAAGGGTAAAGACGTCGCGCGGGAGGTCGAGCCAGCGCCCCGCCGCGCCCTCGTGGAGCTCTCGGGCACCGCGCGCATCAAAGGTGGCAAACGCTACTACCAGACCCTGGCGGACAAGACCCGCTGGCTCCGGGATCAAGATCTCAGCATCGTCCATGCGCCTGAGGCCTGGCCCGAGCCCGCCAACAAGGGGGGAAAGTGGATCGATATTTCGATCGGCCAGCAGACCCTCGTTCTCTATGAGGGCAAGACCCCTCGTTACGCGACAATGATTTCTTCGGGACGCGATCGGTTTGGCGATCCGAAGAAAGATCTCACGACGCCCCTCGGCGACTTCCGCATCCAGAGCAAGCACATCGCCGCGGCGATGGACTCGGAAGAGAACTCCTCGGTGAGCGGCGGCCAGAAGACGGGTCACCGACCGAACCTCGACGGAGAAGCAGCCGCGACCATCGCTCGAATCAAGGCGGCTAAGGAAAAAGGCCAGAAGCTGAACCAAGACGACGAGCGGCGCTGGGCCAACATCCAGAAAGGCCGCCATCCGGAGTACGGCGTGACCACCCGGCGTGGCTCGAATGCCTTTGAGCTTCGAGACGTACCCTGGATCCAGTATTTCTCAGCGGGCTTCGCCCTGCACGGCGCCTACTGGCACGACGTGTTCGGCACGCCGCGGAGCCACGGCTGCGTCAACCTCGCGCCGATCGATGCGCGCATCGTCTTCAACTGGACCGATCCGCCAGTTCCGGACGGCTGGCACGGCCTGAACGTTCACGACGAGACCGGCGAGGGAACCTGGGTGCATATTCGAAAGTGAGGAGGGACCCCCACACGCTCGCCTGGAACTCGCAAGCCTGAAGCGATCGGATTTTGGGGCATCTTCTAGCTTCCCCCCATCCGCTCATGGCACCGTGCGCACCTCATGACCGCGCCTCTGGGTTCTAGCGAACAACCGCCCGAGTCCCCTTCGCCCCCTGCCGCCCCCTCGGAAAGCGAGGCGTCGAGGAGAGCTGGACGGAAGGCGTCGGCAGAGTTCTGGGTGAGCCCCAAAGCGGCTCTGCTCTGCCTGCCGCTGCTCGCGCTCATTCTAGGGGGTCACGCGTTTTACTACGCGCCATTTCTCTCCGACGACGCACTCATCTCCCTGCGCTATGCGGATCGGTTCGTGGATGGCCTCGGTCTGACCTGGACGGATGGAGAGCGGGTCGAGGGTTACACGGATTTTTTGTGGGTGCTCCTGACGGCGGGTCTTCACTTTCTCGGCGTCGATCTCATAGCCGCCGCGCGTGGCCTCGCTTTCCTCGGGTGCGCGGGCGGAGCGGTGATCGTCTCGCTCAACCCTCAGAACGCGCGGCCGACTATGGCACGCGTACTTTCGGCCGGACTCGGCGTCGCCCTTGCGGCGCCCGTTGCGATCTGGGCCGTGGGCGCGCTTGAGCACGGCTTCATGGTCGGCGTGATCGCGGGCGCGCTCTATCTCATGGCGAGAAGTGCTGAGCGACCGGAGATGAGCAAGGAGGCCTGGGGCGCGGCGCTCCTTTTGTGCTCCCTCGTTCTCCTCCGCGCCGACGGAGCCGTGTTGGTTTTCGGGATCGCGCTTCCGGTCCTTTTCTTGCGCCGAAAAGGGGCGCTCGAAAAGTTTGCGCTCTGGGCGGGGCTGCCGATGGGTGCGCTGCTCGCGCAGCATTTGTTTCGTTACAGTTACTACAGCGAGTGGGTTCCGAATACGGCACTTGCCAAGGTCGCCATGAACGAGGAGCGCGTCAAGCTTGGCATCACCCACGTGACGACGGGCCTCCTCGCCCTCTGGCCAAGCCTTCTCGCTATCGCGCTCACAGGGGCAACCGGGGCGCGGAACCTGCGTCTAGCTGCGGTAGGCCCTGCCCTCGGAGGGGCCCTGGTCTGGTGCGTCTACCTCGCGCTCGTTGGTGGAGACATATTTCCTGGATGGAGACAGCTGCTCCTCGGTTTGATTCCTCTGTATTTCCTCTTCGCGCAGACGACCGCAGCAGCTCTCGAGAAATTGCCGGAAGAGCGAGTTGCGCTGCACCTCTCGGTGCTCTCTGTGGCGATTCTTAGCTTTACGACGCAGCGGCGCGACTCGGAGAACGGTCGCGCCAAGACCGAGCGCTGGGAGTGGGCAGGGGTTTCGGTGGGGCCCGCGCTCAAGCAAGCTTTCGGGAAGGAGCGTCCGCTTCTAGCGGTCGACGCGGCAGGAGCCCTGCCTTATTGGTCGAAGTTGCCCTGCCTCGACATGCTTGGGCTCAATGACTCCTATCTTGCTCACAATCCTCCGAAGGACTTCGGTTACGGGGGGATTGGCCACGAGCTTGGCGATGGGGCTTATGTGCTGTCGAGGAAGCCGGATCTTGTCGCCTTCAACAACGCGCAAGGTTCGGCTGAACCTCTCTTCCTTTCGGGGAGGGAGATGAAGCGGAGCCGGCAGTTTCGGAAAGACTATAGCTTGATGCGGCTGCAAGGCGTGGGGCCTGAGCCGGCGGCAGGCGAGATCTACGTGCGCAAGAGTGGCCGAGTTGGGCTGCGCGAGGCGGGGAACGTGACGGAGATTCCCGGCTACTTCTTTAGCCAGGGGAGCGCCCTGGCGATGCTGGGTCCGGACGGGCTTCTCGCGACGCGGCTTGAAGCGGGCCAAGTGGCGCGACTCGACGGACTTGAGCTCAGCGCTGGGCGCTATCGCGTGACTTGGGATCCCAGCCCCAGTGACTTGGACCTTGTGGTGCGGTGTCAGGGGCTGACCATGCAGGGCGAGAGCTCACCCCATCCAGTGATCGAAGTCGGCTCCTCCGGGATTTCCTTCTTGTTCTCGAGTCCGTCGGACGGAGCCTGGCTCCGAGGGGTGCGCCTTGAGCAGGTCGATGAGGAGGCGACTCTCCGGTGTTCGGGCGGTCTCGTGCGCACTTCCCTCCGCGCGCTCGCGAAGATCAAGAGCGAGAACGAGACGTGGGACGGACCGGGGAATGTTGTTTTCGAGCGCCGTGGTGTCGCTATTGAACTCCCGGAGCTGACGAAAAAGGGGGCGGCGTCGATCAGCGTAGATGGCAACGACTCCTACTCTATCGAGTTCCTCCACGCCGGATCGCAGGTCGGGGAAGTAGCGATAGAGAAGCGTGTGAATGGCGGAGGCCTTGCGGTCCATCGGATCGCGGTGCCTGAAGCTGCCCAAGAGGGCGGCTTCGACGAGGTTCGCCTGCGCGTCATCGACGGTGACGGTAGCTACAGTCTCGGGCACCTCGTGTTCGAATGACCATCTGAGGCCTTTTCGTTCGCGCGGGGTCGACGTGTCACTCGGTTCTCGGTTCCGCTGGGCGCGATTTCTCGCCTGATCCGCGGTGGAAATGGTTTCGGAGTGCTTCGGATTGAGGAACAGGGGTGAGGTCTCGTGATTGAGCTCGATTTTTTGCTGGGTGGCGAATGAAGGAGTGGCATCGGGAGACGCACCGGGGGCTTTCAACCCTGCGAAGGGCGGACGCTGACCTCCTCGGTCGGAAGGACGGTTTGCTTTCGGAGCCACGGGTCGACTGGTCGGACAAAGCGGCGCCTGGAGTCGCGGCAATCACAACCAATCACGCATCCTGGGCTCAAGAGGCGCCAACTATATCTGATGCGTATGTTGGTGTTCGGTCGAACGGTCGAACTGTCGTGCGTGTTCCTGGGGTGTGGTTTGATTGTGTGTTGATTTTGGTTGAAGCTTGTTAGTGGTGGTGCTATTTGCTGTTCTGCGAAGGGGAAGTCGCAAAGCTGAGCGGGTGCGCGCGTGCGCCCCTGTGCTCAAATTCTGCTTGGATCTGAGAAGGGCGAGGTGACCTTCTCCCGTCGTGTGATCCGGCGTTCCCGCGCGTTCGTCGCGGCGTCGCCATTATGAATCAGGGAAGGAAAGAAGAACGATGATGAATCACGTAAAAAGGACGCTCAGTCTCTCGGTCGCTGGTGTGGCGCTGCTCATCGGAAGCACGGCTGTGGCAGACGGAAAGAACTACCCGGCCTCGAATTGTGTCGTTTGGTCTGGGGGAGCGATTTCGTACAATCTGAGCGCCATCTTCAACTACACGGGAAGCAACACCTACGTAGATTGCCCGGCGGTCAAAGATGCGACGTCGATCGCGAGCGGCTACGTCAAGGCTAAGGATCGGTCTCCCGGATCGGGCGTCGAGTGCTCCCTGTCGAGCCTTTATGTAAGCGGTGCGGGCTTCTTTGGGTGGCAGAGCGCGCCAGTGTCGACGGGCGGTTCAGCCGACAACTGGCAGACTTTGAGCTACGGGGCTCTCGGCGCAAACTCTGCCGGTTACTACTATTATAGTTGCGTGATTCCGCCGGTTTCCGGGGGGAACGCCTCGGGCATTGCGATGTACCACATCACTGAGAACCCATAATAGCGCGCGACTGGGCGGCGGGTCGACGCGTCGACTCGCTGCCCGGTTGCCCCCGCTGCCAGGTGAATCATGAAAGAGCAAAAAGGTGGCCGCAGCTTCGGCCGATGGGTTTGGGTGCTCGGGGCTGCCACGGGAATCGGGGTTGCGCTCTTGGTTGTCTTCTCGCTGAGGAATGTGGCCGCCGAGAGTGTTAGGACGAAGGCGGTGCCTTCGGACGAAAATGTTCAACGGGAGCTCTCCGAGCTACGGAACGCTGTGCGTGACTTGAAGACAAGCGCACCGGCTCGGTCTGAAGCGAGAGGAGTCGCCTCGAGCCCAGAGCCTCGTGAGGCGGAAGCGGACGCGGTGGAGAAGCCGCAGCCAATCCCTCTCGACGCGGAGGAACTCGACGCAGAGGCGACAGTGCGCTTTTTGGAGCACCGAGACCTGCTCGACAAGACGTGGAGCTCCGAAGAGCGGGATCCCGACTGGTCGGGTGACGCCACGCGCTCTTTGGGCGATCGGTATTTCGCGGAAGAGTTCGCCGGGGTCGATGCGAAAACGGACTGCCGTTGGTCGATGTGCCGGATCGATCTCAAGTTTGCGGAGGGGCAAAACGTCGAACAACTGGGCCGGAGGGCAGGCATGGGGTTCCCCTGGCCAGCGCAAGCCTTCTTCCATTTTGACCCAGAGAACCGTACGGGAGTCTACTATGTGGCACGGGAAAACTACGAGCTCCCCGCGATGATGACGCAGTGAGCCCTAGCACGCTCGACTGAGCTCTTCCATCTCCGCCTCGATCGCTTCCCACTCGGCGATCTTGGTGTCGATGGCGGCGCTGATCTTGTCCTGTTCGGCGCGGTGCTTTGCCTGATCGGCGGCGGGCGTGGTCTCGAAGTACTTCGGATCGAGGAAGCGGCTCTCGAGGGCGGCTTTGTCCTCTTCGAGCTTTTCGATTTGCGCCATGATCTCGTCGCGCTTCTTCGGAAGGGCCTTGAGACGATTGGCTCGTCGCTTGCGCTCTTCGTGGGAGAGCTCGCCGCCAGCGCGTTCGGTTTTTTCGGCGAGGCGCTCCTCCTTCTGTTCCTTCTTCGCCTTGAGAGAGACGGCGGCGCCGTCGAGGTGATCGGAGCCGTCTTTCTCGAGGTATTCGGCGAAGCTGCCGGGGAAGTCGGTGATGCCGTCTTTGCGGATCTCGAGGATGCGCGTGGCGACCTCGCTCACGAACCAGCGATCGTGGGAAACGAAGAGCAGCGTGCCTTCATAGCTCTGAAGGGCCGCGGCCAGCGCCTCGATAGACTCGAGATCGAGGTGGTTCGTGGGCTCGTCGAGCAGGAGCACATTCGGCTTCTCGATGCCGATGCGGGCGAAGACGAGACGCGCCGCTTCGCCGCCCGAGAGCACCGAGACCTTTTTTTTGACGTCTTCTCCAGAGAGCAGCATGCGCCCGAGCTCCCCGCGCACCGCGCTCACCGTTTCGTCCGGTGCTCCTTCGTAGACGTAGTCGAGGGGCGTGAGCTTTGGATCCGAGAGCAGATCGTGGTGATCCTGGGCAAAGTAGCCGATCTTGACGTTCGCGCCCCAGGTGAATGTGCCTCGATCGGGCTCGAGGACTCCCGCGAGGATCTTCAGTAAGGTGGACTTTCCGACGCCGTTCTCGCCAATGATGCCGATGCGCTCGCCGCGACGAACGAACAGCTGGACCTGATCGAGGACCGTGCGCGACCCGAAAGACTTCGCCAAATCCTCTGCTCGGAGGACGTCTTTCCCGGACTCGCGGGCGAGTCGAAAGTGGAAGAGAGGCGCGCGCCGACTCGTCGTTTCCCGCTCGAGAACCTCGATCTTCTCGATCTGCTTCAGGCGGGACTGAGCCTGTTTCGCCTTCGTCGCTTTGGCCCCGAAGCGCTCCACGAACGCGCGCTTCTCGGCGATGATGCGCTCATTGCGCTCGATTTGAGCTTCGAGCTGCTCCTGGGCCAGGGCTTTTTGGCTACCGAAGGCCGTGTAGTTGCCTGGGTATTCGGTGATGGTGCCGTAGTCGACGTCGAGCACTCGGGTCACGACGCGATCGAGGAAATGGCGATCGTGAGAGATGATGAGCGCGGCGCCCTCGTAGGCGCGGAGGAATCCCTCGAGCCAGCGAATCGAGAGAATATCGAGGTGGTTCGTGGGCTCATCGAGGAAGAGCGCGTGAGGTTTGGCGACCAGGATCTGCGCGAGCAGGACCCGGAGCTTGTAGCCGCCCGAGAGGGTTCCGAGGGGCTGGTAGAACGAGGCGGCAGGGATCCCGAGACCGACAAGGATCTCTTTCGCCCGCGCTTCGAGGGTGTAGCCGTCTCGCGCTGAGAGCAGCTCTTCGAGCTCTGCGACCTTTTCGGGCGTCGCCTCTGTGCCGCGCGTCAGCGTGTCGAGGGCCGCGAAGGCGGCGGCATCGCCAGCCATTGTGACGTGCAGGATTGGGTCGGCGTCGTTCAAGAAGCGGTCTTGGCGGAGGACTCCGAGCTCGACGCCATTCGGGATCGAGATCGTGCCGTCATCGGCGTGTTCGTCGCCGGTCAAGATCTTCAAGAAGGTCGTCTTTCCGGAGCCGTTCGCTCCCACGAGGCCATAACGGTGGCCTGGGTAGAGCTCGATGTTCACGCCGGAGAAGAGCTCTTTCGGACCGAAGCGTTTGCTCAGGTTGCGGAGGGAGATCACTCGGAATCCTCGAAGGTCCAGGCGAGGACCTCAGCCATGACCTCTTCCCCCTTTGGCCCAAAGGTGCCGTGGTAAGAAGCGGGGAGTCGGAAGAAACGGGCTCTCGTGCCCTTATAGGTCAGGAGCTGAACACCTTGGCGCATGTGGTCAGTGTTCTCGAGATCGCCGCCGAGGACGGCCACGGCGCGCGCTCCCTTGAAATTCGCGGGGACGGCTGCTTCCGGCGGACCCCCGAGGATCAGCCAGGGGTAGCGGTCGGGCGCGTAGCCCGCCAGGACCTCGATACGATGAGCTCCTTGGGAGTAGCCGAGCAGAGCGATCCGATCGGTGTCGAGGTGTCCTCTTCGAGCCTCTTTGACAACAGTGAGGGCGCGGTCGAGGCGCGCGGTGAGCACGGCCGGATCTTTCGACCACTTGTTGCCCGGGCGATCGCCACAGGGAATGTCGGCGCGCAGCATGATCAGTGTGCCGTATTCGGCGGCTTTCTTCGCCCAGATGTCCGCGGGGGTCGAGCTCGAGCACATGCCGTGGAAGTAGGCGAGGGCGCGCCTCTTCGGAGCGCGGGCGTGGAGCACCCGAACCGCGAGATCTCCGGGTACCGGGAGATCGACGATGCGCTCGAAGTCGAGACTCTCGGGAAGCGGCTCGGGAGCGGGCTCTTTCGGAACCTCGGCCGGAGCCGTCGCGTTCGTGGAGGCGTCGGGGCGCGCCGAGGGTGAAGCTGCGTTCTCCGACGGGACAGCGCGGTCCTTTGTCTCTGTCGTCGCGGGTTCACTCGAGTCCTGGGCAGGCGTGGTTCGGCACGCAGCGCTGAGAAGCGCCATCGAACTCAAAAAAAGGAGCGCCGCCGGGGCGCGTCGAAAGTCTCCTAGGGCCGCCTTCATCGGAGCTCGACACCTCGCGCGACGATCTGGACCTCCACTGCGGAGCCGTCCGGGTTCTTCGAGGCGATGCGAGCGCCCTCGGCCTCGAGGTGCTCTGTATGAGCGCGGCTCAGGGTGCGTGTGCTCACCTGTCCAACGAGCCGCGCGCGTTTGCCGGGGGAGTTTGTCGGCACGAAGAAGGCGTAGTCCTTGAATGTCACCCGGCAGGAGAGCGATCCATCGGAGCCGCTCGGGGAGAGCTCCATCCAGCAGCCCTTCTTCGAGCAGGCGCGCTTCACATCGCCTTCGATGAGGAGATCGCGACTCGTGTAGTTCTCAGGGTGCTGGAGGACAGCGGTGAGCTCGGCCCGCTCCGCATCAGGAAGGGGCTCTCCGTAGAGTTTGGGGGCATCAGGAGCCTGCGCTTCGGCCTTCTTCGTTTCGCGCGCGGGCTCGGGAGCGCTCGAGCGAGCTTCACAGCCGAGGGACAGCGCAAGGGCCAAGAGGGCGAGGGGAAATGGCAGTGAAGAGGACATGGACCGACGAACCTCGAGGGGGCCGAACTCATAGCGCGAGAAGCGGAAAATCACAGCAGACGGCGCATAGAGGCTCTGCGGGGCCCACGCGGCTCCGGGCGCAGAGTATTCCGGCGACTGAGGAAACCCCTGCTCAGCAGGCGGCGCGTAGCGCGGGGAAAGTCGCCGCGACGTCGGCGTTCATGATGGCCCCGCGGGCGAGGTTGAGCGCTTTTTGTTGCCCTGGGGATCGGGCCAAGAAGGCATCGAGCCCGCCGTCTGCGAGCTGTCGAACCGAGGGCAGGACCGCCGCGGCGAGGGCGTTCGTGCTCGTGCGCGGGACCGCCCCGGGCATATTCGCGACGCAGTAATGGGTCACGCCGTCGACGACAAACACGGGGTTTTCATGGGTCGTGGGGTGAGAGGTCTCGGCGGCGCCGCCCTGGTCGACGCACACGTCACAGAGCACGCTCCCCGCGTTCATTCGCGAGAGCAAAGAGCGCCCGATGAGCTTCGGTGCGCGCCGGCCGCGAAGATAAACGGCCGCGACCAAGAGATCCGCGCGCGCTGCTTCCTGCTCGAGAGCTCCCTCGCTCGAATAGAGAGTGCGGACGTTCGGCGGGAGTTTCGTAGCGAGCTCGCTCAGTCGCGCCCCGTCGACGTCGAGGATGACGACATCCGCTCCCATGCCTGCGGCAATGCGCGCGGCGTTCTCTCCGACGACTCCAGCGCCGACGATTGTGACGTGCCCCGGGGTGACGCCAGGTACGCCGCCCAAGAGAACTCCGCTCCCGCCGTGGGCTTTCTCGAGGAAATGAGCCCCCACTTGGACAGAGAGGCGTCCGGCGATCGCGCTCATCGGCGCGAGCAGGGGGAGATCCCCCCGGGGTCCTTCGAGCGTCTCAAAGGCGAGGGCCACGATCCCGCTTTCGAGACAGGCCCGCGTCAGCTCTTCGGAAGCGGCGAGGTGGAAATAGCCGAACACGATCTGGCCCGGGCGGAGCAGGGAAAACTCCTCGCTCTGGGGTTCTTTGACTTTGACGATGAGCTCCGCTCGAGAAAAGAGCTCCTCACGCGAGACGACGCGGCCGCCCTTGGCTCGGTATTCGTCGTCCGAATAGCCGCTTCCCGTACCCGCGCCCTCTTCGATAAGGACTTCGTGAGAGCCATGCAGCAGGCTCTTTAACCCGTCCGGCGTCACCGCGACCCGGAATTCGTTCTTCTTGGTTTCGCGGGGGACGCCGATGATCATGGGGTGCCCGACGGGGGCGGCTCCTTACTCGGGAAGCGGAGGATGAACCAACAGCCGACGGCCACGAAGAAGGCCTGGGTCCCGAGCGCCCACAGGGGCAGGCGACCGCTCAGAGCCGCGAGCACGAAGGCGCCGACCATGCAGGTCACCGAGCCGACCTTGACGCTGAGGGGAACCACGCTGTGCTCTCGGAAGCGCCGGAGGCCCGGCCCGATCCATCGGTGATTCAAGAGCCAACGCTCGAGCTCCGGCGAACTCCGGCTGAACGCCCAGAGACTCATGAAGAAGAAGGGCATCGCCGGCAGGATCGGCAAGAGCGCCCCCGCGATCCCGAACACGAACGCGACCCAGCCCACCCCGAGGTAGACCCAGCGCCGCGCACCAGCGAATCGGAGGTCGAGGGGATGATGGTCAATCAACATGGAGCCTTGGGAGAACGAATAAGCGAAGCCACCTTCACACACGCCGAAGCGGCGCGCGGCGATTACTTCTAACGTAGCTCGCAGCTCCCGAGTTGTCCGGAGAATTTTGCGCGGCGAGTTGAGAATTTTCAGGCGCTCGAGGGGCCCGCGCGTATCTTGGGCTGCGGGCATTTGATAGCCTCGGGGGTAGTGTTCCTCGGTCTGGTCTGTCCCTTGTTGATGATCCTGGACGGACTGCTCTCGTGGCGCGTGCGCCGCGCGGGGATCAGGGACACGGACGCCCTTGAGACGACGAGTCAGAGAGGGCGTCTCGTCGGGGCGGTGGCGGTGATTGCCGCCGAGTTTCCGCTGCTCTTGCTTGCCCCGCCATGGCTCCCGGAAAAATTGTGGGGAGATACCGAGACCCACGCGCGTATGGGCAGAGATTTGGCTCTGCACGGCTTCGGGAGCGGGTGGCTCGACGGCTTGCTGGCTGGATTCCCCTTCGCCCAACACTACCCGCCGCTGCCTTGGGTCTCATTGGCCCTCGAAATCTCACTTGGGCTGTCGCCGGTCCGCGCTGTGCAGTGGCTCGGCTGGCTTTTCCTCTTCCTGACGCCCCTCGTCGTTTACCTCTGTCTCCTCGAGGTTCCTCGGGTGCGTCCCGCGCTCGCGGCGACGGGCGCCGGGTTCGTGGCGCTGATCTCCCCCTACAACCCCTTCTTCGGCGGCTATGAGGTCTTCTTCTCGGTCGGCCTTGTGTCCCAAACGATGGGGCTCCCGATCGTTATGCTCTGGATGCGCTCGGTGCTCCGCGGTGACGGCTTCGGAAAGGTTCTTCTCTGGTCGATCCTCGCCGCCGCGAGCCACCCCCAGCTCAGCGTGGCCGGCGTATTGTTCCTGGGCTTTGGGGTCGTTGCCCTCGGTCAACGAAAGCTCCTCACACGCTTCTTGTGGGGCGCGGCAACGCTCGGGCTGACGGCGCTCGGGCTGTACGGCCAGGGCATGATCGGCCTCCGCGTACCGTTTGGCTGGCCGGATGGATTTGGCTGGCGTCACGTCGGGTTTGCCCCCGATCGGCTCATCTGGTGGCTCGAAGACGGCGATCTTTTCGACCAAGGGGGGAGCGGCGTGATGACGAACTGGACCATCGCGGCGCTGCTCCTCGCGGTGCCTCGACTCGGCCGACCGGAGGTGCGCGGCGCCTTCTGTGCGCTTGCACTCGGTCTTCTGATCTCGGTGAGCGGCCCCAGTCTCCCGAAGCTGGGGATGCTGGGTGATTTCGCGCTCAAATTCGTGCAGCCTCTTCGTTTCGTTGCTCTTTTGCCGGTGGCCGCGGCGCTGCTCATCGCCGTCGCCACGGAGGCCGTCGCGCGCGATGTCGCAGCGATTTCGAGCGGGCGCTTGCGGCGATTGTCGCTCGACTGGGTGCGCGGAGGGTTCATCGCGGCCGGCGCCGTGTGCCTGATCTTCGCTTTGCCCCCGCGGCTCGCGTACGCCCGAGCGTGGCCGAGTGTCCTCAGCCGCTTCAAGTCACCGCCGGGTTACGACACCGAGCTCGTCAAGAGCTGGCTCGATGAACCTGCCGAGGGGCGCGTTTGGTACGACACAGAGGACGAAGACTTCATCCGTCTGTTCACGCACGACGCGCTTTCGCTCGACACCCCGCGCTCGATCGGCGCGACCGGTGCGGTGGGCGGGCACGTCGGCGTCCATTTGTTCGCCTACGCGCGCCTCGAACCTCTGCGTCCTGGCTCGGCGCGCCGTGCCGAAGCGCTCGGTGTGCGTCATTTGCTTTGGACAGGAGAAGCGCTCCCCTCGGAGTGGCGAGAGCTGCACGCGGCGGGAAAGATGCGGATGTTCGAGCGCGAAGGAGGGAGCGATCTCTGGGGCGTTGGCTGCGTCCGTGAGGGCTACTCGGGCGAAAACCGCGCCCTGGCAAACAAGATCTATGGAGAACTTCGGACTGGCGTAGGTGCGGATCATCTCCTCGATCCTTCGCGCTACGTCGAGCTCGAGTGGACGGAAGGCGACCTGCTCGTGCGAGAGGTGCCTCTGGATGGGTGCTCGGCCGAAGGGGCGCGGCTGCGTCCGATCGAGCGGCGGCCGGGTCGCTATCGCGCGGAGGTCGAGACCGACCACCCTGTCGATGTCGTCCTCCGCATCGCCTATTTTCAGAACTTCCGCGCGACCATCGATGGAAAAAACGAACCCCGGCGCGCGGTGGCTCCGGGGTTCGTCTCGGTCCGTGTTCCGGCGGGGCGTCACACGGTCGTGGTCGAGTCGCGGGTCTGGTTGGGCATGATTCCGTCGCTCGGGCCCGCGGCCCTCGCTCTTCTGCTGCTCGCCAGCGCGCGTGCGCGGGCCGGTTCAGCTTGGTTTTCTCGCGTGCTTCGCCCGCGTCAGTCGCGGGTCTCGACGCGCCCGTCCGTGTGAATCGCGAAGCGTCCCTTGGTGCGGGGGTGGACGGGGCCACTCGAGCCCCAGGGCCATCCGCCGAACCGCGTCCGGTTGTAATCGCGGAAGGTCTGCTCGAGCTCTTCGTGGGTCGTGAGGACGAAGGGACCATGTTGGACCACAGGTTCTCCGATCGGCTCGCCACCGAGCAGGAGCAACTCGACCTCGCCATCCTTCGCCTCGAGCTCCACCGAGAGCGTCGGCTGGAGTTCGATCATCGCGTTTTGGTCGACCAAGATCTCTTCGTCGGCTCCGCGCAGGATGACCTCCTTGCCTTGGAAGAAATAAAGCGTGCGATTCGAAGAAGCGGTCGTCGGAGGCAGCGTGATCTTGGCGCCGGGCTCGAGGCGGATCGTCCAGATCTCGACGTGGGCTTCGGGGCGATTCGCCCAGGAGTCAGGGGGAGGAGGCGCCGCGCCTGTGTCGTCGAAACGACCCGCAATGACGCGGAGCTCCGCCTGTCGTCCAGGTTCACCGCGGAGGACCTTAGGCACGTCTTCGCCCCAAAGCATCGAGAAGTAGGGACTTACCATCTTCGAAGATCTCGGCAGATTCAGCCAAATCTGGAAGAGTTCGGTGGGGTTCGGCTTGTCCTGATGGACGAGCGGGAACATCTCCGAGTGCACGATGCCGGCGCCCGTGGTGAGCCACTGGACGTCACCGTTGCCGAAGCGTGCGGTCGCTCCGAGGGAGTCGGAGTGATCGATGTACCCGGCGCGAGCGATGGTGACGGTCTCGAAGCCGCGATGAGGATGCGAGGGGAAGCCGGGCACCGTCTCGCCGTGGTACATACTGAAGCCGTCTTTGCCCGAGAAATCCGAGCCCATGTGGCGGCCCGCTCGCGCATTCAGGGGTGCGGCCATGGCGTCATCCCCGGCAGGATACGCGTCCCTATGGTGCGCACAGAACAAGAACGGGTCCCGCGTGCGCCAAGGGAAGCTGAGGGGTGAAGCTGCTCGAACGAGCTTGGATGAGTGGGACATCAGGGTTCAAGGTGCGGCCTTTCTGGGGGCGAGGCAAGGTGGCGCCCTGTCATGGACCGTTGCTCCTAGGAGAAGAGTCCGCGAACGCGAGAGAGGGAGCAGGGCCCGGGTACCCGCGGTGACCCCTCCTCAAGAGACCCTCAAGAGGACGAGAGAGCGTTCCGAACAGCTCGACGATCGAGCTTGCCATTGGGGAGCAGCGGCAGCGCCTTGACCCGTCGAAACTCCTTGGGAGTAGAAAAGTGCGGCAATTTCGCCTCGAGAGCCAGCCGGAGGGCGCTGTCGGAAGGCTCGGGAGCTTCGAGCACAAGGGTCGCCACCAGCCGCTCACCCCACTCCGGATCCGGCGCGCCGCTCACACAACAGTCCCGAACTCCGGGGATCTCGAGCAACGCCGCCTCGACGATCTCCGGGCTCACGTTCTCGCCGCCTGTGATGAGCATGTTGTCCTTGCGCCCGAGCACCGTCAGAGTTCCGTCGGGGCCTAGAGAGCCGAGATCGCTTGTCGTGAAGTAGCCCTCTGCGTCGAGGGGCGAGCCTTGGCCGAGATAGGTCCGAAGCGCCATCGTGCCGCGCACCTGTAAGGTGCCGTCCGCTTGGACCCGCACGGAAACCCCAGACAAAGGCTGGCCCACGGAGCCGGGAGGCGGGAGCCGTCCGTCGTCTTCGTCGCGGATGAGAAGCGAGGGGGACTCGGTAGCGACCTGTGAGGACATTTCGGTGAGGCCGTAGGTCGCAAGGAGGGGCCAGCCGAGCTCCCGGGCTCGGCGGCGCAGGGTTTCGCTGATCGGAGCGCCTCCGACGAGCACCGCGCGCAAAGACAGGCGCTCTGCGCTCTTTTCCTCCCGGAGCAGGCGCGCAATTTGGGTCGGGACGAACGATGCGAGGCTGACTTGGCCCCGGGTGAGCTCCGAGAGGACGTGCTCGGGTTCGCTCGATCGGGCGGCGCCGACGACGATGGTCTGGCGGGCGCGAATGCAGCGGATCAGAAGCGCGAGCCCGCCGACGTGAGCTAAGGGCAGGTTCAAATACCAGCGGTCGCCGCTCACGGCCCAGCCGAGATTTTGCTCGCTCGCGACGGCGGCGGCGATGAGACTCTCTTTCGTGTGGACGACGAGCTTGGGTGCGCCGGTGCTGCCGGAGGTGGGAAGGACGATGCGATCGCGATCGTCAGCGGGGTGAGCTAACAGCCGCTTCGTCACGCCTTCACGCTCACCGGGCGTGCGCCGTTCGTCGAGCAAACCGAGAGCCATGCCGCACTCGAGCTGCGCGATGAGATCAATGATGGAGGCGGGGGTTCGGGTCGGAGTGAAGGGAAGGAACTTTCCCTTTTGACCTTGGAGGCTCGGCGCGAGCTCACGAACACGATCGCGGAGCATCGCGTACGAGACGCGCGTGCCATCGCTCAAGAACTCGAGCGCGGGTCGGGCGGAATCAGGGCCTTCGAGAAGGTCGAACACGGCGGGGTTCTATTACGGAGCTCCGGAGATCGCTCTTTGATTTTGGGGCCCCGGTCCATCACCTCCTCCTGGGCCGGGCCGAGCCTTCGTCTGAGCCCAGCGCCCGAGCTGAGCCCGCCCGGACGCCCGAGCTAAGCCGGCCCGGACGCCCGAGCTGAGCCCGCCCGGACGCCCGGAGGGGTAAGGAACGCCCCGAGTCCAGAGCGGGGACGCTCGGAAAAGGCAAAAAGCCCCGCGTGGTCCCCGAGCCCGGCGGCGCGTTCGGGATCTTGCACAGCGAAGGCGAGCGCAGCCGCCGCATCGAGCGCCACCGGCCCATCGAACAAGTGGGACACAATCGGGCTCGCTCCGATCTGTTCGGCCACCTGAGCCCAGCGGAGGGCTCGACTGAAGCCCCCGAGCGCCATCGGCTTCAGGATCAGAAACTGTACGCTCGCTCCGAGTGCGGCGCTCTTGGGCTCGAGAGACGTGAGAGGTTCGTCGATAGCGACGGGGAGCGCGCTCTCTTTCCAAGCGGAGAGCTCGAGCGACGGATCTTCGATGTACTCGATCGGCAAATGGGTGAGGGCTCGGCTATGTTTCTCGAGCTCTTCCCTCGACCAGGCGAGATTCGGATCCACCCGCAGGTGCACCTGACCGAGCTCTGAGAGAGCTGTGAGAAGAGCCTTCTCCCGTTCGATGTCGAGCCCGCATTTCACCTTAAAGGTCCGGATTCCAGCTCGAAAGAGCGCCCCGGCGCGCGCCATCGGCTCCTCCTCGGCGGCATCAAGAACGGCGCTCGTCGGAACCTGAGGTGGCTCTTTTGCTTCTTTGCCGAGTGCGCCGCGGAGGAGCCAGAAAAGACCCCGACCCGTCCGCGCCGCGCGCGCCTCGAGCCACGCTGTCTCGAGCGCAAAACGCGCCGCTGGGCTCGTGAGTGGTTTCGAGAGCTCTTCGAGCTCCTCAATCGTGAGTCTTGGGCTCTCGAGCTCGCCTCGGAGACGTGCCCACTGCGCGGGAGCGAGCTCTTCGAGCTCCCGGCGAGCCCGCGCCGGATCGTCCGAACCGTAACCCGGAAGCGGGCTCGCCTCCCCGACGAAGATCTCGCCTTCCGAGCGGCACTCGAAGAAGAAAGTCTTTCGTCCCTCCGAGCGCAGACGGCTGGTCGTGATTGTCCGGTGAGCGCCCTGGTGCTCGCGGATCCGAAATGCGTCCGAAATGCGCTCCTCGGTCATGGCGCGGGCGCCGCGCTTTCTGGAGCGAGCCCGGGATCGGCGATGCGCGGAGCCGAGGGGCGCTCCTGCTCCGCGCATCGCGCTCCCGCGAGGCCCAAAGCCGCGAGCACTCCGAACACGAGCAGCACCCGCGCGCTCTCACCGAGAACGGCATTCAGCAAGGCGCCCTCTCGCTCGAGAAGATGCCGACGGGTCTTGAGCGCGAGGGGGAAGGCGAGAAGAGGAAGGACAATGGGATACTCGGCCCAGCCGAACAAGAACGCGGTCGGCGGGGTGAGGAAGGCGAGCGCTGCGAGGAGCGTATATTCCCACTCCGCGAAAAATCTCCCAAAGCGGACAGCTGTGGTGCGCTTGCCGGCGACCGTGTCGGTCGCTCGATCGCGCACGTTGTTCACGATCAGGATGTTCGTCGAGAGCGCGCCTGCGGCCGCTGCGAAGAGCACGGCGAGGGGAGTGATCGGCGCGCTGTGAACGTGCACAGTTCCGAGCACGGCAACGAGCCCGAAGAAGAGAAAGACGAAAAGATCGCCGAGCCCCAAGTAGGCGAGAGGGTAAGGTCCGCCTGTATAAGCGAGCGCGGCCAGGATCGAAGCGACGCCGATCACGACGATGCTCGGTCCGACCAGAAAGGCGAGGCCCGAGCCGAGCGCCACGAGGAGCAAGATCACCACTGCTAGGCCCAGCTTCATGGCGCGCGGTGAGAGGAGTCCCGCCTGCACGGCTCGCACAGGTCCGACGCGTTCATCAGTATCGGCGCCCTTTTCGAAGTCGAGGACGTCGTTCGCGAAGTTGGAAGTGATCTGGAGAAGGAGCGCACCCCAGAGGGCGAGCAGGCCCGGAAGCCACCGGAAATGTCCCGCGTGGAGCGCGAGCGCCGAACCGAGCAGGACGGGCGTCACAGCCGCCGGTAGCGTCTTCACGCGGCAGGCGAGAAGCCACGCGCCTGCAGAACCAGGACGGGGCAAAGAAGGCGCGAGTCCGACCGAAGAGCTCATCGAAGGCGATCTCTAGCGCCCGTCCGCGGAGGCGGAAACCACCTCGGGCACCGAAGGGCGCACAATCGTTCCCGGGGCGGTCTCGTCAGGCTTCCGCGAGACGCGGGAGCAGGGCGAAGCTCTCGAAGGGTCGCTCAGCTTCCCGCGAGACGGCGGAGCAGGGCGAAGGTAGCCTCCGGCTGACTTTCGAGGGGATTGTGGCCGGCGCCGGGGATGACGTGGAGACGCGCGCTCGGGAGTCGTGGTAGCGCGCGCTCGGCGAGGGTGCGAAACTTTTCGTCCAGCTCTCCGACCACCAGTTCGACGGGGCACCGGATCCTCGAGAGATCGCCCCAGTGGTTCGGCATGTCCGCGAGGCCGAGCACCCGGAGGGCGTGGGCTAAGCCGAGCGCGGTGTGACTGCGGCGACGGGCAGCTTGGGCCTGCGGCTGAGGTCCGCCTTTCTGATCCCCAAAGAGCGGCAGCTGCTCCCAGGCAGAGAGGAAGCTCTCGAGGCCCTCACTCTCGAGCTTATCGATCCACCTCCGCTCCCAGAGGCGGCGCTCCGCGCGCGCCTCCGGCTCTTCGAGCCCGGGTTGCACTCCGATCAGGATCGCCCGCTCGAAGAGAGAGGGCTCGCGGGCGAGAGCCGAGAGAGCGAGCCGCGCGCCCATCGAGTAACCGATGAGAATCGATGGCGCGCTTCTGGCGACCTCGAGGATCGATTGAGCGGCGTCGTCGAAGGAGCACGCGCTGAGATCCGGGGTGGGGCCGTGACCGGGCAGCCACGGAGCCACGATTTCTTCCTCGAAGATCCAGCGCCACTGCTCGGGCGACTGAGTGAAGCCGTGGAGCGCGATCTTTCTCATTGGGCCTCCTTAGCTGCGTTCGCTCGGTCGGATCGAGTCGAGAAATTCGTTCGCGCTGGTGCTCCGAGTCCGCACGCGGATGACAGCACTGCGATGGCGCGCTCTTTCGAAGAAACCACCGAGCAGGTCCTCGAGCGCTTCCTCGCTCTCCACTGTGAACGAAAGAAGCCCATAGGCGGCGGCGATCGCCGCGAAGTCGAGGCGCGGCGGGGTTTGCCAGAGCTCGTAACCCTTGGGCGGGTTCTTGCCGAGCGGGAGTTGGTCGAAGATGTGGCCGCCGCCGTTATCGAAGATCCAGACCCAGACGGGTCGCGCCGTTCCGCGCAGGAGCGCGAGGGATCCGAGATCGTGGGTCGCGCTCACGTCACCTAAGAAGAGCGAAACGGGCCCCTCTCCCGGAGCGCTCGCGAGTCCCGCAGCTCCCGCAAGAAGGCCGTCGATGCCATTGACGCCCCGTTGGACGAAAATGCGCCGGAGCGGCGGAGCTGCCGCGCGGGCTCGAGGCAATACCGCGCTCGCCACGCGAAGGGGTAGGCTGTTGCCCACGAAGAGCTCACTTTGCGGCAGCGCGCGGGCGATGAGCGCGACTGCGCGCGCTTCCTCGAGCGCTGGCTCTCCTGGTAGCTTGGGCAAGGAGGGCGGAAAGCCAAACAGCCGCTGGTCGAGCTCGCGCCGGGCGCGCTCGCGGAGTGCCCCGGCCGCTTCGATAAAGGCTGAGTCCCGCGGGGGACGCGTGCGGGCGAGGGGAAGCTCGAGCCTTTCCAGGGGAAGGCTCAGGTTCAATGTCGCCGAGCGGGTCGGGTCGAGGTGATCGTGCCCTTGGACGAGGACCGTCGTCGGACGCGTGCGAGAGAGCCACTCGAGATAGCGGCTGGAACAGATGCGAGCGCCGAACTGGAAAACACAATCCGGATCGAGGGCGGCCCCGCCTGCGCGGAGCGCGACCTCGAGATCGAGTCGATGAGGCGAACCGGACGCGATTTCACTCCACACCGCCAGCTCCTCTGCGCTCAGTCCGCGTGCGCTCGCTTCACGAGCAAGAAGCTCGTCGACCTTTGCGCGCTCCTCTGGACCAAGGACCCCGAGCACAAACAGCGGACGGCGGCTCTCAGCGAGCGCGCCTTCGAGGAGCTCGGCGGCTTTGCCCGATCGGAGCTCTCCTGCGTGGAGGCGAGGGAGCTCAGCGAGCAGCTGATCGACGCGGGCGCGCAGGGCCTGCTCGAGCTCGCCGGCAAGAGCGCCCGGCTCGAGAGGTTTATAGAAGGGCGCGTTGAGGTGGACAGGGCGCGTGTCCCTCTCAGCCGTCGACCATGCGAGCTCGAGCTTGTGCGAGAGAGCTTCGAAGGAACCTGTTCGCGGGCTCGCGGCTCCGAGGTCAGCGCAGTAAGCCACGAAATGGCCGAAGAGTTCGTTCTGGCGAATCGTCTGAGCGGCGCCGACCTCTTGGAGCTCCGGGGGGCGATCGGCGGAGAGCACCAGGAGCGGCAGGCGCGTCTCGTACGCCTCGATGAGCGCGGGGTAGTAGTGCGCAGCAGCCGTTCCTGAGGTGCAGATGAGCACGGGAGCGACGCCCGTCGAGCGAGCGAGACCGAGGGCAAAGAACGCTGCGGCCCGCTCATCGATCACCGAGTGGATGCGAAGGCGGTCGCCCCGCTCGGCTTGTTCGCTGAGGAGCGCGAGGGCGAGCGGGGTGCTCCGGGAGCCCGGGCTCACCACAAAATCGCGGGCCCCGAGCCGGACGAGCCCCGCGACCAAGAGCCGCGCCCACTCTCCCTGGAGGTTCGCAGGCCCGCTCGTCACGGCTGCCTCACGGGCAACGGGAGCGCCAGAGCGCGACCCTCCGAGCTCCGTGGCGAACTTTGCTCCCGAGGGTTACTCGGCCGGGCGAGCCCGAGGACACCGAGCATGCGGCCGAGCTTGAGCTCGGTCTCTTCGAACTCTGCTTCGGGGGAAGATGCAGAGACGATGCCTGCGCCCGCGTAGAGCTCCGCCTGGACTCCGTCGACGAGAGCAGACCTGAGCGCGACGACGAACTCCCCGTCGCCCGAAGGCCCAACCCAACCGAAGGGTCCCGCGTACCAGCCGCGGGGGAAGGCCTCTTGCTCTTCAATGAATCGAACCGCAGGCGCGGTCGGATAACCGCCGACGGCGGGAGTCGGGTGCAGTCGAGCGGCGACCTCAAGGGCGCTCCGGGGGGAGCTGAATCGGCCACGGATCGGCGTGCGGAGATGGTAAAGCTGTGGCAGCTCGCTGAGCTCCGGCTCACGGTCGATGGTGAGCTCACTTGTGATCGGGGCGAGCGCCGATCGGATTGCCTCGACCACGAAGGCGTGTTCCCGTCGATCTTTGACGCTCTCAAAGAGACGCTTCTTGGCGTCGCTCGCGGATTTGGGGATCGTGCCCGCGAGAGCGTCCACCTCGAACTCGAGTCCGCGCACCTTCACTAAGCGCTCCGGCGTCGCCCCCAAGAAGGCCACCTTATCGAAGGCGTAAGCGAAACGAACCGAGTCGGCATTGCCGCTGAGGAGCTGTTCACAGATCGCTCCGAGGTCCGGCTCCGACTCGAAGAGAGCTCGGACCCTCCGCGCAAGCACCACCTTATCGAAGTGTCCTTCGGCGATGTGCCGTTTGGCCGTGATGACGAGCTGACGGAACTTCTCGGCCGCGCCTGGATCGACCTCGAGGGTACCGAGTGGACCCGGGGGCAGCTGCTGTCCATCGGCGTGAGGTTCAAGCTCCGACATGACCGCCCGAACGAGATCGAGGGTCGCCTCGACCTCGCTCCCGTCGCCGACGACGGTCAGAGTCGGGCGTGAGGCGTCCACATAGGTCACCCGCGGCAGGACGAAGCTCGCGGCGCCGAAGGTCCGCCGCGCCGTGCATTCGGGTCCGGAGGCGAAGAAGGCGCCTCCGCCGAAGGCTCTCAGGCGATTCGGATAAATTCCGCAAAATTCAACACTTGCGAACGTCCTTTTAAGTGATCTCTGAAGGTTCGTGAAGCGCTCGGGACCGTCCGCCCGTGCCCATACGGCAGCTCCTCGACCTACCCAGATCCCCTCTTCGGGATCCCCGCGGCTCCACAGGACGCAGGGCTCCGCGGCGCGGGACGCCCCAGTGCGGCGGAGGAGCGCTCGCGCTCGTCCGTGGGGCGCCTCGAGCGTGACGGCGACGAGCCGGTTCGGACTCGCTCCGAGCAGCGCTCGCCGCAGGCTCGTCTCTGACGAATCGCTCATGCCCACTGATCAGCTCGTCGAAGATCCAACTTGGGGGGTCGCGACGTAGAGGTGGGCCACGCCGAAGATGAAGGACACGAGCTCGACGACTCGGAGCCCAGAGCGCTCCATCATCTGGGCGAACTCGGTCGCTGGGGGGAACGCAGCGATCGACTTTTGCAAGTAACGATACTCCTTCGCACCGCTGAGCAGAGAGCCGACCCAGGGCACGATATGATGTACGTGCACGCGGGCGCAGGCTCCGAAGAAGCCAGGACCCGGTTCGGAGAGCTCCAGGATTGCAACGCGGCCGCCCGGCTTGCACACCCGGGCCATCTCCGTGAGGGCGCGCTCGCGGTCCGGCACGTTGCGGATACCGAAGGCGATAGTGATGCCGTCGAAGGTGTCGTCCGGGAAAGGCAGAGCCTGCGCGTCACCGGCCTCAAGGTGGATCCGACCAGCGAAGGGGGAGCGCGCGACCTTCTGGCGCCCGATGGTCAGCATGTTCTCGGAGGGATCGCTGCCCGTGACTTCGACGGCGGGCGCCCGCTCGGCGATCATCAGGGCCAAGTCTGCGGTCCCCGTCGCCAGATCGAGCACCTTGCCGCCGCGCTCTTTGAGCCCGAGAGAGTCCACGGTCCGCCGGCGCCAGCTCTGGTCCATACCGAGCGAGATGATCCGATTCACGAGATCATAACGCTCGGCGATCGCGTCGAACATCGCGCCGGAGCCGCCCTCGGGACGGGGAAGGGGCTTTGGGGAGGAAGAGGCGGTCAGTTCAGTCATGTTGGGGCAGGGAGGGAGGCTGGGGTTTCGGTTCGGCAAGGACCGTCGGATCGACGACGCCGCCGGCGACGAGAGCACTCAAGAGGGTCTCTCCCGTGCGCGCGAGTCGCTCGAGATCTTTGAGCCGCTCGATGCGGTAAGATGTGGCGAGGGGGGGCGCACCGGGCTTTTCGGCTTCGAGGGCGGCGATCGCCGTCGTCAGAGCGCCTCGGAAATCCCGGACGATGGAGAGCTCCCGCTCGCGGAGGACGCGCCGAACCATCGTCCAAACGCTCGTCTCGGCGGTGAAGAAATCCCGCCTTTCGCCCGGAACCCAGGTGCGCGTGATCGCTCCCCACTTCTCGAGCTCCGCGAGCGCCATCGAGATCGCGCCCGAGCTCATCTGGAGCCGGTCGCCGAGGTCCGCCGCCGTCAGGGGATCCTTAGAAAGATAGAGCAGGGTCCAGATGCGGCCCATAGGTCGCTTGAAACCCCAGAAATGCATCAGCTTTCCGATGGCGTCAGCCACGACCAATTCTGCCGAGAGCAGATCTGGGGAGCGGGGGGAGTCCTGCATGGCAGATCTTTCAGAGATCTTTGAAACCTTACTCTGACGGCCTAGTGAGCGCCAGTCGGACGGCCCGGGGGCTCACTTCCGGGGCGGCTCGAGATCCCCAAACAGGCTCACCTGGACGAAGCGCGGGGGCTCGGGGCGCCGAGGTCGAGACGAGGCTTCTTGGGAAGGGGGTGGCGACGGAGGGGCGACGGAGGGTGACGGCGCGGCGGCGGGTGGCCGTCGGGGAGAAGAAGGCTTCGAGGCGGGAGTTGGCGTGGGCGAGGGGGCCGGGGGCGCTTCGGCCGGGCGCACCGGAGGAGCAACGGGGGCCGCCATGTCAGCCGAAAGCGCTTCGGCCGGGGAAGACGGAGCAGGCACGCGAGAAGCGGGGGCCACGGGAGGAACGGGGGTCGGCGCCGGACGAGCTGTGATGCTCGGAACGTTCTGGGCGCCAGCGTCGAACTTCTTCCGGCGCACGGGCTGCGGCGCGACACTCGGCGCATCGTCCTCGCTCTTCTTGCGCGGGTTCGCCGACTTCTTCCCTTTTCCTTTCGGGGCGGTCTCGGCCTTGGTCTCGGCGCGCTCGATTTCGCGGGAGAGCTGCTCGACGGCGAGCTGGGCGATCTCCTGGGATTTCTCGGTCTGACCGCGCATCTCGAGCAAGAAGCGGCTCGGAAGCTGATTTCTGAGCTTTCCCCACTTCATCCGCCCCTTCGCGTAGCTCAAAGTGAGCACATTCTGGGCTCGGGTGACGCCGACGTAGGCGAGCCGTCGCTCTTCATCGATGGCGCTGCTTCCGTGGCTGATCTGTTCCACCACCGAGCGCTTGTGGGGCAAAATCCCCTCCTCCATACCGACCAAGTACACCTCGGGGAACTCGAGCCCCTTGGCGCTGTGGAGGGTCATGAGCGTCACAGAGTGTTCGCGGCGCTTGTCGTCATCGTCGTCGTCCCCTTGGGCCATCAGGGTCGACTCTTCGACGAAGCCGATCAAGGACGGTGACTCGCTGCGATTTTCATAAGTGACGATCGAATTGAGGAGCTGCTCAACGGTGTTCCAGCGGGTCTCCTGTTCGCTCGGATCCTTGTATTGGCGCTCAATCTCCGCCTTGTAGTTCACCCGCGCCAAAAACTCCGGGAACCATTGGCTGAGGAGTTCGCGCCGTGAGCGCGTCCTGAACTCGTCGAGCAGGGCCAGAAACTCCCCAATCGCATTCGCTGCTGGCTGGCTGACCGAAGTGATCTTCGGTGCGTCCGGCAGGACCTTCATGAGCGGCGCCCCTTCCTCGACGGCCTTTTTCAGGAGCGCTTCGATGGAACCGGTGCCGATGCCGCGGGCCGGAGTGTTGATGATGCGGAGGAGGGAAACCTCGTCGACGGGATTGGCGAGGACGCGCAGGTAAGAGAGAAGGTCTTTGATTTCCTTGCGGTCGAAGAAGCTCTGCCCGCCGACCAGGACGTAAGGAATGCCCGCGCGGCGCAAGGCCTGCTCGAAGGCGCGGGGCTGCTCGTTCGTGCGGAACAGGATCGCGATGTGGCTGGCGGGGATCCGCTCGTCGTCCTGGCGATTGATCTTGCCGTGGATCTCGGCGGCGATGGAGTCCGCTTCGGTATCTTCGTCGTCAAAGGACAGGAAGCGGGGGGGGGGGGGGCGCGGCGCCCGCGG